>NZ_QDAH01000123.1 GCF_003075415.1 Microvirga sp. KLBC 81
CGTTTCAACACACATCACTCTGAGGGACAGCCACCCGCTCCGCTACTGCGTGAGCGGCAGGCCCATTACGGCATCTAAATCAAAGTGGCATTAGAACCTGGATAAGGTAGTCCTGGGAGGGCCAGGCACATGTATTATGTGTTCCTGTCCCGCAATATTTGCGATAACTCTAATACATCCATGGTCAATTTTTTCTATCTTGAAATCACCGCTAATAGGGTTAGCGTCGTCACTCTCAGCAAATTTGTGCAATATTCGCTCTAATACTGCACGAGCCCATGAATCTGGCGTGTGGATATTATCTATATGATCTAGGATATACTTTTGCTCTATAACTTCTGTTTTCCTGCTTATTGGACGTTTTGCCATTCTGCGTGCCCCCGATTTGCTTTGACTTAAGATACTTCGCCATGGACGCGCCGTAAACAAACAAATGATTACCACCTTCTCCTCAGTAGGGGGGCCTTACCTCCGACGTTCTTTAGATCTTCCCCCAATAATTTAAGTTCTTGGTAGAGCGTGTTAACAGCTGGAAGGACTTCTTGTTTGAAACTGGCGCCAGTGCCATGTATGAATATTGATCTCGGTGGGCGTCCGGCATATAAATCTGGCAGTTTGTCGAGTACGGCCCATTTTTTTATGGCTTCAATATTTTCCAAATTGATAATAGACGTGAGAAAATCTTGGTCTAAATGTACTCCATAACGCTGGATTAGTTTATCGACTCGTATTGAGATTTGTTCAGGGAAACTTGATAGATGTTTTCTCCATGTGTACGGTGGAAACACTGCTCTGTTATCATCCGGATTAAAATTGAATTCGATTGAACGGATACTTTCGTCGGAAAATATATCTTCATCAGGTCGAATGGGTCTATTCAAGGAATGCTTAAGTATGTCTTCCCAGGTCTCGATAAAGAAACTTAACATACGATTCGCTTCGTTGTATGCGGCAAGTCGGATCAACTGCGTGCTTTGTCGATCGCGTGTAGCAATTAGTCGATCTATTAGCAAAACTGTAAAGACAATACCAAGCGCCTCTGGCAGAAATTCACCCGGAAGCAGCTTCCATCCAATATCACCCTCAAGGTATTTCTTTAGGAAGAACGTTGCGGTCAAAATGCCAAGCGATACAATAGATACAGAATGTCTGCTTAACCAACTGCGAATTCGTGATGTATTCATAAGGTTTCCCCAAGCTCTCAACAATTCATACACCAGTAACTTGACTTTGCTGGCGCATGAAGGCAATTACCCATGCCTTGAACGCGCGGTGGTCTTCAGGCGCTGACGGTGGCGAGGATAGTGCCGAAGATGGCGGCTCCTGGGGTGAGCCGAGCGATATCGACGACGATGCGGATGGCGGCGTCGCCTTCAGCCGCCCACATGGTGCGGTAGCCCATGCGGCTCAAATCTCTCATGCTCGCCTGCTTCCATGATCTCGATCAGTCCCACCCACAGTTCGACTGCTTCCGGGGTGATGCGATGGCCCCGCGCCTTCGCGACTCGTCTCTTCACCGGCATGGGTTAAGTACGAGGTAAACGCCGGAAGTTTGCAATAAGCCCCAGGATGCCACCGCGGACGAGATCAAGGCGTTACGCTGCGAAGTGGCCCCCCTCTCTGGTCGAGGAAGCCTGCCATTTCGTCCATCTGACGCAGTGCGACGCGCATGTCTTCGTGGAGCTTCCTTAGCCGCCGTCTTGCGAGTAGCCGCAGTTTGCGTGCAGCCATTTCTTCCCCTGCGTTCAAGAGCGCGCCAATGTCCTCAATAGTCTGCCATGCCGACGCAAGAAGCAGTTGCATGCCAGGCAAGATGGTCTCCCTGTCAGCTTGGATCATCGCGTTCTCGAGTCTAACCAGGGCGTCGATCACTTCGGGCTCGATTGGATGGAGGCGGGCATCGTTCTTACGCTCTGTATCTAAGCGCGTACGGAACTCCCATGCTGTGCCTGCGACCCGGTGGCAGTGGGTGCGAGCCCCGTTCAGCGCCGCTTCCGAAGTTACAAGAGGATATAGGCGAGCTTGCGCCTCCTGAACCTTCTCGTTGAAATCGCCCTCTATCCGGTTCAACACGAGGAACTCGGTGCTCTCGATTAGGGTTCTGTGCGTCGCGCTCAGTTCGGTGATAAGTTCGCGAAGCTTGTCCGCAACACCGATCTTTTTCTCGTCAGGGATTTTATGGAGCGCCGCCATAGTGCGTCCGACCTCATCAAGATATCTCTCGATCGTCCGAGCGGCAACGGGGACTGCCTCATCGCTGCTGGCTTCGAGGCCGCTCTGTGCTTCTTCTTGCTTTTTTCTTTCTTGGCTGCGCTCATATCTCGTACTGAATACATAGGTGACAAAGACTGTAACGACGAGCCCTAGAACCGCAACTGCGATCGCAACCCAGTCTCCAGCCGGTGTGGACAGCAGGCTCTCGAAGAGGCCTTGGGCCGCGCCGCTCACTGGCACAATCGTTAATCCAGCCATGGCTGCCAATCCCGCGGCTCCGTACGCACCGAAGCGGGCGATCTTCCAGAGCCTAGCATCGCAATGTTGGGCTCAAGCGTTTAGTAGCGACAATCCTGACAGCTAACCAAAAGCATCTCACAATGGCGAGCCTTTATCAATTGCCTTCTGGCGTTAAATTTTTGGCTATCCAGTCACTAAGGTCAGCAAGTTCCTGAGTCATATCAGTGTTGAAAACATTGGCAGTGTGTGTTCTTTGTCCATCTGAAACAGTTATCTTTGTATTGCCAGCAGATGCAGCTATCGGTTCCTGTGGTAAAACCGACGGCAAATCAAAAAAACTTGAACGTTCAAGTAAACCCTCGAATTCAGCTTCCTTATCCTTTGGCACTTGAGCCGTAGAACTTTGCGCGGGCATGAAGCTATTCCCGAACTTCCAAGTGACCTTGAACTTTGGATCGCTATCCGGCATGGCTGATAAACCTAGAATATGAAGCCTTAACTAGAGTTCGGACCAAGCTACGTCCCGGTGACGAGAACCTATCAGCGGCAAGCCCAGCGTCCTCCGCTTAAGGGAGCCGGGCCACTTGCCTGGGTAGGCTCCTGGTCAACAAGACTTGCCATAAATTGAGCCTGATCCTATTCGGTCCAGGCTCTTGCCAAGGTGCTAAGAAAGCCAAGCGACCCACAAGGTGTAAGGGTGCATAACATGCCACAGTCACCATTCATGGTATGTTGCGCGACCTTTTCAGCACTCTGCTACAGCCGCAACTCGCCATTATGGCTGACCTTAGGCGCTGGGAGCTTCGACCTTCACCTCGTCCCAAGCAGCACTAACTACTCTTGCAACGTTCTCATCGAAATGCTGACGCGCATAATCTACAGTCAACGCGCGCATCTCGGAAAAAGTTGCGTCCCTCCCCAACCTGCCGCCGGTGAGTACACCGTACCAGATTTTGCCGGCACGATCCCAAGCATTACCTCCGAGCTCCACAGCCGTCAGGTAAAAGGCCCTGTTTGGGATACCAGAGTAGATATGTACACCACCCCAATCGTTATCATCATCAATAGGCAGTTCCACGTAGCCATCCATATCCTTCGGTTGTGGATCTTTACCAAGACCGTTTGGCGTTGGATCATCATAGGCTGTTCCTGGATCTTTCATCGACCGCAGAGCTGTCCGCACCGCGCCTTCTTTTGGCACGAGCAATCCCTTGCCAAGCAACCAGTCAGCCTGCTCCGCGGTTTGGCCATTCATTCTCTGCTTGATAAGTGAACCAAAAACATCGGCGATTGACTCGTTCAACGCTCCGGATTGTGCTTGATAGCGCAAGTTCGCGGGAGAAAATTGAATAACTCCATGTGTCAGTTCGTGGCCAACAACGTCAACAAAGTGAACAAATTTCGCAAACAGCTTATTATCACCATCACCATACGTCATCTGCTCGCCGTTCCAAAAGGCATTGTTGTAATTGTTGCGATAGTTAACCGCGGAAATGAGATCCATTCCTCTGCCATCGATAGAGTTCCTACCGAATACTTTTTGGTAAAAATCCCACGTTTCGCCTGAAAGATCATAGGCAGCGTTTACGTCTTCGTCCCCGGTAGGATCTTCACCCTCTGAACGCACATGTTTAAACTGAAGATTTAGCGTGGTTTCACAATCCCAAATCTGCCTGTTCTTAGTGGGGCTTGGCGCAGCTCCTGCTGCCGGCGCTGCTGGTGGTTGGGCTGCTTGACTCGCCCAAAAGTTACGAGTTTGTTGTACAGCTTTTCGTTCAAACAATGCTTGGCTCGCAGCAGCTTGAAGCTGTGGATCTGTGGCAGTGTCAGCCAAGTGCTTCAAAATGTAGGGCGGGACTACATAGCAGATCGTTGGGCGTTCGCAGCATCGGCAGTTAAGTCTATTGAATTTGTACAACATGGTGCGTACCTCCTGTATCGTGTTCGCGACGAAAGCAGAGCAGAGATTTTCTGTTCTGCGTCTTGCAACGCTCAACCCTAGTTCAGACCGGCAACAGCTATCTGCCCCCCTGGCTCATTATCTTTGGACCCCAAAGCTGCGTGGCTAAGTGGCTGAAGGCTCGCCCGGATCTCCGGAGGCACATCGCGTGCTGGCAGGTCTACGGAAATCAGGCAAGGTTGGTCAGTTGACGATTTAGCATGATCGAGTGCTGCACGAAGCTCGCTGAGTGTTCTCGCTCGGCGGCCAGAGCAACCCAGTGACTCCGCAAGTTTGACGTAATCCCAGCGTGCTAGCTCGTTGAAAAACACTGGCTGCTTCGCAGCATCTTGATAGTAAGTCTTGTCTACCAAGAACTGCTCAATGGCGTAGAGGCCGTTGTCAAATACGAACACGATCGCGGGCTGCCTATAACGTGCAAGCGTAGAAAGTGCTGTTGCAGTCATTTGAAATCCACCGTCGCCCGCAAGTGCTACCGCACGTTTGCCACCTCCTTCGGATAGCGTCATACTAGCTCCTACGACGGCGCCAACTGAGTACCCTATCGACAGCCAAGCCGCTTGTGCGATGAAATGCTTGCGCTTCCTTATCAAGAGCTCGGCAGCGGGGAACAATGCGAAACTCGTATCGACGACTACGAGCATGTTCTCATCGACAAATGAGTGCAGAAGTTGGAAACAAGTCTCCCAAGTCAGATCTGGGTCAGCAGCCCCTGTCACACTAGCCTGCACCATCGCTGTTGCTGAAGCTCGAAGCTCAGCAGTTAATTGTGTGCGTTGGGCGGCGTGAAACCCTGGCGGCGCTGTCCAACTGCGGACAGCGCCGTCAGCTTCCGGTCGACACCGTTCGACAAGTTCGCGGATGAATCGGTCTAGAGGTACATGCTGGAAAACTTCGTGACCAATGCGGACAGCGTCGCTGGAAGCTAAAATCATTCGCTCATAGCTCTTCTGCACCAGGGAGCCGTAGAAGTCTGAAAGGATTGTCCCAAGTGCTATCAAACAGTCCGCGCCTTCTACAACTTTCTTTGTATTATCAGGTGCCCAAAGGCTGTCATATACACCAATAAACCTGTCATTATCCTCAGAAATAAGCGATTTACCTAGCAGCGTTGTCGTGTACGGCAGTCGTGTGAGGCTGACCAGCTCCTCGAATGCATCCTCGACACCCAAGCGCTGTAGCTCTTCGCCGCCCCAAAGGACGGGGCGCTCCGCTGCTCGTAGCCGCTCTGTGACGCGATCCACGGCACTCTTCACAGAAGCCTCGACAGCCTTCTCGTGTGCTTGGTCAGACGGCAGTCGTGCGAGCGGCAGTTCCGGGTGCTCAGGGCGACTGCAGGAGTGTTCCCAAACACCATCACGGACTTCTAGGTAAACTGGGCGCTTTGATGCGAGGCACGCACGCAGCACGCGATCCACCTGTGCCGGGGCGTCCTCGCCGTCCGTTATGACAGCGGTGGCCTCCGTAATCGGGCGAAAGATGAGCTCGTCCGTACGCAAGGGATCGATGGCGTGTGCGAAGAGAACACCCTGCTGGACAAGCTGTTCAGCCTTTTTGGCATTGGCGCTGCCATTGATCACCACAACAGGGCAGCGCTCCACGTAAGCTCCAGCTATGGCATTAAGTAGGCTTAGTGAGCCAACCCCATAAGTGACACACGCCACGCCCAGCCCATTGAGACGGGCGTAGGCATCAGCTGCATAGCCCGCCTCCATTTCGTTTGTGGTGCCAATACAGGTGATTTTTCCCGAGCCCTGGGCAGTAATCAAAAAGCTTGCAGTGTAGTTTCCTGCAACTGCAAAGATGTGCCTGAGTCCAAGCGCAGAAAGTCTATCAACGATATAGTCGGATACAGTGTATACATCTGGCATTGCTGATGATCCTGGGATCTAGACGAGTTCTGCAACAGCTTTTGCGCCTGTCAGCCGATCAACCAACGGAGGCAATCCGAAATGTTGAAGTAAAATAACTTCGGCAGTCTCTAGAGCGCCTTCAACCCAACCTTGCTGACTCGACCACGCTTCGCCACAGATATATAGGGGTACGTTGGTAAACGGCTTACGCATTCGTTGCATTACTTGGCTTGAGCGCTCGCCAATTTTCCAAAAGTGCCAACCACCTCCGAACGGATCCTGCGTCCAATCCTGAGCAACTACGGCGTAGGGCATGAGCATGTCGGTATCCGAAAGGCCGTGTAGCTCGCGCAGCTGATCCTGCAATTCACGGACGAGTGAGGCCCCGGCAACAGAGGGGTGCGTTATGTCGAACACAGGTACGCCTGGCAGAGCAGCAGCAACAGGCGGCTGATACCGAGTTGGATCGCGTGCGAGGCCAGCCCAATACTCGACCGAGGAGCCGTCATTGTAGCTCGCCATAAGAATTGAGCCTGTCTGAGGATTGCTTGTCGTATGCCAGTAGTAACATTGGCGCACAGGCAAATCGGTCACCGACCTGCCTGTCCTAACCCACCGCGTCTTCTGCCACCACGGTTGGCGGTAGGCCGCAAAAATTTTAAAGCCAGGCTGTGGTAGAACAGACCGCAAATCCTCCTCAAAGTTACGTGTGCCCCTCAGCCGATTTGTAGGCTCATCGTTATATATGGCAGGATCAAATATGAAACTTTCTGGATGCATAAGTTCGATTGCTCGGCGCGGCAAGGCAAGTATAACATGCCGAGCGTGACAAATGTGCGGATTCCGTGCACGTCGGAATGTTGAAAAGTTACCCTGGGTATTTACGTCAAAAACAAGCTGCAGGCCTTTTTCTGCATGTCGATCGACCCTATGAAGCCGATGACCCATCCGGGTTTCACCGCCGCACTCGTCGCGGAAGCGTCGTTCGATCTCAAGTGGCAACGATTGAAACCCACGGTTCAATGCTAAGTATTTCGCACCGGGAGCAAAGTCAGCAAGAAGGAACGGAATTGCGTCAGCTGCACTCCAGTTGCTGACAATTGTTTCGTAACCTCCGGCATCACGGACCAAAAGAAATGCTTCTTCGCTCAGCTCATCAAGGAGCAAGTTCCAAAAGCCGGTATTTCGGTAGCGCTCCGGCTCGGCCGCGACCCTTGCTTGGTGACGCAAGGCAACCTCGATGAGCAGTTGCCCCGGACTTCTAACCCGTTCATTGCGGTCTAATCGGTAAGGTGGCACAAAGGATGGACGATCCCAGTCGGCGCCCGTGAAATGCTGCCCACGCAAGTAAAACAGGTGCCGTTTTTTGGAATCGTCTACCGGCAGAGTTCGGGACTCCAGCCCGAATTCTGCCACAAGACTATTTACCAGCTTATGACTATTGAGGTACCGCATGCCGCCGAGTTCAACTGGCCTATTAACAGGCGTACCCGGTAGCACTTGAGAGTAGAGCCTGCCGCCGACTCGGGTGCTCTGCTCAAACAGCACGACTCGCAATCGCCGGTCGGGATGCCGCTGCGCGAGTTCGCTTAGGCTAGGGCTAAGATGGCCAAACTCGCGGAGTTGCCAGGCGGCGTGAACACCAGATATGCCGGCACCCACTACAGCAACGTCAAACTCTTCCGCTTCTGGAGTAGGAATCAAGCTTGGTGGGCGCGATAAGAAAGCAGTCGTGAATGCTGTATCAGAGCGCCCGCTCGACACCATTGAGATGGCTGCGCCGACTGCACGAGTTATATCAGCAGCGTAGTTCGGGTTTATGTTTTCTGAGACATCATCAGGTTGATGATAATACTCGTTCATTTCCGCCGGAGCTCCAAGCGGACCAGCAAACAGATCCTCGCTTGCACAGCACGCAGCATATCCATGCTCGTTAAATGAGGTATGATCACTTCGGCCGTCAGCGGGATCTCCGCCTGACGGCTCGTCTTTCGGGTAAAGCTGGGCCCTGGCCAGATCCGGGGATACTTGGCTCGCCATTATGCGCACAAGTTCGGCCAGTGCCTCCGATTGCTCCTCAACAGCCCGTGAGGGAGAGAAGCCCGCGTGCAGCTCCCAGGAGTTTGGTGCCTGTCGGTTAAAACCGATCATGTCCATTTGAAATACAGCGATGATCTGGGCGCCCAGAGCGTGCTGAAGGCGAGCATAGGCCCGACTGCCCACTAGCCCTTCTTCCTCAGCGTTGAACAGCACAAAGCGAATTGTTCGGGCTGGCCGTGCACCTGCAGTTATAGCTAGGATGCGCTCGGCAAGGGTAAGCACGGCCGCTACGCCGCTAGCATCATCGTCGGCGCCAGGTGCAGGGTGCTGAGCTGCATGGTACGGTTTCTTATTCGCCGCAGTTGAGTCTAGATGTGCTGTAACTAAGACGAGCTCCTCTGACTCGCCGCGGAGTTCAGCCTCGACGTTGTGCAGCGTTTGCCCTCTGTGAGTGAACTGATGAAAGCTTACATCCATTCGACCACTGCCAAGCTTCTCGAACTCGGCTGCTAGAGCCGTTACCGCTCTCTTATTGTCAGGGTGATCCACATGACGGCTTTCAATGTTTTTGTCGGCGCCTGACCCAGGCGGCTTTTTGTTACTATAGCGTTCGATGCGATCCAGCAGTACTGGACCTTGAATTTTCCCAAGCTCTTGAGCGATTTCATCAGGTAAAGTTGGCACTACGGCTTTGAAATGGCCCGTGGCGAAGCCTATTGGTGCCTTTCGCGCAACCTTCAGCAGGGCAGGGTCGGGAAGAAGCTTTAGTGTGTGGCCGTGACGTGTCTGGCTGAAATGCAGTTCTTCCAAACTTTGATCCGGAGGTAAGGCGACAACAATGCCTTCGGCTGTTGCTTTGATGGCGAGCGGTGGCTTGGCCGGGCTAGGTGCGATAAACAGTTCCGCTGCTTCTCCTCGCGGGGAGAGGAAGCCAGAGCCAGCGGCGGCATCGTCTCGCAGGATAAATAGGTCCGTGCGCTTCGGCAGGTCCGCCGTACCTAAAACATCTACGTTAAGCGAGGCAAGTGGTCCATCTGCGGCATGCGCTAGACTATCTAGTACCTCTGACGTCGTGATCGCATATACCACCGTTCCACCAACTCCCGCCACGTGCAGTGGCACCAACGGCAACTCGGTGAGGGCCTCACGCCAGTCAGCATCAGATGTCTCCGGCGAATCAGGCGCAACAATCCGTGCGTACCAAAGCGCGTGCTCATTAAGAACATCACGAGCAAGGAGCGGGTGTGGGCAGGCAACAAAGCCTGCTTCTATGGCGTAGGCTCGTTCGTGTGCAGCCTCGCCGACATACAAACAAAATTCCGGATGATTTACGAGTCCGGCTCGCTCTGCAGCTAGGACGAAAATTTCCTTCGAATTCTTGGTGAGATTTACGTCCTTGCTGTAAATTCTTAAATTCGAATCAAAAAACTCAAGAATGCCAGTTTTATCTAATAGACTGTCGACTTCAGATCCGGCATCATCACCAGTATTGGAAATTATGCCGAGATGGTTACCTTCAGATTTTAAAGTCTCTAACACATTACGCACAAAGGGGTATACTATAAATTCCTTAAGGCGCTTCGGCTCACCTGTAAGTTTCGCTTCGCCGAGAGTGTCGCCAAGATCGAAAAAGATAGCGCGCGGCTCCATACCATACTCCGACTTGACCACCTGACGGTTTATATTATTCGAATAGAAAGCACAAGTACTATCTCAAGTATAAGCTGAAGACTTTCTACTCAAAAACTGCTCACAAACAGAAGAGGGATAGTTATTATTGCTTACCTCTTATTCTCTCGAATTTGCACCTTGTCTCCAGCCACAGCTGACCGGAGCATAGGGCAAGATTCCCCTGAGGGCCCTCATTCCACGGTTCACTCAGCCACAGAATCCACGCATGAAGCTTATCTATGTCTGATACTGCTGGCGAACTCATCACGCTGGGATGGAACCCATCATGAGCTTGGTGAATGCGGATTGACGCGTTCGTGCAAGTGGCGTGCCAGCGAACCAGGCACCGAGCCGCATGAGGTTCATGGCGGCCGCCGTCAGTACATGTTGCAGATGCGTCTTTGCTAGGTGTGAGTTCTGATCAGGTTGTTCCGGCGAGAGCCTGAGCCGGCGTTTGTCGGCCGAGACTACCATGCGGGCGCTGCTGATTGTACCAGGTCAGCCACCGCGGCAGATCAGCGGCCCGAGCATCCGACGAGGAGAATGGGATCGCATAGGCCCATTCCCGCAGGAGTGTCTGGATGAAGCGCTCGGCCTTGCCATTGGTTTTAGGTGTGTAAGGACGAGTGCGGATGTGCCGCATCCCGAGCATCCGCAGCGCTTTTTGGAACAGCTTGGCGACGTAGCCATACCCGTTATCTGATCTTCCCCCGATTGTGTGGCTCTCCCGCACTTTGCGTGGATGAGTCGCAGCAACGTGACCTGATCCCGCCGATTTCCATCGGCAGAGCGGAGCA
>NZ_QDAH01000124.1 GCF_003075415.1 Microvirga sp. KLBC 81
GGTAGTCTCGGTCATGACGTATCGCTCTTCTTGAAGAGGTTCTGGCAGGCTCGACACCCGCCTCGATACGTCGCCCTTCTCACACCGTCATCACCCAGATTCCGAAATAACTCCCGGTGTTTTGCCATGGGACCCAAGCCAACGCTGCCGAGCTCTGGCGATCTGTATCGCAGCCGTCTCGATCAGATCCTCGATCAGCGCCATGAGCTCTTTGGCTCACAGCTGAATCCATTTGGTCTTTAGGTTCTCGTATTTCTCCAAGGCATGCAACGAACGATCCGAACCATTGCCTGATTGCCGGACACCGCCAAGGGGTGCTGTGATATCCGCTCCCGAGTAGCAATTGATGTGTACAACGCCCGACTTTATTCTGTTGGACACTCGGTGCGCCTTCGACAGATCGCGCGTCCATAGAACCGAAGAGAGGCCAAACACCGTTTCGTTCGCGATTGCGATTGCTTCTTCCTCGGTGTCGAACGACCGCGCAACAAGAACGGGCCCGAAAATCTCTTGCTGAACAACATCCATCTCGGTGGCCACATCGGTCAGGATTGTAGGTTCATGATAGAAGCCGCCGCTTTCGGCATGGAGCTGGTTGCCGCCATGGTATACAGTGGCACCCTGTTCGGCGGCGCGAGCAATCGCGACCCTAGTTTTTGCAAGTTGAGCGGCATTGGCCAGCGCCCCTGTTGTGAAGGCCAATGACAGCGGGTCGCCGATCCGCATGGCGGTAGCCTCAGCCCGCACAGCCTCCATGAAATCCTTATATACGGATCGTTCGACCGCTAGACGCGAAGCTGCCGCGCAAACCTGACCATTATTGCGAAAGATCGATGCTGCCGTCTCTCTTGCCGCACGCTTGAGATTTGGCGCATCGGCGAAGACCAGATTTGGAGATTTGCCGCCAAGCTCCAAATAGACGCGTTTCAGATTCGAGCGCGCAGAATACTCCAGCAGCCGACGTCCGACGCCCCCTGAGCCAGTGAAGCCAAGTACATCAACATCCATGTGCAATCCGAGCGTCTCGCCCACGATGGCGCCACGTCCGTTCACCGCATTCAGTACGCCAGGCGGGATGCCCGCCTCTGCTGCGAGCTCTATCACCCGCAATATCGAAAGGCTCGCTTCCTCGGAAGGCTTTACGACGACACTATTTCCAGCGGCCAGGGCAGGTGCCAGCTTCCAGCTTCCGATCATTAGCGGAAAGTTCCATGGGATGATCACGCCCACCACGCCCACCGCCTCTCGGTGGATAAGTGAGAGAATGTCATGGCGCGTCGGGGTGATCTCGCCATTTCGCTTGTCGATGGCTTCGGCATAGAACCGGATAGTGTCTGCAGCGGACTGCGGTTCTCCCTTTAGAGCCATACGAATATCGGTGCCGTTGTCACGGACCCCAAGCACCGCGATCTCTAGCGCATGCCTATCGATCAGATCCGCCCATTTGAGCATAATCCTTTTTCGTTCCCGCGGAGCCATACCCGACCAACAGCCTGTTTCGAAGCTGCGCCGCGCTGCGGCAACCGCCCGGTTCATGTCTTCTGCGTCTGACGCGGCGAGAACCGTCAACTGGGTTCCATCAATTGGACTGATCACCGGCATTACTTCGCCGCTCGCCGCAGAAACCGCCTTGTTGTTGATGAAATTCAGACCGACTGGCGCGGGCGACGCCCGCAGCAAATCAATGGTAGATTGTTCAAGGCTCATCCGTCTTATTCCACTCTGACTGGCTTAAGGGCGCCGATGCAGGTCCCGCTGCATCAATCCGACACACCCCGCCGGCGATTGTGCAATTACCGCGCCGCAAGCCAAAATGAACCTTGCGGCCGGCTTCATGGACAAGGATGGTAAGCTGCTTTATCGCTGAACGGTGCCTTCGCGAAGCGGCGGTTGTAGTCGTCCATGAACCTGGACAGGAATGCGGTGGCAGCCTCAATCGACGAGATCCCGTCCAGGCACAGCTCCTTGACCAGCCGGTCCTGCAGGGTGCCGTTGGCGCGTTCCACCCGTCCCTTGGTTTGGGGCGAGTTGGCGCAGACCAGCAGAGTGCACTGTGGTCCGCGCTCCTCGAACCACCAGTGCTGCGAGCCATCACTCTGGACGAGCTCGCCGAAGCAACCGCGCCGCGCGCGCGGCTGATGCACGGGTTTGAGCCGCTGCCGGCGATCCTGCCAGAGGCCCTCGGCCAGCATCCAGCGCCGGACCGTCTCGACACCCAACCTGATCCCGTGCCGTTGGGCCAGCTTCTCACAGGCCAGTATCGGGCCGAAATCGGCATAGTTGGCTTTGATGAGCGCCAGCGCCTCGCTGCGCACGGCCGCCGGATAGCAGCGGTTGCTGGGTTTGCCGCGACAGGTGGATACCAGGGCTTTGGGGCCATGAGACCGGGAGGCCTCGAGGAGGCGGAAGACCTGACGGCGGGTGAGCCGCAGCAGTTGGGCAGCCTCATTGACGGTGATGCGGTCTGCCGTCACGTCGCGCAGAACATGCATCCGGTCGATCTCGGGACGGCTCATGGCAAGGACCACCATAGAAACGAAGCTCTCTGCTGCAAACGACGCCGGGAGGAGGTGACATTTGTAACGGGGAGAGCGGTGACATCTCTATCGAGGGATTGCGGTGTGCAAATTGAATTCAACCGGTCGTCACAACACTCTGAGGTCGGGGGTTGCGACGAGCGGTCGGAAGCGGCGATAGGCACGGCCTGGAGGAGCACCATTACCGTCGCCAAGCCGACCGCCGGTGGCGGGGTGAGATGAACAGTATAGGTTCTGGCGGGCTTATGTACGCTGTGTCTCGGGGGCGACCGCTTTGGGTGCCAGATGATCCCAGCAATCGGTTTGCCTCGGTACTCAACGTCGTGTCGGGGTCATTGGGAATCGGAACCGAGAGCACCCTGCAGGCCCCGCATCGTAGCGGCAACAATCCTCATCTCAGAATTTCCACGCGTTGGACTGCGCACTCGAGGCGGATAACGCAAGCGCTCCGCCAACTCTCAAAGCGGCTGCCAGCGCCGATCACCGCGGGGAGACCGAGTTCGCGTGCTCTAATTGACATATGTGAGTTCTCCCCACCGTATTTCGTGACGAAGCCTTTGATCTCGCGCGTGAATACCCAATCGAAGCCCGGATCCGCATTCTCGATAAACAGGATGCCATCCTTCAAGGAGACGTCATCTACACCTGTGACGAGGCCTTCGACTGTGTTTCCGGTGATGAAGCAGGGACGCGATTCGACGACATGAAAGCCGAAGATGTCTTTTGGGGAACACAGAACGTCCGGCAGGCGTAGATGCCTAGTCGTTTCCCAGGCCCTCCGATTTCGCCTGGCCACGGCCCGCAAGAAGGATGAAAGGTCCTTGCGCATTTCCACAGTGAGGGCAATCTCTGGTAACGTGAGAAAGGACAACTCCTCTCGGTTAAGGCCGAGGTCGGCTCCGATCAGCGCAAGCTGCTCCAAGGCGTCAGAAACAAGCCAGCTGAATGCATGTTTGACGCGTTCGCGGGCCTGAATCGCATTCATTGCGAACGCTTCGAATTCCGGCCAACCGAAGGCGTAGCCAGTTTGATCGAACTCCAGACAAACGCGGGAGATCTGAGCAGGTGACAGAACTGGAGCAGCCGCCCGCGTCTCTGTCGGGTTTCCCCTGACAGAGCGATTCATCCAGTCGAAGTATTGACCGTGTGGGTCGTCGTATCGCGGAACGGTGATCTCATATGTGCCGGGGCGAATATGTCCATGTAGCTTGAGGAATGCTGCAGGCTCGAGTACGGCAAAATCATGAACCAGTTGGGCGCCAACCGCATCGGAGGCACACACAATGGCGTCAAGAAACCCTTGAGGAACCAATTGTTCAGCCTCCAATGACTTCAGAATGTCTGTCGCGACGAAGGCTGCCCTCGCGACCTCCGCGAACAGCACCGTACCGTGCACACGAGCCTTCTCGATCAACGACAATACGTCGAGTAACCCGCGGCCCGCATTCTGCTTTACCTGCCCTGCGGCGGACCCTAACCTTTCGACCCCCTCCGCAGCGCGGTCAAAAAGGGCGCCTCCGCTGACAATGCGGTTTGTGAGGATTCCGAGAGCGTCGAGATACGAGGCCCATTCATCGTCTGAAAGGCTAGAAAACTGCTGACGCCACTGACCGTCCCTCATTCTGGGCTTGAGGCAGGTCGGCACGACACGAAATTCGATCTTGTCATGGAGTTCTGGTTCTTGATTCAGTTTTCGTTGTGCTTCGGCGATGACCTTTTGGGCAACGGGTTCTGGCACCGTGGCAGGTATAAAAGACGCCACGCTCGCGGATACGCTAACATACGGAGTCCCACCGATCATATGCACAAGGGGAATCGATCGGAGGTCTCGGTATCCGAACTTTTCCCGAGCGGTCGCCCAGGCGGTGTCACTCAGCAAGTGCCGGTAGAGCGAAGCGGCCAGCGGCCTTGGCTTCGTGCCAATCAACTCGGCCGGATTCAAATCCGGCATAACTCCAAGGGCGTGTCCGATGAGGCCTTGGCCGTCGTTAAACCTGTTGACGTCCTCGATCGAAGCTTTGACGCGATTAAGAGATCGCAGAAGGCCATCAATTTGATCGCCCCAGGTCCCATCCTTTATCCCTCGCGTAGTGATTGGCCGCACCTGAAAGACGACAACCGTACCCTCATTTGTGATCGCGAACTCGATATCGACCTCTTTGGCACCGACAATATTGACCACTTCGTCGATCGCCGGCGGCAAACCGCGGAGCGGCTTCGGAACATCGTGCCCTGGCACAAAGATGTACGTGCGTGTCCCGTTTTTCCCGGAAGTAACACCCGTGGTGTCACCGCTCTCATCGTAGCTGACAATGCAATAGGGCAGGCCCGAGGCTGGGTCGCAGGTCATGACCACGCCACTTAGCGCAACATCTTGAGCCATCGGCTGAATGAACACCTCGTCCGCGGGCGCCGGATCACCGTAAGAGGAGAATACGTCGTCTATAGCCTGGTTCAGCTGTTCGTCCGTGTGTAGACCCAAAACTGAAAGGTACTTCCCGGCTTGCGATTGTTCCGACCCATCCTCCGAAGCTGCGCTTGACCGAACGATCAGCGGTTCAGACGCCCCAATAGCCATTCTGATTCTTTTGGTCGATCCAGTGCCTTCTCGGCGCCACTGTTCATACGTCAAACAATAACCTGGGAAGACCCTAAAATGTGAAGCAGCAGCACGAAGAGCCAATAACGTCTTTGCTTTTGTAGAACGAACGGCTTCTGCCATAATGTTCATTGGTCGACTTTCTCCATTCAAGGCAATGCTCTCGGTTTTATTGGGGCTTTCCGTCGGGACCGAAGAATGGCTGACTATGAAAACTTGACCGCACAGAGATCGGCCCTTCGTTTCGAGCTGTCCCATTACGGCGGCAGCTAGACTGAGCTTGGCCGACATCATCTTGAAGGGACGCCAAGCGTTCCAGCCACCTAGTTCGTGTAGCAGCCAGCTCCGCCTTTGGTACGTTCGGCGATTAACGCACGTCCGAACTCGACCAAGCCCGCGAACACGGAATCCTGTGGATCGTCCAGCGGCAACTTGGCGCTCGCCTGCACGAACACGCCGTAGGGCTAAGCCTTCCAATCGTGGACCTGCAGACTACTTGCACGCGGTGTCTCCTCGAAATGTGCGGTGCCCGTCAATGCCAGGCGCCAGTAGCGGCCGCTGACGATGGTGAACAAATCCGTGACCTTCTTCTGCACCGGGAGGTCCCGCTGTAGTTTGGCCTGATCCCTGACAGACAGCAATGTGCGAACATTATGCATTACCTGCGCGACGCGTTGCGGACACCTAGAGCAACGTGCAACATGCGTGCCAAAAGGAAAAACTCATTTCGATACGAGGCAATCGATTGGCCGCATTTCCGACATTTGTCGCGCCTCAGACAATGCCAGGGGTTTTGTCGCAATTCTTGGTAAGGCGGTTGAGCCATGTGAAGAAATTCAATTGGAATCGACTGCTGCGTTCCCTCTGGCATGGCTCTTGCTTTTCCAGCTGTGCCATTACACGCCAACGGAGCCGTTTGATGTCTATAGGTAACAATCTCACCTGGGCTAAACCGATAGTCCCATTCCTTATAGACGAGAAGGTCCGTGGTCTCCATAATGGAATGTAAGACTGTCCCCTCAATTGATGAAGCTAAGGGGCAGGCCGAGAGCCTGGTGATTACAAAGCTCTCATCAAACGAGAACCCGTTTGGTCCTTCGCCCAAGGCAGTTGCCGCCGCACAATCGGCAGTCCGCTCGGCGAGCCGCTATCCGGAACGCACGGACAGCAAGCTTTGCGACACTCTGGCAGCCTTTCACCGCCGGGGCCTCGCAACAGCCCATTTTTTCTCGGCAAACGGTGGTGTTGAGGTCCTGTCGCTCGTCGAGGATGCGCTTATCCACCCCGGCCAGCGGGCAATCATTTGCCCGCCGTGCTTTGGAGGATATTCGCAATCGCTATCCAACAAGCGATGTGAGATAGACAAGGTCCCACTTGTCGGATCCGGCTTCGACCTCGACGTGGATGCGATCTTGTGCGCGGTCACCGAGGAAACCCGGTTGGTATATCTGTCCAATCCGAACAACCCGACTGGAACGTGGTTTGGCGGAAATCCACTGAAGGAAGTTCTCGACCGGCTGCCTGAACACGTCACGGTGATCTACGACGAAGTATACTATCAATTCGCTACCGAAGAGGGCCTTCCTGACGCCATCCGTCACGTCCTCGATGGTCGGAACATCGTGATCGTTCACAGCTTCTCCAAGGCTTACGGTCTGGCGGGCATGCGCCTCGGTTATGGCATTGCGCCCCAGCGGACAGCACAGAAGGTGCAAAAGCTGAAGCGCAGTTTCCACCTGAGCAACCCAGGTATGGAAGCGGCTATGGCTGCTCTGGAAGATACCAGTCACTTGCAGCGTACCGTCGAAAACAATCATGTCGAACGGCGTCGCCTCTTGGAAAGGCTGTCCGAGTTGAGTCTGGAGGTGACACCAAGCCAGGCTAACTTCGTTATGTTCCGCTGTCCCGAAGGCTACGACGCTGAGGAACTGACAACGGTGTTGGCCAAGCGTGGCGTGATGGTGCGACCTGCATTCTATCTGCCGCACCATATCCGGGTCACAATCGGTACACCGGACGACAATACGCGCCTACTCACGTCGCTCGCACAATTCTGTAGGGTTGAGGGATGATGAGAACTATGACGGGCGGTGAGGCAGCCGTTCTTTCGCTGCACAATCTCGGAATAAAGACAATATTCGGCCTGCCTGGCGTGCAGAACGATTGGCTCTATAACGCATTGTACGATCATCGCGACAAGTTTCGCGTCATCCACGCACGACACGAGCAGGGCGCGGCCTATATGGGACTCGGCCACGCGCTGGCGAGCGATTTGCCAACAGTCTTCAACGTCGTTCCAGGGCCCGGCCTTCTCAATGCCACGGCGGCGATGTCGACGGCATACGCGCTTAACGCGAAGCTGATGTGCTTGACTGGACAGATCAACTCGACCGCCATCGGCAAGGATTGGGGCGAATTGCACGAGATCAATGATCAGCTTTTGATCCTACGTTCGCTGACTAAATGGGCGGACAGAGCGGACACCCCGTCGGAGATTCCTGTCCTGATTGGCGAAGCCTTTCGCCAGATGCTCTCCGGGCGGCCGCGGCCAGTTGGACTTGAAATTCCGATGGACGTGCTTGCGGGCAAGGCCCCGGCGAATCCGCAATTCAACATGCCTCCCTGCTATGAACCGCCTCTCGACGAAGATGCGATCGAAGAGGCGGCCAAGCTGCTTGGCGGCTCAGTTTCCCCACTGATCTTTGTCGGGAGCGGTGCGCAAGGCGCGAGTGCTCTTGTTCGTCAGTTGGCCGAGACCTTGCAGGCGCCCGTCGTCGCATACCGCACTGGCATGGGCGTCGTGGATGCCCGAAGCTATCTCTCGCTTCACCAGCCGGCCGCCAAGGAGCTTTGGAAAAGGACTGATGTGGTGCTGGCAATCGGCAGCAATATGCGGGTTCCCGCGAGGAAATGGATTCAGACCTACAGGCCCGACATCATCCGCATCGACGTCGACCCGACCAGCCACCGCAAGTTCTTCACACCGGAATGTGAAATCACGGCGCGCGCGGAGCAGGCCTTGCCGCTTCTGCTGAGAAGGCTCGAAAACCACAACACAGTCCGCCCTTCGCGGGAGGCTGAATTGTTGGAGATTAAAGCCGACTGGGCAAGACGTTCCGCAGTTCTGGAGCCGCAGCTCAGCTATCTCAAGGTCATCCGCGATGAAATTGGCGAACATGGCATCTTTGTCGACGAGTTAACCCAGGTCGGCTTTGCCAGCCGTATCGTTTATCCGGTATATAACCCTCGCACCTACATATCGACCGGTTACCAGGGAACGCTCGGCTATGGCTTTCCGACGGCGCTTGGGGTGAAGGTGGCAAAGCCGGACGTTCCTGTGGTCTCTGTCACCGGCGACGGCGGATTCATGTTTTCCGTGCAGGAACTCGCCTCCGCCATTCAACACAAGATTCCGTTGATCGTCCTGCTTTTCAATAACAACCGCTTCGGCAATGTCCAGCAGATGCAGATCAACCATTACGGTGGGAGGGTCATCGCTACCGATCTGCAGAACCCCGATTTCTGCCGCATGTCGGAAAGCTTCGGCGCGCAGGCGATCCGAACTGTATCGCCTGAAGAAGTACGGTTCGCGCTGCGCCGGGCGATTGCGACGACGAAGGTGCCGACCGTCATTGAAGTCACCGTCGGCGATATGCCGAGTGTTGACCAGTTCCGTTGAGGTGGGCGGCATAAGCGACGGTTACATCATACCGACCGAAGATCCGATTGGCACCAGTTTCCGGTGCTCTGTCGCGAATTCTCGATGAGAGCAGAAAGAGGGCTATTCTAAAAGGAGGCTTTACGCAGCCAGTCTGTTGAACTGCTCGACGAGAGATAGCGGCTGGTTGCAGGCATACGTCGCCTGCTGTTTGCGCATCATGTGCACCATTTCGATGCCGCCCAGGATCGCGCGAGCGCTGTTGGACTTGAACCCCTCATCGGGCGAACCCGCCGCTTGATGGCCCGATGATCCTGCTCGATCCGATTATTGAGATAGGCGCTTTGGCGGATATGAATGGGCTTCAGATCACGCCGCGTTCTGTCTTGGAGCCGGTCTGTTGTGTCGCACGACAGGATAGCCTCTCGATTAGTCTGGCTTCCGTCGATGACGATCCTCTCTGGCCGTCCGTGCCGCTTGAGCGCGTTGCGCAGGAACCGTTTGGCGGCAGTGAGATTGCGCCTCTCGCTGAACCAGAACTCAACGGTGTCGCCATTGTTGTCGATGGCGCGGTACAAGTACAATGGGGTGGACGCCCCTCCGGCAGCGCCTAGCTGCCAAGGTTGTAGCATTCGCAACCATAACCAAGAGGATCGTCCATGCAGACGCTTGATATCATCGGCATCGATCTGGCGAAGAATGTGTTTCAACTCCACGGCGCAAGCAAAACCGGCGCTGTGCTCTTTCAAAAGAAGCTGTCGCGGGGCAAGCTCCTGATGTTTCTTGCCTCTCAACCAACCTGCACGGTCGCGATGGAAGCCTGTGCGAGTGCCCACTTCTGGGGGCGCCAGATCAGCACCTTGGGTCATACGGTGAGACTGATCGCTCCCAACTATGTGAAGCCCTTCGTCATACGGCAGAAGAACGATGCCGCCGACGCCCAGGCCATTTGCGAGGCCGCTCACCGGCCCACCATGCGCTTTGTCGCGGTCAAGAGTGAGGAGAAGCAGGCCTCCACCATGGTGTTCAAGGCCAGAGACCTTTTGGTGCGCCAAAGAAACCAGATCATCAACGCCCTGCGCGGGCATCTCACCGAATTCGGTATTATCGCACCCCAAGGGCCCAGACACATCCACATGCTCATCGCCGCGGTTGAGGATCCGGCTACGGACCTTCCTGAGGCCGCGCGATCCGTCTGCCGGATGCTCATCACGACGTTAAGTGAGTTCAACCAGAAGATCGGTGAGCTGGACCGGGAGATCACGCAGCGGGCGCGGCAGGATGAGGAGATCCGACGCCTGATGACGATCCCTGGCGTTGGTCCGATCACAGCAACAGCTCTGGAAGCCCTGGCTCCTGCGGCCGAGACTTTCGACAAGGGTCGGGATTTTGCGGCCTGGATGGGCCTTACACCCAAGCAGAATTCATCCGGTGGGAAGCCACGGTTAGGCAAAACGTCGAAGATGGGACAGCGCGACCTGCGCCGCCTGCTCATCATCGGCGCCACAGCAGTAGTTCGATGGGCGACCAGACATGGCACGGCTCC
>NZ_QDAH01000125.1 GCF_003075415.1 Microvirga sp. KLBC 81
CTTCAACGAAACGCTTCATCCGGCCCTCCGCTGATCAACATCAGCTTAGCAGATCAACGCGTTTCCACACAGGCTGGACCCATAACTGCCATTCAGCAGCTTGGCCAAAATATATGGCGACTCAAAGTACATGGCGACTAGAGTATTTTTCGGTGAAGTGGCTCCGGTTCACCGTCAAAAATACGGCCCGGCAAACAAGAGAGCTGATTCCATGCCAATGGAATCAGCTCTAGGCGTGAGTAGGTTCGCTTGGCTGTCATGACTCGCAGCTCATTACACTGTGACCGCCGACAACGGATTGTGGTAGCCGCGGAACCATGATGTGTGCCGAAGCCGCAGAGCCCATGGAAGCCAGCGCGTGCCAAAGAGGATTTAACTGATTGTCCTGTCTCTGAGGCTCATGAGTGCGAAGGCATGCTCGGCGCAGAACACGTGACTGTGCAAGTTCGCTATCCATCGCCTGCCGCTGTTGCGTTCAGGTACACGATGGCTTGCTCCAGCTACCATGCGAGCCTCCCAATGCGTTCAATACCAAACAGTTCCAGTACAGCAGTCATCGTTCGACAGCTTGGCATCCGGAGTAAGGCAACCAATCACATCGAGACCTAAGAGAAGGTCGTTCCAGGATCCTGCATCATTGGCCGACACGAGTTGAGCGAGATCGCGATCTCTGATGCTGTCCGGGCTCGTTGGAGTTGGCCTGTTGGGTCAGGGGACAGGAGGTCTCGCAATCCGCCGAGCAGGTATGCTTCCGGGCGAGGGTCTCATCCATGATGGAGCGGATGGTGGTGGCGCAGCGCCCGCATTGAGGCCCGCAGCCGAGGCAGCGGTAGACCTGAGCCAGAGTGCGGGGGCAGTCGGGGCCCGGGTTGAGGCAGGCACGCACCTCGCCATCCGAGAAGACATTGCAGGAGCAGACGATCACAGGAGATCTCCAATTCGTAATTGTGCGGGCAAGCGCCAGTCACGGCACGTTCACCCTTTACCGCTCGCTCTAGAGCATCGGACCCAAAAGTGGACTTGCACTTTTGGGAACAATCCGATGCTCCCTTCTCTAGAGAGCGCATCGTTGAAGCGTAAAACCGGGTCCACTTTTCCGCACGATGCGCTAGCTCCTCCGGAATTCATCGGAGGAATTGCACGAGGTCAGGCTCGATCGTGCGGCCGAATGACCTAGCCTTCAGGCGTTTTTATCAGAGCATGGCGGGGGTGGGTTTGCGCTCGGTCAAATCCGGATCGCAGCACCGATGCTACGGAAGCACGTGATTGCAAGCCCGGAGACCTGAAGCATGACCCGCAAGCAACGGCGCCTGATCCTCATCGGGACAGGACTGACCATGATCGTCGTCGCGTTCGGCCTCGTGTCCTTCGCCATGCGCGACACCATCGTGTTCTTCCATACGCCGACCGAGGTCCAGGCCGCCGGCATTGCCCCTGGCATGCGCTTTCGCCTCGGCGGCCTCGTGGAGGAGGCATCGATCCGACGGGGCGACAGTCAAGTCATTGCGTTCAGGGTCAAGGATGCGAGCGGTGCCGTGGATGTGCAGTACCACGGGCTCCTGCCCGATCTATTCCGCGAAGGACAGGGCGTCGTGGCCGAAGGCGTGCTTGACCCGTCTGGCGTCTTCAAAGCCGATACGGTGCTCGCCAAGCACGACGAAAACTACATGCCGCGCGAGGTGGCGGACGCCTTGAAGAGCCAGGGCCACTGGCAGGGCGCGGATCCGCCTGTAACGGGCTCGCGATAGAGCAGGTCGTGAAACTCTACTCTCCGAGGACACACCGCCCTGAGCCGAGAGCCACCCAGGTGGAGCAGTACGACAGTCGAGTAACCGCTCTCGTTGAACCAGTCATGAGACTTCAGCCCATGCACGCCCATAGTCCCCGCCGCTCGGCCTTATTCTTCCTGGTGATCAGCGTCGCTCTCGACCTTCTAGCCTTCGGGATCATTATCCCCGTCCTGCCGCGACTGGTGCAGGAATTCCTCGGCGGCGAGACCGTCAGCGCCGCGCAGGTCTATGGCTTCTTCGGCCTGACCTGGGCTGCGGCACAATTCTTTGGAGCCCCGGTTCTCGGCGCGCTGTCCGATGCCATCGGACGGCGCGCTGTCATTCTGCTATCCAACCTGGCACTCGGTCTCGATTATCTGCTCATGGCCGTTGCCCCAGGGGTGGGCTGGTTGCTGGCCGGCCGTGCAATCGGTGGCCTGGCCTCTTCGAGCTTTACCACCGCCTTCGCCTACGTAGCGGACATCACCGATGCGGATCGCCGCGCCGCCGGGTTCGGGATCATCGGTGCAGCATTCGCCTTTGGCTTCATCGCTGGGCCGGCCCTTGGGGGCCTGCTCGGAGCCGTCGACCTTCGCCTGCCGTTCTGGGTTGCGGCGGGGCTGTGCCTGGCCAATGCGCTGTACGGGAGCCTTGTGCTTCCGGAGTCCCTGCCGCAGGACCGGCGCGTACCATTCGCTTGGCGGAGGGCGAATCCATGGGCCTCCCTGCGGCTGCTTCGGTCGAATCCTGAGGTGTTCAGGGTCTCCTTGGTCCTGTTCGTCTCCAATCTTGCACACGAGGTGTTCCCCGCCGTTTTTGTGCTTTATGCAGGCCACCGTTATGGATGGGATCAGGTCACGATTGGCTTGGCCCTGGCAACCGTCGGTTTTGCCTCAGCCGCGGTTCAGGGAGGTCTCGTGCGCCGAGTCGTGCCGCGCCTGGGTGAACAGGCCACGATGGTCGCGGGCATCGTCTGCGGCGGCCTCGGTTCCCTGCTCTTCGGCCTTGCGCCAAGCGGGAACTGGATTTGGCTGGCCATTCCCGTCGCGGCTCTGTGGGGCCTGTTTGGTCCTGCCGCCCAGAGCCTGATGACCCAGCGGATCGCCGCCTCGGATCAGGGGAGGTTGCAGGGGGCGCTCAACAGCCTGCGGGGCGTGACCGGCCTTATCGGCCCAGTCCTGTTCACGACGAGCTTTGCCGCAGGCGTGTCGCAGCCCGGACCATCGGTCGTGTGGGGTGCGCCGTTCTTCACGTCCGCAGCCCTTTTGCTGCTGGCACTCGTCGCCATTGCGCCTGCCGGCGTTCACGGCGACGTACCCGGACGCAAGGGAGCTCCACGCATTCCATGCCGTCTACGTGGTCCGGATCTCGCTCAGCGCCGGGCGTAAGCGTCGTCTTGTTTGCTGTGCCGCAAAGCAGCGTGCCGCCGATGGGTTAATGAGGATGTATCGTCCGCTGGAGATTGGAGATGACTGGTCTGCCTCACCGCCCATTTCTGCGCCTTCTCGGTCACGGGTTCGCCGTCGCAGCGCTCCTGGTCGTAATGGCCGTGATGGCCCTTGCCGCCGGCTTGGCGCTCCTAGGAGCATTGATCTCGCTTCCAGCATGTCTTGGTTTCATGGCGGTTCGGCAGTGCCTTTCCGGGCGCGCGGAATGGCATCCGAAAGAGCTGCGGACGTGATCGCCTGTGCAGCCTCGCTTGTAATCAGAGCTTTCCGAACGCTGTTCCATGAACGGGGAGGGGAGAATGAAGGAACCCACAGTCCAGCATGGTGTCTCACAAATCTTGAAGCGAGTCCGTGCAGTCTTGGGAACAACCGAGTTAGATTGCAGGTGCCGCAGCCAGCTTGATGATGCCTTGGAACGCTTCGAGGCACTTGAGACCCGGCGACAGCTCCGCGCTCTGATCGTGGATGCGCGGCACCAGGCAGAACGCATCGCAGCGTTGCTCGAACTCGTCAGCGAACTCGACACGGTCACAACTGACGAAACGGATCTCGGTGTCTTCGACGAGATAGCGCTCCTCTTCATCGACATTGGTCTCGCGGCGTCGTGCGGAGCCGGGGACATGGCGAGGGCCAAGAGCCTTGCGCCCTGCACCGCAGGGTCGACATTCACTCCAGGGGATCGCAATGCCCGATGAGGCGCTGTCCATAGGGCTGTTCCGCGGCCTCGAGGAGGGCGTCGCGAAAGACTTGTTGCAGCAGGCAAAGCGACGGCTCCTCGCAGCAGACACCCTGCTTTTCGCGGCCGGAGAGCCCGCCCGCGCTGTCCATGTCCTTGTCTCCGGGGTCGCCCAACTCGTGCAGTCCACTCCGCGAGGTTCGCGCGTCGTCATCAAGTATGTCGGAGCGGGCGAGGTTTTTGGTAGCCCAGCCCTCCTCGACAGGTTCTATCCCGTGGATGCTGTCGCCATTACGGAATGCGAGGAACTCCAATGGCCGGCACCCATGCTGAGAGCCATCGTTGACCGTCACCCGCAAGTCGCACTTAACGTGATCCGCGATCTCGAGGCGCGCCTGCGGGAGATGGAAGACAGGGTGCGAGATCTTTCGGGCGAGTCCGTCGAGCATCGTCTGGCACGTGCCGTCCTCAAGCTTGTCGAGAGGTTCGGCATACAAGTCCCGGAAGGAATCGAGATCCCGTTCCCCGTGAGCCGCCAGGATCTCGCCGACCTTATTGGCAGCACCTTGCCGACAGTAAGCCGGACGCTCCGTAATTGGGAGACGCAGCGGCAGATCAGGCGCCATCGGCGTCGGCTGGTGATCGCTGACATAGAGGCGGTGGCCGGGATCCTTTACAACGACACTCCTTGTCGACTGCAGGTGAGACGCGGCCATCGACGCAGTGCATGGGGATAGCTCGGGCCAGGAGGTGCCGGTGAAAAGCGCCGGCCAGCGCAGAGTGGTCACCAGTGATGATCCTGCCAATGCGGTCGATCTTGCGGTGTATATGTCCGGTTCGAAATCCAGCGGAACGCCTGAGCCCATGACAACACCTGGTGATGAAACCTGGCCGAAGCGATGCCCCGAGAATGTGACAACGGTGGGAAAGCTCGCCTTATTTGTTCTAGCGCAAAGACGGAGCAGGGGTGATCGTATATAGTTGTAATTTTGAAGTATATCCTGAATCATATTCGCGGTTATGAGTGGATTGCTTAGATTAGATAAATATTAGGAACTTTCTAAGGTGACTGTCGTTAGGAAAGAGTTGTGACCTTTTCAGGCGAACCAGAATAAATGCGATCGGAAGCAGTGGAAGCTGGTAGGAAAAAACGTGAGGTGCTCACGTTCCTCGTCCTTGCCGTCCTGATCTGGCCCTTCATCGCTGTCGGCGTCGTGGCAGGCTGGGGCTTTGTTGTCTGGATGTACTACCTGTTCACGGGACCGCCCGGTCCGGTCTGATGGAGGCTGTCGATGGACGAGCCCCCTGACCTCAAGCGTCGTAGCTTCCTGCTCGGAAAGTTCGCAGCAGCTCCCCAGCCCGATGAGCCGTCATTTGCGGTGATTGGCCAAGCCTGTTTTGCCCTTCGGGGAATTGCCTGCATGAGCTGCCGGGATGCCTGTCCGACAGGGGCCGTGCGGTTCGAGCTTGCTGTCGGCGGCGCCCGCCCCAGGATCATGACTGATACTTGCACCGGTTGCGGTGACTGCACCCAGTCCTGCCCCGCCGATGCCATCCGGCTGTCCGCGTCGGAGGCGGCATCATGACCCGTGAGCGTCACATTTCCAGCCTCGTGGTCCACAGCCACCCCGACAAGGTTCCATCGATCGTCGAAATCCTTGGCTCCATCGAGGGGGCCGAGGTTCATGGCGGCGAGGAAGCAGGCAAGCTGATCGTCACACTCGAAACAGAGACCGAGAACCAGGTCGTCGAGCGGATCAACGCGATTCAACTCCTCGACGGCGTCCTCGCCGCCACCCTTGTCTTCCACCATTTCGAGCCAGTTTCAGAGCGGGAGTAGACTGATGGACCTCACGCGCCGCACCCTCCTGAAGACCCAGGCCGCTGCGGCAGCGGCCGCTGCCGCCAACGTCACCCTCCCGGCCAGCGCCCAGAACATTCTGACGGGCGAGGACCTTCGTCTGCAATGGTCCAAGGCTCCCTGCCGCTTCTGCGGTACCGGCTGCGGCGTGATGGTGGCGGTGAAGGACGGCAAGGTCGTCGCCACGCATGGCGACATGCAGGCGGAGGTCAACCGCGGCCTCAACTGCGTGAAGGGCTATTTCCTGTCCAAGATCATGTATGGCAACGACCGCCTTACCCAGCCGCTCCTGCGCATGAAGGACGGACAGTTCGCCAAGGACGGCGAGTTCCAGCCGGTTTCCTGGGACCGTGCCTTCGACGAGATGGCCAGCCAGTTCAAGCGCGTGCTGAAGGAGAAGGGCCCCGAGGCCGTCGGCATGTTCGGCTCGGGGCAGTGGACGATCTGGGAGGGCTATGCAGCCTCCAAGCTGATGCGGGCAGGCTTCCGCACCAACAACCTCGACCCGAACGCCCGGCACTGCATGGCCTCGGCCGCCGTCACCTTTATCCGCACCTTCGGCATGGACGAGCCGATGGGCTGCTACGACGATTTCGAGCACGCCGACGCCTTCGTGCTGTGGGGCTCGAACATGGCCGAGATGCACCCGATCCTGTGGACCCGGGTCACCGACCGCCGCCTCAGCCATCCGCATGTCAAGATCGCGACGCTGTCCACCTACGAGCACCGGACGACCGATCTGTCCGACATGGCCTTGATCTTCAAGCCGAACTCGGACCTCGCGATCATGAACTACATCGCGAACTACATCATCCAGAACGGGGCGGTGAACCGCGAGTTCGTCGAGAAACACTGCAACTTCCGGCTGGCGAACACCGACATCGGCTACGGCCTGCGGTCCGACCACGTGCTGGAGCAGCGGGCGCAGCACGCCAACGATGCGCAGGTCTCCCATGCCGCGAGCTTCGAGGACTATGCCAAGCTCATGAGCCAGTACACGGTCGAGAAGGCTTCCGAGCTCTCCGGCGTGCCGGCGGAGCGGTTGGAGGCCCTGGCGCGCCTCTATGCCGACCCGAAGACCAAGGTGATGTCGCTCTGGACCATGGGATTCAACCAGCATGTCCGCGGCGTCTGGGCCAACCACATGGTCTACAACCTGCACCTGCTCACAGGGAAGATCTCCGAACCCGGCAACTCTCCCTTCTCGCTGACCGGTCAGCCGTCGGCCTGCGGCACGGCGCGCGAGGTCGGCACCTTCAGCCACCGCCTTCCGGCCGACATGCAGGTCAACAATCCCGAGCACCGCAAGCATGCGGAGGAGATCTGGAAGCTCCCGCATGGCCTCCTGCCGGACAAGGTCGGCTACCACGCCGTCCAGCAGGATCGCATGCTGAAGGACGGCAAGCTCAACGCCTACTGGATCATGGTCAACAACAACCTCCAGACGGCGCCGAACACCAACAACGAGACCTATCCGGGTTATCGGAACCCCGCGAACTTCATCGTGGTCTCTGATGCCTACCCGACCGTGACTGCCATGGCGGCCGACCTGATCCTGCCGGCCGCCATGTGGGTCGAGAAGGAGGGTGCCTACGGTAACGCGGAGCGGCGCACCCATTTCTGGCACCAGCTCGTCAACGCGCCCGGAGAGGCCCGCTCCGATCTCTGGCAACTGATGGAGTTCTCGAAGCGCTTCACCACGGACGAGGTCTGGACGAAGGAGATCCTCGACGCCAACCCCGGTTACAAGGGCAAGACCCTCTACGAGGTCCTCTTCGCCAACGGCGAGGCGAACAAGTTCCCGCTGTCCGAGATCGATCCGGCCTACGAGAACCACGAGGCGAAGCACTTCGGCTTCTACGTCCAGAAGGGCCTGTTCGAGGAATACGCCGCCTTCGGCCGCGGCCATGGGCACGACCTCGCGCCGTTCGAGACTTATCACCAGGTTCGCGGGCTGCGATGGCCGGTGGTGGACGGCAAGGAAACGCTCTGGCGCTATCGTGAGGGCCTTGATCCCTATGTCGAGAAAGGCAGCGGGGTGCAGTTCTACGGCAACCCGGACAAGAGGGCCAACGTCATCGGCGCGCCCTACGAGCCGCCGGCCGAGGCGCCGGATGCCGAATACGATCTGTGGCTCGTGACGGGTCGCGTCCTGGAGCATTGGCATTCCGGCTCCATGACCTTGCGGGTGCCCGAGCTCTACAGGGCTTTTCCCGGTGCCGTCGTGTTCATGCATCCGGACGATGCCGCCAAGCGCAATCTCCGCCGGGGACAGGAGGTGAGGGTGGTCTCCCGGCGCGGGGAGATCCGCAGCCGCGTCGAGACACGCGGACGGAACCGCGTGCCGCCGGGACTGATCTTCGTCCCGTTCTTCGATGCCAGCCAGCTCATCAACAAGGTCACTCTCGACGCGACCGACCCGATCTCCAAGCAGACGGACTTCAAGAAATGCGCCGTCAAGATCGTCGCGGCCACGACTGCCGATGCCGGAGACCAACAATGAGGCGCGGACTTTTCTTGTGCTTGGCCAGTATCGTGCCCTGTCTGACGGCAGGAGCTATCCTCGCGCAGGATGCGCCGCGCCTGCGCGGGCCCGAGCCGTTCACCAGGGAGACTCCGGCGCCGCCGATGCAACGGCAGGTGACGGACGACGTGCGCGTGCGCCGCAACTATCCCGACCAGCCCCCGGTGATCCCACATTCCATCGAGGGCTACGCGATGGACCTGAACGCGAACAAGTGCATGTCGTGCCATGCCCGCAAGTTCACGGAGCAGAGCCAGGCACCGATGATCAGCGTGACGCACTACCAGGACCGCGCCGGCAATACTCTCGGCGGACTGGCGCCGCGACGCTACGTATGCGTCGCCTGCCATGTGCCGCAGACGACCGCCAAGCCCCTGGTGGAGAACGTGTTCACGGACATGGATGCAATGGCCGAGCCTGAGCGGCAGCCCGAGCGGGGGAGGCATTGATGGCGGCCGGAATCTCACGGGCCTGGGGCTGGGTTCGGGCAAACTCCTGGGTCAAGACGGCGCTGAGTCCGCCGACCTATCTCAGCCTTGCCTTTCTCACGCTTGGAGGTTTCGTGGCCGGGGTTGTCTTCTGGGGCGGCTTCAACACCGCGCTGGAGGTCACGAACACGGAGAAGTTCTGCACCGGCTGCCACGAGATGCAGGCCAACGTGTTTGAGGAGCTCAAGGGCACCGTCCACTTCACGAACCGCTCGGGCGTGCGGGCCACCTGCCCGGATTGCCATGTCCCGCACGAATGGACCAACAAGATCGCGCGCAAGATGCAGGCCTCGAAGGAGGTCTGGGGCCACATCTTCGGATCCATCGACACGCGGGAGAAGTTCCTGGCCATGCGCAAGCACTTGGCCGAGCGGGAGTGGGAGCGCATGAAGGCCAACGACTCACTGGAGTGCCGCAACTGCCACAGCTCGGAATCCATGGACCTGACGAAGCAGAACCCGCGCGCGGCATCCGCGCACGAGCGCTTCCTGTTCACGGGCCAGAGGACCTGCATCGATTGCCACAAGGGCATCGCGCATCGCCTGCCCGACATGTCGGGCGTTCCCGGATGGCAGTAAGCTCATGATGACCCTGAAATCCCTCGTAATGGCATTTGTTCTCGGAGCGGCGCTCGTGGGAACACTCCCGGCCGCCTGGGCACAAGGACAGGGGGCATCCGGTGTCCCCGCTCAGACGCGTACCATCGACCCGGAAGAGTTTCTGCGACTGGCCTACAGCTCCGCGACCCTTCAAGGTCAGGCTGCGAAGCTCGCCTCCAGCCGAGAGACGAAACCCGAGGTCAGGAGCTACGCGACCGCGGCGGCGGATTTTCGTCTCGGTCTTCTTCAACGTATTGAGACTTTCGCTCGCGAGCGGAGGATGACGCTTCCAAGCGTGAAGGAGTTCGAGCACCAGGTCATCATCGAGAACCTGGAGCCGCTCGATTATCTCGCGCTGAGCCGGCGCTACGCGGAAATTCAGATACAGGCCCTTGATCAGGAATTGGGCATCTACCGGACCGCGAGCCAGAGCGCGCACCAGGAGGTGAAGTCTTTTGCGGAACAAGTCCTCCCTGAATTGCAGAAGCAGCGCGAGGAAGCGCAGAAGATGTACGATGCTGTCGGGCGGCCCTGAGCAGGATGGTGACGGAACACGCGAGAGCCTTTTCCTGTGATACCGCTGATGGTTGTTCCTTCCGTTCCGGGATCGTTTCACAGTTTGATCGCTATCTATAAAGCAAAGCGGCCCGGGATCGCTCCCGGGCCGGAGGATTGGCGTCCTCATTGTCCGTTCTAGTGGCCGCTGGTCGACTGGGCCGACTTCTGCGGATTGTGGTCCTTGAACACGGTGGGGTTCTCAGGCCCTTCCACCTGCAGAAGGCCCGCCAGCCCGCGCTCGACCCGGCTCAGGG
>NZ_QDAH01000126.1 GCF_003075415.1 Microvirga sp. KLBC 81
TACCGTAGCATGGTGGGCTCTGCCGTCAGGCCGAATACCCGATCTGGATCTGGCTAAACACATCTTCCAGGTGCACGTCGTTGATGCCGCCGGCCAAGTCGCGGTGCGAAAGCGGTTGCGCCGAGCCGAGGTGCTGTCGTTCTTTGCTGATCTGAGCCCGTATTTGATTGGCATGGAAGCGTGTGCGACCGCCCACCACTGGGCCCGTGAGCTGATCAAGCTGGGGCATACAGTCAAGCTGATGCCGCCGGCTTATGTCAAACCTTACGTCAAACGCGGCAAAACTGACGCGGCCGATGCCGAGGCGATCTGCGAGGCGGTCACCCGCCCGAACATGCGCTTTGTCCCGATCAAATCCGCCGAACAGCAGAGCGTGCTGACGCTCCACCGCATGCGGGCTCTTCTGATCCGCCAACGCACTATGCTGGTCAACGCCCTGCGCGGGCATCTGGCCGAATACGGCATCATTGTCGCTCAGGGGATCAGCCGCATCCGCGAGTTGATCCAGCTCCTGACCGACGAGAGCGTCGATGCCGTGCTGCCGCCCCTGGCTCGTCGGGCTCTGGCGCCTCTCGTGGACCAGTTGCTCGATCTGCAGCCACGGATCCGAGCTCTGGAAGCCGAACTCCTGGCTTGGCATCGGCTGAGCCAGGAGAGCCGCAGGCTCGAGACGATCCCGGGCGTGGACTTCATCACCGCCACAGCCCTCGCAGCGACTGTGACAGATCCCTCGCAGTTCCGCTCCGGCCGGGAGTTTGCCGCCTGGCTGGGACTGACACCACGGCCGAACTCATCGGGCGGCAAGGAGCGGTTGGGGCGGATCTCCAAGATGGGCGATGGCTACCTACGCACGCTGCTGGTGGTCGGTGCTACGGCCGTCATTCGCTATGCTCGTACGAGGACAGCGGCGGACACAGGCTGGATCAACAGTCTGCTGAGCAAGAAACCAGTGCGGCTAGTCTCGGTGGCGCTCGCCAACAAGACGGCCCGGATCGCCTGGGCGCTTCTGGCCAGAGGAGAAGTCTACCGATCTCCTGCACCAGCCGCCGGTTGAGCACCGCCGCGGGTTGAGGTTCTCAGTTTGGGAAGGGTGATGAATGACGTGATGCAAACCGGTCGAACCGGGATTAGGAAAACCCGCGGCGTTGTCAGAGCCTTGAGCTCGATAATGTGATTGGGACCTGATCGGCGGACTTCCATCAGATGGGGTATTCGGCTTGAGCCCCATCTTCGACGGATATGCATGAAGGTGTTGTGCTCCGAGCCAATGCTAGCGTGGGAATTGTTCAACCCGCACCGCATCAGGAAAGGACGCGCAGCATGAAGCACTACGCCGGACTGGACGTGTCTCTCAAGGAGACTTCAATCTGCATCGTGAACGAGGCGGGTTCAATCTGCCGCGAGATGAAGGTGCCCAGCCATCCCGAAGACCTCGTTCGGGCTCTTCAAGATCCCGCATGGCGGCTGGTCCGCATCGGCCTGGAGGCTGGACCTTTGTCGCAGTGGCTTTTCAGTGGATTGGCGCCAGCAGGCCTGCCGGTGGTCTGCATCGAGACCCGGCATACGAAGGCGTTCCTCAAGGCGCAGGTGAACAAGACGGACCGCAATGATGCTCGTGGCATTGCCCAGATGATGCGGGTCAACCTGTTCCGGCCGGTGCACATCAAGACGCTGACAAGCCAACATCGTCGTGCCTTGCTGATGGCACGCAAGCTGCTGCAGGAGAAGGCGGTCGCGATTGAGAACGACATTCGCGGTCTGCTGCGTAACTTCGGCCTCAAGGTTGGCATGACCGGGGCTGTGGGATTTGACGTCCGGATCCGGGAGCTCGTAGACGGCAGGCCGGAACTGGCAGACATCACCGCCTCCCTGCTCGCCGCCAGGCAGATGTTGCGGGAGGAGTTGTCCCGCCTCCACCGGAAAGTGCTGGAGATCACCCGAGAGGACGGTGTCTGCCGGCGCCTGATGACCATTCCGGGCGTCGGGCCAGTTGTCGCCCTGGCGTTCACCAGCACCATCGATGTGCCGGCCCGCTTCCGAAAGTCGAAAGCCGTTGGACCTGTCTTGGGATTAACGCCAGTGCTCAAGGAGTCCGGGGAGAGCAAGCGTGTTGGGCAGGTCTCCCTCTGCGGGGATGGAATGATGCGAGGGTTGCTCTATGAAGCCGCCCAAGTCCTGCTGACGCGGGTGAAGAAGTGGTCCTGGCTGAAGGCATGGGCGATGAATGTCGCTAAGCGGCGCGGCATTCGGAAAGCCATTGTCGCGCTGGCGCGGCGCTTGGCTGTCCTCATGCACCGGATCTGGAGCGATGGAACGGAGTTCCGTTGGACGAAAGATCCTCGAGTGCAGCCATCCCTTTGATCGCCCGTTAGGGAGAAGACACCGAAGTTCCGCCTGCCGGTGGAAAGCTGTCCCTCGCAGGACGATGGATGAAGTAAGTTCGTGCTGGCCTTTGCGTCGATTGCCACGGTGATCAATGCGCTCATCAGATTGTGCTGCCTCATCCTTCTAATCCCATCATGGGAGGGCAAATGCCGATCCCGGAGAGAAGCAAGAGCTCGCGAGGAATGCGCTATACCGAAGGGTTGAAAAGAGAATGCTTGACGTGGAGGTGCCGAATAGAGAAGGGCCAGCGGTCAGATGACCGCACCAACAGGCCGTACATATGACCGCACCCGACCATTTTGCAGATACGTTCAACAAAACCCTTGCCGGCAGGGAGCGTCCACATATGACAACGCCGACATGGCCCGGAATACGGTTGTTCTGTCGTAACATCAGCCTTTTGATCTGACACAGGGCAGATCAGTCCAGAGCCGTGTAACAGGACAGGGAGAAAGGGGCCGCGCAAAGTCTTACGACTATCGGCGCGGCCCTCGGCCCGTAGTTGCCCCCACGGGTACTCAGTTATGAGGTTACGTTTCCACGCTTTTCGAAGAAAGCTCTCGCCTAAGGAACAAGAGGGAAATTACCCGAAAAGAGCCGCAGGTTTAGTTCTATTCTCGTTTATCTCGATAAGATCGTTGTATAGATTGACACGCCTCGATGAGGTCACAAAGCGACGAACTGCGTGTGCGCCAGATGTTTTTGCGCCCTGTCGTGCTGGACCGTGAAGCACCTCTCAAAGCGTCATGCGCTTTCATTTTCTTAATCGACACTCAAGAGAGTATCGCCTCATGCTACCCGCCATGGAGTACATGACGGACCTCTCGTCAGGCTTCGAGCAAGAGATCGCTTCCGTTCTTGAGGCGGACCGCCATTTCATGGCTCTGCGTAATATTTGAGGTGAACGCACGCTCACTGACATAACGGAAGCTTTCATCCGGAGGGTATATCGGCGCGAACCCGCGCACCGCTCGCAAAAAATCCCGGTCAGGGGCAACCTGCTTATACCCCGCGCACGCCCGCCTATACCAATGTGTAATCGAAGCAGCCACGCAGACAATTGGTGTGAAAAGCGGACGCAATCATCATCACCTAATGTCGACATAACCCCTTGCGATCGATGTTGAAAGCATTCGTCGTCGCTGCGGGCGAAGCACGAACTGCGCCGAGCCCCGGCCTGGGAGAAGAGGAGGCTTCGATGAGGCGTGCTGAAACTTGGACGGTCTTCGATAACGTCTTAGCCGTCGCGGGGACGATCGTTGTCGTCGCGGCCCACTTCTGTTCCGTTCGCTCTCACGCTGAGGAGGGACATTCTCCCAAGCATCAAATGGCGCACGGCGCGTATCACCATCTCTATAACGGATCATCGACCGGCCGTCAAAAACTCCAGCTGCTGTATTAACCAGCACTGCGCTCCCTCTAAAGCGAAGTGGGATAGTGTCAGGAAGCGTTGAACTGCTCTCAAATACCGTGAGTGGGTGGACATTCCTCCAAGCAAGATCGTCTCGCGGGACCGAGTGCCTGATAGACTGGGCACTGAACCGCACCTGCGCACTCCACCTCCTTCATGGTCCGTATACGGCAAGGATGAGGTGTTCTGTTTCATCAAGCCCGGCGGCGAGACTCAAGAACGCGGTGAGGTTTCAATGAGGATTCTCAACATCGCGACGAACCCCTCGAATGTGCCGAACCCGCGGCTCAATCATCGTAGCCAATGTGCGCACTGCAGGAGGTCCTACGTGTTCCGGCGCGGCATCCTCGCAAGGATTGAGCACGGGACGGAGATTGAGTGTGACGAGGACGGTTGTCGATATTTGAAGCGAGGGGTCAAGTTGTATTCCTACCATTCCCTCAAGTGTTTCGTTGCGATGATCGAGCCAAGCGGGCACGCATGAGGGCGATGTCAAGTTTACGAGAAGCACTCACCTAACATCGTCTCGAAAACTCCTTGCGCTGAGGAAAAATTCAATGCCTGCGCTATGCGAAAATCGATCCTTTCGGGCGTCCGATCGCTACTCTCTGTATCGTAGCATCACCTCCGTAAATCCCAGTCTAGGTAGGGAACCCATACAAACCATTGGCCCCATTTAGGTTTGAACCTCCTGATTGAGTCTGGCTGATCAGGAGGAGTGTCATGGCACGCCTGTTTTGGTTATCGGACAGAGCTTGGGCTGCGTTAGAGCCGCATCTGCCGCATGGCCGCCCGGGCAAGCCACGCGTGGATGATCGGCGAGTGATCAGCGGCATCCTGCACGTGCTCAAGACCGGCTGCCGCTGGCGGAACGTGCCGCCCGAGTATGGTCCGGCGACCACGGTCTACAACCGCGACAACAGGTGGTCGCGCCGCGGGCTGTGGCAGCGCCTGTTCGAGCAGGTGGCTGCGTCTGGGCGCGTGCCGCAGGAGTTGTTGAGCGACACCTCGCACGTGAAGGCACATCGCTCGGCCTCTGGTGGAAAAGGGGGGAGTGGGAGCAAGCAATCGGGCGCTCACGCGGCGGGCGCACCTCGAAGATCCATTGCCTGGCCGATGATCGTGGCCGACCGGTTGCGTTCGCGCTGACACCCGGCACCATCGCCGACATCAGCATGGCGCTGCCGCTGCTGAATGCTGCTGTCCGGCCGAGGCGGCTGATCGGCGACAAGGCTTATGACGTGGACAGCCTGCGCCGCTGGCTCAAGCAGCATCGGATCAAAGCGGTCATCCCGTCGTCCGCCAATCGTACCGCGCCATATCCGCTCGATCGCACCGTCTATCGCCGACGCAACCTAATCGAGCGTCTATTCTGTCGCCTGAAGAACTGGCGGAGGATTGCAACACGCTACGATCGGCTCGCCCGAAACTACCTCGCGGGCTTGGCACTCATCGCCGTCACAACAGAGTGGAGCAAATGAGTCCTCTACCTAGGACAACGCTTATCTAGCTGTCGTATTGCAATCGTGTCCTCATACTCTCGACCTTTACGCTAAGCAGGAAAACACACTATAGTTATGTTACCCCGCTTCGGCTTCGCCAAGCGCGTGGATGATACAGTTGCCCGCGCCATGACCATCCTTCGATTCCGCGAAGATTACGCAGCCAAAAGACCAGCTTCTACGCTGACCTCTCAATCTCCAAAGCCCATTCCTATCCGGGCAAAGCAGTAACTTCTCTCGACTCCAAAACATCTCAAGAACGCGCTGCGATTGCGTGGAAACTGCGTGGGATCGGAAGGGCTGATTCCCTAGGACTGGTTGTGCTCGTCTGGAAAGGCGTCCCATGCTGCTGGGGCGGGCCTGATGTACCGGCCGCCGTACTCGCCCGACCTGAACTTGATTGAGCAGCGGATACAAGTTCACCTAAATCGAACTTGCTATCGTGCGCCGGTGCCCCTTGGCGGTATCCCGGAACTGCGTGCAAGATATTGTTTTACGTCATACGATTGGAAAAGTTTATCAATGGCAAACCACTGCGTTGAGACCACGACATTATCGGTCACGAGTCGCGGATTCTTACCAACGCTGGGGCATCCAACCGGGCGACGAGGTCGGACACAGAAGGCATGGCAACTGGCTCCCTCCCCTGCTCGTAGGCGGCCAGAACGCGCTCCAATAAATCAGCTTAATAGGAGCAGGGCATGGTGGCCTACCATCCCAACACCTTTCCAACGCTCAGCAAGCGGCTTTGGATTTAAACCAGTTCGAAATCCGCTTTGTTTGCTCTTCAGGTTCGCGATATCTGTCATCTGCACCATGCGCCTTACTCAGATGGCAACGCCTGGAGAAGAGCAGCGAATGCGGGCAGCTCAGACTGTGCCATGGATATGCCAGACGACCGTCTCGGCGTTCAGAACGCCTGCTCTCCTTGTAAGAACTCTGGGTATCAGTGGGAGGTCTACCGTTAGCGCATCGTGCTGAAAGTGGATCCGGCTTTCCGCATCCGACGAGGCGCTATCGCTCTATCGCAAATCCTGACTACAGGCGGGATGGATAGTGTCGCATGAACTCGAGTGTGACAACACACTGGTGACATCCAAGCTGGCGCAGCGGGCCATTGTCCGCTCCTGCTCTGTTGGACGGGTCAGATTGTGACCTGATCCGCGTGTCCGTCAGAGCCCTCGTGCTACCCGGGATTGCACGATATCCAATATGACACCGCCGACTAATGAGGTTGAAGTTCACCCCTCAATTCTTGCTTAGCACTTCTCTGGTCGAGACCTGCTTTGAGATGGGTCAACTCCGAGCATTTCTGCCATTCTTACCAGATCCGCCAACGAACGCGCACCCATTTTGCGCATGACTTGACCCCGATGGATCTTGACGGTGATTTCGCTGAGCCCCAGTTCACCTGCGATTTGCTTGTTCATCAGACCGGTCGAGACAAGGCTCATCACCTCCCGCTCTCGTTGTGTGAGAGTATCAAATTTGGCGTGAACATCCGAAAGCTGTTTATCCGATTGCCGTCGTTGGCGGTCTCGCTCTAATGCTAAAGTCACGGCATCCAGCATGTCCTGTTCGCGGAAAGGTTTGGCCAAAAAGTCAACGGCTCCGGCCTTCATAGCCCTTACCGACATCGGGATGTCGCCATGACCCGTCATGAAAATGATAGGAATATGAATGTTCGCTTTGGCCAATTCAGCCTGAAAGTCGAGACCACTCAGCCGTGGCAATCTGACATCGAGCACGAGGCAACTTGGTACGTCAGGGAACTTGTACTCCAGTAACTCCGCTGCGGACCCGAACATGCCGACTTTAAATCCGACTGAGCGAAACAGGCTTCCGAGCGCTTCCCGCAGGGATTCATCATCATCGACGATGAAGATGATCGACTCCTCTGCACTCACAGTCGGTAGGGTTGAACGGCTTGGCATGAGGCTCCCCCTCCGACCACCAATCGATCACAGTCGAGAATAGCATCTAAAAGGCCAATAGAGGAGGGCCGAACGATCTTAAGTACCGCAAGGTTCATGCTTGCGGTTGCCACTTCCGGATCCATTCAAGCTCGGCAGTACACCAGGGGATCGCGGGTAAAGTAGCAAATAATCTTGGCTGATTGCGATGGATCGCTGGATGCAAATTGTTTCTCCCCGACCAGTTGGTCCAAGCTCGCTCTCGCGACGCACTATCCAGCCGAGCCTTCCGTAATACCCCCACCCCTCTCAGTCAGAGCTCGATCAAGACAGCTGATCAAGGCTTGTTCATCAAACGGCTTGCTTAGCAAACTGACGGCTCCGGCGTCCCTTGCAAGCCTGGAGACCGCCTCCTCCGGAAACGCCGTCATGAAGATTACGGGCATCTGAAGACCCTTGCTCACGAGGCGGCGTTGCAATTCAAACCCGTTCATACCCGGCATTTGAATATCCGTAATCAGACACGAGGTATCGCTCAAGTGGGGCGATTGCAGGTAGTCCTCAGCCGACGCGAACGTGTCTACAACGTATCCGAGCGCTCTCAGGAGGCTCCTGATTGCGTCCCGGACGGATTCATCATCGTCGACAATTGAAATGACTGGAGCCTTTTGCACGCGGCTAATCCTCCAGCGTGCGAGTGATACGGAAGCTGTGATCATGAACACTTGGGAGTGATACAAATACGCCTCGACGATGGAAGGAAGAACCATACATAGGTTTAGCTGTGGAGCGATTTCGGCAGCTCTCGAATTGTATCGCCCTATCCAGACCGGGACTTTGCGAGGCTCCAAGAGGCCGTTCATTTAGCCGCGCCCGGGAAACCCAGCAGCGTTCTCCTTCGTCTGACCGCCTTTCATACGAGCGAACACCAGTATACAGGTCTCATAGCTTGAGACGTGTCTCCGTAAACCAATTCCGGATTGATCATTCACTTTGGCGGTCAGATATTGTTTGGATTTCCCTCCCGAGTGCCATCCCAACTTAGGACTGCGGTGCTGGATCACTCCCTCTCCACGCGCAGCTCTTTTTTGCCTAGTCGCTCAGCAGGGATCATAAGCGGCATTCGCCAAGAAGCATTACTGTGCCACACCCGCTTACCGGGATCTCGCTTCAATGAAGATCTGGCCCGCTCGATCAGACACATACCTGCGCTTCAGCGGCCCTGCAGCTCTCCACCTGTGGAGATGGCTGATCGCGAGGATCATTATGGCGCGCCTGTTCGGAATACCCGGCAGCGCTTAAGCTATACTGGAGTCGCCTTTACCCCGCAGCCGACCCGTCCCGCTTGCACTGACACTCGGCAACATTGCCAATATCGGAATGGCCCTGCCGTTGCTGAGCATCGCGATCTGATCGGCAGGTCAGCAGTGAGTTCGCGGATCCAACACTCATCGTCGTGACGCCGGCGCGAGGCGTAATTTAACCATCTGCCGGGATCGTCGGACATAAAACTTGGCCTCCGCCTTCGGGTTTACAGCCCTTCAATGGTAGACTTCCCCCAGCTGTTTCACCTGCACGATAAAGCCTACGGCTTTTGACACATCTTCTTCGTCCAGTTCAATGAGCCCGCGCCTCTCAACTGGCGAGCAGAACTGTTCGACGATCGCTGTTCGCGAGCCGCTGCTATCCATAGGCATGAAAATGAGCCGGACGTAAGCCCAAATTAAAAGTTGCTCCATTTGGTCATAGGACAGCTCATGAGAGAAAGCGCTGTCTGGATCACTGTTATGGACCACGACATTCGGGGGCTCCGCCGCAGTCGCGTTCTACTTTCAATCTTGCCAAAGAACGGCAGACCCGTGGCGTCCGCAGGGTCAAGCGGCGCGGCGACGTCCGCTCAATTCTGCAGCGATAGTTTCCTGACCCTGCTGCAGCGTCTCGATAAGATCGCGCATTGTTTTCGAGGCCAAATCCACTGTAGATTCTCTCAGGACAATGTCGCCGCGAGCGGTGAACCGGGCATCGTGCGCAGCGATCACCGCGGGGCGGTCGGGATGGGTTTCGCGATACTCATCTGCCAAGATCCAGCCGTCGATCAGGCCGGCAAGAACAGCACGGCTGTAGAGCCAGCCGATTTCGTGCGACCGGCGTCGCAAGATGAAGAAGGCTTCCTCGCCTGTACCCGCTGTGAAAACCTTGTAGCTCGCGGAACGGAACTGCTGTGCAAGACGCTCGCGAAATTCAAGGTTGCTATCTACGATCAGGACGCAGTCATTCGGCACTAGGTTCATAGCATCCTCCTGCCGGCCTGCTTCGGCGACATCCGTCGGCGAAGTTGCTCTGGAGAGCATTGCGATGCTCATAAGCTAGAGGTTCCTCAGGTGATGTTCGATTGTCTTCATGGGTACCATGATGGTCAGGATCGGTTGAGAAGGTGATGCCTTCGTTTAGGGTGAGCTATACTTTGGTCTTGCTTCGGAAAATTGGAGAGCCTCTCATGAAGCAGGAGGATCTCCATGCCCCAGACACGCTTTACGAAAGAATTTCAGGATGAGGCTGTTCGGCTCGCCTTGACCAGCGGCCGCAGCCGACGGGCGATTGCCGAGGATCTCGGTGTCGGCCTGTCGACCCTGCGTCACTGGATTGATCGCCGTCGCGAGCGCGAGATCGACGCTCCGCCCGAGGAGCGCCAGGAGGATATGGCCACCGAGCTGAAGCGGCTGCGGCGCGAGAACGAGATCCTGCGCCAGGAGCGGGAGATCCTGAAGAGGGCCACGGCTAATGGCATGGACCGGCCGTGCTCCCGGGTGGAGCATAAGAGGACGGGATTAACCCGCAGCCACGGAGCCATGCC
>NZ_QDAH01000127.1 GCF_003075415.1 Microvirga sp. KLBC 81
CTTCAACGAAACGCTTCATCCGGCCCTCCGCTGATCAACATCAGCTTAGCAGATCAACGCGTTTCCACACAGGCTGGACCCGAAGCGGCCCTTGGCAAAGCCTCTGAAGATAGCCGCTGAACCACGCTTCCAATAGGCAGGAGTGGCCAAGTCCTTGACCTGCCTAGTTCCGGCGCATAATCCGCCAGAGGTCGTGTATAAGGGGCCCTTTCTAGGCTCTAGGGGCCTGACTGCTCCTTCAGATAGATGCGCATGACGATATCTTGATCGTAGTTGCCGAAGCCGCGCCCGAAAATATTGATCCCTCCGGGATGGCGGGCTGTCTCGTCAATTCCGATCCTCAACCGAATTCCGTGGTGCTTGTCGAGTTCGAGCTTGTCGAGTGTTACGTCCGATATCTGTACATCGTTGACCGATGTTCCACTCCGCGAGATCTGCCAAGTGACGAGCTTGCCATATTGTGAGCCCTCGAGCTTCCACCATTGCGGCGTGTAGAGACCGCGCTTATCCCCGAAGTCACTCGGCGAGATCCAGCTTCCGACTTTCACATTGTTGACCCAGAGGCTGATGTCGGAAGGCCAATCGAGGCTCGTACCGGGAACCTCGGACGAAAGCTCCATGACAAATTCGAGCCTATCGATCTTGGCTCCCAGCACTTTGCCGTTGTTCGGGAACTTATACTCAACAAACCCGCGCCTGAACCAGATCAACGATGCATTCATGCGGCGAGGATCGAGAAAGAAATCCGGAACATCGAGGACGCCCAGAACACTCTCCGTTGAACAGAGTCCGCAAGGGGCGCTTACATCGCAGCTCGTGTAGAGCCCGATAGGCATGGACACTTCGACGTGGTCCTTGCTCTTGAGCGGATCCTGATCGTCGAATCGGATGATGATTTCGTCGTAGCGAACCGAGCAGACTTTCTGCTGTCCCTTTGAGGCTTTGACGATTTCTGTCTCAATCAGCCCGGAGCGCTCCAGCATTTGGATATGAGTCGCAATCGTCGACTGCGGCAAATCCAGCGCATCGCTGATCTCGTTCACGTTCAGCGGTCCTTGTTCTCGCAGGAGTTTGAGGATTCTGACCCGGGCAGGCGAGGCAATCCCTCGCAGCGTCTCGGAGCTTTCCTCTGCCACAAGCGTCAGGAATTTTCTTTTGAATTTAGTCATTTAGTCGCTCAACACGGGTGCCCCTGCCATGGGAAGCCTACCGAACTTGTGGCGATATGTATCGGAAGTTTCGATATATATCAATGATACTGTTGACCGATCCGGAAAATCGAGGACTAATTAAGAAAAAAGATAAGAAACTAAATTTGGAGGAACGCCAATGCGAATTCTGCGCTTGCTTACCGTTGCGGCAGGTCTGGCTCTGGCTGCGACCACCGCGATATCCCAAACGGCTGTCCCGGGCGTGCCCAGGAATGAGACGATCATTCTCGAAAATCCGGAAGGGACGATCAAAAATCCTGGATGGTTCAATATATGGACCATCAATGCCGGCGGCCAATATACCGGTCTGCATCAGCTGGCCCTTGACACACTCTGGTACATCGATCCAGAGCGCGGACTCGACGGAGTTTGGGAAAACTCACTGGCGGCGGAAAAGCCGATCTACAACGCCGATTTCACCGAAATGACAGTGAAGTTGCGTCCAGGAATCTACTGGAGCGATGGTGTCGAATTTACAGCCGATGATCTCATCTACACCGTGGAGACCCAAATCAAAAATCCAGGTATGCGCTGGAGCGCCCTGCTGGCGCTGAACGTCGAAAGCGTCTCATCGCCCGAGCCTTGGGTCGTTCGGTTCAAGTTGAAGAGGCCCAATTCACGCTTTCACTCGCTTTTTACGGTGCGGTTCAACGCAATCTGGATGATGCCAAAGCATATCTTCGAGAAAGCTGCCGAGCCCCAGAAGTTCGACTTTAACCCGCCGGTTTCTCTCGGCGCCTACAAGCTCCATAGCCATGACCCTGACGGGAAGTGGTACATCTGGCAGAAGCGCGACGACTGGCAGCGCACGACGCTTGGGCGCTATGGTGAGCCGGGCCCTAAGTATGCGGCCTATATCGATCCGGGCCCGCCTGATAAGCGCGTGATCGCGCAGCTCAACCACAACCTGGACGTAGTACATGACATCGCGCCCGAGGGCATGTTCACACTGTCCAAGCAGTCCCCGAGCCTGAAGACTTGGTTCAAGAACTTCCCATTCGCGCATCCCGACCCAACCTTACCGTCGGTGATTTTCAACATGCAGAATCCAGCCTTCCAGAACCGCGATGTGCGGTGGGCGCTGGCTCTGCTGATCGACATCAAGGCCGTCTCCATGGCGGCCTATCGTGGTGCCGCGACGCTGTCCCCAATTGGTATCCCACCGACGGGAACTCATCCGGACGATTACCACATTCCACTTCAGGATTGGCTTGCGTCCTATGAGATCGACACTGGCAAAAGCAAGATCAAGCCGTACGATCCGAATATCGGCAATCAGATCGCGGATATGCTGCGCCCTACAATGAAGGAGCAGATCCCGACTGACCCGAAGGAGATCAAGAAGGCGTTCGGCTACGGGTGGTGGAAGCCCAACCCGCAGGCGGCCACGGAGCTTCTCGAGCGGGCCGGCTATAGGAAGCAGGGCAACAGCTGGTACACGCCCGACGGCAAGCCGTTCTCGATCAAGCTTATGGTCGAAGGTGACTCACGTCCGATCCTGACCCGCGCCGGAACCATGATCGTCCAGCAATGGCGCCAGTTCGGCATCGATGCGAAGACGGAGGTCGCCCAGGGCACCACGATGCTCGACCGACGCATCGCCGGCGACTTCGAGACGCTGATTTCCTGGAGCGTCGAGACCTACGGCGGCCATCCTGACCTGTCGTTTTTCCTCGACAGCTGGCACTCGCAGTTCGTCGCAGCCCCAGGCAAGACGCAATCGCCTCGCAACTGGCAGCGTTGGAGCAATCCAGATCTCGACAAGATCATCGAGGAGGTGCGACGGATTTCCTTCGACGACAAGCGGACTGTTGAGCTCGGCCGCGAGTACGCCAAGCTCATCGTTCGCGAAATGCCGATCATCCCGCTGATGGCCTACAATGTGTTCACGGCCATGGATGAGACTTATTGGACAGGGTACCCGACTGCGGAGAATCCCTACGCCAATCCCGTCCCGAACTGGGGCAACTCCCGCTCGATGATGGTGAAGCTGAAGCCCAAGCAGCAGTAGCGCGCAGACATCTCCTTACTCCTCGCAGACAAGGAGCGGTCCATGAGGGCTTACCTGGCCTATCTGTCCAAGCGGCTCGTGCAGTTCGCGGTCGTCGTCTTCGTCGGGATCAACATCACCTACTTGGTGACGCACATGACCCCAATCAATCCGGTCGAACAGTCGATCTCGGCCGCGACGTCCTACGGGGCGACCAGTCCGGAAGCCATCGAGATGATGCGGCAGTCGCTACGTCAGCTCTATGGTCTCGAGGGCTCGCCTTGGGAACAGTACGTCACGTTCTGGAAACGGGTAATGGTCGGCGACTTTGGCCCCTCCTTGTCGGCCTTTCCAACTCCGGTCTCGCAGCTCATCCTGCGAGCCCTTCCCTGGACCGTCGGACTCCTGCTCGTCTCGACGCTCCTGACCTGGATTCTCGGCAATTTGCTTGGCGGCCTCGCGGGCTACTATCGCAACAGCCGCATCCTCAAGGCATTCGGCGTTCTTAGCATGGGGCTCCACCCCATCCCGTATTACGTAGTCGCTTTCGTTCTTCTCATCATCTTCGGTTTCCTCTGGCCGGTTCTGCCGATCAGCGGCGGCGCCACGATGGCCTCGGACCGCTCCAACACGTTTGCCTTCGCGATTGACGTGGCGGTGCACTCGATCCTGCCGGTTCTGTCTCTCATGGCCGTCGGCATCGGCGGATGGTTCATGGGGATGCGCTCGCTCGTGTCCAACATCGTGACCGAGGACTACGTAGTCTATGCGGAGCTCGCTGGCGTGAAGCGCAGCAAGATCATGCGGTCCTATGTGATGCGCAACGCCCTCGGTCCTCAATTCACAGGTCTCGCCTTGCAGTTGGGCGCCATCTTCAATGGCGCAATCATCACCGAGCAGGTCTTTGGGTACCCGGGCGTCGGATCCCTGCTGATCAGCGCGGTCCACGCCGGCGACTATAGTCTGGTTCTTGGCATCACCACGATCTCGATTGTGGCGGTCTCTGCCACTGTTTTGCTGATCGATCTCCTTTATCCCCTGATCGATCCGCGCGTGGAGGCACGGTGATGAATACCCTCAGGATTCTTCGTGACCTCTTCCGCTACAATGGCGAGTTCGCCATCGGGCTGATCCTCGTCCTTATCGTGCTGACCGTCGCCGCCTGCTCCTTCTTCTCACCCTATCCGCCGATGGATGTGTACGTCGTGCCTCCCGATGTGCCGCCGTCCTGGGAATATCCGCTGGGCACAACGTCGCGAGGGCAGGACGTGTTCTGGCAGCTCACCTTCGCGATCCGTAATACCCTTTTGTTCGGTATTGTGGTGGCGGTCATCAGCCGTATCATATCCCTCTTGGTCGGGCTGATCTCGGGCTACAAGGGCGGCTGGGCGGACCGGGTCCTGATGTCGATCAACGATACCTTCGTCGTCATCCCGCTCTTTCCCATCCTGGTGCTGTTCTACTTCATCATGCGGGACCAGATGACCTGGGCGATGCTCGCAATCATCACGGCGCTGCTCGGATGGGCCTACGATGCACGGCTGATCCGCTCCATCGCCATGAGCCTGCGGACCCGCGAATTCACCCGCCAAGCCGTGTTCTCGGGCATGAGCACCGGCAAGATCGTCCTTCAGGAGCACCTGCCGTTCGTCCTGCCGATCGTGTTTTCGACGACGATGAACAATATCAACTGGTCGATCGGGATCGAGGTGACGCTGTCGGTTCTGGGATTCACCGACATTAATACTCCCACCATCGGTGGGATGATCTACTGGGCGAACCAGCATACCGCACTGGTTTCGGGCATCTGGTGGTGGGTTACGTTCCCGATCCTGCTCGTCATCATCCTTTTCATTGGGCTGTTCTTACTCGCAATTTCGATGAACGAGTACATTGACCCGCGCAGCCGCCTCAGTCGTCTTGGAGGACAGGCATGATTACCGAGCTCCGTCCCATGCCCAGATCCCTTGAGGTGAAGGCGACTGAGGCTGCCCCGTTGCTCATGGTGGATCGGCTGAAGGCCTACTATAAGACGAATCTATTCGGCATCGACCGTGAGGTGAGGGCGGTTGACGACGTCAGCCTTAAGATCAACCGCAATGAGATCTACGGTCTCGCAGGCGAGTCGAGTTCCGGAAAGAGCTCCCTCATCAAGACCATTGCGGGCGCCATCCGTCCTCCGCTCAGAGTTGTCGAGGGTACGGTAAGGTTCAACTTCAAGGACAGGGAGCGGGACATCTATAAGCTGACGCCGCAGGAGCTGTCGGCGATCCGCTGGAGCCATCTGTCCTATATCATGCAAGGCTCCATGAGCGTGCTGAACCCAGTTCGGCGGATCAAGCACGCCTTCGCGGACTTCGCGTTGCCGCACGTGACCGTAAAGGGGGCCGACTTTACACGCCTCGTGGAGCGGCACCTAAAGCGAGTCCATCTGGACCCAGCGGTTCTCCAGGCCTACCCGCACGAGCTGTCCGGTGGTATGCGGCAGAGGGTGACCATCGCTCTGGCAACGGTCTGCAGTCCCGAGTTCATCATCGCGGACGAGCCGACCACAGCGCTGGACGTAATCGTCCAGAAGGGCGTGCTCTCCATGCTGCAGGAGATTCAGCGGGAGCTCGGGTCCTCGATCCTGTTCGTGACCCACGACATGGCGGTTCATGCCAACCTGACCGATCGTCTCGGCATCATGTATGCCGGCCGGCTGGTGGAGGAGGGCAGGACGCGGGACGTGTTCAGGAAGCCACTCCATCCTTACACCGCGCATCTGATTTCTAGCCTGCCGCGCATCGGCGACGAGGCGCCAAAAAAGGGCCTCGAAGGCTCACCTCCGAGTCTCGCTGATCCTCCGCCAGGGTGCCGGTTTCATCCCCGCTGTCCTCTCGCCATTGACATCTGCCGCCGCGAGGCTCCGCCCATGGTGGAGATCCTGCCCGGGCACCGAGCGGCTTGCCACGTTGCTCAAGCCGATCCCGCTAAGGTCCCGACGTTCGCATAAGGAGGCAAGCGCATGAGTCCGAACCTTCTTGACGTGGAAAACGTCAACAAGATCTTCACGAGGGGCGGTCTCGTTTCGCGGAGGGTCAACCACGCCGTGAACGATGTCAGCTTCTCTCTCGCGGCAGACAAGCCTGAAGTGTTCACTATCATCGGTGAGTCCGGCAGCGGAAAAACCACGTTGGCAGGCATGATCCTGAACAGCGTGGCCCCGACGAGCGGGCGTATCCTGTTTCGGGGAAAAGACCTGCGCGAGGTCCGCAGCCGCCGAGACCGGCTTGAGTTCATGAGCCATGTGCAGGCGATCTTCCAGAACCCGTTTGATGCGTTCAATCCCTTGAAGCGCGTGGACCGCTATCTTTTCAGCGCGGCTCAGCGCTTCACGGAATCCCGCACGTCCGAGCAGGCGGCGGAGCGGGCTGACGAGGCACTGCGCAAGGTTGGCCTGTCGCTTGCCGAAGTTCGGGGGCGCTATCCGCATGAAATGTCGGGTGGCCAACTCCAGCGTGTGGCGATCGCGCGCGCTCTCGTCTCCAATCCGTCCCTGATTGTCGCGGACGAGCCAGTTTCGATGATCGATGCATCGCTGCGCATGACGGTGATTAACCTGTTTAAGAAGCTCCGCGACGAACTCGGGGTCTCGATCATCTACATCACGCATGATCTCGCGACCGCCTATTACATCAGCGACCGTCTGATCATCATGCAGAAAGGCAGGGTGGTCGAAGGCGGCGAGGCCCGCACGGTGTTGGCGGCCCCGCAACATCCCTACTCCATCAAGCTTCGCCAGGCGGTTCTGTCGGTCGATGAGGCTTGGCGAGACGATTCCTCCACGAGCGACATGCCTGCGATGGCAACCTAATCCACCCCTCATTTCCACCGACAGCTCGAATAATGAGCCTGCCAGCCTCACTGATCGGAGCCTTCCAATGAAAGAAGCCAAAGTCACCATTGACCGCGATTTCTCAATCGCGGAAACGGATCCACGTCTGTTCGGGGCATTTGTCGAGCACTTGGGGCGATGCGTCTACGGCGGCATCTACGAGCCGGGCCATCCAACCGCCGACGAGCGTGGATTCCGACGTGACGTGCTTGAGCTCGTCCGCGAGCTGGCGCCCACCATCATCCGTTATCCGGGCGGAAACTTCGTGTCCGGATATAACTGGGAGGATGGCGTCGGCCCCGTGGAAAGCCGTCCACGTCGGCTTGACCTAGCCTGGATGTCTACTGAGCCGAATACGTTCGGCACCAACGAGTTCATGGACTGGTGCCGAGTGGCCGGTGTGGAACCAATGATGGCTGTCAACCTCGGCACGCGGGGGCCCGATGATGCCCGACGCCTCCTAGAATATTGCAACTTTCCGGGAGGGACGGAGCTGTCCGATTTGCGCCGCGCTCATGGATGGGAGAAGCCGCATAACGTGAGGTTCTGGTGCCTGGGCAACGAGATGGACGGCCCATGGCAGATGGAGACCAAGACTGCATGGGAATACGGGCGGATCGCCGCAGAGGCTGCCAAGCTCATGAAGTGGATCGATCCGACCATCGAACTCGCTGCCTGCGGCTCGTCCTCGCGCAACATGCCGACCTTCGGCACCTGGGAAGACACCGTGCTCGATCACTCGTTCGACCATGTCGAGTACATCTCATTGCATACCTACCTGAACAACTATGCGGATGACACTCCGGCATTCCTCGCAAGCCCGGACTTGATGGACAGCTTCATTGACGAGGTCGTTGCCATTGCAGATGCGGTCGCCGCCCGTCGTCGCTCGCCGAAGCGCATCATGCTGAGTTTCGACGAGTGGAACGTATGGTACCGCACCCGGCGCAAGAATGAGGGTAGGATTAAGCTCGGCTGGCCGGTCGCGCCGCCGATCCTTGAGGAAATCTACAACATGCAGGATGCGCTAGCGTTCGGGGGCGCCTGCATCTCCCTGCTGAACCATGCGGACCGGGTCAAATCGGCCTGCCTTGCGCAGCTGGTGAACGCCATCGCGCCGATCATGACCGAGACGGGTGGGCCTGCCTGGCGTCAGACAATCTTCTATCCGTTCAAGGACATGAGCAATCTCGGTCGCGGAACCGTACTGCAGACGAAGGTGAACTCGCCGACCTACGAGGCCAATTATTATGATCCCCGCGGTACCTCTGAGCTGCGGTTCCCGCTTTCGGCCGTGCCCTATCTGAAGTTGTCGGTGATTCACAACCATGACGAGGATTGCGTCACCATCTTCGCGCTCAACCGCAGTCTTGACGAGAGCCTGTCGATGGATGTGCTCGTGCGCGGTTTTGAGGGGCTCACGGTCAAGGAGGCTCACCAACTGCGCAACGATGATCTCATGGCCATCAACACGAAGGATGCACCGGATACGATCAAGCCCGCTCCTCTGGACGGTGTCGAGATCTGGGGAGAGCAGGTGCGGGCCAAGCTCGCGCCGGCCTCGTGGAACGTCATCCGGCTGGGGGTTCAGAAGCAGTAAGAGCCTGAACTAGGCTGCCGCAGAATGCCGCCTGAGAAATTCAGCTTGCAATCTAGCTGCCAGGAAGGGTTTTACCCTTCCTGGCGCTTTGCTTTTTTCGAGTACATGGCATGACCGAAGGGGAAGGTCTGTTGTTGGCAGATTGCGTTGAAAAAGTCGGCGCTCAAATTGTCTGAGGCGGTGGCGAAGCTTTGTTTGCGGAAGTGAGGAGCGCGCTGAGCCGGTCCCCTGGCCCTTCCTCAGCCTGCTTGGGTCATCTGAGGCTCTGATGGGGTGATCAGCTTGGCGAGCTTTCGCAGGTTCTGGGCCGTAGCCGCCAACAGGAACTCATCCTGAGCGCCGCACGGACCTCGCAGCCGCAGACGTCCCATCTTGAGGATCCGCTTGAGGTGTGCAAACAGCATCTCGATGCGCTTGTGCCCCTGCCGCGACTGCTCGAAGGCTGGCGTGCCGGCCAGCGCTCGGGCGACCTCCCGGGCGTGCTCGTGGATGCTGCGCGGGATCTTGCGCGCCGGCGTGTTGGGACAGCACTGCTTCTTGAGGTGGCAGGGACCGCAGTCGAACGTGCTGCCCCGGTAGATGCGCGTCGTGCCCTCGTTCACAACCGTGCCGCTGGTCATCAGGATCTTGCCGTCAGGACAAGTGTAGGTGTCCGCATCCGGGTCGTAGCTGAAGTCTGCCCGTGAGAAGGTGCCGTCCTGGGGCATCGTCAATTTAACCGAAGGGTGACCCGGATCGGGCTATCCGTGAGGGATGGACCCCACCCGTCATCCTCGTTACGCCCGCCACCGCTTTCCGGCTGAAGTGATCAGCCACGCCATTTGGCTGTACTTCCGGTTTCCCCTGAGCCTCCGCATGGTCGAGGAGATGCTGGCGGCCAGAGGTATCGAGGTGAGCTACGAGACTGTCTGCCAGTGGGCCCTGAAGTTCGGTCAGAGCTTTGCCAACCAGATCCGCCGCCGTCTTCCGACAGCCGGCGACAAATGGCACTTGGATGAGGTCGCGATCAATATCGCTGGCCAGAAGCATTGGCTCTGGCGCGCCGTCGATCAGCATGGGACCGTGCTCGACATTCTGGTTCAGAGCCGGCGCAATGCCAAAGCAGCCAAGCGTCTGCTGCGGAAGCTGCTCAAGAAGCAAGGTATCACTCCACGCGTGATAATCACGGACAAGCTGGCCAGCTATGCCGCTGCGAAAAATCTATGGACCGGCCGTGCGTTGCAAGAGGGCTGCTTTAGATTGGATGAGAGACGGTTTGCATCAATCTAT
>NZ_QDAH01000128.1 GCF_003075415.1 Microvirga sp. KLBC 81
GCCTGGCACGCGACGTGATGCTGGGCCTGCAGAAGACCTGCCGCAAGCTCGGGCTGTCGTTTTTCACCTATCTCGGGGACCGGCTGGGACTGAACGGAGATCAGCCGAAGATCCCGCCGCTCGCCACCCTCGTCATCCAGTCAGCCTGAGGCCCGCGGCCCCCAAAACTGCCCCGCTTACCATCATAGACGATACGTCCGCCGCGGGATAACAGAGCCTTTGCCCATGCAATATCCTCGACGCCCGTAAGGTACTCATCATATGGGTATCGTAGCACATCTTCCCGCCCGACAGCGCAGTTCGCATTGTTGCAGAAATAGCTGGCCGGATTTTCTACGGACCGCGCCGGGAACCATTGCTCAAATATGCGATGCTCAGACAGTTTCGTGCGAGCATCTCCAACCTGCCGTCCGTAGACAAGCGATACCCTCTCGTCAGAAAACGCTTCATATATTCGTTCAATCCAATCCCGGTAGCTTGGATAAACGTGAGCGCTTGCCAAAACGATGATATCGCCTGTCGGCTGCTCCACGCCAATATTGATCGCCCTCCCGTGGATGAAAAGATCACGATCAATTCTTACGACTTTTGCGCCGAAGCGCTCAGCGATCTCAACAGTACCGTCAGTTGACACAGAATCGACCAGTATGATCTCGTCAGGCTGACGTGTCTGCATTCTTGCGCCTTCGAGAAGACGGACAATATGTGCCGCCTCATTCAAGGCCCTAATTAGCAGCGAGACACTCATCTGCCCCCATTTCCAACCCGAGCATAATGCCCGTATAGGTTGTTATTTACGGGTGATATATCATTTCTTTGCCGACTTCAAGTTGAGTAAGTTACTGGCGGTTAGCGCATCGTTTGGTACGGAAAAGTGGATCCGGTTTTCCGACCGTCGACCGCTACAACGACGATATTCACTACAAGAATGGCTGCCATCTCTATACCCAGCTCTCCTGGGCGGCACCATGTTAGGCTACCAATCGCGCCCGCCGGATCCTGTTCTCGTCGGCGAACGCTGGAAGAAGATGTCGTTGCACCGGCTCGATAACGAGCCGTTCCTCATGGCGGAATGGCTATCGCATCAGCGGCGCGATGAATTCTGGAAACATGGCTCGATCTGCGAGGATTTTTCTGCCGTCGAGGTTTCTGCCGTCGAGTTCCCTGCCCTCGTCATCGCCGGCTGGGCCGACGGCTACCGCAATACACCGCTCGCCGCCGTAGAGGGCATGCCGGAGAACGCCAAAGCGCTGATCGGTCCGCGGATTCACAAATATCCGCATTTCGTCTGGTCCAAGCCCCGTCGGGATTTCATCGGCGAGACCATCGCCTGGTGGAACCGGTGGCTTCGCGATGAAAAAACCGGTGCCGATCAGCTTCCTCAGGTGCGCACCTATATCCTCGACGGCGTGAAGCCACAGCCACATCGCAGTGAAGCCCCCGGCTTCTGGATCGCCAAGGAACGCTGGGAGGAGCCTGAAGTCATTTCCTTCGCTGTGGGTGCCGCCGGCGCATTGAAGCTGGGGGTCCCGTCGACGCATGCACCGGCAAAATCCGGTCTACGTCAAATCTCTGCTCGATACGGGCACGGCTTCCGGTGAGTACCTTACCCTGAAGCCGGATGGTGAGTTCCCTGACGACCAGCGCATCGATGATGCCGGTTCGCTTGTGGTGGAAACCGCGCCCTCGAGGAGACGCTCGATCTTCTCGGTCGTCCGGTTCTGACATTGAACGTCTCCTGTAACGAGGACTGGGCCAATCTCTGGACCCGGCTGGTCGATGTGCATCCGGACGGCACGGCGACGCGCGTGTCCTTTGGTGTCATCAACCTTGCCCATCGGGACACCAATGCCGAACCGAAAGCCATGGAGAAGGGTCGGCCGCCGACTTGAGAGCCACCTGACGACCAAAAGCCGCCAGAGGCTCAGTCTCGTCGCCTGCTCAACGCCCGCAACCGGGTCGGACAGACGGTGGTCGCGATCGTGGCCGATGATCTGGCTGCCCACGGGCCGCAGGTGGTCACTACTCTACGAGAGCGCGACCCGGTCGCTTATGCCCGCCTGGTGAGCGACCTCGTCGCCTTCAAGCCACTCCTGCGATTACACGCCGGCCCCGACAAGCCGGTTCCAGCGGCCGGGGAGCCGACGAAACGTGAGCGGCTGGGAAAGCAGCTTCTTGAGGTCGTTGCGGCCGATTTCGCACAGCAGGGATCAGACGCTGTGGCAAGCCTTCGAGAGAAGAAACCGAGCGCCTATGCCCGGTGCCGTGCCATCGCCGACCGTAACACGCGCGAAGCGTTGCAGGAACTCTTCGTCAAAGCCACGCTGGGCTTCGAGCGCGGGATAACCGCGGGATAACCTACGGTCCAGTCGACAAGCTGAATGTTGCCCAGACGAGCCTCACTCACCTCCAGACCCTCTGCCAACGCGCATTCCAGCGCGCGGGGATGCCAGCACAGTCGCGCAGACTTTGACTGAATGACCTGCTGTCAGGCTGAGATGAGCGGTACTCTGGCCTGTTCTTGCCGATAGGCCACTGGTCCGACAGGTGGTGTCAGGCGCGAGGACGCACCATCCCGTGCCAGTTGCCGACCTTCCCAATCCAAATTCAGAATCCGCCTTCTGTATCGACGGTTCGGCAGCTTCAATCGGGATCTCAGATCCAGAATGCTTCAGAACCGATCGGATGCGGGGCGTAAAACCCGGTGCAGCCACGCGTGCGAGCGTCTCAGTTCGTAGCAGCAAGGACCCTGGCAACAGTTCGAAGCTGTGGCCCCCTCTCTTGTCAGGAGAACCAGGTCTCCTCTGATCCCTATCTCTTCAAGTGAAGATAGGCCGGGTCGAACTCACCGGCGGCTTGGAGAGCCTCCCAGTTCGGGATCTCCAACATACTGCCCCGCAGCACGATCAAGCCGTCCCTCCTAAGATCCTGAAGAACGCGGTTCACATGCACCGTCGAGAGCCCCAGGGCATCGGCAAACTCATTTTGGGTGATCGGCAGTTCGCACCCATTCTCCCTGGCAAGTCCGACCGCTTTCATTCGGACCTGAAGCTCACAAAGAACATGCGCCATGCGCTGATAGGCCGACCGGCGGCCTAAACCGATCATCCACTCGCGGAACATGGCCGCATCGATCAGGGTGTCGCGCCAGAGGATGTCGCTCAGGTTGGGGTGGCGTCGCAGCATGTCCCGCAGGCTCTGGTGCCGGATTAGGGCAATGCTGCTTCTCGCAAGGGCCCCAACGCTGCTGTCCATGACGTGCAAGTGGAGACTTTGCAGATCCGGGATATCGCCCGGGATGTAGAAGCCCATGATCTGCCGCTTGCCGTCGGGCAGGATCTTGTAGCGGCAAACGAAGCCGCTAAGAACCAGGGCACAGTCCGAAGAACGATCTCCATCCTGGATGATGTCGGTGTCCGCCTCGAACACCTTCACGGTCACAGGCAGGTCCAGGACCGCCTGTCTTTCCTCATCCGAGAGGTCGGCAATGCTGCTCAGCTTCCGCAGCAGTGGGTTCGACGCGGCCTGTTCGTGCAGTGTAGACTTCATCACCCCACCTCCAGGCCTCCGAGTTTTGACCGTCCCCTGTACGCCGATACTCCGGATTCCGACTCATCCACCCATTTGGGGCCACCCGAAGGCGAATTCACCGTCCCTCAGCTGGAGCGCAGCAGGTTGTGGCGCTCCAGATCCCGCAGGATCTCCTCCCGGTGGGCCTGCCACTCGGCAAGGGTTTCCCGGAGGATGAGCAGCAGCTTTTCGGCCTCGGCCGTATCGCGGCCCTCCTGAAGCATTTTCTCGATGAGGAGCATCTGGCGGGTGATGCGCCTCTCGCCTTCGGCGATGTCGCGCTCGGCCTTCGCAAGGTGTTCCCATTCGAGAGCAGGATCAGGCATGGTCGCACTCACACTGGACGGAGCGCTCGTCGAGTGCCCAACAAGCTGACGCTTGCCGCGGGCCTGAGTTCCCCCCGCAAAAACCGACTTTTCTCAGGAATTCACGCCACCTCCCGCTCCTGAAGGAACTGTGCTCCGTGCCTGTTGTTCACTTCTTATCACGACACTCCGAGGGCCTCTCATGAGCAATCGCGACATCATCGTCATCGGAGGCTCTTCGGGAGCAACAGCCCCTCTCAAGACGATCCTGGGTGCTCTTCCGCCGGATCTGCCGGCCGCCGTGTTCATTGTGCTGCACATCCCCGCCCGGAGCATCGGCATCCTCGCGACGGTGGCATCTGCCGCCGGCCCCCTGCCCGTCCACCAGTCGGCCGACGGCATGCGCATCGAACCCGGCAACGTCTACCTGGCGGTCCCCGACCATCATCTCATCATCACCAAGGGCCATATCAGGCTTGGCCGCGGCCCTCGCGAGAACATGGCGCGGCCTGCCATCGACCCCCTGTTCCGGTCGGCGGCGGCCGCGTACGGTCCCCGGGTCATCGGCGTGATCTTGAGCGGTCTTCTCAACGATGGCGCCTCTGGCCTTGAAGCCGTCAAGCGCTGCGGCGGCGTTACGGTCGTGCAGGATCCGGCCGATGCCATTGCGGATGAGATGCCGCGCAGCGCCCTGGACGCCGTCACAGTCGACCTCTCGGTTCCAAGTGCCCGGATGGGCGACGTCCTATCGGATCTCGCCCGCGAGGCGGCCGGCCCCGGAGCTCCGGTCCCACCGGACATCCGCCTAGAGGTGGATATCGCCGCGGGTGAGCGGGTCAATACGGAGGTTGTGCAGAAGTTCGCCGATCCGGCCGCTCTGACCTGCCCCTCCTGCGGTGGTGTTCTCTCGTCGATCAAGGGGAGCAGACCGCTCCGGTTCCGCTGTCAGGTCGGCCACACGATGACCGCCGACGTGCTGGCCAGGGAGCAGGAAAGCGCCGTGGACGAGGCGCTGCGGGTTGCCCTGCGCGTCATCGAGGAACGGGCCGAACTGGTCGCCCGCATGGCCAAGGACGGGCGACGGAGCGGCCGCAGGGCCATTGCCGAGATGTACGAGGAACGGGCCGTCGAATACCGGCAATATGTGGATACCCTCCGCCGGGCTGTGCTGCAATCCATGGAGCCGTTGGGCTCCAAGGTGGATGAGGGCGGGCAGAATCCGGACGGTTGACCGAGGCCTTCTCACCTGGGTCAGGGGTGGCACGTTCTCTCCTGATATGGCAAATCCTCTGGAGAGCAGGGATATTGCAAGTTGGCCGCCAGAAGAAGCAACAAGAGAGCCCAATCCGAAACCACCCCAACGGGCGGCTTTGGGAATACGTCTGCGGATCTGATCGTTGCCATCGGCGCTTCAGGAGCGAACAGCCAGCCGGTCGAGCGCTTCCTGAGCGATCTTACCCTGGATCAGGACATGGCGGTTGTCCTGATCTTTCAGCATCGCGAAGCTCTGGACGAGGAGCGCTTCAGGCAGGTTTTGACCGAGCAGCAGCGTGAACTGTGCCTGGTGACGGACGGCGTCCCCCTAGAGTCGGGCAAGATTTACTGGTCCGCGCCCAACACGATCCTGACCGTCGAGAACGGGCGCTTCCAGAGCCGAATGGCCGAGGAGGCTCCTAGCGAGCGCGGCACCATCGACAGCTTCTTCGTCTCCGTCGCACATAATCAGGACAAGGACGTCGTCGGCATCATCTTTTCCGGCACCGGCGGCGACGGTATCCTCGGCTTTGCGGCCGTCAGGGAGGCCGGCGGTCTTACCCTGGCCGAGGAGACCGACAATGTGACGGCGGAGAACCTTGCCGCCAGCGCCCACCCTGTGGCCCTGGCCGATTTCGTGCTGCCGGTCGAGCAGATGCCAGGGCGCATCCGTCTTTATGCCCAGCACCTGAAAAACTACCGGAAGACCGCAGGCCAGGATCGTGCGGCGGATGAGATCTCTGGAGCGCTCGCGAATATCGCCACGATCCTGCGCAACAAGACGGGCCATGACTTCCACGGCTACAAGGCGGGCACCTTCTTCCGGCGTGTGCAGCGTCGCATTCAGGTCGCCCAGGCTGATACCATCGAGGCTTACGTGGAGGTGCTCCGGACCCAAGCGGACGAGGCGCAAAATCTCTTCAACGATCTGCTGATCGGGGTGACTCAGTTCTTCCGGGATCGCCGGGAGTTCGAGCTTCTGGAAGCCCAGGTGATCCCGAAGCTGTTCGAGGGCAAGACCCGCAACGACAATCTTCGGGTCTGGGTGCTCGGCTGCTCCACGGGCGAGGAGGCCTATTCCGTCGGCATCCTCCTGCGCGAGCACATGGCCAGGCTCGATACCGTGCCGCATGTGCAGATCTTCGCCAGCGACATCGACGGCCGTGCCCTCGCCACGGCGCGGGTCGGGCGCTATCCGGAGTCGATCACGAAGGATGTCAGCCCGGAACGCTTGGCGCGCTGGTTCGTCAAGGAGGGCAACACCTATTGCGTGGTGAAGGAGTTGCGGGAGATGTGCATCTTCTCGCAGCACAGCGTCGTCAAAGATGCGCCCTTCTCGCGGCTCGACCTAATCTCCTGCCGCAACCTGCTGATCTATCTCAATGCCGATCTTCAGGACCGGGTTATCCCACTCTTTCATTTTGCCCTGCGTCCGGGCGGCTATCTGTTCCTGGGCAACTCCGAGAACATCTCCCGACACACCAGGCTCTTCGCGCCGGTGGATCGCGGCTTTCGCATCTTTCAGCGCCTGGAGACAACGGCGCGGGTCATGCCTGATTTTCCGTTCACGGCGGTTGACCGCCGGCCACCGGACAATGCTTTGCCGTCGCGTCCCCGCGTGATCGAGGGCAACCTGGCGCGGCAGGCCGAGATCATCGCCGAGCGGTATGCTCCGGCCTATGTGGTGACCGACCAAGACTTCAACGTGCTGCATTTCTCAGGCAGGACCGGCCGCTATATCGAGCCGGCTGGCGGCGCGGCCAGCCTCAACCTGCTGAATCTCGTTCACCCTGATCTGCGCCTCGACCTGCGCGTGGCCCTGACCAAAGCGGCCGACGAACACCAGAGCGTGCAGATCGATGGGCTCTCCATGGGTACGAACGGGAAGCGCCGCACGGTCGACATCGTGGTCGAGCCTCTTGGCGATCAACCGGATCCGGCTTCAGGCTATGTTGTGATTTTCAAGGACAGCGCCGCCCGCCCTGAAGAGGATGGCCGCGAAACCTCCGCCCCCTCCCCTCAAGGTGAGCACATGCAGCAGCTCGAAGCCGAGCTGCGGATCACCCGCGAGCGGCTTCAGGCCACCATCGAGGAGCTGGAGAGCACGAACGAGGAGCTGAAATCCTCGAACGAGGAATACCAGTCCCTCAACGAGGAGCTTCAGTCCGCCAACGAGGAGCTCGAAACCTCCAAGGAAGAGCTGCAATCCGTCAACGAGGAGCTGACCACGGTCAACGGTGAGCTCGCGCACCGGGTCCAGGAACTCGGTCGGGCCAACAGCGATCTCAAGAACCTGCTGGAAAGCACGCAGATCGCTACCATCTTCCTCGACAACGAGCTGCGCGTGATGAACTACACGCCCGCCGTGGCCGAGATCTTCCATCTGGTCGAGACCGACATCGGCCGCCCGATCGCCCACATCAAGGCCCGTGTTGCCTACGACGAGCTTCAGGAGGATGCACGGCGCGTGGCGCGGACACTGGGGAGCGTGGATCGCGAAATTGCGGATCCTGCCACCGGCACCCGCTACATGGTCCGCGTGCTGCCCTACCGCAGCGTCGACAACTATATCGGCGGCACGGTGATCACGTTCACCGACATGACCCCGCTCACGAAGGCGCAGCAGGCGCTGCGGGAGAGCGAGGAGCGGTTCCGGGCCATCGTCACCCAGGCCACCATCGGCATCGCCGAGACGCGTGACAGCAGCCTCACCTACGTAAACGACCGCTTCTGCGCCATAGCGGGCCGCGGATCTGAGGCCCTGATGGGCAAGCCCCTGAGGGACATCATCCATCCCGAGGATGCCGACCGGAATGCGGCTCTGCTGGAGCGCCTCTATGCCACCGGCGAGCCGTTCGTGGCTGACACGCGCTACGCTCGGCCGGACGGATCGGTCGTTTGGGCCCTGACCAGCGTCAGCCCGATCCGGGATGCCGGAGGGCACATTGCGGGCGGGTCGGTCATCTGCATCGACATCTCCGACCGCAAGCAGGCGGAGGAGGCGCTGCGCGAGAGCGAGCGTCACACCAAAATGCTTCTGGCAGAGTTGCAGCATCGCGTGCGCAACACCCTGGCGGTGGTCCGGTCCATCACCCGGCGAACGGCGGCCACAAGCGAGACGGTCGAGGACTATGCCATGCACCTTGAAGGGCGCATCGAGGCCTTCGCCCGCGCCCAGGCCATGGCCACTCGGGCTCCCGATTCCGGGGTCGACCTGGAGGAGTTTGTTCGAGAGGAACTGCTCTACCTTGCCGTCCGGGACGAGGAGAAGGCCCACATCGACGGCCCGCCGGTGCGCCTGCGGGCCAGGACGGCCGATTCCATCGGGCTGGCGATCCACGAGCTTGCGACCAATGCCCTCAAATACGGCGCCCTGTCCGGGGATACAGGTCACATCGATGTGGCGTGGCGGATTGAGGGAGCTGATGGGGATCGGAGGCTCAGGCTGGAATGGCGCGAGAGCGCCGTCAGCATCGCAGGCATGGCGCCCCGGCGGCGGGGCTTCGGCTCGGAGCTGATCGAGCGAACTCTCCGCTATGAGCTGGATGCCCAGACGGAGTTGCAGTTCACGCCCGGCGGCATCCACTGCGTCATCGAGATCCCGCTCAATGAGCAGAACGCCGCGATGGACGTCACGCCGCGACAGGAGCAATCCGGCCGAGAGGGTAACGACGATGAGCGCAATCAGCGACGTCAAACCTGACAAGCCTGATCTGACCGGCAGCCGGGTCCTTCTGGTGGAGGACGAGTACTATATCGCCGATGATCTCTGCCGGGCTCTCGAAGGATGTGGGGCCGAAGTCGTTGGCCCTGTTCCCAGCCTCGCCGAGGCTTTGCCCCTGGCCGAGAGCGAGAGCCTCACCTGTGCCGTGCTGGATATCAATCTGCGGGGTGAGAGCGGCCTCAGGGTGGCGGAAACGCTCCAGCGGCGCAACGTGCCGTTCGTCTACTCAACCGGGTACAGCAGCGCGAGCGTTCCGGAGGCTCTCAAGGGGGCAGCGCACCTGGAGAAGCCATTCCGGATCGAGGAGTTGCTGCACGCGGTCAGTCAGGTCTCCCGCTAGAGCATCGTGCGGAACCGAAGGGCCGCGTCAGCGAAAAGTGGCCCCGGTTATTCGCTGACGCGGACCTCCGGTTCCGCTCTCAACGATGCTCTCATTGAAGGAGAAAGCATCGGATGGAATCCCAAAAGTGCAAATCCACTTTTCACGTCCGATGCTGTAGCACTTAGGCTTGCCCGATGTCGGCCGTGCCAGTGCTAGCTCCCCAAAGACAGCACGAGCCGATCATCGTTGATCCCAGTCGAGCCTTGGAATCGCAGCCAGCCGACCTCGTACGGCTATTCACCATTCTGCCGAGGCTTTGGGGTTGAGCCGGGCTTGACAACAAGAAGCGTGGTGGTCGAGTGACTTCAATGGACCCCACATAGAGATGCGCGAGACCTGCGAGGTTTTTCGCTTTCGCGGCGCAATGTGTCGTGCTTGGGTGGGAAGCGGTCGGTCGGCCCTTGGACGGACACATAAGATGGTAGACATTTGTTGCATGGCAAGGTTGGGGTCGATTCCGAACCGGCAGATTCTTGCTTGGCGATGAGGATTGCAGACGTTCAACTGCTGCGATCCAAGTGGTGAACTGACCGAAGCTGGAACTGATTACCCCGCTACCTTGTATATCTCGGCAAGGTCGCACAAATCCCAGTTCCCTCCACTCAACACCGCGCAAACTTTTT
>NZ_QDAH01000129.1 GCF_003075415.1 Microvirga sp. KLBC 81
GGGATTCCTTGCGGCGTGCCATGCGATGTCTCCTTCCAGATCATCGTAAGGCCCCACACGAAATTCCTGATAGTCCCTCCGGGCTCGCATCGCCACATCCTGATGGGTGCTGCGCCGGCGAACGAGGGCCTGCAGCGTCTCCCGCTCGGGTAGGGTGAGGGACAGCGCAATCGGCTTGGGTCCACGGGCCATGACAGCCTCCCAGAAGAGAGGCTCTCAGGCTGCTCCCGCTACCGCCAAACTGCAAATCAACTTCAAACTCACACCACTACAGCGTATGCTCAGTTGAATACCTTTAATGCCAGAGCCTCGGATCGGAGGACGACAGCGGTGAAATTTCGTGTCTGTGAACCTGCGCTCCCCTTTCGCGCAGGTGAATCAGGCGTAGACACGAAAATAATCTATTCGAAGGTGCGCCAGCTTATCCTCTTCCTGAAGCGCAGAAGGAAACTGCACATCGGAGCGAAGTGCCAAAGTAAGAAGTGGCCAGAGCACGTCCTTTTGCTCGTCCATCTCAGCTGATCGTCCAATCGTCCATCTGATCGGCTGGTCCGTTCCCGACTGCAGGGCCGGCCTGCGCTCGAAATATGGCGTGCACTCAGCACCTTCGATCAGCACTCCATACCGGTAATATCCCTGCGTAACATCAAGACCGGTCGGAACGCCAATGCCTTCGTGGTGTTCGTCAGGTTTGCCCCACTCGTGGAGATAGGTCCCATAGAGGGTCGGCTCAAAGCCCTTATGCTCCATGGCATCGATCTCGATACTGGTTTGGGGCCAAAGAATGCTGCGTCCGTTCATTAGCCAAAATGCGGACCAGGTCAAAGGATGCTTCGGGACCCACATTCGTGCCTCGAAATATCCTTGGCGCCAGCCCTTCGTGATTGTTCCATCTCGTCTGGCGGTCTGGATGTTGCCCGAGACCCACTGGAATTCACGATGATTGTTCCCATAATAATTGGGAACTTTCATTGCCTGTCCTATGTACTTCACGGAGATCTGAAGTGCTTTCCTGTCGGTTGCACTCGGGTCTTCGACAATCGAATACGGATTGAAGCCTTCTTCACCTGTAATTCGAGCGAACGCAGACCTGCCATAGAATCCAGGCTCGAGAGTCGTTGCCTTCGGCCCTGCATCCCACACTGATGGGTCCAAGGTGACGAATGGCTCGTCAAACACGAGCGAGCGGCCTTCAGTCGGATCCGCCATGCTGGCATTGGAGCTTCGCATGACTGCGCGAATAATGACGGGAGCGGTGATAAGTGCCACAGAACCCTTAATCAAGGTGCGACGAGTAGAGGCGAGGATCAAGATCGTTCTCCCTATGTGCAGGTCCGCGAACTGAGGGCTTCCGGGTCAATGCCTCAGCACGTGGCAGGCTTCAAAAAACATAAGCCATCTGCCCGAACTCAGAGCCCCCGGAACGGGTAGCTTAGGTGGGGACCGCTCTGTGGCTGTCCTCCATGCTGGCATCATAGCGGTGATGCCGATCTCTTCGACATCATCATCAATTCAGACCTTAACACTCTGCCTGGTGATGGTGAGACGACAACTTCTGAGATGGATATTACGAGAAGCCATCAGCAAACAGGCGTTCAGCGGTGCAACGCACCCGCAGTATGCACTGACTAAACCGGAGCAGTCTATTTAGCCGCACGCATGAGTGCGTCAGCGTGGACATGAACGACTCTTTCCACGCTGTACCTGTCCACAAAGCTCTTCCTGTATTCCGAGTATTTCTTCTCGAGTTGTATATTGTCGCAATAATACTGCATCGCCGAAACAAGTTGATCCTCGTCCAGCAGTGAGACGAGCCGGCCCAGCCGCTGGTCCGTCAATATATCGCTGGGCCCAAACTCACAATCTGTCGCAACAACAGGTAGTCCGAACCTCAAGGCCTCGCATATTGCTAGAGACCAACCCTCCCATCGTGATGGAGACACATAGACGTCACTCGCAGATAGCGCAGCCTGAGGATTGTCCGGATAAAACTCAATGCTAACAACCCCCTCGAGATCGAGGTCTTTTATTTGCTGCCTCAGATCAGGCTCGCTGTTCCCATATCCTACCATCCTCAACCTGACATTTCTGCGGAGCTTGTGCAGCTTCGCAAAAGAGCTGAGCAAAATGTCTTGCCCCTTTTGGTAGGAGAAGCGCGCCACATTGACGAAAGTGACGATTTCTGAGTCTGGGATGGCTTCGTTGTTGTCGCCGTCAAATCTCCGTACGGGGTTCGGAACCCAGTGATGCGGAACGTTGCTCGGGAACATCGCCTTAAATGATTCAAGTTGTTTTGGCGAAGTGCCGAATACATAGGAGAGGCGATGAAGGATAAACCTGCCCATGATAAAGAATAGCAGCTTTGCCTTCAGATGGCTCATCTCCAATCTAGGATTTCCATGGAGATACAAGGCAAAACTTCTTCGAAGCCCAAGGCATGCCAGCCAAAAAATGACGGTCGCCTCTACCTGCGGGACTACAACAAGGTCGTATTTGGCTTCGCTCACAACCCTTCTCACTGTGAGCATGAGATTCAACCTTCCCCCGGTTAATTTCTTTATTTTCCTATACTTCCGGTTGCCTATCTCGAAATTCTTGAAATCAGAGGTGTACAGAACATCGATTGCAAGATCGGTGTGATATCTCTCCGCAAGTTCCGAGCATACTTCGTCAACTACACGCTCTATGCCGGCATAAATTTTGGTAGGCGGTAAGATGTACAAGACCTTGAGGCTCATGCGAGAGCTGTCCTCCGAAGGAATCGTTCCAGCATTTTTTTTGGGCGTTCTAAATATCATCTCGCCGGAATTGGCTCTAGAGGAGCTTATGGATATTTAGAGTCATAGAAGAGTGAAGTTGCTGACGTAATATGGGCCTTGCTTTCCGTGGGGGTAAAGTGTCCCGAACTCAGAGGCGTGGATTGGAATAAGGGATCATGAAAGTACCGGACAGTGCCGCATTATCCATCACCGTCGGTTCCAAGGAGGACAGTTGTTACCTTGTTTGTAGACATGACGAGTTATCGAAGTCGGTCTCTGGGATGTGCCGGAAATATTTAGCCAAGGGCTCTTGGGCTCATCAGTTCGCGTCTTGGAGTGCAGTCCGCACCTTCACGGATGGACTTGGGCATCCGATGACTTGACCTCACGTGTCGCTGCCCGACAAACTCACCGAACTCAAATGGCGCGCAGGCTCCATGCAACCCTAAAAAGAAAGAGCCGGCGCAATTCTATGAGCGGCACATTTCGCATGATTGAAGCAGGTGCTGTTATGGACGGCCGGTTGTAAGCGCAGGATCATGTGATGCTTACGGCGAAGACAATTTTGGGCGCCGGATGGTCGGTATCGTCGAGGTTGGCAAGCCGAGCGATCGATTTTGCCACTCTGCTCATTCTTGCCCGGACGCTAGGTCCGACGGATTTTGGGCTGACCGCTATAGCAATGACTCTTATTGCGATAACGGATACCGTTCTTGAGATTCCATTGGCGCAGGCTTTGACGCGTCTGAGACAAATTTCAAAGCTGCATTTGGACACTGCCTTCACGTTAGGTGCTATGAGGGCTTGCTTGCTAGGGGGATTCATCCTTGCTGCGGCTTGGCCATTTTCCATTATCTATTCTGACGAGCGTCTTGCCGCATTGGTCGCTGTGCTCGCCATGGGGCCAATGGCTAGGGGGGTATACAGCCCTGCTATGGTAAACTTCTACAAGCAGCTAGATTTCAAAAAATATTTCTTGGCTGACTTTTCCGGCAAGATACTCGCTGCCTCTCTTGCGATCGCAGTGCTTTATCTGGGAGGGGGATACTGGGCGATTGCAGTTAGTAGCGTAGCCTCTTCTGTTATACCAACAATGTTCTCGTATGTTCTTGCACCGTACAGGCCGGCGTTTTCCCTCGCTAAGCTGCCGGAGTTCTCCAAGTTCATAGGCTGGTTTACCTCTGCTCAGATAGTCGCTGCCATAAACTGGCAACTCGATCGGGTGGTGCTCGGCCGCTACGTGTCTAAAGCCGAACTGGGGCAGTACACCATGGCGAGCGACCTTGCGGTATTGCCTACTCAAAGCCTGATTGGGCCGGCAATGCAGCCGGTGATGGCAGCCTTCTCTAAAATCAATGATAATCTCGATAGACTGAAAGGCGCATATCTGAAAGCCTCGCACTATACGATGTTGCTTGCGATGCCGATATGTGCCGGCATATCTTCGACGTCAGATATGATTGTTGATCTTATTTTAGGCAGCAAATGGGATAATGCGGCTTTCTACCTGCGTTGGATTGCCTTTCCTATTGCTCTGACGGCCTACTTTCAGCCGCTCTATTCTCTCGCACTCGCAATCAATCGTCCTAATGTCATCTTTCAAGTCAATTTTGCGGATCTCTCTGTAAGGATCCTGCTCATATCGTTAGGGTTCTATTTCTTCTCATTCGAGGGTGTGATTGTTGCCCGCGGCATCGCGGCCTTGGTGATATTTGCGCTGACTCTGGCCTCCGCGGAGAGTTTGATCGGCATAAGTGTTCTCTCGCAACTCAGAAACCTTTCCAAAGTTTTTCTCGCCTGCTTTGCAATGACCCTTTCAGTCACAGCCTTACGGTACAACTTGGATCAGTTCGACGTTCATGTGGCTATTAGGCTTGCGCTGACAGCTGCTTTCGGAGGTGGAGTCTACTTCGGGACTTTGTTTGTGCTCGGATCCCGATTCAGGGCCCTGGGTTGAGAATTATTGACCCTTGATAGGCCCATTCAGATGGAGAGCTTGCAACTGACCAGTTGCTTCACCAGGAGCGAGGCCAGTGGTCAAAAGCATATGCTGGACGGGCAATGATCTGGGTCGTTGATCCTTATTGAATATGAACGCAGGGTGCTTGCCTCGATCAAGCAGAACCGAGCGAAAGCGGATTGACAAGCCTCGGTGCAAAATCGTCCTTGCCGTACTCGCTACGCGACCGTGCAGGATGTCTTGAGCGGAACAAACAACTGTCTGACGCTCAATGAGGATCAAGGTGCATCGTCGCAAGCCTCCCGCACATCAAAAGCTATGATCATTCCCTCTTCACGCACCGGGAGGTGAGATTTCTCTGCTCGCTAATTAGAACTTTTCGCCTCAAGCGAAATTGCGTCAAGCATGAGCGCTCAAATCCAGGTCCATGCCATACCGAGTGCACGCCGAAACCTGGGTTTGAGGTGGAAGCGGGGCCTCGGGATGAGTATGTCTTTTTTTCGCCTTATTTCACCGCCAATTGGACAAACTAAACCATGTATCAGAATGGTGTGAGTCAACAGATTCGGGGCACATTAATGGTCATATCCATCAGACGATCTTTAATCCACTTGCCCGGGCTGCGGAACAATAATGACGTTCCTCCGGCGGATATGGATCGAACCTAGATCAGCCCGTTTCACTTCTTGTCGGATTCTTGAATGGCCGAGAGCAAATCCGCTCTCCGTAAGCACCTACATGCGTGCCTTGTTTGAGTTTTCCTGTTCACAGACGGCATAAACTTTACACCTCTATTTATTATTTATGTATCAGCTTTGATGTCTGAGAACTTATTTACAGTCTGAGGATATCCATAGCATTGATCGGAGTATTTTAAACGTACAAACAGACCGCGTATCTTCTGGGCTTCTTTGCGGCAAAACGGGGAGTTCAGTTGGCGCAAGAAGGCGGCCAAGCATTATTGAATGAGCAATCACAAGAGTGGCTGCGCAGGGCGTTTTATCTGCGCAGTATAGAAAGTTGTGCGTTCAAATATTTAAAAATTTCTTAGGGGCAAATTCGTGTTAAATCTTTCTGGTTACAAGCTTACCTTCGACGAAGAGTTCAACACCCGTAGCATCTCGCAAAATGGAGAAAATACTGTTTGGTCGGACATTCGCCCGGAGCACCGTGGTGACGCTTACGCAGACGTTGGATTTGGCACGTCATCGTTCGTTGATCCTGGATCAGGGTATGATCCATTCAAGGTCGCCAATGGTGAACTGATCGTCACGGCCGCTCTGAATCCAACAGCTTATGGTTATCCAGGTGCCTGGGAGGCGGGGCTGATTCACACAAAGGGCGAGTTCTCCCAGACATACGGCTATTTCGAGATGCGCGCCGATCTGAGCAGTGTTCGGGGCAGCTGGGACGCATTCTGGCTGCTGCCCGATCAGCCTTGGCCCAACCCGAACAATCTGCCCGGTTGGCAGGAGCTGGATATCGTTGAACACTACGGTGAATATGATGTCGGTACTTACCGCTGGATTCACACAACGGATCCAGAGCCTAACAAGGACGGCAACGCAAACCTGCAAGTGTTCACCAACAATCCGTCGCAGACCGCAGGCTATCATACCTATGGGATGAATTGGAAGCCCGATGTCATTGAATTCTATTTCGACGGTCAGTTCATGGGGTCTAAGCCGACTCCGACCGATATGCACGGCCCAATGTATATTCTCGCGAACCTCGCGACAAACCAGCAGGCCAGCGCATCGAATCCTGCAATGCAGATGAAAATCGACTACATTCGCGCGTTCTCAAATGCTCAGGATGCTGTCGCCGTAAAGCTCGATACCGTATCTTCTCCGGATGGAAAGGATCCAGGTCTATATGGCGCGGTTGCTGCTACCGCAGAGCCACCAGCCTCGCCGACGACGCCTACTTCGACGACTTCTCCTGATGCCAAGTCGCCTTTGTCGGCTTATCACATCACCGACTTCTATGATGGCTTTAGTCAGTGGACGAGTGAAAGCGTCTTTGGAGGAACGCGGATTTCCAATACTGCTCTCGACATCGATGGCACCATGACAGCTGATGCCATTAACGCGACCGGCAGCAACGCTGGATTCATCATCGATGCGGATACTGGTTCCACGGCACCAACAACGATTGGTATCAACATCAAGGCCGGATCTGCTGCGGCAGTCGTCATCGCCTTTGGCAACGGAAAGGTGATGCTCAATCTCGCTGGGGTCGCTGCCGGGACAGCTAATGTTTACGGTTCGACAGCCGGAACGTATTCTATCGAAAAGCGGCCCAATGGTTACTACCATGTCGAGGTTACAAGTACCACTGCTGGACTCAATACCTTAACGGTGAGCAGCAATTACACAGCGACAGCCAACATTGCCACGTTCTATATTGGAGATCTTCGAATCTCCGCTGGAACGGACGCTGACGACGGCTTTGGGGCCACTCCGTCGACATCCCCGCCGCCGGCATATCCTTCGACGCCGGAACAAGAGCCCGCACCTCTTCCTGTTCCGGAAGAGTATGTCGAGATCAACGGGACCAGTAAGGCAAACAACCTGACGGGTACAGAGGGCGCCGACAAGATCAACGGCAAGGGCGGCAATGACCTCATAAAAGGTCTCGGAGGACAGGACATTCTAACCGGTGGTGCCGGGGATGACACATTCGTGTTCAATTTCGCGCCGAGTCCGGAGAATATCATCACAATCACTGATTTCAACGATGGCAATGATACGCTGCGTCTCGATAATGCCTTTCTAACGGCACTTGGGACAGACGGAGTCCTGTCGGCTGGAGCTTTCGTTATCGGCAGCGCACCCAAAGATGCCGATGACCGTCTCATCTATAATAATGTCTCGGGGGCGTTGCTTTATGATGCGGACGGAACGGGGACTGCGTATGCAGGGATCAAGATCGCGTCGCTGACACAGGGTCTGAGCCTGACTGCGTCCGATTTCATCGTGATCTAAGCCCGCCAAGGCTAAATCATATCGTTGTCGACGGCGGATCTCCCGCAACCGCGCTATAGACTGGCGGCACTCGGAGTGGCTCGCTGCGTATTTGTTTGCGAGCCACTCGAAATGTCCAGGATGGACCAGAGATCGGCAGGGGCGTTTCTCGCTTGTTCCTCCTGCACAACGAGGGCTCTCCTGATGACAACGGAAAAGCGTGCGGTCGTGTCTGCTGGCCTGACCAACTATATTAGTCTGGCTAGGTGGAAGAGGTTGAAGGTCCTCTGCAATTGAAAAGAAGCTCAGGTCGCTCCGCTCAAATAAGATGCCGTCCCACAATGATGAGTGCTGTCCCAAGCGGTGAACGAGGAGGATGACGGATCTGTGGGCGACCTCCCGCTCGACCCGCTCGCACTCGGCCATGATCAGAAGGTGGTTGAGATTCTCAAGCAACTGGCGTCACGTCACAAGCTGAACCAGCCGAACACAGAAGATCGTCATCAGGATTTCCGACGGGCCAGCAATGGGGCCATTCTCGGGTGTGCGGCTCGATCAGAGCTCATTTGGCATCCGTCAACTCGGTCTCGTGACGCAACCCGTCGCGGCTATACTGCCGAGCGGGCGGGCTCCCATCCGCTTCCAGGTCAGGCTTCGGCACCCTCTTGGAAACGCGCGACCCTCGACCACTTTACCTTTTTCGAGACTGGGTTTGAGCAGCAAAATGAGAAAAAATGCCAAACTAAAGGGTGTCAGTAGATGAGGATAACGCTCAGTTTTTGTCTGGCCCATCAGGCGCTGACCTCCGCCGGACCCGGACTGTTTCTAGAGCGTTTTCCGCTTACACCGGTTCCTATCCCTCCCTGAAGTAGTTGGCACACTCCTCGGGCGAGAACGCGTCCAGCAGCTCACCGGTGGTCTGCCAGAGCGCCTCCTTCGTGCGAGCCGCAGCCTTGCACAGCAGCGCCTTGAGCTTGGCGAAGGCCTTCTCAATCGGGTTGAAGTCGGGCGAATACGGCGGCAGGCGCATCAGCGTGGCGCCGGCGGCTTCGATGAGCGCTCGCACGGCTGCGCTCTTACGCGGCGGCAGGTTGTCCAGATCACCACGTCGCCGACCTGCAGTGTCGGCACGAGGATCTGCTCGACATAAGCCACAAACCACGGGCCAGTCATTGGCCCATCGAGCACCATCGGCGCGGAGAACCCGCTCAAGCGCAGGCCCGCCACAAAGGTCGTAGTCTTCCAATGCCCATGCGGAAGGCCAACCCGCCGGCGCTGGCCTCGCGCACAGCGTCCGTACAGGCCCGCCATCTTGGTTGAGGCACTGGTCTCGTCGATGCACACCAGTCGCTCGGGGGCGAGATCGAGTTGCCCGTCAAACCAAGCCTCGCGCGCGGCCCTGACGTCGGGCCGGTCGCGCTCGCAGGCGTGGGCGGGTTTTTTGACTGTGATCGCCCGTGTCTTGAAGAAGCGCCACAGTGTGCCGATGCCCGCAGAGACGCCGCGCTCCTCCCTCAGCTTCACCTGCATCTCGTGAAGGCTGATCTGCGACGAGGCCTCGATCAATTCGAGGAGAAAGGCTGCATGCGCATCGAGCTTGGAGCCCTTGGGCTGACCCTGCCGACGCGCTCTGACTTCGCCGGATCGGGCCGGCGCACCCACAGGATAGCGGTTGAAACGCCAACTCCACAGCGAGCCGCGGCCGGCCGCACCGAGGTGCCGCTCACCGCGGTCCTGATCACCCGTTCCCGCAGATCCTGACTGTAAGCGCGTGCCAGGCCGTGCCTCCATGTCTGGAGACAAGCAGGCCACATCAGATCTCAGAGCGGAATCCCTCTGACTCGGAATAGCCGGAAAACGCTCTAGGAACTCCCAGTTCGCTTCGGAGCAGAATTCGCGATCACTGGCTGGGCTCATGCGGGAGTTGCTATACTTCTATTGTTAAGAACAGCTTCTAGCACTACTTTGGCACTCCCCTCATCGAACCAAGAGTGAAGCGGGCCCGGCAGAATGGACATCGCAGGCGCATGGCGTGTGCCAGATGATCAAGCAGCATGCGCCGAATGGCTGGCAAGCGCGGGTGCGGCGGCGGTCCCCCCGCATCTTTTTCCCCGACCGGCGGCTTGCAACCGCAGATGCCGCAGGAACAGGCAGGCGAT
>NZ_QDAH01000130.1 GCF_003075415.1 Microvirga sp. KLBC 81
ATCTCGGCGAGACGCTCTCGCTGCCGCCGTTCCTGGAAGGCCGGCGCCAGCAGATCGAGGCAGATCTGCGGCCGTTGTCGTGACGCGATCCTGATCGACCTATCGCACGTCTGAAGTGCGCCTCAGGGCCCCAACATCTGATAAAGTGTCGTTTGGCGCTGTCAGAGTGCGAACGAACTGAGGAGATGACCATGGAGTTCATCCTGCGGCTTCAGTGCGACGACATTCTCGGAGCCAGAATCGAGCGGGAGACACCGACGGGCTTGGTCACGATAGCGACTGCCGCGCCACAGGGCGGGAGCTTGGAGGTGCATCTCCTCGATTCCCCGGCAAACGCGGGGTTGGAGTTTCTCGACGGGCTCCGGGCTCAGGATTGCAGCGATCTGAGACGGCAGCTGGCACGGCCGAACGTGATGGTCGTCATGCCGGACGTTTGATGCGTCGGCACCCGTGGGATGTGCGGACCGAACGCACGTTCGGCCAGGAACTGCCCGAGAGGCGCTTGCCGAGCTTGAATTGGTTGGAGGCAACATGACACCCGACGACTTATGGTTTGCTGACAACCCATCGCGGCGCTATCGGCTACGGGAGGCGACCCGGCCCGAAGCGGATGCAGCACGCGCCGAGATGGGGCACAAGGAACGGAGTGCTGCGCTGCATTTCTGGCGAATTGTCGGGCGGGACGGAACGGGCACCACATTCGGGTCGACGGCCTGGAGTGGTCCCTCTGTTCCGGCCGATACGGATGACGCCCTTGAGGAACATCTGCGGGCTTGGGGGCTGAGCGACGGGCAAGAGGGGGCATGATCCCCGCTTGTTGTTCCTTGAGGAGGCCGATTGAAGATAGCGGACGGCAAAACGATCCTGGCCTGAAGCTGCTCTCGTCTCACGGCCGATCTTTGGCCAAGGGCAGGTGCCGACAGCCATGGGCCCGTTCTCTGGTCGGCGGCGACCGTGGTCCTATGTCAGGGGCAATCCTCCACCAAGCGCCCAAGGCATCGGCGAAGGCCGGACACATCAACAGCACCTGTACAGGTCAAGGAGAGCATCAGATGAGCTGGAATCCCGCTGACGACCCGCAGCCTGGCGACAAGTTCGCCTGTGAGGCGATCGAGACCGTAATCGTGCCTCGTGCCCGTGACCTCGGCAGCTTCGAGGTGCGCCGGGCGCTGCCCTCGGCGCAGCGGCAGATGGTCGGCCCCTTCATCTTCTTCGACCAGATGGGGCCGTCCGAGTTCCTGCTCGGATCCGGCATGGACGTGCGGCCTCATCCCCATATCGGCCTCTCCACCGTCACCTACCTCTTCGACGGCGAGATCATGCACCGCGACTCGCTCGGGACCGAACTGCCGATCAGGCCTGGCGAACTCAATTGGATGACGGCAGGGCGCGGCATCGTCCATTCCGAGCGGACCGCGCCGGAGCTGCGCACGACGGGCTCGAAGCTGTTCGGCATCCAGAGCTGGGTGGCGCTGTCGGCAAAGGACGAGGAGGCCACGCCCGACTTCGTCCATTACGACGCGGGCGAGATGCCGGTGCTCGATGGCGACGGCAAGACGGTGCGGATCATCGCCGGTTCGATCCTCGGGGCGACCTCGCCGGTGAAGACCTCCAGCCCGATGTTCTACGCCGACGTGGCGCTGCGGGCAGGGGCCTCGGTGCCCCTGGATCCGGATTATGACGAGCGCGCGATCTACACCGTCTCGGGCGAGGTCGAGGTCGCCGGCGACGTGTTCCCTGCCGGTGAGCTTCTGGTCTTCAGGCCGGGGGACCGCATCACGATCCGGGCCCGCAGCGATGCCCGCTTCATGATGCTGGGCGGCGAGCCAATGGATGGCCCGCGCTTCATTTGGTGGAACTTCGTCTCATCGCGGCAGGACAGGATCGAGCAGGCCAAGGCCGACTGGAAGGCGGCCCGGTTCGACACGGTGCCAGGAGACGAGGCCGAGTTCATCCCGCTGCCCGAGCCTCCGCCCCCGCCGGTCAGTTACCCGTAGCGATGTCCGTGCGGACGGAAATCTTTGACTTCCTGGGATCACAAGGTCAGCACCTGTCGGGCCGGCTCGACCTGCCGGAGGGAGCCGCGACCGCCGCCGCAGTCCTTGCGCATTGCTTCACGTGCTGCAAGAGTTCGGTAGCGTCGGTGCGGATCGCCCGCGCTCTCGCCGCCCGCGGGATCGGCGTTCTCCGGTTTGACTTCACCGGGCTAGGACAGCGTTCGGGCGATTTCTCGGATGCTACCTTCAGCCGGGATGTCGCCGATCTGGTGATTGCAGTCCAGACCATGGAGCAGAGAGGCTACCCGCCCAGGATCCTCATCGGCCACAGCCTCGGGGGTGCCGCAGTCCTGGCCGCGGCCGGGCGGCTGCCGGACATCGCCGCCGTGGTCACAATAGGGGGCTCCCTGCGACACGCAGCATGTGATGCGTCTGTTCGACCGCAGCCTCGACCAGATCATCACGGAAGGCGAGGCGTGTGTGAGGCTGGGCGGAGAGTCCTTCGTCATCAGGCGGGCTTTCGTCGAGGACTTGCGCGATCAGGATCAGAGGCACCGGATTGCCCATCTCAATCGTCCCTTGCTGATCCTGCACTCGCCTCGGGACGAGGTCGTGAGCATCGAGAGCGCCGGCGCAATCTTCCAGGCGGCGCGCCATCCCAAGAGCTTTGTGTCGCTTGACCCGGCCGATCACCTTCTGACCCGAGCGGTGGATGCGGCGTATGCCGCAACGATGATTACGGCCTGGATATCGCGCTTCGTTCCTGTGATCGATCCAACGTCGGGCTAGAGCATCGGACGGAAAGGCGGATCCACGACGCCCCGCCCCTCTCGGCTAGGCAGAGGTGGGAACCGAGCGGGTAGAACAAACCGTCCGATGCTCTAGACCAAGGACACCCAAGTGCGTGCCGGATAAAAACGCCCACCAGCAGTTCAGCAGGAAGGTCCGGTCCTGGCACTTCTCGGAAGTAGCGCTCTGGTCTACTCATGCGACCAAAGCGGACCTTCGTAAGGGATTGGGAGTTTTCAGGGCGCGACAACGAATTGAAATCAGCAGAGGAACGCAGGCTAAAGAGAGGTGAGGCACCTCGGGCCAATCCTAGGTAAGTCGCGCAAGCGTGCTCTTCGCCTGTCGGATCAATTTCCGAACTGCGAGGCGGCCCTGAATGGCCTCGCAGGTGAAGTGTCCGTGCTGATAGTTGCCATTGGCGCGCCCCTTCGGTGCGCCACTACCCTTCGTGCCTCCGTGCATCCGGCACCTCGTCCGGCCCTTCACGGCCGGCGACCGGCACGGACTCCCGCTGCGCGTCTTGGCTCCACAACGAGGTGACAGGTTCAGTCGCAAGAAATCGGGTGTCCGCATTTTCCGCTCCGGGTGCATGGGGTTGATCATCAGTTTTGTTTTCCGTCCCCCTCCCTCCGGGGTGGGTGACGGTGCCGACAATGGCTTGGCCTCCGGAATGGACGTGCACATGCTCGACTCGAACTGTCTGATTGCCGCCGCGCCGCAGCTTCGCGAGAGCCTCTGCATGCTCTCTGCTGATCCGAAGGAGCTTCACAGCCATGTTGCCATTGCTCTCCAGCATTGGAATGTGCTCCGCCCGTCCAACGCGGGCCAGGAGCATCATCGCGACGTGATGAGTGGCAGCTATCTGCACCGCTAGCGCCCCTTCCATCGCATTCTGTGGCTGCACGCCCGATACAATGGCCAACATGCCGTTCACTGCCATGGCCCTGTCCTCGGGTGACAGATCAGCTCTGGTTATCTGGATCAATCCTTGAAGGGTCTCCAGGGCAAGCTCGGATGAGTTCGAGCCAAGTGCTGCGGATAGGCGATCCAGCATTCCTCCTTCGTCATTATGAGGAGCACCGATGCAGAGGTGTCCAGCGGCTGAGCGCTGAACGCCAACCCGCACCGGGCGAGACAATGTCGCGAGCTTCTGCCGGTCTGCTGCAATAGCGGACAGTTCCCGCTCGCTCGGATTGGGCGACTCCGGCACGGCGGCTAACGCCTTGGTAGTCCGCTTCTGTGGCTTAGGGCTTTTCATGATAGGGCTCAAAATTCCTGGTGGATATAAGACGGTCAGATCGAGCGGCGGAAAGCTGCGAGCGGAAGTCGGAAAGCGGAGCAACCGCGATGCTGAGGCTTGCCCCTGACTGCCAGAAGGCAATACGGAATCTGATCTGCGCTCCAGAGCAAGCACTGTGAGCCTGATGATGACAGAGGGCAGTGAAGGCCGCCCTCCGTATTACCGAAAGTCATTCGCCTCGGTTACCCGATCAACACCTTCCGCAGCGATTTTAGCGCCTGCCCATCAATGTCGAACCTAGTATTACCCTCAGCGTCGCTTTCCCAGTCTCCCTGGTCAGGCCGCCAAGCAATCAGCACACTATCTTCTTCACCTCTCACAGTTGCGACAACCCGATTAAGCGGCTTCACCCATTCTCTGTAGAATGCGTCGTAGTCCTCGTCCGGAATACCGCAGATCTGCGCTGCGTGAGGCCACGTAATGCTCCCGCCCCGAAGCACAATCTGCCGGACAAGCTCAAGAGTCCTTGTGTCCAACCGGATCAAGAGTTCCTTTGCCTGATCGAATGTTAGTGGCGAGCTGGCCCAGAGACCGTACTCCTCAGCCTCCTCCAATCGGTTGATCACTGAGCGTAGGTCGAGTTCCCCATCGACAACAGTTACTCCATCAATGTGCAGTTCAATATGCATAGCCATCTCCTTTCACATACGTGCTTGGCAGCGCTGACAAGCCTGGATCCAAATTCTTGTTCTGGTTCAGTTCGCGTTGTCCCATGTGTCCCACGTGTCCCAACTCGATCCTTGAGTATCTGTCCCATTGTCCCACGCACTAGGGTGCGGGACAGCTGGACACTTCCGCGGCCTATTTTTGAAGACGCCCTTCGGCTCGCAACTTTGCTTGAATGCGGCTTACTGTTGACCTAGGGATGCCAGTCCGCTCAGCGATGTCTCTGACACTGCAGCCCTCCTGCGATAATTCAGCAACATGCTCGATCCGCAGATCGCTCAGAGGGGTGCACTCCCACTCGTCTTGACCGTTGACCACACTGAGCTTGGCCTCAAAGGGGAGGACGTCCTCACCGAAAATGCCACGGGCTTTCGTAAGGTGGACCTCGAAGCGCGCTCCTTCTTCGGGATCATAATCATCTGGGCGCTTGAGCTGGATGACGGTATCCAGGACATCCTCGCGCTTCGATGTGCCGCGAGCGTTATCTCCCCGACCGGCATGGTGGACCAAAAGTACACTAATCCCTTGTCGCCTTAACTTCAGCAACCATGCTTGCATGGCGTCCCAAGACGCGGCATCGTTCTCGGGCCCGCCATTCACCAAGGTCGAGAGATTATCGATTACCAAAAGCTCCGTTCCATCCAGTTGTGCCTCAATAGCAGCCTGATGCGCCGGTTCAGCGAGATTGATCGACACCCCGAGCGGTTGCCTGTCCATTGACAGCAGTCGGAAATAGTCATCCTGCGGGGGACGATGTGAGGTCGCAACCATGAGCGTCTTAACACGCGCTTGGAGCGTCTCTTGCGGCATCTCTCCATCGATGTAGAGAACGCGTCGCGGTTTGGAGGCTCGCCAGCGGAGAAACTCGCCGCCGCTGCTTACTGCATAAGCGAGCCCGAAAGCGACCTGCGTTTTGCCAACACCCCGCGCGGCAAAGAGCATCGCCAAACCCCGCTCTGGGAGGATGGGCGTGATAATTTGCTTTCTTATCGGAAGGTCTAATCGAACAAACTCGCCCAAGGGTATGGTCTCAAGTTTCAGAGGTCCTGCATCCGCTCCCGGATCTAAGTGCTCGGTCCCGGGTTCAAGATGCTCGATCGTGTATGCTGAGGCGGGGATCGACATCAGGTTGTCCCCAGCATGAGAATGCCATTGAGATCTTGGCCGACCGCTGATGGAGTGACTAGGAATGCCTCGGCTCCAGAGGCTAGCCAACGCTGCGCCATTGAACGGGCGGCGGAAATTCCGGCCGTGTCGTGATCAACGGCGATCCAGAGAGTCTCAATGCCGACCAAGACCGGCAGATTCCTGAGACCACCTGCTGAGATAAGAGACCAAATCGGGGAGGTGCCGAACCGGTCGATAGTACGGAGGCTAAGAGCGTTCTCGATACCTTCGCTAACGCCCAAGCAGACAGTGACGTCCTCATCGGGCGTGATTTTGATGGCGCTGTTTTGAAGAGAGCCGAGGCTAAGACGATCAAAGCCTCCGACTTGGACTTTATCGCCCTCACGAGTGAGGGCGGTTCGGTGGATCCCTTTGGGTTTGTTCGTCACTATGTCGCGAACAAGGCATACCATCGCGGGCGTTCGGGTGTCGCCGAACGGGCAAGAGGGATGAAAGCGGATAGCCTCTCCGGCAGCTTCATCGGGCAGGGCAAGGCCGCGACGGCGGAGATAGACCTGCACAGGCGTTCCGCGTGGATCGTGAGCCTCGTTCCAGATTGAAAGCGCGCGGGCTATCCGATCTGGATCCTCCCGATCGGGAGCAGATACGGTGTAGAGCGGGGCAGTCTGTGTTGCTCTGTTGGACCCCCGCCCAAGGCGCTTTTTGACGTAGTCGCGAATGGGCAGGGGATCGTCACTTGCAAAGGAGTGGATGAGAAAGCCATCGGGTGCCTCCTCCAAGAACCTGAGAGCCGCGGAGCGATCTCGTTGTGAATGTCCAGGCGCAGGAAAGAGGATCTCCTGGCCGACGACATCGCCACCGAGCAGGAGCGCATACGCTCGAAGGTGCGTCATGGCACTACCACCACCTCAGGTACCTTCCTTGTAAGGCCGGGAATGAGCTGATCTGATAGACATCTCGCATCATCATACGCTTGGAGTGTGCAGCCGACAGGTTGCACGGTTACAGCGTGAGCGGGCGAGATATCCGCCCCAAGTCCATCGGCAGGGGCGGTACCTTGTTGGTGGCCGTGCAGCAACCAGCATTGGGCGAGCATAGGCAGTGACACGACCGAGGAATGCTGACAAACATTGAGAATTGATCGGCTGTCATCAGGAGAGTGGAGACAGCGATTAGCCACGGCGACCTCCCACTTCGGAGGTCGACTGCCGAGCATGCCCAGAGAGCCAAATTTCAACATCTTCACGGCGATAGAGTACACGCCGTCCGGCTTTGATGTAGGTCGGTCCCACTCCCTCTACCCGCCACCTTTCGAGAGTTCGAGCGGAGATCTTCAGGAGTTCGGAAAGCTGGGTTTGCAATAGATAGGGCGACTGCACCATTCACTGACCTCGCAGAGAAAAAGGATCCTCGCGAGTAGGACAGAGGTACAATGGCGCGTCAGCCGAAAATGGATGAAAATGGATGAGAATTAATTTGTATCTCTGAGACGATCTAGGAGAACCCGGATCTTGGCCTTCAGCGTACTATCTGCAGGTATCCGATCCTTACCCCAGCGTTCCGAGCAGCGAACTACCATCGCATCAATAAGTTGTTGCTGAGTTTCGGGAAGCCCATTCTCGAAGATCCAAGCCGCTGCTTCGATGTACATCCATTCCCAATCAAATCCCTTCGGACGGCCAACATTGGGCCTACCTTTTATCCCTGCTTCCGATGCTTCAGGAGAGCGATGCTCCGGAGCAGGTAAATGGGGGAAAGTGCGCAAAAATTCTTCTCTGGGGACTACAACTGGAAAGTAGCTGAACGAGTACTTTTCATCGTTATACATGCGGCAGAATGCCTGAGCTCTAGGGTTTTCGCTGCAAAGGATGCTCAGCGGCATGAGTGGTGCGGAACCCCAAGACTCTGTTGGGAAGTAGTCCAAGCAGTAGCGGTTCCAGTCTACCTGATCGAAGTACCAGTCGTGCGATTTGATTGGAAAGAGCTCGTGCTTCTCATTGGGTGACAGGATCGGTAAGGGGAGCGGTGGAGAGTTAGGTTGGTTGAGTAGGCGGGCAGCGACACCTCCGGATGCTGGAATTTCTCCCGACCGGAGTGCATATATAAAATCTCCAAGAGGACCGCTCATATTGATCTCGTCGCTAGCTAATTGGATGGGCGCTCCGGCGAAGGCGGAGTCCTCAACTGGCTTACGCCCTCTAATGAGCCATAGCGCTGCTTGCAGGATGTTGAACGCGTCCGGGATGCTTCTTTGCGCCCTGCGGGGAGTTGCATGTTCGATCATTGTTAGTCTCTGAGTCAGAGGGTCATCATGTCGGATGACGAGATAGGTATCCTAAGCGAGGAGCTTCGTGGCGGGGGCTAAGGACCTAACAAAGCCGCCTCAAGCCTCCTTCCGATCAGATCAGCTGCCTGCTGCAATGGATCAGCCGCGAGATGGGCATAGCGGGCCGTTGTTGCCGAATGCGCATGGCCGAGTAAGGCACCAATGATCGGCAGCCCCAAGCCGACACCTGCGCCAATGGATGCAAACGAATGCCGCAGATCGTGCAGACGTACATCTGGAATTTGCGCAATCTCCCGGACCTTACGCCAGGGCTTTTCCAGATTGACGAGGTGCCGCCCTATGCGCTCACCCGGCACCACAAAAGGATTATCCTGGAGCCGGGGGAGAGTGGTCAGGAGTTCTCGCGCCGCAGAGTTGAGGTAGACCGTCTTCGCACCGGTCTTACTGTCAGAAAGATTCAACAGCCCGCGCTCAAGATCGACATGATCCCAACGCAACGTCAGGATCTCAGTCAGGCGCGCTCCCGTAAAAACCAGAAGGCGAATGGCAGCCACTACGTAAGGGGAGGTGAGCCTCTCCTCTTCAGCTCGGATGAGAGCTGCTCCAAGCCGAGTGAGTTCAGCTGAGGAGAGATAGCGCCGCCGCTTCTGCTCTGCGAACCGCTCCACTCCGATGCAGGGGTTGCGCTCGCCCCGTCTGCCGGACCAGTTGAACATCTTGGAGAGCAGCGCCACAAGCCGGTTTGCCTGATAGGGCGTCGCTCGGAACTTCAGGTGCAGCTTCTCGATGTCAGACGAGCGTACTTCGTCCACCTTCAGCCGTCCAAGCTCCGGCGTCACAACACGCTCGATCAGTCGCCTGTATTCGGTGTAGGTGCGATCCTTCGCCTTAGCCGCGACATGCTCCTCCAGAAAGCGCTCTGCCAGGGCGCTGATGGTCGGAGCCGAGCGGTCTTTCCGCTTCTTGTCAGCCGGATCCTTCCCCTCCGCTACCAGACCCAGAATTCGCTTGGCCTCCCGCCGGGCAAGTTCCGGCGTCCAAGGAGAACCATGTTTGCCGATGGTGTACCAGCGCTGTCGCCCTTGCGAGCGGTACTTGACCACGTACACCCGATCCCGCCGCTGGCAGCGGACCCCGAGGCCTTTCACGTCTGCGTCCCAGGCGAGCTCGCCCGGTTGCAGGGCATCGACAACAGCCTTGGTGATCTTGCGTGGACGTCTGGGCATGTGGTTGCTAGCCCCTGAATTAGCTACCATGCTGGAGCGTAATTCTGGCGGCTCATGACGGGAAGTCGGGGAGCCAAACTCTTATGGAGTAAGACTCTGACGGCTCCTATCGGGGTATGGGGACATTGGACCGCAAACTTTTAATCAGAGGGTCCTGGGTTCGAGTCCCAGCGCGCTCACCAAACCTTTTCAGGCACTTAGCTGCTGATGCGGTTTGGTCCTGCTTCCCAGAAAACCGGATTGGGAAGCGCATGGGAAGCAAGCTCCACTAAGTGAGCTATTTTCCCGCTCTCCCCGTCGGCTCTCCCACAACTCGAATCTTACGAGCGGAATCAACGAACGTCAGGAATCAGCCAGAGCCTGTGTGGAAACAGGCTGATTGGCACGCTTTGATGATCCAATGGGGTGGTGTGCGGACGGAATGCGGTGTGACCCTC
>NZ_QDAH01000131.1 GCF_003075415.1 Microvirga sp. KLBC 81
CCCCCGGCCATGATGGTCATGCCATCCTTCACAAGCCCAGCCAGCGCAGACCGCGCATCGCTGTAAACCTTATTCATTGATTAAACCCCAGTCGTTTTGAGATCCGACTTTTACGATCACAGTCCTGTCGGCAGGGTCTTCGTCGATACGAACAAGCCCTTTTGCATAGCGGCGACCGTTGTCGACATAACGTGCTGCACTCGAACGAAGACGGTGAATGGCATCGGCATCAAGTGAGCGCACGACCTTCGCGGGCGAGCCAACGATCAAGGAGCCGTCCGGGAACTCCTTGCCCTCGGTCACAAGGGCGTTCGCTCCCACAATCGAATTGGCACCGATTCGGGCCCCGTTGAGGATCGTCGCTCCCATGCCGATCAGCGTGTTTGAGCCGATGGAACAGCCATGCAGAATGGCATGGTGCCCAACCGTGACACCCTCGCCAACCGTGAGCGGGTAGCCCATGTCCGTGTGGAGTACCGCGCCATCCTGGATGTTGGTGCGAGCGCCAATCTCGATCCATTCGTTGTCACCGCGGAGCATGGCCCCGAACCAGACACTGACGTCGGACCCAAGCCGGATGCGGCCGATCACGTCGGCGTCCGGTGCGATCCAGATCTCCTTCGGGTGCGGAAGCTCAGGAGCAACTCCATCAAGGCTGTAGATCGGCATAACTCAGTTCCTTCGGAAGCATTCTTTGGGTTCCCGGCAGCAAGCACGCTGCCGGGGTATTGGCTTGAGCTCTCATGCCACCTGCTCGACAGGCGGTGTCCTGTGGCGTGGTGCTATGGCTTCGACGTCGCCAGGGAAGACTGGGTCTTCGGTTCTGCCGTGGCCGCGTAGCACGGCATCCATGCGAGCCTGGTCGAGCTCTCCCTCCCATCGGGCCATCACGACCGTGGCGACACCGTTGCCGATCATGTTCACCAGCGCCCGGGCCTCGCTCATGAAGCGGTCGATGCCAAGAATCAGAGCCATCCCGGCCACCGGGATCGTGGGCACCACCGAGAGCGTTCCGACAAGGGCAATAAAGGAGGCGCCAGTCACGCCGCTCGCGCCTTTCGAGGTCAGCATGGCGACGGCGAAGATGGCCAGCTGCTGCGTCAGGCTCAGGTCCGTATTGGTGGCCTGGGCCACGAACAGGGCCGCCATCGTCATGTAGATGCTGGTGCCATCGGTGTTGAATACGTACCCGGTCGGCACGACAAGCCCGACGACCGGCTTCGAGCAGCCGAGGCGCTCCAGCTTCTCCATCAGGGACGGCAGGGCCGAGTCGGAGGAGCTGGTACCCAGCACAATCAGGATCTCCTCCTTGATGTAGGCCAGGAACCGGAAGATGTTGAAGCCGGCGGCCCATGCGATCGCCCCGAGCACCACCACCACGAAGATGAGCGACGTCAGGTAGAACGTACCGATCAGCATGGCGAGCGGCCCGAGCGAGCCGATGCCATAGCGCCCGATGGTGAAGGCCATGGCCCCGAACGCCCCAATCGGGGCGAGCTTCATGATGATGTTGATCGCGCCGAAGACGAGGCCGCTCGCCGCATCGATCATGTCCTTGACAGGTTTGCCGCGATCGCCGAGCCGCGCCAGCACGCATCCGAACAGGAGCGAGATCAGAACGACGGGCAGGATGTCGCCTTTTGCAAAGGCATCCATGACTGTGTTTGGGATCACGTTCAGCAGGAACTCGGTGACGGTCTGCTCCTGCGCCTTGCCGGCATAGCTCATGACGGCCTTGGCATCTAGAGTGGCCGGGTTGGCGTTGAAGCCAGCGCCGGGCCGAAGCCAGTTTCCGACAACCAGGCCGATCGCGAGGGCCAGCGTCGAGACAACTTCGAAATAGAGCAGCGCCTTGCCGCCGATGCTCCCGACCTTCTTCATGCTCTCCATACCGGATATGCCGGACACGACAGTGCAGAAGATCACGAGGGCAATCACCATCTTGATGAGCTTGATGAAGCCATCGCCGAGAGGTTTCAATTCCACGGCAATCGTCGGCCAGAAATGACCGACCATAATCCCGATCGCGATTGCGATGAGAACCTGGACATAGAGAATCTTGTAGAACGGCTTCCGTGTTGGTGTCGATGTCGTGGTGGCGGTGGCCATTGCACCCTCCTTGGGTCAAGGAGCTCCGTCACGCGTCCCTCGGGAGGCGATGCTGAAGCATTTGTTCGGACGTTTCGCTGGGGTGAGACGGGCGGCTTCCTGGCCGTCGCGGTGTTGGTGTTGTCGTCTCGGTAGTATCAGCCTGTTGCCCCGGCAGGTCGCGGGTCTTAGGAGTCTGAGCGGGCCTCGTTCATTCAGAGGCGTCGTGCTGACCGGGTCGCTCAGTTTCCTAGGGTCTTTTGATAGAGCTTGCCGAAACGATCAGCGTCACTCCGTAGGACGCGGTCGAACACCTGCGGCGAGGACGACACCAGATAGACTCCCTGCGCCTCGAAGCGGGCCTTCATATCGGGCGCGCTGACGATCTCGGCGATATCCTTGCCGACCTTGTCGACGATCGACTTCGGCGTCGCCGCTGGCGCCAGAACCCCGAACCACGCGTCGTAGTTAAAATCGGGCACTCCCGCTTCTGCAAAGGTCGGGACATCGGGCAGTTGTGGCATGCGTTTGGTGCCCGTCACCGCGAGGGCTCGCATCTTGCCGGCCTGGATCAGGTCGCCACCCACATTGAAGAAGGTGAAGCCCATGGCGGAGTCGCCGCGGAGGATGGCAGTTTGGGATTCGGGCATGCCCTTGTAGGGAACATGCACCAGTTCGGTTTTGGTGGCCTGCCGAAACACCTCGGCCGCGATGTTCGTGGCGCTTCCCAACCCGGCCGAGCTGTAGTTGAGGGCTCCCGGCTTGGATCGGGCCGCCTCGATCAGATCCTTCAGCGATTTCGTGGGCCCGTCGGGCGGAGCCACCAGGATCGACGGCATCGACGCAACCTGCGTTACGCCGACGAAGTCGTTCAGCGGGTCAAAGTTCAGGGTGCGGTTCATGGCGCCGATGACGGTGTGCCCGTTCGACGTCAGCATGATCGTGGTACCGTCAGGTGGCGCCTTGGCGATGCTCGCCGTGCCCGCAATGCCGGGCCGGTTCTCGACGATCACCTGCTGTTTCCATCGCACGGAGAGCTTCTCGGCGATGGCGCGGGCCAGAATGTCGGTCATGCTGCCGGCGGAGAACGGCACCACAATCCTGACCAGCTGGGTCGGGTAGGATAGTACGGAATCGGCGGACTGGGCCAAGGCCGAAATACTCGTGAACGCGGTACTCGCACCAAGAATAGCAGCTGTCAAAAAATCACGACGGTTCATAGGTACCTCCCTTGCAGACCGTTCGACATCACGCCGGTGCCGTCTGGAGTGGCATGGCGAGCAGGATGGTGGCGGGCTGGTTGGTGTTGTTCTTGAGGGCCCGCCCCTCGTTCGGTGCGATACGGCACGAGTCCCATGGGCGGAGCACCGCCTCCTCGTGGCCGTTCGAAATCGTGACCTCGCCGTCGAGGACGACGTACATCTTCTCCAGACCCGAGGCGTCGAGCGTGGTGCCGCCACCGGGCGCGATCGTGGAAACTCCGAGCCAGAGATTTTCGGAGGGCCCGGCCTCCCGCCCCTGCAGGCGGACCATCCGCATTAGGTCATGGCCGGGCGCTTGGTATTCGGGAGCGGCGTCAAAGCGGACGATGTTCATCGGACCACCTCACCGGCTCGGAACCAGGACGATGCGATCGCGGGACGACCCCATGACCTTCACGTAGGCCTCGGCGGCATCCTCCAGTGCGTAGACTCCCTCGGGGCTGATTGGGAATGGCTTGAGGTGACCCCTTGCGAATCCCGGAGCGAGTTCGCGCAAGACATCCGCCGTCTCGGCGGAGGACAGGGCGAGGGTGTCGATCCCCACGTAGGTGTGCCGGCCGCGGTAGAAGGCGAAGATGTCGAATTCGACGATCCTGTTCACGGCTGCGATGAAGATCTGCCGCCCGAGTTTGGCGAGCGAGGCGGTGCCGGCCTGATAATAGGGATCGCCGACGGTGTTGAAGACGATGTCGGCACCCTTGCCGCCTGTCAGCTCCTTCACCCGGGCCGCGACATCCGTCGATGACGAGTCGATCACCACGATGGGACTATTCGCATGGCCCTCATAGCCTTCTGGCCTGCGCACGACGCCGATCACGCGGGCGCCGAGCCAAGTGGCGATCTGGGTGGCCGCTTGGCCCACTTTGCCGTTGAGCCCCAGCACCAGCACCGTCTCGCCGGGCTTGGGCAATCCCGAGCGCCGAAAGCCTTCCAGGGCCGTCACGAACGGCACGCCAATGCCCGCGGCTTCCTGCAGGCTGATACCCGCTGGCTTCTCGACGACCGCGCCCGCCTCCACAACGAGGTGGGTGGCGTGTGTTCCATCGCGGCGGATTCCGAGATCGCCGGACGAGCCGAACACCTCCTTGCCGACGAGGTTGGCTGGGCCGTCCACCACCACGCCCGCAAAGTCACGGCCAGGGGTGCGCGGGAAAACGGCATACGGCATCAGGCCAATCGCGGCCTTAATGTCGGACGGGTTAACGGCCGCAGCCTTGATCTCGACGAGGACGTCATCGGGCCGGTTCCACGAGAGACGAACCCGTTCGATGCAAGGGGTAACACTTCCTGCGTCGGGGGCCTTGGCATTGAGACGCAGGCATGTTGCTTCGAGAGTCGGCGTGGAGATTGGGGCTGGCGAGAGTGATGCAGCGGTCACAGGGACCTCCTTTGGATGTGTTGGCTGGTTCAGGCCACGTGCTTTGCGTCGGCAAGGCGGGTCGGCAGACCGATGGTGTCCCGGGCTTCGCGCGGCGGTGCGATTTGCCCGCCGAGGTCCTCGACGATCCGGCGGGCCTTCTCGACCATGGCGGCGTTCGATGGGGCGAGAACGCCGCGATCGAGGTAGATGGAATCCTCGAGGCCGACACGCACGTGCCCGCCAGCAAGGTATGAGAGCGCCACGCTCTGGAAGGCCGTCCGTCCGATCCCGATGGCTGTGAACTGGGCGTCCGACGGCAGGAGGTTGCGGGCGTAGAGCACTGTTTCGGGAGACGGCTGGAAGCCGTAGCGCACCCCCATCACGAAGGAACACAGAACCGGGCCTGTGAGCGTTCCGTCCTTGACCAGGTCGTGCATCAGGGCGATGTCGCCCGAGTCGAACAACTCGATCTCAGGCTTGACGCCAGCTGTGGCGATCACGCTCGCCATGCGGCGCACGTTCCCGGGCGTGTTGATCACGACCTCCTTGCCGGAGTTCATGGTGTTGAGGTCGAGGGTGCAGATATCGGGCCTGAGTGCCGCAACATGCTCGACGCGCTTCTCCGGGAGCAGGAGCGTGGTGCCTGGTCCGGCGACCTTTGGATCATTCTCGGAGGGCACAAAGCGTCCGCCCGGGCCCGTGGTGAGATTGAGGATCAGTTGAGTATTCTTCGCCCGGATGCGCTCGACGGCCTCGCGGTAGTATTCGAGCGCCATCGAAGGCTTGCCGCTCTCGGGATCGCGAACGTGAAGGTGAACGATGGCGGCGCCGGCCTCGGCAGCGCCCAGCGCCGCGTCCGCGATCTCCTCCGGCGTGATCGGCAGATGCGGCGTCTGATCGGGCGTCGTCAGGTTGCCGGTGACGGCGCAGGTGATGAAAACCTTGTTGCGGGGCGAACGCATAGCGGCCTCCTGCCTCAGAGCGCTCGGCCGCCATCGACCTGGATGGTGTGTCCGGTCGAGTAGCCCAGCATCGTGGCGCAGGCGGTGATGGCGGCGGCGATGTCCTCGGCTTCGGCGATGCGCTTGAGCGGAGTCGAGTTCGACACCTTCTCGTTGAAGTCGGCGCCACGGCCCGGAACGAAGTTCGTGTCGACCACGCCCGGTGACACGGCCAACACGCGGACCTCGGGCGCCAGCACCCGCGCGAGTGCCTTGGTCATCACGTCAATGCCGGCTTTGGCGGCGCAATAAGCGATCGACGAGCCAACTCCGGTGAAGGCGGCGATCGACGAGATCGACACCACCAGCCCGTCACCCGAGGCCTTGAGCAGAGGCGCGAAGGTGCGGATGGCCGCGAACTGGCCACGCCAGTTCACCTGGAACATCTGGTCGATGAATTCGTCGGTGAGCGCCTCCAGATCGGCGTGCGGCACCGGCTTGGTGACCCCGGCCGCATTCACCAGGATGTTGAGCCGGCCGTAGCGGGCCTCGATCTGCTCCCGCAAGGCAAGCAGGGTGGATGTGTCAGCGACATTCGCCGGGTAGGCCGCATGGCGGTCCCCGAGTTCGGCGATGAGCGCCGTCGCCGATTGCGTGTCCCGCTCCGTCGTCATGTGGGTCACGATGATCGTGGCGCCGGCTTGGGCGAGCATGCGGCTGGTCGCGGCGCCGATGGCTCCTGCGCCGCCGACTACCAGCGCGACTTTGTCCTGCAGGGATCGCGGATAGGTCGGGCGGCGCGGCTCGGGCGCCGAGACGGGCTCGCCGGTGATGACAGCAGCAGATGACATGGCTGGACCTCGTTGGATGGCGGGTGGCGTTGGATTCACTTGATCGGGGGCTTGGGGAGCTTGGCCTCGCCGGGCTCCATCACGAACTCGTAGTCGAGCCGGTACCAGGGACCTGTCACATCGGCCGCGGGCGGGGTGCCCTCCCCAGGCCGGAAATTTCCGATCAGATGGCGTGTGACGCCGAAGACGACGTCGCTTTCGAGGCGTCCGTCATCGTCGACGAACACCTGGGTGATCAGGGTCTTGTAGCCGGGCTTGAAGCCGAGAAAGTGCAGGTGCGCCGGGCGGTAGGGATGGCGCTTCTGGGCGCGGAGCAGGTCGCCAACTGGCCCATCCGTCGGCACTGGGTAGCCCGCCGGCTTCACGGACCGGAACCAGAAGCGACCGTCCTGGTCGGTCGTGAACTTGCCACGCAGGTTCATCTCGCACTGGTTGGCATCCTGGTTCTCGTACAGCCCGACCGGTGAGGCCTGCCAGACGTCGACCTCGACGCCCGCCAGCGGCTGGCCCTTGGGATCGGCGACGCGGCAATGGGCAAACAGGGCCGGACCGGGCGTGGGCGAGCGGACAATGGAGTCCCCATTCTCGGTGTGCGGCGAGTTCATCCGCCAGAACGGCCCGAGCAGAGCGGACGCCGTCTCGGTGGCGCCGTTCTGACCGTTGTTGAGCAGGCAGACCAAGGTCGAGAAGCCGATCGCATCCGAGAACAGGATCGCCTCGTTGTGAAGATCGTGGCTCGCCTGCCCGATGCTGTTCAGGAACTCGATGCCGAGGTCGAACTCCTCCTCCGTGAGGCGTACCTCGCGAGCGAAGGCATGCATGTGGCGCACGAAGGCCTCGGCGATCTGGCGCAACCTCCCGTTTTCGGCTCCCGCCATGGCGGCGACGACGACATCGGTGACGGAGCACTCGTCCGTAATGATGCTCGATGCAGCCAAGTCTTGTGGCGCCGGGGCAATGTTCTGAGCAGTCATGGCGCTTCTCCCTTGCACAATCGATTGCACAATCGATTGCAGAGATTTATTGCAATCGATTGCAGTATGTCAAGCGGCTTGTGCCGGATTGCTGGAGATGCGACGAAATGGAGCGAAGACGTTGCTGATGACCGAGGTTCTAGCCGCCGTGAATGAGACGACCCGCCTGCCCGCGACCCTGCAGTCTGTAGCCGATGCCGCCGGCGTCCACCGCTCGACGGCCTCGCGCGCTCTCAATCCGGCTGCGGCCCACCTTGTCGCCCCGGAGGTGGTGGAGCGGGTCCAGGCCGCGGCCCGGAGTCTTGGCTACCGCCGCGACGTTCTGGCGGCAGGTCTTCGCACGAAGCGCTCTCGCCTCGTCGGCATTGCGGTTCCCGATATGGCCAACCTTGTCTTTGCCCCGATCCTGAGCGGGATCGAGGAGACCCTCTCGGCCAATGGATACTCAGCCCTGATTGCCAATGCCGGCACGGATGTGAACCGCCAGATCGAGGTCGTCGACCAGTTGATCGGGCGCCGGGTCGAAGGTCTTGTGCTCGCGACGGTGCAGCAGGACAACGATCCGGTCCTGACCCGCTGCCTCGAGGCGGGTGTTCCGACCGTGCTGGTCAACCGCACCGAGGCCCGCAGCCGGGTGCCATCCGTGATCTCGGATGATGTGAACGGCATGCGGCTCGCAGTCGAGCACCTGGTCGGCCTCGGCCATCACCGCATCGGCCACTTGGCTGGACCACAAAACCTCTCGACCGGCCTGCTGCGCCTGCGCGGATTTTGCGAGGCCATGCAGGGCGCAGGGCTCGACGCTAGTGCCGTCGTCTCAGCGGCGGCTTACACTCGGGAGGCTGGCAAGGCGGCGGCCGCAACGCTGCTGGATCGCTTCCCTGATTTGACAGCCATTGCCGCGGGCAATGATCTCTTGGCGCTTGGCGTGTACCAGGAATTGGCGGCTCGCGGGCTGTCCTGCCCTGTCGATGTCTCCGTGGTGGGGCACAACGACATGCCTTTGATGGACATGGTCCACCCTCCCCTGACGTCCGTGCGGATCCGGCACCAGGAAATGGGTGCCGAAGCCGCGCGCCTGCTCCTCGACCAGATCTCAAACTCTGGCGCGGAGATCGCAACTCGGGTTACGACTCCCGAACTGATCGTGCGGGGTTCGACGAAGCATTGCGGTCAGCCATAGTGAACATGCGTCGGCTCGAATGAGACTCGCCCAACATCGGCTTATTGATGACGAGGTCGGTGGCTCACGTTCCGATAGCCTGCGCCCAAGAATGTAGAGAGCGGCGAAGGCCGGCCCATCAGCCGAAGTGGGTCCGGGACGGGTCAAACCAGGAAATGGAGCCGACCAGATGAAGATCCGCTTACGTCGCCAATGCGGAAATCCGGATAGGGTCAGCCCCGTGCCGACTTCGTTCTCTCGTGAGAGCAGATTACAGCCTGCCGTTGCGCCATCGCCCTTCTCCACGCTCCAGGGCTCGTGCCAACAGAACGGGAGAAGACGCGCGTGAAATAGCTCTGATCTCCGAACCCGCAGATGAGTGCAACGTCCGCCAGGGGCAATGTCGAGGACAAGAGAAGCCCCTTGGCCTCCTGGACACGAACCTGCGTCAGGTACTGATGCGGGCTCATGCCTGTCGTGCGGCGGAAGGCCTTGGCGAAGTAACTCGGCGTGAGGCGGCATTCGTGTGCCACATCGGCTATGGTGAGGCGTGTGGCGAAACGTGAATGCATGATTTCCTTGGCACGCCGCTCCTGCCATGGTGCGAGGCTGCCATTGGCCGGGATGGCCAGAGGATGCATGCGGCTCAAACGCGTTGTGGCGAGCGACAGTCGGTCCTCCGTCGAGACCTGAAGGATGATCTGACTGACCATCTCAAGTTGCTGTTTAAGACGATGGCCGAAGAGGTCGGAGGCGGATCCTGCTTGGATGGGTATCATACCAGCGTGCTCCAGTAGAGACACTCCCACAGAGCGAGGCGGAAGCGTCGATGCGAACGGGTCTTGTCCAGATTACGTCTGAACGGCTGCCAGCTATCGCATGGGCGGTGCGTACATAATCCCGCCCTGTGACCAGAGGCGGTTCAGCCCCCGGTCCAAGGCCAGCCGCGTCTTGGGGCCGAGGTTCCGGTCGAAGATCTCGCCGTAGTTGCCGACGCTCTCGATGATGTTGAAGGCCCAGTCCTTGGAGAGCCCGAGCGCCGGGGGGACTGTCGGAATTTCCGTGTAAGGGCCGGGTTCATCAAACCGGCCTGAAGCGGCCGTCGAAGAGAATGGCGAACT
>NZ_QDAH01000132.1 GCF_003075415.1 Microvirga sp. KLBC 81
GGTAGTCTCGGTCATGACGTATCGCTCTTCTTGAAGAGGTTCTGGCAGGCTCGACACCCGCCTCGATACGTCGCCCTTCTCACACCGTCATCACCCAGTTTCCGTCATAGCTCACTGCTGGCCTGGCACCGCCAGAGCCGGCGGCTTGAGACGATCCCGGGCATCGGCTTCATCACGGCCACAGCGATCGCAGCGACCGTAACAGAGCCATCTCTCTTCCGCTCCGGCCGGGAGTTTGCCGCATGGCTGGGCCTGACACCGCGGCCGAACTCCTCGGGCGGCAAGGAGCGGTTGGGGCGGATCTCGAAGATGGGCGATGGCTATTGCGAACGCTGCTGGTGGTCGGTGCCACGGCTGTCATTCGCTACGCGCGCACGAAGGCTGCGGCAGGTTTCACTTGGTTCAGCAGCCTGCTGGCCCGAAAGCCGACCCGTGTTGTCTCGATCGCGCTGGCCAATAAAACGGCTCGTATCGCTTGGGCGCTGCTGGCCAGAGGAGAGGTCTACCGGTCTGCCCCTCCGGCTGCCGTTTGAGTACCGCCACGGGTTGAAGTTCTTCGTTTGGGAAGGGTGATGATGACGTGATGCAAACCGGTCGAGCCGGGATCAGGCAAACCCGTGCGGTTGTCAGAGCATCAAGCTCGATAACGTGATTGGGACCCGATCTGCGGACTAACATCAAGGACCGCGGTCACATGAGCCGCACTCACAGGCCGGAGATATGACTCACATGGGGAATTCTCGATCAAGCCATCATTTCTAACAGGTCATATTTACCTCATCGCTGGAGTTGAGGATCCAAGGTCTGAGCCAGTTGCACAACGGCGCCGTCGCCGCTGGAAACTCACATCCGGTCGCCGCTTCTCGCGGCCGCACCAATATCCCGCATGCGTCGGGAGGGCTCAGGTGGACGCGACCATTCTGCACCTCGGCATTTAGCCCTACATATCTGCGGTTCGTCCGCCTGGATCCTGCAAGACTGATCAGGTCTTGCGGATTGAAAGAACGAGGTCCGTTGCCTATGCGGATCGCAAGGCAGCGCCTTCGGGGAGAATTCCAAGAGTGACGTACCGCCACAGACTGATCAGGAGCTTCCGCGCCATCGCGACAATCATCACCCGTCGGATCCGGCCAGCGTTGAGCTCAACCCGCTGGCAGAACCAGGTGGCCAGGGCCGATTGCGGCTGGTGTCTCAGCCAGAGCCAGGCCAGCTGGATCATGGTGGTTCGCAGGCGCGGATTGCCGGCTTTCGAGACGCCTTGTTCCCGGTCGATGGATCCGCTCTGCCAAGGCGTGGGTGCCAATCCGGCATAAGACGCGATCTGCCGTCGATTGTCGAAATGGCGGAAAAGACCCTCGAGCCAAAGAACGCCCGCAAACTCGGTGCCGATGCCTTTCAAGCTCATCAAGATCGCTGCCGGTGAGGGCAACGTCTCGTCCTCTCCCGCTGCGACGAACAGGGCATCCCGTTCAGCGTCGACGGTACTGATCTGTTGGAGGATCAGCTCAAGCCGATCGAGTTCACGGCTGATCTGCCTCTTCAGGTGATCCGGGAGAGGCCGACCATCTCCTGTCATGAGCTGTTCAAGCCGCTTCCGTCGGTTGCCGCGCAGGGGTTCATAGTCGGTAATCCCCTGCGCAAAGAGCAATCCCTTGATCCGATTGACGTGTTCAACCCGTTCGACCATCAGCGTCTTGCGTTCACGGACCAATCGGCGACGATCTTCTTCTTGCGGACTTGGCGCCTGGACCATGGCGCACACGCGGGGCTCTCCGCGCTTGTAGGCCATGAGCGTTCGCACCAGGGCTTCGCCGTCGATGCGGTCGGTCTTGGCCCGCCGGCGCCGGCGCGATACGGCGATCGAAGCAGGATCCACGACATAGCTCTCGATGCCCTCGCGTTGCAGAACACGATGGATCCAGAAGCCATCAAGACCTGCCTCTTGAACGACGATGATCGGAAAGATCTGCCCGGTTCGAACCCGCGCCTTCTCGCACAGCTGGGCAAATCGCGCCAGGAGTTCGGCCACATCTCCGCTCCGGACGCTGTGCTTGGACATCTTCTCCCCAGCACCCGGCGAGAGCGAGGTGATCAGCCAGACGGAGCGACTGAGCTCCATCGAGACGAAAATGGCGCTAAGATCGGTACGGATAGCGGTCTGCGTGGGCCGGGGATCGATCGACATAGGTCGCCTCCAGAGTGGTTGTACAGCAACCTCACTCTGCCATTGAGCGGATCGCTATCCACCCCCATAGGATCTGCACCCGACCACTTGCACTCACGTTCAACAAAACCCTTGCCGGCAGGGAGCGTCCAGATATGACATCCGCACCTCGAAGGATATCGACGACGCCAAACCCGGGATCTGCGCCTTTGGTCAGGACCCGCGATACGATGAGGTCGCCGACTGCTACCATGGTGAAGCCGTCCGCAACATTTTTTTGCAATCGAACCGACCACATCATAGCTACCGCCCTGCAGGACCGGACCACAACCGTTCTCGACGGAATAGATATTTGAGAAGAGGCACTGGCGGTCGATCATCACTTACGCTTGCGCGGTGTCGGCAGAACATGAGTGTCGAATTCTGCAAGATGTGCTTCGTTTGCCGCCAATGCTTGAAGCGCGCAGCTGCCGCGTCTGGACGCTATCAGTTCTACAAGACATTCGACCGCAGCGAACGCAGGAGTCATGGTGTAAAAGATCGAAGGTGTTTCGGTCGGAACGCTGATTACAACATCCGAAAGCTTAGCGATCGGAGACAGCTCACTGTCCGTCACCGCGACTAGTTTCGCACCGCGCGAGACCGCGAACTCAGCGACCTGCATTGTGTAGCGACTGTACGGGCAAACTGTAACCGCTATTAAAATGTCTCGGAAACCAATGGACCGGAGCGCATCGTTTGCCGTGCCTTCTATTCCGTGAATCAGGATGGTGGGCGAACCAAGCAGTGACCCGACATAATGCATCAGATAGGCCACAGGAAAACTTGACCGGACGCCAATGCAAAAAATTCGCCTTGCCTCCACCATAAGGTCGGCAGCTGCCGACAGCACGGCAATTGTGGAGGGCTGCGCGAACTGGCTTAGATGGCCATGCAAGACCTTAACTGTGTTACCGATGAGGACGCCATCGCCCTCGTTCTCCCGCCGCGCCAGCAATTCCTCTTCACGCCCCACGAAGCTTTCTGGCCCTCCCCTGACGCTGTCAGCGAAAACCTCCTTCAATTTTTCAAATCCATCAAAGCCAAGGCGTTTTGCAAGCCGCGATAGTGTGGTCGGAGGCACGCGTGCTCGGCGCGCCTGCTCTCTCATTGAGAGCAGTGCGACCTCGGTCGGATGATCAACCAGCCAACGCGCGGCGACTTTCATTTGCCTAGGCAACCGATCATACCTGTCCTTTATAACACTTGCGACGGGGAAATCCATTCTGATTTACTTCCTCGAGTTGGTCGATCAATGCTGAAAAACTAGCGGAGGCTGTCTGCATTGCGTGCCGCCTTTCCACCTTATCCTTCGGGCAAATCGTCCAACCAGCAGGCGCCCTCAAGGTGCGGCCGGGAAAAGATCTTTCCGATCTTTTCAGGAGTCTTATTTTGATGATATCGCATATACACGCGGCCATCGGTGCCAACGTCGAGGAGCTCGATCTTTCCTGTGTAATGGGACATGATGTATTTGAATGTCTTTTGGATGCCGCTCAGACGTTGATTGGTACCGTGCGCAATCTCTAGTCCCCGTCGCAGTGAAACTTGAAAATGCGATGCGCCTTTCACTGGCCTGCCTTGGAAGAGATAATAGGGGCGAACACCTATCTGGTGACACTTGGCGAAAGTCGCAGCCAAGATCTCGGGATCATCGTTGACTTTCGCAAGAAGCACGGACTGATTAAGAAACTGCACACCTTGTGAGCGTAACGAGCGAATGTAATGCTCCGCATCGACCGAGATTTCACCGATGTGGTCGAAATGTGTAACGATCACTGAGGCCTTATCTGCTTCATGAATCCGTTGGAACAAAGCTAGTAGAGCAGGATCCTCGAATCTCTTGGGCTCGTAGGCGAGCATTTTTGTGCCGAATCGAATCGAATTTAAATGGGGGATCGGCAGCAGATGATCAATGATTTCATCGAGCCTAGCGGTTCTGAGCACGAACGGGTCGCCTCCCGATAGCAGCACGTTCGTCATCTCAGGATGACCCTCGATATACTGCGCAATCTGCTTGAAATCAGCCGCAATTTCATCGGAGTTCTTGCCAACCATGCGTTTGCGAAAGCAATAACGGCAATATGAAGCGCAACGGTCTGTCACCAGCATCAACCCGGTCTGGGCGTACTTATGCTGAAGTCCAGGCACGACCGTGTTGTCGTGCTCGCCGCTCGTATCCAGATTTCCGGGACTCTCGAACTCTTTGAGTGAAGGCTCGACGATGTATTTAAGCTGATCATAATATCCACTGTTGGTGATCTGCTCACGATAGAATTTTGTGACACGATAACGCATGATGCCATCAGCTTGCAGCGTACCAGGGGTGACGACGCGCGTCCCCTCGATGAAATCTATGACCGCGGACGCGAGCCGTGGGTCCGAGTTGGTGGAAGATGATTGAAGCGAACGATCGAGAGGCACCGCCTCTGAATCCCACTCCGCCTGCGCCTCAAACAGCGCGTGAATGCAGTGGTCCCGGGGATATGCCGATTCCACCGGGTTCGGCTCTGCCAGAGGATGATGACGTTCCGCCTCCAGAAGTGGCGTAGACCAGACCCGCTGCCTGAGGTCAACCACCATCTGGCTCAGCGCCTGCTGCAAATAGTTCACAAACCGCTCGATCGTGCTCCGCTCAAACAGCGACGTCGCATAGATCAGCCTTCCACGAATTGCTTCGCCGACCTCAGTAAGGTCAAGTGCAAGATCATGTAGCGCTACATGTTCGCCAACGTGGACGTGCTCGATTTTAAGGCCCGGCATCTCCGCCGGCGCCGCAGCATTGCTTCGCAATGCAAGTATAACCTGGAACGTCGGGGCTTGAGCCGGCTTGTGGGGCAGATTGGCGCTTTCAACGACTTTGTCAAATGGCAGGTCTTGGCACGCCTGCGCCCGAACTGCGGCGGAATTCGCCCGCTTCAGCATTGTCTCCAGCGTCGGGTCGCCTGACAGATCGATCCGCAGCGCTAGAGTGTTGACAAATAGGCCAATCAGCCCCGCTATCTCGGGACGCGTGCGGTTGGTGCTCGGCATGCCGATGACCACCTCGTCCTGTCCCGACAGCCGCGCCAGCACGAGCGCCCAACCCGCCAGCAGAGTCACGAACAGCGTCGTCCCATGCCGTCGGCTCAGCGCGTCAAGCTGGGTGATCAGCGGCTTGTGCAACACGAACTCGACGTGGTCGCCGCTGTAGTCCTGCTGCGCCGGACGCGGCCGGTCGGTCGGGAGCTTCAGCATCGCTGGCGCGCCCGTCAGTATCGGGAGCCAGAATTCCGAGTAACGTTCCAACACCTCGCGCGTCAGGCAATGGCGTTGCCAAACCGCGTAGTCTGCATACTGCACCGGCAACGGCTTCAGCCGATCCGTGCGTCCCTCCCGGGCCGCGGCGTAGAGCTCGCTGAGCTCGCTTGTCAGGATATCCCGCGACCAGTCGTCCGAGACCATGCGGTGCATGGTGATCAACAGCACATGATCGTCTGCCGCCAAGCGCGCGAGCCGTCCGCGGACCGGTGGTCCGGCTTCAAGGTCGAACGCCGCCTGCGCTTCATCGCGCATCAAATTCGCGAACGTTGCCTCCACATCCATTGCCACGGTCAGATCGTCTTGCTCCATCGGTAACCCGACGTCCGCCGACCCTATCCGCTGGACCGGCTCGCCGTTGTCTACCCCGAAGCTGGTGCGTAGCACCTCGTGACGCGCTACCAATCTGTCCAGAGCTTCCTGCAAGGCTGCCTGGTCCAGCTCTCCCCGCAGCCGGAGCCCCATCTGGATGTGACAGGCCTCGCCGCCGGTCGCCCGACGCGACAGGGACCATAGCCGCTGCTGCGGGAATGACAGCGGCACCCGCGACCGACGCGGCAAGGCTTCAATTGGCGGGGCCGAACTCAACAGTAAATGGTCTATCGCATCGATCTGGATCGTTCGAGCAGTTTTCATGTAGCCCTCCTCAGCTGGAGAGTGCGAGACCGTAATGGTCGTAACGGATTCTTCGCCGTGTCTATGCAATCGGCGGGCCACCGACGAGGATGTGCGGGAAAGAGGTGCAAAACCATGTGTTTTCCGCGCCGCAACGGCGGGATACATGCGCCTCAGTGTGTCAGGTTTCAGACAAATGCGTCTCAACCGGACAGGGCCGAACACGACAACACGGACGTTTGAGACGATTGTTGCCACTTGGTACCCCATCTCGCTCTTCATCGTGGCGAGGCGAGTTTATCATGCGAACGAAACGCTTGCACAGGGTATCACGCAATGGAGGAACGTGCTTATCGCCCGGTTCAGGAATGGAAACAATGGGCACAACACCTACAGAGCGAGGCAGCTCGACGGGATCCGCCGCTATGTCCTTGAAGCGGATTCGCCCGAATTGCATCACACGCTCCCGAAGCTGTCACGGCCGGCGGACTCGGTATTTTCAGGGTGTCTTCGTGCGTGAAGAGACTGAGCTTTGCGGCTTCGATTGAGCAGTGGATCGAAGTCTGGGTCATGGGAATCAACAAAATGTTAGCGTGGTTCATTGCTGGTTGGCATGCTGCACTACTGGACACGCGCGGTATCGATTCCGAGGAGCTCGAGGTGGCCTTCTGAAGCGGGGTCTTGCGGGTATAAAGGGTGAAGGCATGCTCGCTCCGTAAGGGCGCGACCGTGGTGTTAGCGGCGCGCGTGCTAAGACAGGTGTTGAGGAAGCCTAAGGCTATCATCGATGTGCCGTCGCCAGTGCGCTAATGATGTTCACGAATGCCCAGTAGTCGAAAGACCTGCATGGCGGAAGAGAGAGATAGCGCCAGATTTTGGTGACGGCTTGATGGATCAGGCGGCGCGTTGAGTTTAGAATCCGGATTGCGAAGCACCAACCTCAAGGCCATCGGCAAACTTCTCTGGGCGCTTTCGACCAGCTTGAAGATTATGGCCAAAGCAGTCTGGTTCGACAGGCATCCCTTGGCGCGGATGGTTGGGTGCCGCACGGTCGCAAATGTACTTTCAATCGGGTTAGTGGTTCGCAAGTGCTTCCAGTGTTCGGCCGGGAAGTCGTAGAAGGCCAGCCGCGCATCGCGATCCTGCGTCAGGCAGCCCACGGCTTTCTCGTATTTGATCTGTAGGGCCTGGGCACATCATTTCAGTTGAGCCAGCGCGAGATCGAGCCGATGATCGACGATTCTGATGCGCTTTCGGCTGATGTGGTAGCTCGCTTCAACGGCTTCACCCAGCGGCGTCTGATCGAGGAGTTCACAGAGGCGGCCGATGGGCGACTGACCACCCAAGGCGGTGTGCGGCCGATGCCAATTCCAGTGATGCTGCCACTCCGACAGCTTCGCCTCGATCTTCGGATCTTTGGGACCGACCGTATCCTAGAACCCCTCCCGATCAGCGCGGTGCGTGCGCTCGATCTTGCCGTTCAGATGGGGCGATCGGGGCGGGATTGGCCGAAACTTGATCGCCCACTCCATCAGGCGCTGCTGAACCGCCTCGGCAAAGAACTCGCGCCCGCGATCCGTTTGGATGCGCTGGATCGGGAACGGCATCTCCTCAATCAGCCGCTCCAGAAAATCGAGAGTGTTGGCGCCCGTGGCGCGGCTGTAGACGCCGAGCACCTTGTAGCGGCTGCAATCATCGACCGCGGTGTGCTGATAGACGCCAGGCCTGATCTTGCAGACGTCCATCTGGACGCGATCGCCCGGAATAGGACGGCTGTAGCGGCGTGTTCCCTTGCGCCAGCGGCGCGGCCCCTTCAGCACCTGCTCGCCATTTCGGACGAGCGTCCGATGGATGGTGTCGAGCGACAGCGGCAGAGCGTGCTGGCGGATCAACTCATTGCGCAGTTGCTTGACCCCGAGCTTTCGCTCCCGGCGAAGTGACAGGATGAGCGCCTCCTGGGCGGCGAAGACTTTCTGGGCCGCCAAGCGATGCGGGGAGCGGCTGTGCTCCACCAGGCCAGCTTCGCCATCAGCCTGATACTGAACCGCACGGGATTTCCCGGAGGCTGGTTGGCGTGGATTTTACGCGGCCATTGGCATGACCTCAAGCTGGGCATCGTAGGCGGCTTCCGCCTCGGCAGGCGGGATGTTGCCGATGGGCTCGAGTAGGCGCCGGTTGTTGTTGGAGTGGATGCCCCCTCCCGACGGCATCGCAATGTGCCAAGGTGGTGATCGGAGTCATCACAAGCAGAGAGAGCATCCATGGAACAAGTTACCATCATCGGCTGGGATCTGGCAAAGCGGACATTCCAGGTGCACGGTGCCCGCGCCGACGGCAGCGTTGCCTTTCGCAAGAAGCTATCTCGTTCGCAGCTTCTCCCCTTCTTCGCCAAGATGCCGACTTGCATCGTCGCCATGGAGGCCTGCGCCTCGGCGCATGAGTGGGGCCGGGCGATCCGTGATCTCGGCCACGAAGTGCGGCTCGTCCCGCCGAACTATGTCGAGCCCTATGTAAAACGGCAGAAGAACGACGCAGCCGACGCGGAAGCGATCGCCGAGGCGGCGATGCGGCCAACCATTCGTTTTGTCGCCATCAAGAACGAACTGCAGCAGGCCCGTGCCATGGCGTTCAAAACACGCGATCTTCTGGTGCGGCAGCGCACCCAGCTGATCGACGCGCTGCGAGGGCACCTCGCCGAACACGGCGTCGTCGCCCCACAGGGAGCGACGAACATCAAGGCGCTGGCCGAGGCTATCGCCGATGTGGAGCCTTCGCTCGATCCTCTCATCGTCGAGCTCGGTCGTCTCTATTTCGAGCAGATCGGACAGCTGAACTGCAAGATCGATGACCTTGAGAAGCGGATCTTGCAGGAAGCAAAGCAGGCAAAGACAACCTCCCGGCTCATGACCATGCCCGGGATCGGGCCTATCACGGCAATGGCCATCGAGACGTTCGCGCCGCCAATGGAGACCTTCAAGCGCGGGCGCGACTTTGCTGCCTGGCTCGGTCTGGTGCCGCGGCAGTATTCGACCGGCGGCAAGCAGGTCTTGGGGCGTCGGCAGGCTCCTGGCTCGCGCGCATCTTGCCCCGCAAGCCTCGCATGGTTGTTGCCATCGCCTTGGCCAATAAAATGGCCCGGGCTGCTTGGGCCATGCTGATGAAGAACGAGGATGTTAAGAATGCGGCTGCGTCGGCGGCTTGATCGCTGGATCAAGCGTCACCGCACCGGGCTGTCAGGCGTGTGGGGAGGTCAAAGAACGGTAAGGGCAAACTGATCGGTCAGACCGGGGTCAAGAAACGCAAGACTGGTTTACGAACCTTGAGCTCGCGTGTGTTGATTTGCACTTGATCCGCGCATCTCCATACCGGCCCGCGGCCTGTTGATGGCCGCATCCTCAGGCCTGATACATGACCGCACCCGATCACACGCCAATACCCTCAGAAAATCCTTGCGCGAAAGGGGGCATCCATACATGTACCAATCGACCCATTCGAGGGTGGCGAACTCGACGGCCTCAAACGAGCGCCATGGACCGCGCCGATGGATCACC
>NZ_QDAH01000133.1 GCF_003075415.1 Microvirga sp. KLBC 81
GTTCCGTCTGGTCCGAAGACCAGCGCAAGGACACCGCCGCCTACGCTTCTCTTTCTGTCTTCACCTGTCAAAGAGCAAAACCCGTCCGGAACGGACAAGAAAGAGAACCACGATCATCCCATCTCGCTCTCGCGCCGGGATCCCGAGGCCTCCAGTCCGGCACCACCATTCCGTGGCCGCCGTCGATGGAGAGATGTTTAGCGAAACTCGTTCCGGACGTCAACAACAATTTTGAAGTTTTTTGCCGGTTCGAATTTCGATCCCACCAACCTTCAGTATTCGGAGCAGGCTTCATCGCTCGCAAAGATGAGATCATCTCTACGTTTACTTTGTCTCAGGCCGTTTTCACAACCTGAAGACTTGTATTGTCCGTCAGAGGAGCCTCGGGAACTTGCCATTTTCTGGCGTCCGCGGCTCGTGGCGTCGATCAGGATCTCGCAAAGATCCTGATCAGACCCGGCGTTCGGTGGAGTTCTCGGGGAACTTCGCCGATGCGGTGTCCGTGACATGAAGCCTGCCTGGATCTGAAATCCGGCGGGGCTGCGGATATGTCGATTAGCCGGCGCTTTGTCAACACCTCATCGAACGGATTTCGCATTTTCCCTCCCTGTCCGGGGAGGCATGCTTAACAGCCCATAAACCCTACTGGCAGCAGCTGGGCCGTCCTTGATCCGCATCAAAAGGAGGAGGAAGTTGGAGCGGGCGATGGGAATCGAACCCACGACATTCAGCTTGGGAAGCCGAATCCTGTCCCTCCCCTCTCACGCAGAATCCTTCAAGATTCCCGTAATAATTCTTTGATACCTCTGGTTTCTTGACGATTTCCAAACCTCAATCCTACGGTCAGGGCCAAGACCCGCCGTTGTATCAACGTTGTATCACGGTTCTTCCATGCCAAAGCGTCCTTACCAAGTGGAGCGCCGGAGGCTTACACGCGAATGTATCTCGGAAGCCGCCGAATTGATCAGCAGAAGCTCCCTAAAGGGGCGTTTTCTGGAATGGCGGGACACTGAGGCCAAAGGATTGGTGCTTCGGATCATGGCACAGTCCGCCACCTTTTACCTGAGACTCCGCACAACAACCGTAACAATTGGAACGATCGACGACACCACCCTTGAGGACGCACGTTCAAGGGCGGAGATGGCTCGCTTCTACGCTAAAAGTGGTCATGACCCTAAGTTACTTCCTGCACATCTTCGATCAGCAGGTCGTACAGTTGGGCGATGCCGATGCTGCTTTGGATATTGCGATTGACGTAAGCGCACCGGACTTTGAGCAAATGGCCGCCAAGTCCAATGCCAAGGCAGCGATAAGCTGGACTTGGGCTGAATTGGTCGACGCCTTCCTTGCGGAAAAGCTGCCAGAGCTTACGGAGCCCTGGCGGTCTCAATATGAAGGTTTCCTTCGCCATGAAGGACTTACCTCGCTCAGCGAAAAGCACGTCTGCGACCTGAGGAAAGGGGATCTCGAGGAAGTTCGGGACGCTATGCTCGATCCTAAGCGGGACAAGAGAATCGCCCGCTCAACAGTATGGCGCCTTATCAAAGCTAGTAAGGAAATGCTCTCATGGGCTTGGGGCCATCATGCTCGGAAGTCCGGACTTGAAAACACTGAGTATCCTTGGTGGCAATCCTGGACCGTAAAGTACAAACCCGGCAAGCGGGACCATACTCCTACGCTCGAGGAACTCGTCCGGACGATCATCATTGCTGAGCACCATCGGACACTCTCAGAAAAGGAGCATGCGACCTCGCCTGGGACGCTGGCTGCTTTGTGGGCTACAATATTGCTTGGCCAGCGTCTTGGTGCTCTTCTCCTCATGAGGGAGAGCCGTCTGTTCGAGGCGGAACACCTGCCGCCCGGATGGAAAGTGATGAATTGGTCAGAGGACGAGATGAAGAGTGCAGTTGGCGTACGCCTACCCCACTCTCTCCCAATTCCACCTGCTTTCTTCGAGGCAATTCAACCGTACAGAGACGAGATAGCAGACAAACAGGAAGAGACTTCTGACTGGCTTTTTCCGAGTGGGAAAGGAGGCGATCATGTCACGAAATCAGCGATGAACCGTCTTCTATATCGATTAGAAGGTAAGGAATTTCAGCAAAAGGATCGGTCCTTGCCTGATCGCAAAGGCAAGCCGGGGCCGAAACCACGTGGAAGTGCCCGTTCAAAGCGGGAAAACCTGCTTGCAAAATATGATGTCCGAGCATGGACACCCCACGATGTCCGAAGGACTTTGACCAGTTTCCTTGACGACTGTCGACTTGGTGGGGCTGCGTCAGCAATCCTAGCCCATCGTGAGAATCGTAAGGATGAGGAGACGGCGAAGGAGCGAACGCTCCCGGTAACCCGCATTCATTACAGCCGCGCCCAAAGGCTCGACTTGAAGGCGGAGGGAATGACGGTCTGGATTGAAGCGATCTTACGAACCTATCAAGTTGAAAAGAAGAAGCTCGCACCAGCATTTCTGGCAAGCCGCCAAGCAGCTTGACCCAAATTGGCGACCTTCGTCAGCTTTTCTAGAGGGCTGGATCGACTACGTCCTTGTTTCAGATTCAGCCAGACGGCATAGCCACGCAGAATGAACGTCCGCTTACTGCCTAGAACCTGACTAAATCGCTACTTCCGAGATGTGCCATAAGCGGCCCTTACGACGTGCGCGGCCGACCACCGATGCTCTCCGGCCCCAAAGCGGGGGCGTCTGTTTTCAGTCCCGTAGCAAGTCCTACGTCGCGCTGGGCCGACGCACTTCCTGGAAATGCGCGATCCGCTCGTTTACTGCTACGAGAATAGCTTTCGGCCGCCGTCCATCATGAGGACACCTGCACCTCTTCCAGCAGCCATTTCCGAAATGCCTCCAGGCCGGGACGCATGGAGCGATCCTCGGGCGTCGTGAACCAATAGGCGTTGCGACTTTTGAAGCCGAGCCCGGCCGGATTGACCAAGCGTCCAGTCTCGAGTTCCTCCTGCACGAGCCGGCGCGGAACCAATGCGAGGCCCTGGCCGGAGATCGCCGCTCGAATGACCAGCGAATAGAACCCGAACCGGGTCGTGTGCACCGGCGTGAAGTCGTCCAGCCCATGTGCCTCGGCAAACTCGCTCCAGCGCAGGGGCGTTTGGAAATGATCCAGTACGGTGTAACGGCGCACATCCTCCGCCGTCTCGATGCCGCCCAAGCGTGCGACGAAGGATGCCGCGCCAACCAGAGCGACATCGCGGCCGAACAGGTAGTTGCCTCGGTGCCCCGGCCATTCGCCTTCCCCGAACCGGAATACCCCATCGGCCGCTTCCGCCGTGTCGGCTGTCACAAAAGTCGTGAATTGCACGTCGATCTCGGGATGGAGCTCCGCGAACCGTGAAAAGCGCGGAACGAGCCAGCGATCGCCGATGATCGGCAGAACATGGAGCCTGACTGACCAGGGCGAGGCCTTGAGGGCAGAGACCTGTGCGCCGCCCGTCTCAAGCTCCGCGAGGGCACGGCGAACATGTTTTACATAGATCCGCCCGGCTTCCGTCGGTACGAGGCCACGGTTGCCGCGGGCGAACAGGGAAATTCCCAATGTCTCCTCCAGCCCGCGCAGATGTTTGCTCACCGCGCTTTGGGTCAGGTTGACGGCCGCGGCGGCGGCGGACGCCGTGCCGTGTTCGGCCACGGCAAGAAGGACGCGGAGGGCGGTCATGGAGCCTGGGAGGCGCTGGATCGTCATGGGCCTGAGCACAGAGGAAAGAAGCAGAACAGGGTTCTCTCTATTCCAAAATAGAATACCAAGGCGAAGAATTTTCATTTGCCAGCCGCAGATTCCCTTGGGACACCAAAGAAAAAGGAAAGTGGCATGACATCGACCAACGTTCTGTGGGCCTCACGCTTCCGCTCAGGCCCTGCCCCGGAACTCATGGCTCTCTCGCGCTCCGATGCCAGCCATTTCCGCTTGGCTGCTTATGATCTCGCGGCCTCCTTCTCCCATGCGCGGGAGCTTGTGAGGGCCAAGCTGCTCACCCAGGACGAAGGCGAGACAATCGAGGCGGCACTTAGGGCTCTCAAGACCGAGATCGCCGCTGGAACCCTCGTTCCATCCGAGCACGACGAGGATGTGCACACCTTTCTGGAGCGCGCGCTCACCGAACGGCTCGGGCCGCTCGGCGGCAAGCTCCGAGCCGGACGCTCGCGTAACGATCAGGCGGCCAACGATCTCAAGCTCTATCTCCGGGATCAGGCCCGTCACATCGTCATCGACCTGTTGGGCCTGCAGGAGGCCCTCGCGCTTCAAGCCGAACAGCACCTCGGGACCATCGCCCCTGGCTTCACCCATCTTCAGCCTGCGCAGCCGGTGAGCTTTGCGCACCAGCTCCTTGCTCATGCGCAGGGCTTCACCCGTGACATCGACCGCATGCAGGATTGGGACCGACGGGCGGCACGCTCCCCGCTCGGGGCTGCGGCGCTCGCAGGATCGGCCATTGCCAAATCGCCCGAATTGTCCGCCCGTGAACTCGGTTACGATGCTCCTTGCGAAAACTCCATCGATGCGGTCGGCAGCCGTGATCACGTGACGGAATTTCTGTTCGTCACCGCTATGATCGGTGTGAACCTGTCCCGCCTAGCCGAGGAAATCTTCCTCTGGTCCTCGCGCCAATTCCGCTGGATCGCGCTCGACGATGCTTATGCGACCGGCTCGTCTATCATGCCGCAGAAAAAGAACGCCGATATTGCGGAGCTGACCCGCGGTCGCGCGGCGCGCCTCATTGGCGGTGTCGGCACGATGCTGTCGGCACTTAAGGGATTGCCCTTCGCCTACAATCGCGATCTCGTGGAAGACAAGCGGGCCGCATTCGAGGCAGTCGATACCCTAGTCCTCGTGCTTCCGGCCATGGCCGGAATGGTTCGGACTATGCGGATCGATGCGGACGAAATGCGCCATCAGGCAACGGATGGCTTCACGCTTGCCACCGAGGTGGCCGACTGGCTTGCACGCCAGGGCGTTCCCTTCTCGGAGGCACACGAGATCACCGGCCGTCTGGTTCGGTATTGCGAGGACCGCGATATCGGCCTTGAGGATCTGAGCGCGGAGGATCTCGCGGTCGTGGATGCGCGCCTGAACCCGGTCCTCATGACGAGCTTGACGCCCGATGCCGCCATCAGGGCCCGTGACGGCTATGGCGGAACGGCTCCGCTCCGGGTGGCCGAACAGCTTACTCGCCTGCGTTCGGATTTCGACACCCAGCGCGAATGGGCGATGCACTATGACGGTCCGCGGATCTGAACAGGCACGAACGGAGAGAACCGGAATGAGCAGCACCACCGCATCCTCCTCGATGGGCATGGAGAAGATCAAGCGCTTCGATCCGTCCATCGCGCATCTGACTCATGTGCCGCGCCGCCATTACGGACGCTGGATCGCCAGCGCCCTGATCCTCGCGGCCTTCGCCTATGTGGTGAAGGCATTCGCAGAGGGGCAGATCGACTGGGCCGTGGTCGGGCAGTTCTTCACGGCCCAATCCATCATCAGCGGTCTTGGCAACACGATCATCATGACGGCTTGCGCCATGGCTCTGGGCATCGCGCTCGGTGTTCTGTTCGCCATCATGGTGATGTCGCCCAATCCGGTCCTGAAGGGCATCGCGGTCTTCTACATCTGGTTCTTTCGCGGCACGCCGCTTCTCCTTCAGCTCCTGATCTGGTTCAATCTCGCTCTAGTGTTCCCACGCATCGGCATTCCGGGCCTGTTCGAGGCCCGCATGGTAGATGTGATGACGCCGTTTGTGGCAACGCTGCTCGGCCTCGGCATCAATCAGGGCGCCTACACGGCGGAGGTTGTGCGCTCAGGCATCCTGTCGGTCGATACGGGCCAGACGGAGGCCGCTAAGGCCATCGGCATGACGCGCCTGACGACCCTGCGCCGCATCGTCCTTCCACAGGCCATGCGGGTCATCATTCCGCCAGTCGGCAATGAGGTGATCAGCATGGTGAAGCTCACGTCCATCGCGAGCGTGATCGGCTTCGCCGAAGTGCTGCGCAACGCGCAGACGATCTACTTCGCCAATGCGCGGGTGATCGAACTCCTGATCGTGTCCGCCGGCTGGTATCTGATCATCGTGACGATTCTGAGCATCGGTCAGCATTTCCTTGAACGCTATTTCGCCAAGGGCTCAGTCCGTCGGTCTCGTCCGACCGCGCGCCCGGCCGTGGAGGGTTGAGCCATGATGCCTATCGTCGTTGCAGCCGATGTGCGCAAAACCTTCGGCTCCGTTCAGGCGCTCGACGGTGTGTCGATCGAAATTCCCGCCGGCCAGGTGCTCTGCATCGTCGGGCCCTCGGGATCGGGCAAGAGCACGCTTCTTCGCTGCATCAACCAGCTCGAGCGGATCGATTCCGGAGCCATCTGGGTCGATGGGGAGCTCATCGGTTATCGCCGCGTCGCCGACAAGCTCTATGAACTGACCGACGCGGAGATTGCCCGTCAGCGGCTGACGAGCGGCATGGTCTTCCAGCGCTTCAATCTGTTCCAGCACATGACGGCGCTTGAGAACATCATCGAAGGTCCGGTGACCGTGCAGAAGCGCCGCCGCAACGAAGTCATCGACGAAGCCATGGCGCTACTGAAGCGCGTGGGGCTTTCGGCAAAGCGTGACGCCTATCCGTCGGAACTCTCCGGTGGTCAGCAGCAGCGTGTGGCGATTGCCCGTGCGCTCGCCATGAAGCCCAAGCTGATGCTGTTCGACGAGCCGACCTCGGCGCTCGACCCGGAGCTGGTCGGCGAGGTTCTGGCCGTCATGAGAGATCTGGCCCGTTCGGGCATGACGATGATCGTCGTGACACATGAGCTTGGATTTGCGCGCGAGGTTGCGAACGAAGTCGTCTTCATGGATCGGGGGGCCATTGTGGAACGGGGCTCGCCGCAAGAGGTGCTGGTGCACCCGAAACAACAGAGAACGCGCGATTTCATCGCGGCGGTACTCGCTTGATAAATGTTCCCCAGGAAAGGACCGACGACAATGAGACTGACAGTAGGTTTGCTCGCGAGCGTGCTCGCTTTAGGCTTTGCGGCTCCGTCCCACGCGACGGAACTTCCGGATCGGATCAAGAAGGCCGGCAAGATCGTCGTTGCGACGATGCCGAACTATGCGCCGATCACCTTCAAGGATCCGGCCACGAACAAGCTCTCGGGCTTTGATATCGATCTGGGCGAGGCTCTCGCGAAGGAGCTCGGCGTCGGCATCGAATGGCAGGAAATTGCCTTTGCCCAGATGATCCCGTCGCTCCAGACGGGACGCGTCGACATCGCGCTTGCCGGCATGAGCGATCTTCCGGCTCGCCGTGAGATCGTGGATTTCGTCGACTACATGAAATCCGGCGCGCAGTTCTACACCTCGCCCGCCATGGCGGCGACCATTAAGACGCCCGAGGATCTGTGCGGCAAGAAAGTCGGTGCGAGCCGCTCCACCAATTGGCCCCGGCAGATCGGCGAATGGAGTCAAGCTAAGTGCGTGGCGAAGGGAAAGCCCGCCATCGAGGCCATCGGCACCGAGGGTTCGGCGGACGCTCGCACACAGCTGAAGACGCAACGCCTTGATGCAGCCGTTCAGGGCAACGAGACACTGCCGTACTTCCAGTCGCAGGAGCCCAACACCTATGTGCTCATCGGCGAAGCCTTCACAGTTTCGCTCTCGGGCATTCCGGTGCTCAAGACCGAAACCCAGCTGCGCGATGCCATCAAGGAAGGACTCGAGCGCCTTCAGCAGAAAGGCATTTATGACGAGATCGTGAAGAAATACGGTCTTCAGGCGAACAAGCTGACGCCCATCGCGATCAATCAGGGCAAGGACTAAACATGAAAACGGGCTCATGCATCATCGCGTGAGCCCGTCTCTATCTTGATGCAAGGCAACAAAAAAGTCCGGTATCGCGCATCGTTGTGCATTCAAGAACCGCTCTTCGCCTCCTGCGCCATGAGCGTCGGCAGATCATCCCAGACATACAGGTAGTTATCGGAGCGCCAGACGGGACCGGGATCGGTATAGCCCCCTGCCCTTGTGCCTCCCATCCGTTCATAGAACGCGATGGCCGGATTGTTCCCGGCAACCACACCAAGCCCCACGCCGTTGTATCCGGCTTTCATCATGTGGCGCGCGAGGTGAAGCAGCAGTTCGCGGCCGACGCCCCTACGTTTGAACGCGGCTCCCACATAGAGGAACTTGATCTCGGCCCGGCTCTGAAAGATCTCGTGCGAGGCTGGTCCAGCCATCCCGACGCCTGCCAGTTGCCCGTCGACTTCTGCAACCAGAATAGTCCGCTCGCTCCCTTCGTTCGCAAGCATGCTCTGCCATCGGGCGAGCCTGACCTCCTCCGTCACCACGTCAAATGCAGCCTGCGGAGCAAGACCTCGATAGGTCTCCTGCCACGTATGAAAATGCAGCCGTGCAATCAGCAGTGCATCGGCCTCCTGTGCCAAACGGATTGAGATGGTCATTTTGTCTCTTATTGCCTCACGGCAATCATTAGCCGAGGTCTACCTCTCACATCCAGACAACAGAGCCAAGTACGCATAAACCTTAGAACGCCCCTTCAAGGCCACCGCCGATCGTCGCTGTTCTGCCCGATGCACACCGTAAACGGCACTGACGCGACGGTCTGCGTTGGGCAAACTTTGAAATTGCGGCCTCTCAAGGGACGTCGGCTCTGACCGCCGAAGCCGACCAAGCCCTTAGGTATGCAAGTGCCACGTTCGGACTGCGAGGTCTGCGTTGCTGGTGGCCAGTTTACCTCAACGATCTCTGCACTGGCCAACTTAGCCGCGAGCGTTACTTGCTGATGATGGTGAGGTCGTAAGAGCCCATACGGGCGGGAAGGGCAATCCATGCGAACGAGAGTTCTGGGCTGTGCGGTGGGAGCGGTTCTGTCCTTGGCCGCCCGCAATACAGTAACGCGCGGGGTTGAGGAGACAGTGACCATCACCACAAGCCCAGTATCTGCACGGATCTGGCATCTCTCGGGCACGAATGTCCCCGCTCCCCGTGCCTCGTAAGGGTCAATTGGAAGACAGAGTTCACCGCCTACGCGGAAGCCAGAGGATACCGACCAGGGTCCCTGCTTGTGAAATCGGTGCTCACCGACCAAGCCGCGCCGGGGATGCTTGGAAACGCGATCCTTCCAGGCGGATCGGTTGGTCTCGTCCTGGATGCCGCAAATGGGGCCATGTTGGACCACAGGCCCAACCCAGCTCAAATCGACCTTGTGCCGGTTGGCCGTATCAGACGCTACTAATCGACAATTTCACGATCCTGCGGCGCTCATGGTCCGCTCTGGGTCAGACGCGGAATTTCCCTGCTCTATTTGAACGTCCGCTTACCGCTTGAGGCTGTGTGGAAACAGGCTGATTTGGTAGACTTGCTCTCCGACGTGGGAGGCCAAGATGACGCGCTTCATCGAGG
>NZ_QDAH01000134.1 GCF_003075415.1 Microvirga sp. KLBC 81
TCCGGCAACCAGCTACGGCTACATCAAGCCGGGCGCATGTATTCAAGGCACCGATGCCTTTCATATTGAGCGCTTTGTTGCATGGATCGGGCTGTGGGCGCACTGAAGGCCGCTAAGCCCGCATTCAAGCGACGCGGACGGACTTCGGGTGGCCAAGCTCAAGCATCCGGTTCAAGACATGAACGGCGATGGCGCCCTCGGTCCTGCGGCGGTGATCTGCCTGTGAGCGTAAGCCGTCTCCCATCACTCGTTTGAAGCGGCTTACTGCGGTTTCCACCAAGGCTCGTCGGGCGTCCCCGGACCTCGTCTGCCAGCCCATGCGTCCATGCGCGGCGATGCTTTGGAGATGCCGGTCGCGCCGGGTCGGAGTGCTCTCCGCCATTTCGCTCGGTACCGCTGTTGATCGAGGTGTCACGATCACGTCAGCGTCAGGATGGCGCTTGGCGATAGTGTTGGACACACCGTCCCGATCGTAGGCTCCATCGCCGGTGAAGGAGGCGAGTGGACGTGCGATCTGATCGAGCAAGGGCTCAATCTGCGAGCCGTCATCAACATCACTGGTCGTCAACTCAGGTGCCTGGATCTGTCCAGTCTCAGCATCGGACCGATGTGGAACTTTCGCCTAGCGCGGCGGCTCAGGGTTGAATGATCCGGCACCGCCAGATCCAGCCCCAGAAGACACAGGACCGAGCCAATCAGGCCTTCCGTCTGACGCAGCGCCAGCCGGAACATCGCCCGGAGCGTCAGGGCCGTCCTGATCGCCAGGGCAGAGTAATGCCGGCTGGCCGTCCGGTGTCGTGCGGGGGGCGCCCGTCAAGCGGCACTCGCCTCCTCTGAAAACCACACTGTGAGGCTTCCGCGCTGGCGCAGGGCGGCCATCATACTCCGCCCAATTCGTGATTCGGTATCGCTGCTTCGGAATGCGGTGACGGCGAGCGGCATTGGCTTTGAATGGCACGGTCGCAATCGCTGGTCAGAAACCGAATAGGCCTTGACGCGACCCAGCCGCGGTTACCAACTCGCTCATCCATGCAACAAAGCGGGTCAGCGAAATTACCGTCAAGATTCACTGCGGCCACGTTATGCGGAAAATGGGAGCGCGGTCACTCGCCGACCTTGTGAGAATGGTCGAGATGCTCGACGCCAACTCGCCGTTATACAAGTGAACTCGTATATAAGTGAGCTCGCCATCCATGAGGCAACTGCTTACTGCTCCAGGTCCGGAGGTGAGTGATGTGTCGTGGCTGATGGTTGTCGGTCGAAAGGGCGTGACCTGCCGCTGAAATTTTCCTCCACGTTGAGACACGCGGGCGGGCTGGTCAGTTCATTGCCCCGGGCGTTGAGCCACTGGAGCCCGGCCGGGAGGGCTGCGGGCAGGCTGGTCAGCTCATTGTCGCTGGCGTCGAGCCACAGGAGCCCGGCCGGGAGGGCTGCGGGCAGGCTGGTCAGCTCATTGCCCCCGGCGTCGAGCCGCTGGAGCCCGGCCGGGAGGGCTGCGGGCAGGCTGGTCAGCTCATTGTCGCTGGCGTCGAGCCACAGAAGCCCGGCCGGGAGGGCTGCGGGCAGGCTGGTCAGCTCATTGCCGCCGGCGTCGAGCCGCAGGAGCCCGGCCGGGAGGGCTGCGGGCAGGCTGGTCAGCTCATTGCCGCTGGCGTCGAGCCGCAGAAGCCCGGCCGGGAGGGTCGCCGGCAGGCTGGTCAGCTCATTGCCATCGGCGTCGAGCCGCTGGAGCCCGGCCGGGAGGGCTGCGGGCAGGCTGGTCAGCTCATTGTCGCTGGCGTCGAGCCACAGGAGCCCGGCCGGGAGGGCTGCGGGCAGGCTGGTCAGCCGGTTGCGGCCGGTGTCGAGCCGCTGGAGCCCGGCCGGGAGGGTCGCCGGCAGGCTGGTCAGCTCATTGCCATCGGCGTCGAGCCGCTGGAGCCCGGCCGGGAGGGTCGCGGGCAGGCTGGTCAGCCGGTTGCAGCCGGTGTCGAGCCACAGGAGCCCGGCCGGGAGGGCCGCAGGCAGGCAGGTTAGGGACAGGAATGACAGATCCAGCCAGGCACCGACATCGCCGGCTGCCACCCAGGCTCTGATTCGTCTTACCACCTCTTGCCGGTTCTCGTCTTCCCCCTGACCCTCTTCGGCAGCCCAGGCGTGCAGGATCTGGTCCAGCGATGCTTCCCGGAGAGCCGGGGCGTCGAGATTCGTCGCATACCATTCGTACATTTTCATTTCTCCGTTTCGCGCCCGCGCAGCTGCACGAGCACCTGCTCCGGATCGGGCGCATAGCAAAAGAGCGTTTCGCCGCTCACCTCGATGCGCTGCACGTACGGCCGGATCAGCGCACCCAGCTCATCCGGATTGCCGCCGTAGATTTCGATCACCTGGCACCCGATCTGCTCGTCGATCAGCGCCTAAGGGTGGCTGTGCGCGCGGCTTTTGAGGACACGAACTCCGAGTACTCTTATGGATTATCGGCAATGTGCTTGATGTTATTGCCGTAAAACGCCCTCACATTTCTCGTGAAGGAAGACCTATCGATTTATTCGATGGGAGGTCGGGGAGCGAGCAAGTACGGCCGTGTTGGCGCCGAAGACAAACTAGCATGGGGATCCGGCGCCAATCGGGACGGCATGCCGACAAGTGTTTCCATAAAGCTGTCCACCGACTGACTCGGTTCGTCAGCTTGGCTAGCGCGTGTGGATGAGCCCTTGATTCGATTAGACATGGCGGTTCGCGGTTCCCTTCGGCCTAAGTCTCTTCGCAGTGAGTTCGGGCTGGTTAGGCCCTGCTGCGAGTGATACTCAGACAAGCTGACGACGAGCTGACGGGCAGGTGTTACCCACCTTCGGCGGCGTTCTGAGGATCTTCATGCAAATCATGTGCCGGAGAGGCCTGCGTGCCGAAAGAAGCTGGTGATGAGTTCAGTTCGGCGCTACAGGCGGGGGAACGCGCGGCGCGCCAGGCGATACAGATCAGCGACGGATCCAGGCAGCGCATTCTCCATAGCCCGCTTGCAGAACGCATTGCCCTGCTCATCTAGCTTGAGAAGCTAATGGGATGGACGGCCGTGCTTACCAGCGCACCGTTCATGAGAGGGGCGCCCCAGCATAAGGATCTGGTCCATGTCCAATGCTCAGCTTCCGCCAGTTGCCACCCTTGGCATCGACATCGGCAAGAACAGCTTTCGCCTCATGGGCCTGGATGCCCGCGGTGCGATTGTCCTGCGCTTGAAGCTCGCGCGGGGACAGGTTGAGGCGCGGCTGGCCAACATGCCGGCCTGTCTGATCGGCATGGAAGCCTGTGTCGGCGCCCACTATCTCAGCCCTCAGTTGCTGGCGCTCGGCCACGATGTGAAGCTCATCCCGGCGCAGTTCTTGAAGCCATTGCCGAAGCCGTCCTGCGGCCGACTATGCGATTTGTGCCGACCAAGACGGTCGAGCAACTCGATCTGCAAGCTCTTCATCGCGTTCGTGCGCAATTGGTCGGGCAGCGCACAGCGGTGATCAACCAGATCCGCACCTTCCTGCTGGAACGGGGAATTGCAGTGCGACAGGGCCTACGATCCCTGCGGCAGGCTCTGCCAGACATCCTGGCCAAACGAACCGATGTCCTCACCCCGCGCATGGTGCGCCTGATCGAGGGGCTGATGCAGGACTGGCATCATCTGGATGAGCGGATCGATGCGGTCACGAGCGAGATCGAAGTGAACCGCGCCGGGATTCCCGGAGGCTCCCACTCCTGACCGGATGGAGCCATGACGAAGAGAACACCCCCTTATTCACCAGAGGTCCGCGAGCGGGCGGTCCGGATGGTTTTCGATCACCGCAATGAGTACGCCTCGCAGTACGAGGCGATCCGGTCGATCGCAGCGAAGATCGGCTGCTCGGGCGAGACGCTGCGCCACTGGGTGCGGCAGGCGGAGCGCGACCAGGGCCTTCGCCCAGGGCCGACGAGCGCGGAGCAGGAGAAGATCAAGGCGCTCGAGCGTGAGGAAGGCCAGCGCGTATTTTGCCCAGGCGGAGCTCGACCGCCGCTCCAAGCCATGAAGGAGTTTACCGACGAGCATCGGGAGGTCTATGGGGTCGAGCCGATCTGCCGGGTGCTGCCGATCGCCCCGTCGATCGACTCCGAGCACGCCGCCCGCCAGGCCAATCCCGACCGCAGCCCGTCCAACGATCCGGTCTCATCGACCATAGCGACAGTCAATGAATGGTAGCCAGTTCCTGGACGGCCTGACTCTCACAGCGATGGACCGTCTGGTAGGCTGGCGCCGAAAGGCATCCTGGTGTGGCCTGACCCACACTCCGATCGACTATTCGTGTCTTTCCTCGGACCTTTCGGCTGCCCAGGACGTGTTTGGCAGCGGAAAGTTGTTGGGATCAGGTGCGCTGGGCGGTTGAGGAGTATATTTGGCGCTTCGACCGCCTGCGACGCCGATCTCCTCACCGCAGGAGGACCTGATGCTGTCCATCCGTGATCGACGGCAGCCAGGCGAACCGCGAGGCGATCCTCTCTTGCGATACTGCCGATCGGCTCCCGGAGAGAACATGGCGTGATCTGAAGCCCATTCGGATCCGGCAAAGCGCCTAATTGAACAACCGGATCGAGTAGGATTATCGGGCGATCAAGCAGCGGATCCGGCCGATGCTCGGCTTCAAGTCTCTGAGCAGCGCTCGCGCCATCCTGGGCGGGGTTGAAATGGAGCACATGATGCGGAAAGAACAGGCGAAGTCTGCCCATAATCTGCTGCCGTCACTCGCGGAGCAACTCGATCTGCTCGCCGCATGAGCTCTCCACAAGCACCTGATTCTTTCTCGTCTCTGATTCGGATTTGCAACAGGACCCCAAAACGCTCTCCAAAAAAGCGGAGCAGGTCCATTCGGCGTATGCCGCAGCTTGATTGATGATTCAGGCGCGAGCGCTGAACCAGGCCGGGTTTTCTCGTACATCCACAGAACGCCTACGTCAGCTTATCGTCAGCCGGGCTGACTATCGTGCGCTGCAGGGCATAACCAGCCTCGAAAATGATGCCCCTTAGGAGTGTGAATCGTCATGTACGGTCGAATTGGTGGCTTTTCCGGTGAGTGGAAATGCAATGGCGTGGCTGACGAAACAGATTCGTGGACAGCCGACAGCGAGCGAACCCAAAGTTTCTCGGACACTTTCGCCAACATGCACTTAGCCACAGCGGACTCCAACGCTCGCTCATCTTCGCCAGCACCGGCATATTCCCTCGTTCCCAAACCTCCTGTGGTGGAGATCTCAAGGAGTTTATTCGAGGAGAAAATGATGAGCTTTTATGGCGACGAAATTGAGCATATTGCTGCGAACCCAAAGCAGTACTCTGATGCTGTGTCCTTGAAGGCCACGCACACAAAAGATGTTGCCTATCACCACGGCGTTGGATCTGGTTCGGAAACCGCGCGATATTTTAGCTATCAGTTGGGCAAGCAGAGTGTTGGGCTTCTAAGAACAGAGGGCAGAGCTAGCATGAGTGAAGTGTTCGAAGAGAACAAGTGGCGGCAACAGTTCCCCGGGCGAACTGAAATCACATCCATTGTAGATCTTCGGGTTACTCATCCGCTTGTCGAGAACGCAGGCGATATTCTACTGGAGTATCAACTTCGGCTCGACGGCGAACGACCGTTGCTCCTCTCTCATCCTGTCAACCAGGAAGCGAAAGCCCGCGCAGCGAAGATGGGGTTTGTTGAGGTGAGTGATTCGGTGATGGTGCTTGATCCTACCCAGCATCCCGACAAATGGACGAAGAACAGTGCCGGGGAATGGCAGCGTGCAAACAAACCTCCATTGTATCTCTCCAAAGCCGAAGATAGTGAAAGCTGTGAAACCGAGGGTACCGAGAGTGCAGCAAACGGCCCGTCGCATTCGGACGACGATGACTTTATGTAGACCGGGCGGGTTTGCAGAGATAAGTCACGACCCTTAGTCGTGATGCCTGTCTCGATTCAGCACTTTCGGATGCTCAAGAAGACTCATCGACACTAGCACGTCTGGATGGCGCCTGTTTGGCAATGTGATTGATGGGACTCCCCACCTTTTAACAAGCGGATCTGAATGACCTCGTCGGTCCGAGATTATGAGGTACCGGGGAAGCCTCCGAGCCGCCTCAGGGTTGAAGAGAGTACCGTCTCTGAGCATGGCGCAGGCCACGTTCAGGAGATGGTCGGCTACACTGCGCAGGGCGCGTGGATGAGAATGACCGCATTCGCGACCCTTCTATGTAGTAGTCGGTATCTGATCGGACAGTCGGCGTCAGAGAGTGATCGGATTGAGCCTGTCCGACAGGATCAGGCTGCAATCATTTTCTCCTTCGCCAGCGGCACGGCATAAGAAGGTCTGCATCGGCGTCTTGCCAAAGCACCACCGCCCCTGATGTGGCCGCTCCTCATTATAAATCCTCACCCAAGTATCGAGATCGCTCTGCGACGCAGCGATTGAACCGGAGATCTTCTTGCAGAACGCCACACGATAGAACTCGTCCAGCGCCGTCTTGTGAAAGCGCTCAACGATCCCGTTTGTCGGCGGGTTCTTCGTCTTGGTGCTGGAATGATCCACGTCCTCGACTGCCAGATAGAGCTCGTACTCGTGGCGCTCAGGATTGCCGCAGTAATCAGTACCGCGGTCGGTGAGCACCCGACACAGCTTCACCTCATGGGCATCGAAGAAGGGCAGGGCACGACCGTTAAGAAGGTCCGCGGCGGTGATCGGCGTCTTGCGGTCATATAGTTTGGCAAACGCCACATTCGTGTAGGTGTCGATGAAGGTTTGCTGGTAGATGCGAGGAACAGGCGCGGCGTAAGGCTGGCATGATGTCCAAACACTTCTGGCTCAGAAAGTTGTTGTAGAACTTTTGGCGACCTACTTAGTCAGATCTCTATAAGCAGGTTCCTTTGGTCAATCACCCACGCGCGATGAGGGGCACTTTTCGCGACGCGGCTCGGCTGAGGGATGGCGCCGCGTCCGCGTTGAAACGCATGATAGGAAGGAACATGATAGCAGATCGGCTCACGAAGGAAATCATCGCCAAGATTGAGAATCACGCCGAGTCGGCCCGGTGGGCGATTTCGGCTACAGCTATATCAGGAAGCGGCGAGATAACGACCGCCACGGAACTGACCTCGCTTGGCATCGACTCGCTGGGATTGGCGGACATCATCATCGACCTGGAGCGTTCCTACGGCATCCAAATCGAGCTGACCACCGCCGAAGCCTGGTCGAATCTCAGAAATATCGGCGACATAGTGGAAGCTGTCCGCGGCTTGCTCGCTAAGGAGGCTTAAATGGACAGACGCGTCGTCATTACCGGGGTAGGGGGCTGCGCGGGCTGGGCACTGACACCGCCTCCATTTGGAACGAGATGCGCGAAGGCCGCTCCGCCATCGGCTCGATCACCAATTCGGAGCTTTATGGGTTGAAGGTCAGGATCGGCGCCGAGATCAAGCGCTGCCGGAGCACGACGCCAACCCCAAGCAGCTCGTCTCCATGGACCGCTTCAGCCAGCTCGCCGTGCTTGCGGCACGCGAAGCCATGCGTCAGGCCGGACTTTCCTCCATGAAGGAAATGCTCATCGCTTCGGTGCGGTTGTGGGCGTCTGCGTCTGCGGCTGGGAGACAGTCGAGGAAAACTACAGGGCCTTCTTTTTGGGCAGCGAGAGCCGTGCCGCCACCTTCACTGCACCCAAGGTGATGCCGATCGCCGCCGCCGGCCAGGTCAGCATGAGCCTCGGCTTGCGCGGGCCAGTCTTCGGCGTCGCCTCCGCCTGTTCCTCGGCCAACCACTCGATTGGAATTGCTTCGAGAAAGATACTGCTGGCAAATTCGATGTTGCCACTTCATTCGCAGCCGGAGGGCTGACCTGCAGCGCTCTGACGCAGAGCGCGGGCTGTCCACTTCGGAAGCGTGGCAGCCGCCTCGGCAGCCCTGAAGCGAGTTCGCCAGCAGTATCGAAAAACTGGAGAGCCTCTCATGAAGCAGGGGGATCTCCATGCCCCAGACACGCTTTACGAAAGAGTTTCAGGATGAGGCCGTGGCATGGACCGGCCGTGCTCCCGGGTCGAGCATAAGAGGACGGGATTAACCCGCTGCCACGGAGCCATGCCATGACGCATCAGACCACGAGTGAGTGCATCACCACCATCGGGATCGACCTGGGCAAGACCACCTTTCATCTGATCGGCATGGATGCACGCGGCAGGATCGTGCTGCGCCGGAAGATCGCACGCGGACAACTGCAGTCCTGTCTGGCCAATCTGCCGGTCTGTCTGATCGGGATGGAGGCCTGCGCGGGGGCTCATCATGTTGGGCGCCAGCTCGCTGCCCTCGGCCATGACGTGCGCCTGCTGCCGGCCCAGTACGTCAAGCCGTTCCCCAAAGGCCACAAGAACGACTACCGCGATGCCGAGGCCACTGCCGAGGCGGTCCAGCGGCCGACCATGCGTCCCGTGCCCCTGAAGTCAGCCGAACAACTTGATCTACAAGCCCTGCACCGGGTGCGCCGCCGGCGGATTGGGCAGCGTACGGCGGTGATCAACCAGATCCGCGCCTTTCTGCTCGAATGCGGCCTTCCAGTGCGTCAGGGACTTGCCGGTTTACGCGAGGCTCTTCCCACCCTTCTGTCGCAACGCACGGACGTGCTCTCGCCGCGGATGATCCACCTGATCGAGGATCTGGCGGAGGATTGGCGGCAGTTGGACGAACGCCTCGAGACGCTCACCTGGGACATCACGGCCCTGGCGCGCCAGGACGCAGGCTGCCGGCGGCTGATGGGGATTCCAGGTGTCGGGGTGATCACCGCCAGTGCCATGGTGGCGGTCGGCACTGGAGCGGCCTTTGCCAAAGGCCGCGACTTCGCCGCTTGGCTGGGACTGGTGCCCGAGCAGATCTCGATTGGTGATCGCACCATCCTGGGCGGCCTCTCGAAGCGGGGAACCGCTACTTGCGCACCCTGTTCGTGGGCGGCGCGCAGGCCATTCTGCAGCACCGGCACCACTGGCAAAGACACGGCTTCGGAGGCTGGTTGACAGCCGCGGGGACACGGCTGCACCGGAATGTGCTGGCCGCAGCCCTGGCCAACAAGCTCGCGCGCATCGCCTGGGGCGTGTTGTACCGCGAAGGGGGCTATGAGGCGGGGATTGCCACCCAAGTGCCGTAAGGTCGCTTTAGCGGCAGGCATCTCGGCCATCGAGTTCCCACCGAGGTTTGCGAGAAGGATGTGACAGGATGGATGAACGGTCGCCC
>NZ_QDAH01000135.1 GCF_003075415.1 Microvirga sp. KLBC 81
CTGATCTCCGGTCGGGTGCCGGAGGTGTCCCACAAGGATCTCGCCGCCGATCGCTACAAGGATGAGTGGCGCTTTCAAGCCGCATAAGCCGCTGCTCCTGCTGCGATACTCAAGCAGTCCAATCGCAAACTACTCCATGTCGGTGGAGCAGTTTGCGATTGCAGCTTTGGCAATCCCTATCCAATAGCTCCGGCATACCATGCTATGGCGTCGGACCTTGAGGCCGCTGCACCCGACAAGGCTGTCTGACCACCGCGGTCTGAACGTGAGAGATTAGAATGTCGGCGGCGTACAGGCACTCACAACCTCACACGGCACCGGGCCAACGCATCGAAAGCGATGCGGTCTCCAGCTTTCGAAGTAGTAGGCGTCACCCGGCCCAAGAATCCGCCGCTCGTCGTCGACTGTGACTTCCAGGCGCCCGCTCAGAATAATGCCACCCTCTTCGCCTTGATGCGTCAGAGGAACCTTGCCGGTATCTGCGCCAGGTTCGTATCGTTCCTTCAGGATCTGGAGCGCACGACCGAACAGGTTGTTTCCGACCTGGCGGAAGGAGATCTTGCCTTTTCCGATTTCGATCAGCTCATCGGAGCGATAAAAGGCCTGTTTCGGCTTCTCCGGCTCGAGAGCAAAGAACTCTGCCAGACCAATCGGGATGCCATCCAGAATGCGCTTGAGCGCACCAACCGATGGATTGGTTTGATTGGATTCAATCAATGAGACCGTCGAATTGGTGATGCCTGCACGCTTGGCGAGCTCGCGCTGGGACAGGTTATGGAGACTCCGGACATAGCGAAGCCGACCGCCTAGATCGAATTCCATCTCAGCACCGCAAACCGTGTGTTTCAGTTGTTCGAAATAAGACAAACATACTGGAATGCGATTAGCAATATCAGATACTTAGCGGAGCAAAGAAAAGGACTTGTTGCCTTCTCGTGATCATGGCCATGATCTGCCATCGAAAGGATCACGGTCATGAACGCTCCTCAAAGACACAACAGCTTCCGGCTCGACAGTTACTGGATGCCCTTCACGGCAAATCGCCAGTTCAAAGCCTCGCCCCGCCTGCTCGCGAGGGCGGAAGGGATGTACTACACGAGCGATGACAACCGTCAGATCCTTGATGGCACGGCAGGTTTGTGGTGCGTCAATGCTGGTCACGGCCGCCGCGAGATCGCAGACGCGGTGGGGCGGCAACTCTCGATGATGGATTATGCCCCATCGTTCCAGATGGGACATCCGATTGCGTTCGAGTTCGCCGAGCGTCTGGCCGCCATCGCACCGGGTGGGCCGAGTGCTGGTCTTGACCGCGTGTTCTTTACCGGATCGGGATCGGAATCCGTCGACACCGCTCTGAAGATCGCCATCGCTTATCAGCGCGCCATTGGTCAGGGCACGAGAACGCGCCTGATCGGGCGAGAGCGCGGCTATCATGGCGTGGGCTTTGGGGGCATCACTGTCGGCGGTATCCTGAACAACCGCCGCGTGTTCCCGCAGCTTCCCGGCGCTGACCATCTGCGGCATACCCATGATCCGGCTCGCAATGTCTTCGTGAAAGGACAGCCCGAACATGGGGCTGAGCTCGCGGATGACCTCGAGCGCCTCGTGGCTCTCCATGGAGCAGAAACGATCGCAGCCTTGATCGTCGAGCCTGTGGCAGGCTCAACCGGCGTTCTCATCCCGCCGAAGGGTTATCTTGAGCGCTTGCGGACGATCTGTGACCGCCATGGTATCCTGTTGATCTTCGACGAAGTCATCACAGGCTTCGGACGGCTCGGTGCGCCATTTGCTGTCGACTACTTTGGCGTCGTCCCTGACTTGGTGACCACGGCCAAGGGTCTGACCAATGGTGCCATCCCCATGGGTGCCGTGTTCGCTAGCCGGAAGGTGCACGATGCGCTGATGCAGGGGCCGGAGAGCCAGATCGAACTGTTCCACGGCTATACGTATTCAGGCCATCCGGCAGCCTGCGCTGCGGGACTGGCGACTCTCTCGATCTATCGTGAAGAAGGCTTGCTCACCCGCGCATCCCAGATTGAGTCCTATTGGCACGATGCAATCCACGCGCTGAAAGGACTGCCGAGCGTCATCGACATTCGGACCATCGGTCTGATCGCTGGCATCGAGTTGGAAAGCCGCACGGGAGCTCCGGGCAGCAGGGCGTACGATGCTTTCGTCGACTGCTTCGAGAGAGGGCTGCTGATCCGCGTCACAGGCGACATCATTGCCCTCTCGCCGCCACTGATCATCGAGACGTCTCAGATCGACGCTATTGTCGAGACCTTGTCTGAGGCCTTGAAGCGGGCTGCCTGATCTCGACGCCAGTGACCGGGTCTGAGACTGCCGCACGACGAATTGAGGCCGTGTCCGGATCGGGACACGGTCTCCATATTTTCTTGGCTCCGTTGAGTGGGCAGGTGCGGGCCTAACAAGCGAACGCCCGCCCTATGGCGGGCGCGTCTTGGAGCGAGAACCGTGGCGGCTTACGCGAAAGCAGCCTGACGGGCGACACGGGCGATATCGAAACGGGCGATGCCCAGATCGGCCAGCTCACGGTCGGAGAGCTGCGCCAGCTCCCGCACGGTTTCACGGTAGAGCTTGTAGGCGCGCATCTTGGACAGGAGGTAAGTGACGAACATGGAAAGCCCCAGCAGTTGGCTGGTCACCCTGACCAGCGATCGTTGCTCTTGTTGCGATGCGGCATATAAGGACGCACGGGCGCCCTGAGGAGCAGGGATTCCTGAGGGCAGTTATGCTTCAGTGGCATAACAAACGGCTTAACAGTGATCACACGCGCGGGGGCGCAGCGCGACGTTGGCTCCCGGTCCTTTGTTCCCCTTTACCGGTTCCCTACTTTTAGCGATCTCTTCCCATTTTGAGATCTGCTCAGCCTAGCGCATCGTGCGGAAAAGTGGACCCGGTTTTCCGCACCCAACGATGCGCTCCCGCAGAGAGTGAGCATCGGACCCAAAAGTGCAAGTCCACTTTTGGGTCCGATGCTCTAGCAGACAATTAGTTCTCTTGATCGGGTCCGTGCATCGGAAGGAACAGGCGCATGATGGGCTTTGAAGATGCTTCGCCTCGGCTGAGAAGATAGAAGCAGCAGATCGTGCGGGTGAAGGGCTCCTTCTGACATTTCCCGGACCTGAGACCCTGGTTAGCTTAAGGTCTCCAAACAGTGGTTTCGAAGGGGCAAAGGAGATCCCTTGCCTCGGATCCGTACTACGTTTCCGCAATCCGGTCGATCCACTGAGCAAACAGATCGGCAATTTCCAGGCTACTAGCGAGATTGCAATGCTCTTCAACAATCTCCCTGTTCCGGTCCTGCAACAATCCACTGACAAGGTCCGGCTCAGACCCGGTGCGGTAGCGGGCTGTAAGAGTTCCGGAACGCGGGACATCATTGTTGCATTGCCTCAGACCTTGATTAGTTCGTTCAGGAACGGCAACAACATGTTCGACAGCCTGCCTTCGACGCTGCTCACCCTTTTCCTCGCTTTCTGCGTTCTCTGGCTGATTGTGCAGGCTTTCCGAAGAATGCTGTCTTCCCGCCGGAGGAGGCGAAAGCCCTCTCTTGAAGCTGTGCCGGAGTCTCACCCAAGCCTTCCTGAGCCGGCGGCCCCCCGGGCGGCAGGTTCCGTCTCCACCATTCCGGATGCAGCGGACGTTCTGGCTCTGAAAGCCGCCATCGACAACCTGGCGCGGCAGGTTGCGGCGCTAGAAAAGCATCTGGCGTCCGGACCAGCAATCCCCCAGCCGACCCAAGCGTCCCCAAGCGAGAGGATCGTTGAGCCGAGGCCCGAGCTGCCACCCGTGACCCCGGATCATCGGATCTGAGACAGGGATCAACCCGATTGAGGGAACCATGAAGACTGGATTTCTATCGGATTACGCAGGGCCCGTGTCGCTGAACTCATGGGGCAGGTGAGCGGGGCAGGTGAGCCGCCTTGCGACAACCCTCGAGAACACCCCGTACGTTCGCCTGAAGGGGTTTAGATCAACCGCCGCAGCACTGGAGGCCCTGGCAGGGGCCAAGCGGCGGCGGAGCTATCGGGATTTGTGACGGCTTACCGTGCCCCGCTACCCAGTCAGTTTGATAATCAGATGGTAGAAGCTCATGAGGCCGAAGACTGCTGCTAAGCAGGCCAAGCCTGCCAACACGAATGTCTCAAGTGTCGAGAGCTGATAGCAGCTGTAGTAGCCGAACAGCTGACACCACAACTCCGCCCAATTGCTGAACTGAGCCATTGTTGGCCTCCCAAGCTGGTGAACAGCTTAGCAAGGTATTCTGGCTTAGGAAGTATTCTCGTGCTGAATGAGCCGACACTAACGCTCGATCCTGCTCGGATACAAAGCTGACAGGCTGCTTATACAAAACCCCGCCCGATGCTCAGCCGGGCGGGGTTTTCGTTAAAGGCCCGTTAACCATATCGCGGCGACCATGCTCTGGGGCTGTGAGAGTCCCAGCGCAGTAACTGTCTCGTAACCACAACTTGAAGCGACCCTGATCCAATCCAGGCATGCGGCGTTCTCCGTCTGCTTGAACGGGAGAGGACTGCCCATGACCATTCTCGATCCGATCACCGGGAATCTCGTCACCATCGACACCTCGATCAAACCGCGCCCTTGAGCGCGCCCTGGATTACCGGGAGGGGATGATGAAGCGATCCGCCGCACGACGGGCCCGGCGCTGGGTTCTTCGAGAACTCAGCCGCTGGCTGGATCAGCATCAGCCAAAGGAGACCTTCGGAGCGGCTGCTGACGGGCTTAGGCTGAAGTCTACGGCCTCTCAGGGCCTGGTCCGCTGGACTGCCCTGATCGCGAGACCCCGATGCCGGCGTGATCGGATGAAGCCTCCTTGATCACGCCGGCATCGGGCTTTCGAGAGCCGGTCGGGCCGGAATTTCGCGGAAGGCTTGTGTGGCTCAGCCGAAAGAAGAAGCCCTACTGGAGTGGGGCCTAACCTGAGGATGAGCCATCTACTCTCGGGGAGCAGGTTGACCAGCCGACTTGAAATTCAAGTTCCGAGCTGCGTTCTGGGCCATCTGGAAAATCGCTACGGCTTCGGGGCCGCTGAAGGCCATGAAGATCTTGATAGTCTCGACACCACCGCCTCCGGTCGCTGCCATAGCAGCGGCTATTGCAGCCTCGGGGTTGGGGGCTTCTGCAATGAGGAGCCAGTCATACTCGCCAGTGGTCATGTACCATGAGATCAACTTCGCGCCGAGGGATTCAGAAAGTTTAGCCACTGACTCAGTGCGGTCTAGGGAGCGGGAGCCTTGGCCCTGGAAGGGTAGCCGTCATGCTCCAGGCCCACATGCCCTGCTGCGGTCCATGCGGCTCCTGATGAAGGTTGCCGATGTAGGTATCCCACCTGCTATCGCTCTCCCGATCCGGATCGGCAGAACAACGTGGAGGCCAAGGGGGCGTTCCATGCTTGTGGTAATCGGCGTCTCCCTACGTTTCGTTCAAAACCCCACGTCAACCCAGCAGGGTGAAGGAGACCTTCTAATGGGTCTTACGGTGAGCCGCCCAGATTGCGAGCGAGAAATTCTTGCGCACGGCGCAGTGAGTCTTGAGCGGTCTTTTCATTATGTTCGAGCCGGAAGCCCAGAACTGACTGCGCCGCACTCCAGTCGGGCTCAACGACGCCATGATGAGCATCCCGATAAACCACGAGGTCTGTCGCCGCACTTTCATTTGTGTGGCCCGCCGCCAGTTCCTCGCAGGCCTGTGCGAGATGCCACTGATCGTTTTGCCTGATCATGATCAGTAGGGGGAACATGATCTTGCCGCTGAAGGTTGCGCAGCATGAGTAGTATGCGACACCGGCCTTGAACGTCAGGTTCTCCGGGTTGACCACCGTTGAACCTCCTAGAGAATCGGCTACGGAGAGGACAAACATTGCCGCCCGTAGATATTCCAAGAACCCCGACACGGTTTCGGTCCACAAGAGGCAGGCTCGCGAGATAGTAGAGGCCACCGTATGCGTCCAAAGCGCGGTCTACAGACGCCGCATCCTTCGCGCAGTTTGCTCGGCCCTACAGGTCGTGAGGCTGTCAACCGAGAGTGCAAGGTAGCCCCACGAAGCCAGAACTTGCGGCAGGGTTTCTTGGGCGTAGGGGGTCGGTCCGCAGCCATGGAGCACCACCACGGCTGCGGACGGGCCGTTCCCCTGTGGTTTCGCGAGGTATCCCTGGAGATGATCCCCAGGAGTTGGTCTTGGGTCTTCACCCCGCGCACGTGCCCGCTGCTCCATAAGCCTCCCAAGCGGGCAAGGCGCACTCTCGAACTCAACCTTCTCTGCGGCGGGAGGAGCCGAGCTATGTAACAACAGAGAGTAAGCGGCTTGTCGCGTTACCCGCACCAATGGCGCTTGCGGGTTTCCCATGCTTCGCGGCCATCCTGCCAGGAGAGGACGCCCGAAGTCCGCAGGATCTCGCCAACGTTGTGTCCCATGGCGCGGTTCTTTTCACCAACGGCCGAGGGTCACAACAGCGCATTTTTATACCAGAAGCTGAACCTAATTTGCCTGTATCACCCAAAGTGGTCAATTGATTTAAGCTCCACATGGCCTGACCCTTATCTGATGGGCGCGGGGAGCCAATGAGTGACTGGCTTGGACTTACCTTTGAGGAGGTAGAGTCATGGGACAATTTCCTCTGCGACTAAAAGCAAGGCATGGCCTCATATTAAAACATCTAACCTGGATCGCGCTCTTCTCGCTTGCAGCATCTGCGCTAGGAAATCACGCGGCCGCACAGTCAGAAGAGTGTGCTGCTGGTTATGTTTGGCGGGAAGCCTTCGAAGGTGATCATATATGCGTCAGTCGGGAAACGCGCGAACAGGCTAGGACCGACAACGCTAATGCTGCGAATCGGCGGGTAAGAGCTGATAGTGATGAATGCGTTCAGGATTTTGTCTGGCGGCTGGCCCATCCACAGGATCACGTCTGTGTTTCTCAGGCTACGAGAGACCAGACAGCAAGAGATAATGAATCAGCCTACAGTCGGCTTGCTTCGCGACCATCCGAAGCCCTGTCGCCAGGGGCGAGAGGCGCATTGCCACTGCCACCCGCAAAGGTAGGGTGTCAGATTTTTAAGGATGGCGCATGGCGCGATACACCCTGCGCGACAAAGGAAGAAACCGAAAAGCTGCCGCCTCCTACCCCAGCACTTTCTATACAAAATCGAGAAACCTTCTTCTTCCTAAAACCAGGTAGATACACTCCGTACACGGTACCCGTTCAGTTTGGCCTGATGGGCATTGAACTAGAGTCCGATCCTGCTCTCGGGACCGTTACCGATGTGCAGCCGCCCGGCCTCTGCCCGGGTACCACCACTACAATACAAACTCCCGATAGTTTCAGTGTTCAACTGAATACAAACTTTTTTAAGACTGGCTATGGCGGTAGCGGTTGGGTGCAGTTTGTGCTTCAGACCGGAAAGCAAATCTCCGCTACCAAAGACTTTCTTTGTGTATGGAAGATCGATGTCAGCGTGGCGCTCGCAACCGGTAATGCCAATGGTTACGAGCCCATCTGTACAACGATAGAGCACGACAGGAACTTCCTTGGCCGTGGTGGAACAGGAGGACGGATAGTCGTCGCGGGGATCACACGCCTTGATCGTGATACAGGTGGTCCCTTGCTGTCAACATGGATACAATTGCCATGGGGGTCGTATGGCACCGCCGTTACAACAACGGATACGATTACAGGTACGACACGAGGATTATCAGGGGACTCCAAACAATACCCGTTGGGTTTAAGCGGCAACTGGACACAGGTGAGTGGTGACATCTACGGAACCGGTTGCGGCTCACAGGCTAGATTTACAGGGGCCAGAATATTCGAATGGTTGTATGCGTCCACATGTACAACCTACCCGTATTGGTGCTCAGCCCCATGGAATCTATATAGTCTGTCGAATTTCGCACGCCCGGTTCCGGACCCGTTTGTCACGGGCGAAAGCAACAACCTAGTTCCTGTCTTTGATCCGACGACTGGGCAATTTACGACATTCGGTTGCACATATACGACGACATGTGAGCGCACGGCACGTTTTAGATCGCCGGTTGCCGGTCCAATTAGTGGTCAGATACCAACCGAAGTAAGTGGACCGTAAATCACGCGACCCACTTTGGCGTTGCTTTGAGATCCGACTGTTGCGTGCGTGCAGCGATCTTGGTGATCACTCTGCGCAAGGCCACCCGCAGTAGCGAACGAGCCCGCTTCTTGCCGCCGGCGAAGGTGTGGCCATCCACGGTAACCGCTTGGCTTGGAGAATACTGCCGGTATGGCGGCACTCTCCAAGACCATAAGAGCATGGGCTTCATGAGTGCTCTGCATCGGTGGCGGGGAGGGAGAGCGCTGCCAATCGCTTGACGAAGTGGCGTAGACCCTGGTGGGCTCAATTGAGGTCCTCTGGTCTGTCTGTCCAGAACATCTCGCGCTGCTGATATTCCAGCGGATACGCGGCTTTGATAGCTGCACCTTTCATGGTTATCGGGGCCGTGTTGCGGATAATCTCGGCAAGGGGACCGGCAACAGTTATGAGGAAGCGGTCCTGTTCTTCCAGGGCAGCTGTCACGCCATGCTTATCGAATCTCCCTCATAGCATTGATCTCTCAGGTTGCTGTAGGCCTCCTGTTCCTCATCTATTCGGCGCAGAAACTCCTCCCGTTCCGTGTGCGGAGTAGGGATGCGATAGCTGCATCAGACGTCGTTCGATCTGGGCATTTGGGAAATCGTTGTGCGCCATAGCATCTTGATACTTGGTTGATACTTGGACCATGTCTCGATACGCGCAAGCCGCGAAGATCGATTTGGTCCCTTCTAAGGATCTTACCCTCATAACTGTTGAGGGCGAACTCCAGTACGGCGATGGCGACATCTTCAAGCAGAAGGTGTTTCTCGTCGAAGAGGCCTTGGTCTTGTTCAACAGCGTAGGCGGGAACTTGATTGCTGGAATTGAAATCGGGAAAGCCATTCGGCTCAAAGTTTTCGACACCGTTGTTCCTGACGAGATGCTCTGTGCCTCCGCCTGTGCCCTACAGCCTCGGACGTGAAAAGTAGATTTGCACTGTTGGGACCGATCCGATGCTTTCTCCTTCAATGAGAGCATCGTTCAGGCGACCCGAAGGGCCGCGCCAGCGAATAACCGGATCCACTTTTCCGCACGATGCTCTA
>NZ_QDAH01000136.1 GCF_003075415.1 Microvirga sp. KLBC 81
GAGAGCCAAGATGAGTGAATCACGAAGCCGCCACACCGCATAGCCCCAACGATTCCGTCAGAACTGCCGTTGCTCTAGTGACCTCGGAGGCTGGAGATTTCCACGTCCTCGATCCAAGCACCTTTGCGGCGTTCGCTCGCCGAGAGCCACTCGCTGATGGGAACACTCTGAGAGGACTTGAGGCGAAGCACCTTCTCTACAAGACATCTCCAGAAACTGCGGTTCGCCTCCTGGCAACAAAACTGCGCACAAGGAAGTCCTTCCTTCGCGGCGGACCGTCTCTACACATCTTCGTCGTGACGCTTGGCTGTGACCATGGCTGTCACTACTGCCAAGTCTCGCGCCGACTGCACTCGGCTGGGCGCTATGACATGTCTCTAGAGACTGCCGCCGCGGCCGTGGATCGACTTTTCGATAGCCCCTCCCTCCACCTTACTGTCGAGTTCCAGGGTGGGGAGCCGCTTCTCGCCTTCCCTGTCATTCGTCGCATTGTTGAACTCATCCAAGCCCGGAATGTTCAGGAGTGCCGCCAGATCGTCTTCTCAATCACGTCGACACTGCACCACCTGACTGATGAAATTCTGGAGTTCATGCGCATCCATGATTTCCAGGTTTCAACGTCCTTGGATGGTCCAGCAGACCTTCATGATGCAAACAGACCGCTTCCGGGTGGAAGCGCCCATGAACTGACCGTCCAGGGCCTTCAACGCGCACGCCAGGCTCTTGGGGACGAAAGTGTATCCGCACTCACTACCCTCACCCGCCGCAGCCTCGAGCGGCCGAAGGAGATCGTTGATCAGTATGTGCGGCTCGGCTTCCGATCCATCTTCCTGCGGCCCCTCAGCCCCTATGGATTCGCAAACAAGTCAGAGCGACGGCTCGGCTACGCGGTCGAGGATTACCTGCGATTTTACAAGACCGCGCTTAGCCACATCCTCGAGATCAACAGGAGCGGGTACCTCATTGAAGAGGCTTACGCCAAGATTCTGCTCTCTAGTATCCTGACGCCGTTTCCGACACCTTACGTGGATCTGCGCTCTCCCGTCGGCAGTGGCTTCGGAACACTCGTCTATAACTACGATGGCGGAGTGTACGCCTCCGACGAGGGACGCATGCTCAAGGAGGTTGGCAACGATACCCTGCGCCTCGGATCAGTGACCGATGATTTCCAGACTCTCATGCGGTCCCCCGCGATGGAGCTCCTAGCAGCGTCCGGTCTTGCCGAAACGCTCCCTGGATGTTCCGATTGCGCCTTCGTACCCTACTGTGGTCCCGATCCGGCAGGTTCGCTTTCCCGTCACGGAGATCCTGTCGGGCACCGAGCCGAGAGTGAACACTGCCAGCGGCACATGGGACTCTTTAGAATTCTCTTCAACCATCTTGCCGAAGGCGACCCCGCTACGCTCGGAATCTTTGAAGATTGGGTCCATGGCGTTCCCTCTGCAGCCAAGGCAGCATAGTGTCATGGCCCTTCCGCTTCATACACGAGGCACAGTCGCCGGCCACGGAGCTTCGGCTCTCTACAAGGTGCTCTCCTTAGCCGAGGCGCTCCGCCAGGATTTTCCACTTCCGCGGGCGATGATTGATCTGCGTGAACTCGACGGGGTTGACCTCAATGCGCTGGTTGCAATTGGAGCCGGTGCCATTCTTGATAAAGACGGCAGCCTTGCATCGCCGCTTCCAACGCTTCACTCGCTCACGATGCCTGCAGTTGTCGCTCCAGGGGATGTGGTGCGGGTCCACCCGTCTGGACAAGTAAACGTTCTCTACCGACGTGGTGCGAACGCTAACACGCTGTTCGCAACCGAGCGGTGCAATAGCCAATGTCTCATGTGCAGCCAGCCGCCGCGGGAGGAGGATGACAGCTGGCGGATTGGCGAGATGATTGACCTGCTTCAGCTTATTGATCGTGACCTGCCAGTTCTCGGAATTACGGGCGGGGAGCCGTGCCTCCTTGGTGACGGTCTGGTCGAAGTCCTGAGAACAGCAAAGCAATATCTGCCAAACACAGTCCTGCACGTACTCACCAACGGACGGCTCTTTGCGGATCGTGCCTTTGTCCGCTCGTTTGATCAATCAGCAGGTCAGGTGGTGTGGGCGGTCCCAGTGTACGCTGACAATGCAACAGACCACGATTATGTTGTTCAGGCCGATGGGGCCTTCAATGAAACGGTGAACGGCCTTCATAACCTCGCGGAGCGCGACCATCGTATCGAGATCCGCTGTGTTCTGCATCGTCAGACGGTCCACCGCCTTCAGGAGTTGGTCGAGTTCCTGTACTGGAACCTACCGTTTGCAGAGCATGTGGCACTCATGGGCCTTGAGCCTATGGGTTATGCACGCTCTAATCGCGATAAACTCTGGATCGACCCAATTGAGTACGCTGACACACTAAGCCAAGCTGCAGCCTACCTGTGGCGGCGAGGTATCACGGTGTCGATCTACAATATCCCTCTCTGCCTGCTCCCAGATCAGGCACGGCCATTTGCCCGTCAGAGCATCTCCGATTGGAAGAACGTTTTCGTTCCGGAGTGTCAAAGTTGCACGTTGCGTGAAGCCTGCTGCGGGTTCTTCAGATCCGCAGGCGACGGCTGGCGTAGCAAGGGCATCCAGGCAATCGAATCTAAGGCAATCGCATGAAGCGCAACTGGACAGCATTCATCAAGAACGTTCTTGCCTGGGCAATGCCGGCAACAGCAGTAGCAACGGTCTGGTCGCCCGCGGACGCTGCATTGACGGTCTTACCTGAAGGTGTCGCAGGATCGGATCCAGGATCTCAAGGTCGTCCACTCACGTTCGAGCGTCCGAATTATATTGATGGCCGGCAGCTCTACGCGGGACACCGCAGCCATTCGAGCCATCGCAGTCACTCAAGCCACCGCAGTCATAGCAGTCATTATTCGGGCTCTGGAGGAGGCTATAGCTACTCACCTCCGCCCACCTACAGCCCACCGCCTGTCTACACCCCTCCGGCTTCAAACCCATATGTTGCGCCTCCCACGAGCAGAGGATATAGGCCATCGATCGGTTCGCCCGAACCAGGGCAGACGACTACGGCACCCGGGCTGTACATTCCTAAACCGCCGCCGAGCACAGTGGGCGGAGCTGGGTCCGCGCCCCGCCCCCCGACACCGCCTGTCAGTGGTGTGGCTCCTTTGCAGCCTGCTCCCGGCAACAGCAATGCTAACTCTCCTGGAACGGTAGCATCGCGACCTGTGGCGGCGGAAGTGATGGTGATGCGTGTCCAAGTCGAGTTGCGAGCGCGTGGCTATTACTATGGCCCGATCGACGGCCGGCTATCTGCGGATACGCAGTTGGCCATCCGAACATTTCAAACTGCGCAGCATCTTCGAGCGACTGGTTACATGGACAATGAGACGCTCGCCCGACTCGGAATCGTTTACTAAACCCATGATCCCCAAGTCACTCACTCGGGCAATAAATATCACACACACTTGTCAACGGTGCTGAGAGGCGCAGATCTTATGAAGTCCGCCCGCCTACTTTTAATACTCACCCTCGCTGCACTCGGTGGGCAGGCCAGAGCACAGACCACTTCAGAAGACTTGTCGGCGTTGGATCCGGATAATCGCCGTTGGGTCGAGCAAACCTGCCCCCGCTCCTATGGGCCGTCGCTATGGACGTCGTGCGTCAGTCGGCAGATTGCTGCCCTCCGCGCGCCGGGATGGCCTGCTGTAAGTGAATTGGCACCCGAAATGCAAATATGGGTTATGCAATCGTGTCCTACTAGCCATGGGCCTCAGCTCTGGAGAAGCTGTGCCGAACGACAAGTGGCAGCCCTCTCTTCATCTCTGCCAAATGTCTCCGATTTGTCTTCCGAGGCCCGTCAATGGATTGATCAGACGTGCCCTAGAAGCCATGGCGCCCAACTCTGGAAGTCGTGCGTTGAGCGAGAAGCAGCCGCTGTTAGACGTGCTTTTGCGCAACCCGGCGTACAACAGAATCGAGAGGCGCAACCGTCCCAAGCATCCCCGCTGGATAGCCCTGCTACAGCAATTACCCGCCCGTCGACTCCTGTGGAAGAACCTCCAGCGGCGGGAGATGGGTCCAAGACTCAGCCATCATCGTCCCTCCCCTCTAGCTCTCCATTGATGCTCACAGTCAGACCGGCCGGCTCCGTAGAGGCTCTGCGAGATTTGACACGCCTCGAAGTTGCAGTGGAAGTTCAGCTTCGACTAAGAGAGCGCGGCTTCCTGAAAACGTCGATAATTGATGGGGTCTGGGGGCCGCGATCACGTATTGCCTTGCGTGATTTCAAAGCAGCTAACGGCCTCCCCAACACTGACGAATGGGATCTTCCAAGTCAGACCGCACTTTTCGGTAGTATGTCCGCAACAGCTCCACAATGGTACGCCCCTCCTGATCCAGCAACGGAGGCAGAGGGGTTGTATCGCCCGTTCGCGTCTGTCATGGGAACAACGCTACACCCTCTAAATCCGTCTGATGCAAATCTGATTCAGGCAAGACTATCAGAGCTAGGATACTACCGGTATCAGCCTGAGGGGATCTGGGGACTCGTTTCTCGCTCGGCGCTACAGGATTTTAAAGCTGCAAATGGGCTTTCGGCCGATGATGTATGGGATGGAAGTGTCGAGGCGTCTCTACGTCAAGCACGTCCAACACCAGCGAGTGATACGCCATTTGGTGAATGGTCCGTTGTGGGCTTCGCCTGCTCTGCTGAGATGAACCCACGAAAGATGGTCGTTTCAGCGAAAGGTATCGTAGTGGGATCAATGATATGCGATATGCAGGGACCGTTAGCTCGGTCCAGCGCAGACTGGTCTGGATCTGCCTTATGCCATATAGATGGACGTGATATTGCCTCAAAAATCTCCCTTAGAGTTTCTGGCCAAAGACTAGTCGATCGATCTGTCATAGGTACTTCGACGATTGTCCCGACCTCATTTGATCGATGCTCATGACATTTGTCCAAGCGGTATAGCCCACAATGCTAGCGGTTCGTTGGGATATGACTGTTATAGACGCCGCGCTCGTTGCTTAGGCTCGAACAGCATCTGGCCGAGGCATACAAATTGCGCTGCAGAAATGTGCGTGAACTGAGAAACTAAAATACGAAGCAATATTCCCTGCATGGGTAGGATGTCCCCACACCAATCTAGTTGGAGTCTTATCGATTGAGTGCTAATAGCCTGCCAAACCCTAAAGCTCTTTTCTGGATGGAATGGTCGTGACATTGCGTCCTTCCTCCTCGATTGAATCTTTTCTAACGATCAGGATTTACTAGATGCCCGGCATCGCACGTCAGTTCGAGCCGCAGATTACCCGTAGTGGTGGCGCTCCTTCCAAATTCCGCTTCACCATCCGCTGCTCGGAATGTGTCAGCACAGCCTCTTATGAAGCCTCCAGGCCTACCAGCGATGACACCGTCAAAGCTTACTTCAGCTCTCGCGGCTGGCTGCTTGGTCGCGCTCCCTCCTTCGACATCTGCCCGGCCTGCTTAGCTCACCGTCGCCATGGTCAGGAGATGAAGTCATCTAACATGCCACGGCGCGAGACTGGAGCGTCGAACAACCGCCGCCGGGACACGGCCGAAATCCTGGCTCGGCATCTGGGCAAGCCCGAGGCTCTAGCAGCCGAGGTTTTCCGCCCGAACGCGGCGCCGCCGTCTCAACCATCCGCCTTACCGGCTCCGCAGCAGCGCGCCCCCTCGCCGGCTCTGTCACCAGAAGTCGAGCACGCCCTGACCGGGATGGCCGCGGATCTGAAAGGCCTGCGGTCCACCATGGAGCTCATGGCCGAGCAGGTGAGCAAGCTGGTGGCTCTTGGAGGCCAACAGATCGAGGCCATCGCACGTCTGGCGCCTCTGGTGGTGCAGTCGGCGGAAGGGATTTCCGGTGGTCTGCGGGAGGTTGCCGGTGCGGTTCGATCAATCCCGAGCCCACCTTTTCCCACAGGTGAGGCCACAAAGCCTGCAACCGAAGACATGAAGGTTGAGGAGCAACCGGCATTAGAGCTTAACCTCGTCCAAGAGGTCGACCGTCCGATCGGCTCGGAACCAGGGCCGGCACCGACTATGACGGAGACGAGAAAGCCATCCAAGCAGCGCCGGCTCCCCAAGGGGAACGAGGCACCCGCGCCCAAAGCGGGCTCTGCGCCAGTCGTGGTGAAGTCGATTCCCGACGCCAAGCGCCCGGACCGGTACTACACCTCCATCCGCCTGCCGCGGGCGTTGTGGGATAGCGCTGGCTTCGGATCGGAAGACCGCCTCTTGCTCGACTGGAGCGGGAAGGCCCTGACCATTGAGCGCGCCACGGAGGGCGGCGTGAAGCCGAAGTCGATCGGGGATGCTTCTGTGGTTCTGCAATCCTGGAAGCTCGGCAACCTCAACTTCGATCAGCCCAAGGTCACAGGCGCTAATGCTTCTCTGCGCCTGGCCGCTGGGCGCACGCACCGTGAAGTGTGATCATCGCGCGACACGTGCGGGGCGACGAACCCGAGCCTGATAATCCTGTGCTCCCGAGCAGCAAGTCCTGGCGACTGAGACCTGCTGGTGCGAGCTGCAGGACCTGAGCTGCCCTGCTGAGGATCCGTCAGACGTTGGTGCGTAATTCGGCCTGCGGCGGTGAAGTAGTTTCGGCATTCCTCGGGCTCGACCAGATCGCAGCAAAGGAGAAAATGATTGCAGCCTGATCCTGTCGGACAGGCTCAATCCGATCACTCTCTGACGCCGACTGTTCGATCAAGTACCGACTACTGCAGCCGGTACGAAGCGAAGCTGTTCTGGCGCGGGCCGGACGGGGATGTGCTCGGCTCTTTCAGTCGGCTGAAAGAGACGCCGGAGGGTGCACGCGTTGCTTTCGCGATGAATGCGGGCATGTACCACGAGGATCGCTCGCCGGTGGGGCTTTATGTCGAGAACGGAAAGGAACTGAAGGTAGCCAACACCAGGAACGGGCCCGGAAACTTCCACCTCAAGCCCAACGGCGCCTTCTATGTCAAAGGCAGTCAGGCCGGCGTGTTGGAAACGGATACCTATTTCAAGTGGAAGATCAGGCCGGATCACGCGACGCAGTCAGGCCCGATGCTCGTCATCAATGGGCGCCTTCATCCCAAGTTTTCGGAGCAGAGCACGTCCTTGAAGATCCGCAACGGTGTCGGGGTGAAAGACCAACACACGGTCGTGTTCGCGATATCAGACGATCCGGTCACGTTCAGCACATTCGCCCGATTGTTCCGCAATCAGTTGGGCTGCGCCAACACCTTGTTCCTGGACGGCAGCATTTCCAGCCTTTACGCACCTACATTAGAGCGAATGGATTCGCTGATGCCCATGGGCCCCATATCGGGGCTTTGCGCCGACGTCCATAATGCGGAGCCTCGCTGGGGAACAGACGGCAATGAGATCAGTTGGGTTGGGATGATCTGGTAAGGAGATCCCATACCGGCCAAGCAGAAAACCCTCGACGATCTTTTCCTGGATACCCTGAAGGACGTGTATACCGCCGACGTGTATCACGCCGAGAAGCAGATTCTGAGAGCCCTGCCGAAAATGGCGAAGACCGCAGAGTCCGATTAGCTCCCCGCCCGGCCCTCGAAAAGCATCGTGACGAGACGGAGGTTCAGATCGAACGCCTGGAGCAGGTCTTTTGCGATGCTGGACAAGCCTGCGTGGGGCAAGACGTGCGAGGCCGTTCAGGACCTCGTCCAGGAGAGCAAGGACCTCATGCAGGACTTCACGGATTCCGATGCTCTCGATGCTGCCGTCATTCCCGCTCAACAGTCGGTCGAGCATGATGAGATCTCGCGCTATGGCACGCTGAGGACCTGGGCTGCGCATCTCGGCATGAAAAAGGCCGTCAAACTGCTCGAGCAGACGCTTCAGGAGGAAAAGAAGACCGACGAGCTTCTGACCCAACTTGCCGAGGAAACAGTCAATCTGAAGGCCGCCTGAGCGGATCTCAGCGAGCCGCTCTCATCCGGATCACGGAGCGGCCAGACTCGACATTCGGCCGCTCATACAGCCCTCTGCCTGAGAACTAAAACCTCCAAGCCACAGGCTTGGCTATTGCAGCAGGGCTGATCGCACGGCTTGGCCCGCTGACCTGAGGATATAGGTGCTGTCAGTACGGCAGCGTGCGACGGGGCTGTTCCGCAAGCCTTTGCTCGCGATCGATCAGAGCCAGAGTTGCCTGGATGCGCGGAGGAAGCGGTTGCCTGATGACCTCCGCATAGATCGAGCGGAGATCTTGTCCGATCCGGCGCAGGAGTTCGGTATCGGAGATTGAAGGTCGCCCGCCATCCGATCCACTGTAAGCGATGTTCTGATCCCACCTTACGTTCGTGTCTGTGAGCGGCGAGACTGACAATCTCTGATTGGGGATCGTTTTGTGTCGATGTTTGACCATATGCTTGAGCCGCCGCGGCCGGTGCGGCGCCTGGAAGTGATCACCGGATCTGGCGGACGCCGGCGCTGGTCGGCGGATGAGAAAGCGCGGATCCTCGAGGAAGCGCTGGCACCGGGCGCGATCGTGTCCGAAGTGGCCCGCCGGCATGGCATGTCGCCTCAGCACCTGTTCACCTGGCGCCGTCAAGCCAAGCGAGAGGCTGGTGATCATCCTCTGGCCTTTACCCCGGTGGTTGTCGCTCCTGACACACCGCAGTCCATTCCGGCAGCCTGCCGTGAAGCAGTGATCGAGATTGTCGTCGAGGGCGCTGTCATTCGTGTGCCGCACAGTGTCGACGGCGCAACGCTGACCACTGTGCTGCAAACGCTCAAGAGCGTGCGATGATCGGACCGACCGGTGCCGTCCGTGTTCTGGTGGCGACCAAGCCCGTTGACTTCCGCAAAGGAGCCGAGGGGCTTGCCGCACTCGTGCGCGAGACCATGGGGGCGGATCCGTTCTCGGGGACTGTCTACGTCTTTCGCGCCAAGCGGGCCGATCGCATCAAGCTCATCTTCTGGGACGG
>NZ_QDAH01000137.1 GCF_003075415.1 Microvirga sp. KLBC 81
CCGTGGAGAACCTGGCCCATAGCGCATCCCTCCATTCCGGAGAAAACAATGCACCATCAAACCCTGGGATCAAACATGTAGAGCTGTGATGTTACCGCAGGGAACGCGCTGGATCGGGAATCGTAGCGAACTCGATCCAGCGCGGTGGGCTATTCAGTGCGCCTCGTCCGCCGGCCCGAACAACTCGTAGTGGACCCGGTCGGATGGCACGCCGGCGCGAGCGAGATCGCCGATGAAAGCATGCAGGAAAGGCTTGGGCCCGCAGAGGTAAAAATCCGCTTCATGCAGCGGCGTATTATCCTTAAGCCATTCCATGCTGATAAAACCGTCGGCATCGTGTGACTCACCCACAGCGTCGTCTGGATGCGGTTCGCTGTAAAAAGTCGCGACTCGAATCTTGCCATGTGCTTCGGCGAGTGATCGGACATGAGCGTCCATCGCATGGGTGGCGCTGTTCATGGTACCATGAACGTAATGGGTCTCCAGAGCAGGGTGATGGTCAGCAATGGTTTCAACCATGCTCACCATTGGCGTCAGGTCCACGCCGCCGGATAGCAGCACCACCGGCCGCGGTGGTGCTTCGGGCAGGAAGAAATCGCCGGCTGGCGGTGTCGCTTCCAGGATGTCACCGACTTTGACATCATCATGCAAAAACCGCGATCCGCCTTGGCCATTCGCCTCCCGTTTCACGGAAATCCGGTAGGAGTCTGAATTGGGCCCGCAGGAGATGGAATAGTTGCGCTTGAGTTGGGCTCCACTCGCGGGCTGAAAGCGGAAGGTCAGGTATTGCCCCGGCTTGTGCTGTATAACTGGCCGTCCATCGACGGGACGAAGGACAAAAGACGTAATAACCGCACTCTCGCGGATTTTATCTGCCACCGCAAATTCCCGCCAGCCCGATCAACCTCCCTCTAGATGCTCGATTTCCGCACGGATGGCGGATTCGCGGGATTTTAAGATTTCGGCGAGAAACCAGTAGGCTTCGCCCCAGGCATTGACGATCTCGTCGGTGGCGGCATCACCCAGCACGTCAGCGATTGCGCTGAGGAGAGCTGTGGCAACATATGGATAGTGCTCAGGGAGAATATGAAAGCCGATGTGCTTATGGGCGACGCGTTCGACGACGGGCGTAAGAGCACCCAAATCTTCGATGTTACGTGCATAGGTCAAAATGGCGGCGGCGAGGGCATGGACCTGTGCTCCACCGTCTCCCTGGTTCGCGTGATTGAAGAGCGCGCGGATCTGCTCATCTCGAAACAGACGGGCATACATGAGCTTAGTGACTGTCGTCCCATGCTCCGCAAGGGCCGGCACTGTCGCTTTCACAATCGCGATTGTTTGCGGGCTTAACGGTTGTTGCATCATTCATCTCCTTTGTGGTGGAATTTGTCAGCAAGTTTTCGCCGGGTGTGCGAAGGCGGATGGCAACCTGCAGGCTCTTGGCGATGCGTCGTGCTTTCGCCTGAGCGGTCCTGGCCACCTCGTCGGGCAGCAATTCGCCGGTGGTCTGTTCCCAAAGCTCAAGCCAGCGGCTGAACATGCTGGGCGTGATCCGATGGGCATGGATCAGGTGGATAACGACAGGATTTCCCTTGTAGCGTCCCGAAGCCAGCATCACCGATGACCAGAAATCCTCTAGGCGATCGAGGTGCTCAGCCCAGTCGTGTATGGCATCGTTGAACACCGGGCCTAGCTCTGCGTCGCATCGAACGCGGTCATAGAAGCGCTTCAGGAGCCTTGGCAGATCTGCCTGATCAAGTTGGGGGGCACTGCTCATGGAGGTGCTCTCCATCGCTCTTCTCCGAGGTTGTCGCGGCTGAAACGCCAAGTGATGCTTTGTTTTGCGGGTCCCTCGGGACAGCATCGCGTTCGTGTTAGATGTATGCGTTTTGTATGCGTGTGGATCGCATACATTTGCACCTCATGATACAAAGCGCTTCACCGGCAATGAAGGTGTCGGCCCGGGCTTCTGCGACATTTGGCTTAGGATCCTGCAGTACGGCAATGCAGTAATTATACGTATACTTGAAACTGGTTGTATGGTTTAAGAAACCCATACATGTTGCCTATATAGGCCAAGGAACAATGATGGATCCGAGTCTCGGCTCCCGCAGCGCGGTGCCGCATAGCGCGTTCGATCCGGACAGCTTTTTCCGGAGCTCCCTGACCGAGCTGAAGGCGGACGGGCGTTATCGGACCTTTCTCGAGCTGGAGCGCAGGGCAGGGGAGTTCCCGCTAGCAGATGCACCCGGGCGGTCCGAACCGGTCGTCGTGTGGTGCTCGAACGATTACCTCGGCATGGGCCAGCACCCGATAGTGCTCAAGGCTATGCACGAGGCCATCGACCGGGTGGGAACCGGGGCCGGGGGCACCCGCAACATCTCCGGCAACACCCGGGATCACGTCCTGCTCGAACGCGAGCTCGCCGACCTGCACGGCAAGGAGGCGGCGCTCATCTTCGCCACCGGCTACGTGACCAACGAGGCGGCGCTCTCGACGCTTGCCGGCATGATCCCGGGCTGCATCGTCTACTCGGACGCCCTGAACCACGCCTCCATGATCGCGGGCATCCGCCACTCCAAGGCCGAGAAGCGCATCTTCCGCCACAACGACGTGGAGGATCTCGAGCGCCTCATGGCGGCGGACGATCCCGCACGGCCGAAGCTGGTGTGCTTCGAGAGCGTGTACTCGATGGATGCCGACGTCGGCCCGATCAAGGCGATCTGCGACGTGGCCGAGCGCTACGGCGCGATGACCTACCTCGACGAGGTCCACGCGGTCGGGCTGTACGGCGAGCGCGGGGCCGGCGTGGCCGAGCGCGAAGGCCAGATGCACCGCCTGACGGTGATTCAGGGAACGTTGGGCAAGGCCTTCGGCTGCGGCGGCGGCTACATCGCGGCGTCCGCGCCCCTGATCGACTTCGTGCGCAGCCATGCGCCCGGCTTCATCTTCACCACGTCGATGCCTCCTGCCGTCGCGGCCGCCGCGCGGGCGAGCGTGGCGCACCTCAAGGCGAGCAACGCGGAGCGCAAACGCCACCAAGAGGTCGTCGCTACGGTAAAGAGCCGCCTGAAGGAGGCCGGGATTCCCGTCATGCCATCCGAGACCCACCTCGTTCCGGTATTCGTGGGCGACGCCCATCTGGTCCGGCGCATCTCGGACGACCTGCTGGAGCAGCACGGGATCTACATCCAGCCGATCAACTATCCCACCGTGCCACGCGGGACCGAGCGGCTGCGGATCACGCCGACCCCGCTTCACACGAGCGAGCAGGTGGAGCATCTCGTCGAAGCCCTCGTGACGGTGTTCCGCGTGCACGGGCTCACGATGGGGCCGGCGGCATGACGTTCGAGCGCGAGAACGTGCAGCGCCTTGCCGGATATATCCCGGGCGAGCAGCCCCGCCGGGCGGTGGCCAAGCTGAACACCAACGAGAACCCGTTCCCGCCTTGCGACGCGGTTCTCGCGGCACTGGCCGGAATCGACGGGGAGATGCTGCGCCGCTATCCCGATCCCACGGCCTGGGGGTCCGCACTGCGGCCGCCCACCTGCACGGCCTTACGCCGGACCACATCGTCGCCACGAACGGCGGCGACGAGCTCCTGCGGCTGGCGCTGACCACGTTCCTGCCGCCGGGAACACCGCTCGGCCTCGCCGAGCCGAGCTACTCCCTCTATCCGGTGTTGGCGGCGGTTCACGACAAGCCCGTTGTGTCGCGTGCCGTTATCCGACGGCTGGTCCGTGCCGGAGGACATCGCCCGGAGATGGAACAGGGCCGGAGCTAGGCTGGCGATCCTCGTCAACCCGCACGCGCCGTCGGGGCGGCTGACGCTAGTCGACAAATTGGCCGCGATCGCGCGTGCCTTTGATGGCGTGCTGGTGATCGACGAGGCCTATGTCGACTTCGTCGATCCGGCGATCGCGCATGACACGGTCAACCTGGTGCGGGAGTGCGACAACGTCCTGCTCCTGCGCACCATGAGCAAAGGCTACTCCCTCGCGGGGCTGCGCCTGGGCTACGGAATCGGCTCACCAAGTCTCGTCGCGCCGATGGTGTTGAAGACGAAGGACTCATATAACGTGGACGTCGTCGTCCAGCGCCTTGGGGAGGCGGCCCTGCGCCACCAGGAGGAGGCGGCCGCCTCGTGGGAGTTCGTCCGCGCGGAGCGGAGGCGCATGGCGCGGGAACTCTCCGCACGCGGGTTGGCCTGCGCTCCCTCGCAGGCGAACTTCCTGCTCGCGACGATGACCTCACGGCCTTCCGGGGCGGCAAGGCGCCTGTTGCAGCGATTGGCAGACGAGGAAGTCTTCGTCAGGTGGTTCGACCAGGAGCGGCTGCGCGACAGCCTCCGTATCTCGATCGGAACGGCAGAGGAGAACGACGCACTGCTTGCAGCGCTCGATCGTCTACTCCCACGGGTATCCTGAGATCCTGCCAAGCTCCCCATGCCGCGAACGGCAGCCATGCCCGCAAGACGGCATAGCCTATCGGAAGTTCACTTGGCCGATGCCTCCAGCGTCTTGCCGTTCTTCGACGGGAAGTAGGTGTAGGAGAGGGTGATGTCGTGGATGTCGGCCATGCTCGGGTCGTGCGCGATGGCCGGGTCGATATAGAAGACCACCGCTGCCTCCATGGTCTCGCCCGCCTTGAGGGTGTTCTCCTGGAAGCAGAAGCATTCCAGCTTCATGAAATGGCCGCCTGCCAGTTCCGGCAGGACGTTGAAGGTTGCCATGGCTGTGGCCGGCGCATCGCCCGTGTTCCGGATCCTGTACGTGATGGTCTGGGTCTCGCCGACCTTAACCTTGATGGCTGGCGTCTCAGGGCTGAAGCGCCAGGGGAGGTTGGGCGCGACATTCGCATCGAACCGGATGGTCATCGTGCGGTCGAGCACCTTGGTAGCCGGCCCGGAGGCCAGCATCGGGGTGCCGCCGAAGCCGGTGACGGTGCAGAACAGGTTGTAGAGCGGGACGGATGCGTACGCGAGGCCGAGCATGCCGGCCGCGACAGCCAGGCAGGTGAGGGCCGTGTTGCGGATCCGTCCCGCGGGAGAGAGGTTGGTATCGGGCATGGCGACAGTCTTCGATGAAGAGCGGGACCAAAGGCTTAGCCGCCGGACGCGGCGGACCCGACGGGGCTCACCTCACTCTTCCCGTCCGTCCGTTGCGGGTTCGCGAAGCGGCCTTCCTCGGCCTTGTAAAAGTACTGGCTGGCGACCAGCATGCCCTTGAAGGGCCGGATCGTCGGCACGCAGCTCAGCAGCAGGAACGGCAACGTCGTGAGCAGGTGCACCCACAGCTCCGGCTCGTAGGCCATTTCGATCCATACGCCGAACGCCGTCGCAGGAATGGCCATCGTCATCATGACGAAGAAGGCTGGGCCGTCGGCTGGGTCGGCGAAGGAGTAGTCGAGCCCGCACGACTCGCAGCGCGGGGCGAGGGTCAGGAAGCCGTTGAACAGGCGACCCTTCCCACATCTGGGGCAGCGGCACTTGAGGCCGTACTTGAGCACGGCATCCTTGGCGGTCAGGGTCTTAGTCATTTCGGATCCTTCAGGTTTGCGCCCCAGTTCTTCAGGACAGTGAAATATGTATGGATTGACTACCCATACATCTGACGATATTAATGGTTCATTGGCTGATCCGATCCAACGACCTCTGTTGAGATTTTCACCAGCCCGCGCCGCACATTATGTATGTCTTGCATGAGACATACATTTGCAAGACAATAAGGTCAAGGAAACGTGTTGTCCTGGATGCCGCAGATTGAGAACGAGAGCAGGCCCAAATACCTGGCCATCGCTGAGGCCCTGCTTTCCGACGTGCAGTCCGGGCGGCTCAAGCCGGGCCACCGCCTGCCGCCGCAGCGCCAGCTTGCGAAGGAGCTTGGTGTCGATCTCACCACCGTGACCCGCGCCTTCAACGAGGCGCGCAGGATGGGGCTGATTGAAGCCAACACCGGGCGGGGCAGTTACGTGCGCGGAAAGGCGCCGGACTTGGACAATGTCGCGCCCGCCGGATCGCCGATCATCGACCTGAGCATGAACATGCCGCCGCAGCCGCTGGCAGCGAGGCTGCGCGAGCGCATCCAGGAGGGGATCGCTGGCGTGCTTTCGTCACCCCACGGACTTATGCACCTGCACTACCAGGAAAGTGTTGGGACCGGGCCGGATCGTGTTGCCGCCGCCCGGTGGCTTGGCGCGCGCCTAGGGCCGGTTCCGGTCGACCGGGTCGTGGTGACCGGCGGGGCTCAGACCGCGCTCTATGCCGTTGTGCGGGTTCTGGTTCAGGCGGGCGAAACCATCTGCGTTCCGGATCTTACTTACCCGGGCCTGCGCGCGATTGCCGAGCAGCTCAAGGTGCGGCTGGTACCGGTGGCCATGGACGGGGAGGGGATCGACCCTGCCGCCCTGGAGGAAGCATGCCGGCGCGAGAAGCTGAGAGCGGTTTACTGCGTTCCCACCATCCACAATCCGACGACCGCGACCATGTCGGAGAAGCGGCGCGAGGCCATCGCCGAGATAGCACGCCGCCACGGCATCGCGATCATTGAGGACGATGCCTACGGGGCGCTGCCCCGGCAAGCACCGGCACCGATCGCGGCGATCGCGCCCGACCTCACCTGGCACGTCGCTACCTTGTCGAAGTGCGTGACGCCTGCCCTGCGGACAGCCTACGTGATCACGCCCGGGCTTGCTGACACCCTGCGGCTTGCGGCGGAGATCCGGGCCATGGCTCTCATGATTCCGCCCCTCATGTCCGCTCTCGCCTCGCGCTGGATTCTCGACGGCACGCTGGACGCGATCACGACTGCCATCCGCGAGGAAAGCGCCGCCCGCCAGTGCATTGCACGCCGGACTCTGCAGGGGCTCAAATTCCAGGCTCACCCGGAGGGGCATCACCTCTGGCTCACCCTTCCAGAGCGCTGGCGCCGGGCCGACCTCAACCTCTATGCGCGGCAGTCGGGTCTTGCCTTGGTGCCCAGCGAAGCGTTCGCGGTCGAGTCTGCTCCGAATGCCATCCGGGTTTCCCTAGGTGCTGCGCAGAATCAAACCGGGCTGGAACGGGGACTGGCCCTGCTGGCAACGGTCCTCTCGCACGGCCCTGGCGCTCTGTCCTCGATCGTGTGACCCTGGAGAGCATGAGGTTCCGTTGCAAACGCTGACGTAGGTCAAAAGACTGCCAGAGATAACCTCATGTTAGGCGACCACGCGGAAGAGAGCAGCGATGAATTCACGTTGAGCCTGCATGTCGTGTGCTGGTGCGCTCGCGACCTGGCCCTTGCGGATCATCGCCATAGCCTCGTAGCCCGCCACCGTCCGTGAGACCGTCACGAAACTCTTGAAGCCCAGTCCAGGGCGAGCCAGCCGTTTGATACGTCGGTGATCCGGCTCGACGATGTTATTCAAGAACTTCACCTGCCGGAGTTTGGCGAAGCGCCATAGCGCCCCCTCCCTCTTCATGGCTTTCGCTGCAATGGGGTAGGCCGCGTTCTTGTTGACCGTGATGGTGCGCGGATTGACCGTATGCGACTGCTTCAGCGCCTCCCGGAAGAAACATCTTGCCGCTGCGGCACCCCGCTTGGGGGAGAGCAGAAAATCAATGGTCTGTCCGGCAGCATCGGCAGCACGGTAGAGATACACCCATTCACCCTTCACCCGGATGTATGTCTCATCCACGCGCCAGGAGCCATTCGTCATGCGCAGGTGCGGGCGGATGCGCTTGTCCAGCTCTGGCGCATAAGCCTGAATCCAGCGAAACAGGGTCGTGTGATCGACCGATACTCCGCGATCCGCCAGCATGCACTCGAGATCACGATAGCTAATGGGAAGCTGTAGGTACCAGCGCACCGCCCATAGGATAATCTCCACCGTGAACTGCCGACCCTTGAACGGGTTCTTCTTGCCTTCCGTCGCCATGAGCCCCTCTCAACCCATCCCGTCATAGCCTGGGTGGAACGAAGCTTCAAAGCTGCAACAGAACCCTGAGCGCAGGGTTCGGAGGATTTTTTTGTGCTCTGATGCGTCCTCTGAGCCCAGAAAGACCCAACGTTTCCAGTCACATACCCGGAGACATCCGCGGAGCTGTTACGGGGGCTGTGTTGCATTAACTTGGAATGGGCACGAGGCATCCAGCCAGAGTGGATCGCTCAGGCGGCGAGACCAAACAGTTGGCTGACGAGGCGGATTTCGCCTGTCGCTCCTGCTTGTTGCAGGACGCAGTGACCGCGACGGATCATGCGCATGACTTCAAAACCTTTGATCGTGGCGTAAGCGGTTTTCATCTTCTGGAAGCCGCGCGTCGGCCGGATCACGCGCTTGAGCGCACCATGGTCTGCCTCAATGACGTTGTTCAAATATTTCGACGTCCGATGCACGACATCCTTCGACAGCAGACCTTCCTTCTGAAGGCGCCGGATTGCCTTGGGATAGGAGGCCAGTTTGTCAGTCGTAATGGATGACGGAGGACAGTCGCTCATTGTCCTCAAAGCCTTGCGCAGGAATCGATATGCTGCTCTGGTGTTGCGTCGATCCACCAGCATAAAGTCGATCAGCTGGCCGTGCTTATCGATCGCTCGAAACAGGTACTTCCATCGCCCGCCGACCCGCACATATGTCTCATCCACCCGCCAGGAGCCCGAGCGAGGTCC
>NZ_QDAH01000138.1 GCF_003075415.1 Microvirga sp. KLBC 81
TCTCGTTGAGCCTGAGGCGTGCCGCAACTATTTCACCGCCGCCGGATACGGATTCGTCTGAATGCCCGATGCTCTAGCACGACATTCGTACTATCAGTTCTTGATTGAAGGCCTACTGAAACCTGAGATAGATGCCATTATTGAGAGCGTTCGAAATGAGGACAAGGAACTCTTCAATATTGACGCTGAGCAGGCTGTCTTGGGTGCAATACTGATTGATAACGATGCATATTACCGTGCATCCATCATCGACCCAGAAGATTTTTCGGAAGACCTCCATAAGCGGATCTTCGAAGTCGTGCGCGCTTTGATACCTAGCGGTGAGGTGGTGACGCCGATAACAATTGCGAGGCTCTTCGGGGATCAGGATCTAGGTAACATCACATTGGTGAAGTACCTTGCCCGGCTTGCCGCTGAGGCAGCAGACATTACTGATGTCAGAGGACATGTTCTGACGGTTTATGCGCTGTCTAAATACCGCTCCCAGATGGAAGTGCAAGAACAGAAAACATAGCCCCAATAGAAACCCCGCCCGGGTAGAGCCGGGCGGGGTCCCGTGTTGCCTCAGCCTGATACGCTACGCGGCCAGTTTCGAATATAGCCGCACGGGGTAAACAGCTTATTGCCCTACCCACACCAAGGCGCTTGCGGACCTCCCATGCTTCCGGCCATCCTGCCGGGGAGGACGAGGCGATGGTTGCTCTACGGGGTGCTGCGGGCATCAAAGAGGCTCGGAAGCTATCGGTCTATTGCATGACCATAGCTGAGGCCGTACTCCTTTCGCGACGAGCAAACCTGTCCCCTTCACTGGACCACCTAGCGTGGCCATTCTCAGCCTGAGCCGTGGGCCAATACCAACCGCGTCACTGGCATGTAAAGCGCAATTGCACCAGAGGAGAGACTGTCGTCCCTTCCCACTTGAAGCCTTGGATGGCATTTACGAAGGTTCCGCTGGGGCAAGTGGCAATGGCAAGGTCACGTGGGTGGGCTGGTCCTCCGGTATCAGGAACCTCAAAATTGGTCTTCCGAATTTCGGGTGCATCGCCATCGCGTGTACAGAGATACCGAACGTCGAAGATAACGCCGCCTAAGGGTGAGTCTGGGCTGTTTTTCATCACCTCGATTCTACTAACAAATGATCCGCCGGGGCAAACAACGGTTCCAGCATTAGCTTCGCTGAAGCCCAGTGTCCCACTGTACCTACGCCACCTCCCGTGGTCTGGCATAGCAGCCTCCGTTTTATGGATGCTCGTATTTCCATTTTGATCGGCGCACATATACCGCAATGCTACCAATGCACGCACCTGGTACTTAAAGCCTTGTATCGCAGTGATATATTGACCTGAAGGGCATTTGGCGACACCGCTGTTTAGATCCCATGTCCCGCTATAGGGCGGGAAGCTACCTGAATCAGGAACGCGAGCGTCGGTCTTTCTAACAACCACACCGTCCGCGTGCGCCACTGATGAACAAACAAGTGAGATGATTATTGCCAAACAATATAGAGTAATGCCTCTGGTTAATTCTGCTGCAGTCAGGCGCACCGCCGCGGAGTCTCTGGCAAGTCTCTCTTTGGCTAGATGATCAATGCTCATCTGATTATCCTCTTGCCACGCAATATCTCTGCAAAGGGTGTGTGCAGGCTCGCGTTCACTTTGTCATTATGAATTTCGACCGACAATTACTATTCAGTATGAGTTCTATTGACGCCAAAGATTGAGTTTATATGCAGCACGTCGAGAATGAGCGAACGGCCGATAAAGTTGACCGTGTCCAGTCTCTCCTCGATGGCGCGTTCTAGGTCGTCCACCGTTGCTATGGCTGCCGGATCTGTCGCGGCAATGTGAGCCTTTACAAGCATCCCTTGCGGAGAATGCGCCCGAGTTCTGGCGATCCGCTCTTCCAACTCATGCAGGGCTTGCACCACCTCGCACTCGTCCTTATTGGCTTGGGCAAAGCCGCTCTGCTCCTGTGCAGCCTTGTCAGCGGCGCGATACTTGTCCCAAGCCGCTACAATTTCATCAGCCCGGGCCTGTGCCTCCGGCCACGGCTCCAGCACCGTCTTGATCCGGTTCAATCTTCTTTCAGGGGCAGGTTGTTGAACCCCTCTGATGATGGGCTTACGCCGGAACTGCTCAACCAAGTCCGCGTCAAATGTGGCTTCGGTCGCATGGTTAGGATGGGCGCAGAGGCCATATTCCCAATCCTGTTCCGTCTTAGTCAGGATCGACGGAAGATCCGGCCACATCTCATGGTATCGCGCCTCTGCCTCCTCTGATGCCCGGTAGATATCTTGCAGGTTCTTCCATGCCTTCTGCCATTCCTGCCCCATGGCGAGGAGGGCGCTATCATCGTTCCGGGAAACAGCAGCCGTTGCGAGGGCAGGCGATACAGTAAGAGCCGCGAGGGAGCCACCCAGGACAGAGCGGCGGGACAGGTTGGCTTGCTTGGTCGTCATGATGAAATCCAATGCTGTGATGTTGTCGTGCTGTAGTGGTGAGGGATCAGGCGGAAACGTCAGGTCGATCCGGGAGCGGATACGGAGTGAAGTCCGGCAGGGAGATGCCGAGGCTTGCTTCCAATTCGCCGGCAAGCGTCTGAATGCGGCTCATGGAATGCGTGATGTGGCCTAGGTGCTCCCGGATGATGGCCAGCTTCTCTTCTCGCTCACGGCGAACATTCCAGCCGCGGGGACGGCGTGGAGCAGGGGCGACTTGAGAGCCGTCAATGACGACAAGACGAAGGTGGGAAGCAGGCATATCGGACTCCTTCGGATACGGTTGATTAGTGAGTGGCAAAGGCGCGCTGCTGCTTGGCGCAGATCCAGGCGAACTTGAGAGCGGAGGAGAGAAGCTGCGACCAGGAGGCCTTGTTGCCCTTGGCGCGCTGGAGGCGGGCGGAAGCAATAGCCGCCTTCATGATGGCCGAGCGGTCGAAGGAGCCAGCCACGAAGAACGGGCGGGAAGCGGCTTCCTTGGCGAGGCGATCCAAGCGGGCACGTTCGATAGAGGCGGAAGCAAGGAGGCCAGGGGCAGCAGGCTTGGAACGGTCGCTGCGCATATCGCGCATTGCGGTGTTCCAGTTGATCTTGCGCTGAAGGGCCATTGCCGCCTCCGAAGCCATCGTTTATCGATAGATCAATATATAAACGACGTTTTAGCGCAGATCAAGCGCTTTTCGACGCTATTGACGTTTTTCGATAGTTTTGGGATAAGCGTAGGCATGATTACACCTGCGCAATGCCGAGCCGCTCGCGGCCTTATCAACTGGACCCAAGACGACCTTGCAAAGGCGGCTGAAATAGGGGTCGTTACCGTCCGCCAATTCGAGTCCGGAAAGGCGGTACCTCGAAGTGCCACCTTGGTAGTGATCCGCCAGGCTCTTGAGACTGCTGGCGTTCAGTTCATCCCTGAGAACGGGGGAGGGGCTGGCGTCCGAATGAGAGAGCGCAGCGAACCCTAGAACGACTGCGTAATCCCGAGACGGCACACGGCTAGGACGGCCATCCGAAAACCCCGACCGCACCGGGGCTGCCGTGTGTCACCTTTCCAAGGTGCGGAGATGCATGTGCGGTGCAATGTCAAATTGGTATGATGACAAAGCAGAGAGGTTGAGCAATAGCGAGGCATACGCCCTGCTTAGAAGCATACCCTATCCTACCCTTCCAAGCGGGGCACCCAATCCTCACGGGGCGGCGTACCGTGCTTCTCTAGATTATTTTAGGCAGCGTATCCGATCAAGTGACCACAAGGCGGGTTGGATTTTGCCACCTGATGAGCATCGTCTGCCTGTAGACGATGTAATTGAGAGCTTGGTTCGGAAGAATTCCAATCCTCGGATAGATACAACTCGTCAAGGCGTCCTTCCGGCATTGAGAATAGACGGCCCCTACGATCTAGTTCGTAGTCATCTAGAATTTAACGCGACGCACTTTCCAGATTTTGACAGGGAGGCAGGTATCGCGAACGACATTAAAGACCACATAAGTTTGTTTGAGGAGGCCTACGATAGGTTGGCAGACATTGTGGGTATCCCTCACTGGGAGATTAGCCATCGACAGGCAATGGAAGAGCGGCGAGAACGGAATGATAAAAGGTGGCAGCAGGGCTTGCCTCCGCTTGGCATGGCCGTCCCGACAGACACCCAAGAGCTTATCGCGAAGCATATGGAGACCATAATCAACGCTGCGGACAGCCTCCTTGAGCTGCGCGAGATTGCAAAAAAAGAGACCCCCCTGCTCTGGGTGAATGAGGAAAAGACCGGGCGGAAAAAGCAACTTTGGATGCAATGTTTTGTCGCAAGAATGGCCCATCTATGGGTGCTTCTCACAGGGGCTAGGCCATCCGTCAGTGCGGATAGCCCCTTCGCGACTTTCGTTCGCGAGTGCTGGAATAGCTACGGCGATAATATGCCTCAAGTCTCCTTTGACCGAGCTATCAGAAACCTCGAAATATTGGGGTGACGAAACTACCCCAATATTCACGCTAGTTCCGTCATACACGGCCCCGCCGTTTCCCTTCATTGTCTCACCGTTCCCGGCGTGACCGGGTAGTTCCATCAACAAGGTGAGAGATGGACAAAGACGAATACGTAGACGTTCGCAGGCTCGCAGAGATTACCGGCATTAGTGCGAGCACCTGGAATAAGCGCCGACTGACCGGCGACACTCCTCCCTTCTCAAAAATCGGGAAAGCAGTCCGCTATCACGTTCCGACCGTAAAGGAATGGATGGCGAGCCATGAGCGCCGCTCGACATCCGAAAGCACTGCGACAGCCGCGTAATCCCATTCATGCGGAGCCTATCACGCGGACAAAAAGAAAGCCCCAACACGGGGACCGCGCGGGGCTCAAGGAATTCATTTTTATGCAATACATTTCTACCACGACGCTCTTTCAGAGCAAGGATAATTCGCGCCCGCTGGATACTGGCTACAAGCCGCGCATCCACACAATCTCAGAAGAGTTCGGCGCGCCAGGCTCCGCACTCGCACGGGCTCGGAATGCAGGCATCATCGACAACCGCGAATATCAAGCGGGCCAGCGCATGGCAGCCCTTTGGCAGGCTGCTGGACGGCTTGAACAGCAGGCCCGTCTCTCGGCTGGTCGCTCTCTCCTCGCTCTCGGTGAGAATGTCGCCTACGCCGTTGTTTCGGTCTGCCGTGACAATTGCGGTGTCGGCAATCCGCACCGGGCTTCTCTCCTGAAGCAGGGTCTCTCCAAGCTGGCCTCACACTTCGCTCAGACGGGGGGCTTCGCCAATGTCTGATATGGCTGTCATTGCCCCAAAACTCTCCAAGCTCATTCCGATGCTCGCCACGGTCCACGATGGCGAAGTGGTCGCAACCGTCCGGGCAATTGACCGGACACTGAGGAGTGCTGGCCTGGATCTGTATGACCTCGCCAGGGCGGTGGCCGCTCCTTGGGTCAATGTCGTCCATAGCGACATTGATGAGCCGGAGCCTGCCTCTCAGCCCTCGTCGCTGCGGGATATCGCGGTCTGGCTGCGCACACACGCTACCCATCGGATGGACTTCAAGGAACGCACGTTTGTCGTGGAGATGGCTTCCCGTCTCTCGATGGGACGGCAGGCTTCCACGAAGCAGGAGAAGTGGCTTCGGGCAATCTTCTACCGGCTCTATGGCATCGGCGGGGAGTACGTGCCTTGAGCACCCCCAACTCAACGCAGGGCGCTCCTCACGGGTCGCCCTGGGCCTACCGGGAGTTCATCGAAGAAACTCTCGCCATGGCCCGCATTCAGGCAGACCTGGGCGTCACCTACGCATCCATCGGGGATGATGCTGGCCTTGAATACGCTGTGCGCAGGCTTGTGGCCTACACCCGCGCAGCTCTCACAACCCTCAATGACCTTCGCACGACCAAGGAGCAGCGCCCTTGAACGCTCTCGACAATGATCCTTTTGCTGACGAAATGGAACGCCTCGGGACTGCCGACATGGAGCCTGAGAGCCCGCGCCCATCCAACTCCGTCAAGTGGCCCCAGGGCTATGTTCTGGACAGCAAGGGCCTGTGGTTTGATCCTGGTGAGGACAAGCCGAGATCCCGCCTTTCTGGCCCATTTGCTGTCCTAGGTCTTGCTCGTGATCCGAATGGCGATGGCTGGTCCATTGCCCTCGAATGGCACGACCGCGACCACATCCAGCACCGTCACTTCCTGCCACTGGCTGATCTGATCGGAGATGGAACGGAAGTTCTGAAGCCCTTGGCAGCAGGCGGGCTGGAACTCTCTCCACACTCAGACCGCCTGAAGAAGTTCAAGGCTGCACTGGTGGGCCTGAACTGCGGATCGCGTGTCCGTCTTGTCCGGCGCAGCGGATGGCATGGTGACGTGTTTGTTTTGCCTCACGCGACGGTTGGGCAGGAGCCCGGCGAAAGCGTGATCTATGACGGGAAGGCTGATGCGGCCCGCTACGGCGAGAATGGCACCCTTGCTGAATGGATCGAAAAGGTTGCAAAACCTGCTGCCGGGAACTCCCGTCTGGTACTTTCTCTCTCGACTGCCTTCGCTGGACCTCTTGTCGATCTGCTCAACGATGAGGGTGGTGGGGTGCATCTTGTCGGGGGGTCATCCCTCGGCAAGAGCACAGCCCTGATAGTCGCTGGCAGCGTCTGGGGTGGCGGTGGACGTGGCGGATTCACCCAGACGTGGAGAGCCACAGGAAACGCCCTTGAGGCCATCGCGCGGGCTCATTCGGGCACTCTGTTGGCCCTCGATGAGCTTGGAGAATTGGATGCCCGAGAAGCAGGCTCAACGGCCTACCTGCTGGTCAATGGGCAGGGCAAGGCCCGCGCTACCCGTGACGCAGAAGTGAGAGCCCGTTCCGAATGGCGCATCATGCTTCTCTCGTCAGGAGAGATTGGCCTTGGCGACAAGATTGCGGAGACGGGCAAGCGGGCGAAGGCCGGACAGCTCATCCGCCTTGTGGATGTTCCTGCCGATGCTGGCAAAGGCTTGGGCCTGTTCGAGGATACCAATGGCCATGATCCAGCGGAGTTCTCAAAGCAGATCAAGACAGCGGCTCTGCGCATCTACGGGACGGCTGGCAAAGCCTTTGTCGAATATTTGGCGGACGATCCTGAGGCAGTCGCAGAAGCAGCGCGCCAGCGCATTGCCGACATGCAGCGGACCTTGCTTGAAGGCATAGGCGAAACCAGCGGGCAGGCTTACAGAGTCGCTCACAGGTTTGCCCTGATTGCCACGGCTGGCGAGTTCGCCCGTGTGGCTTTAAGCCTTCCATGGGCTGAGGGCGAGGCTGAACGTGCAGCGGCTGTCTGCTTCGATGCTTGGCGCGGTACTCTTGGGGGCGAAGGCCCGGGCGAATTGGTTTCCGCTGTTGAAGCCATCAAGGCAGCCGTTGAGAAGCATGGCGAGAGCCGCTTCCGCAAGATCTACGACGACGGATTGCCTGCGACGGACAGCGCACCGATCCGCGACCTGTTGGGCTACCGCCTGTCTCGCGATGGGGAGGTTCTTTGGGGCTTCACATCGACAGGCTGGAAAGAGGTTCTAGCTGGGATTGCGGAAGCCAAGGGCATTGCCCGCATGATGGCCGAAAGGGGCGCCCTGGTGTTCTCCAAGAACGACAAGGCCCACCGTCTTCACATCAAAGTCGAAGGCCGGGCGGTGCCTGTCTATGCGGTCAAAGCCTCCGCTTTTGAGCAATGGGGGGCGCTGTGATGACTCCCAATCGCGAGGTCTTCCGCGCCTTTCTCAAATTCGGCTCTCCTCAAAAAACAGGTGTGACCGGTGTGACTGGTGTGACCGTCAATAAAATCAACAATTTACCCGGTCACACGGCTGAAAAAGAAAGTGTGACCGGTGTGACCGAGATTGCCGGATATATCCCAGCGTCGTCTGACCTGGATGAGAGGCAAGCCATTGCCGAAGTGGAAGGGGGAATTCCCCCTCTCTACTCGGCTGGATTTGCCCGACTGCAACTGACGCCACCGCCCGGGCTGTCTGTTCCTCAATGGCTCGAGGCTGTCGATGATGCCGGGCGCTTCCTCGATGCTTTCGGACAGCAGGCACAAGCGATAGGTTGGCGGGCAGATGATCTGTTCCGGCCTGATGGTCTCGTGCAGACGCTCCAAGGGGCGCACGTCAACAAAATCACCACCACTACTGCGGTTCGCTCCGATGGCCGCATCTTCAAGGGCGTTGTGTCGGAGTAGCGTCGATGATGGATGACCGCAAGATCATCATTCCCTTCAACCGGCAGGAGGTTGCGAGCCTCAAAGAGGCTGCAGAGATCGCCGGGCGCTGTGTCGAGACGATGCGGCTGTGGGCGGAGGAAGGCATAGGACGCAAGATCGGCGGACGGTGGGCGATCTCGCGTCCTGCCCTACTGATGTGGTTGGAAGGCAATACGGCTGCTCTGAGTGCATACTGGAGCGGTGACAGGACGAGTCCTGAGGTCAGGCGCTACTTTGAGCAAGCTGGCATGTGCCCTGAGAGGTCATCACAGCGCAAGTGATCTGCTGAGGCAGGAGCAGAGCCTCAGGGCACATATAATCTACAAGGGCTTGGCACTGAAGGTCCGCTTACCGCTTGAGGCTGTGTGGAAACAGGCTGATTTGGTAGACTTGCTCTCCGACGTGGGAGGCCAAGATGACGCGCTTCATCGAGG
>NZ_QDAH01000139.1 GCF_003075415.1 Microvirga sp. KLBC 81
CAGCACAAAATGTCGAATGAGCCCTGCATACCCAATTTCCGATGGCTTTCTCCCCCGATCTGCGAAAGCTCCTGCTAAGACCCTCTGGCCAACATGATGCCGCTATCGTTTCGATGGCGCGTCGACTCGAACCGCTGCCGCATGCGCATCGGACGCAAACTGATGGAGCTGGTGCTGGGGGAACTAGTTCTGGGCCACAGTGATCATGCAGGGTAGAGTCGCCGTAGTTTGGAGCGAGCCTTTGCGGTCGTGAAGCGCCAATGGGCTGTGGCTTTTAGCGTGTTGCGTTCAGCCTCCCAAGCGGCAATTTCCCGTCTGAGGGTCGTCTGGTCCGGTAGCCGCCGGTGCAGGCATTGGCGGCTGAGGATCGCAAACTCCAGTTCGGCCATGTTGAGCCAGCTCCCGTGTCTGGGCGTGTAATGGAACTCCAGCCGCTTCACGAGGCGGCGCGCCTCGGCGGGTGGGACGGTCTGGTACAGAGCGGCCGGCGAGTGGGTGCTGAGATTGTCGAGCACTACCGCAATCCGCGCCGCCTCAGGATAGCGCTCGTCGACGAGTGCTCGCATCTGCTCGGCAAAGTCCTTGTTCGTCCGCCGGGCCGTCACCTCGACATGGCGCCAGCCGGCCAGAGGCTCAAAGCATACGAACAGGTTGACCGTCCCTTGGCGCCGGTACTCGTAGTCCACCCGAGCAGGGTGGCCAGGAGACGCCGGTTGGGGAGCGCGCGTGTCCGCAAGCAGCTGGAACGGTAGCTCATCAAAGCAGACGACCGGCCGATCTGCCTTGTAGGGTTCGGCATAGAGATCCAGCACATCCTCCATGCGCCAGACAAAGTCTGCTCCGACCGACGCGATGCACCACTGCTTGCGCGCCCACGGCTTCAGTGTGTTTTTTTGATGGCCCGCCGCACGGTCTCGTCACTGATGGTTTCCACCACCCCGAGCTCAACCAGACGGTCGGCCAGCAGCTGCAGGGTCCAGTGTCTCCGGCCTGAGGGTGCCTTGCTACAGGCGAGCGCCACCAGAAAGGCCTCCTGCTTGGGATCGAGCTTGGGGTGGCCGCCAGGCCGCGGCTTCTCGTGGATCGCCCGGGCGGCCCGACCCTCGACAAAGCGCCGGCGGGTGCGCTCCACGGTGGCGGGATGCACATGCAGGCTGGCCGCGATCTCGGCGTCGGTCTTGTGCTCATCGGCGGCCAGCTGGATGCGGGCGCGGGTGAGCGTGCGGGCTGGGGCGATGCCCTTGTTCAGCAGGCCCAGCAGTTCGCTGCGTTCGCGGCCGGTGAGGTCGACGTGATAGCGCTTGAGCATGGGAGAGCCCTCCCTTAGATCCGGCCAGTCTACACCCACCCAGCTGATCTAGCACCTTCCTTGTGGCCCGGGACTAGGTTTACCCACCAAAGTGTCATTCAACTCCCCCAACGCTTCCCCAAATCGAACCAGCGAAGATGAGTATAGCTTCGCGATACGGGAATAAAGGTCAAGCATAGGAAATAGGCTTTGAACCCTCCACGCCTGTAACGCCTGGGTATACCTTGATTTGACGTAACATGGCCATGCTTGGAGGCGTAACATCAGGGTTGACTTAGGAGAGATGTGACGCAACTGTAGAAGGGTCTTAAGCCCTGAGGTTACACATGGCTCGTATCGGTTATGCTCGTGTCTCCACTTCTGACCAAGACCTCCTCTCCCAAATCACCAAGCTGAAATCCGAAGGATGCGAGGTCGTCCGCTCCGAGAAAGTCTCCGGTGCAAGCCGAGACGGACGTGACGAACTGGCGACAATCATTGAGTTCCTTCGCCCTGGAGATGAGCTTGTCGTCACCCGTCTCGACCGCCTTGGCAGGAACACCCGAGACGTCCTCAATATCGTTCATGAGGTCGAGCAGAAAGGGGCGTTTCTCACCGTGCTTGATCCGCACGTAAGCACCCGTGGTGAAATGGGGCATCTCGTTCTGACTGTCCTTGGCATGGTGGCCCAGATGGAGCGTAGGTTCATCAAGGAGCGACAGAAAGGCGGGATTCAGAGGGCCAAAGTGGAAGGTGTCTACAGAGGTGGGAAGCGCCGCCTCGACCATGAAAGGGTGAAGGCGATGCACGCGGCGGGGCATGGGCCCGCCGCCATCGCAAGGGCTCTCGGCTGTTCTCGAATGCAGGTCTATCGTGTTCTTCAGGCCTAACGGGCGCTGCATGATACACGAAGCAACTTCACCGCTCGCAATGAGCCAGAGTTTTCCGCAGACTGGCACGTCGCTAGTTATTTCATATTTTGATGTCGATGTGCCCGATAGGTCCTTCTACGAGAGGGTTAAGGGACAAGTTGAACTCTCCTCTCTTCCTTGTGAATCCGGATGTCCGAAAAGGGTTAGAGTGACGCGTCGATGAGCTCGCATGTACCCGGGGGTGTGTCACCTCTCACCGAATACGCTGGGCACCTCTGGACTGTCAGAAAGCTCCAGGTCTGCCTCGTCAGGTGTGATGGACAGCTCTTTCACCATTTTTCCTTTGGTTGTGGCCTGAGGCCGGAGAAGCGATGGTCGTCCGCCAGTACGTACGCCTTCGTGGACGGCTCGGACCGAGGTGCTAAGCGGTCATGAGGGCATAGCGTTCGTATAGGTGCGGGCTGATGCTAACCAGCTACCGATTGCTATGGGCGCACCGCGTTGCTGTTTTGGGGCGAGAGGGTCTACAGCGTGCGTCCTGTCCCCTCGCTGTCCCCGCATGCCCGCAAATCTGCGGCGTGAGCGCAGATTCGTTTTGTTCCCTGGATTGTCCTCTGATCACAGAAAGACCCAACGGTTCCAGCTATATACCCGGGGACAACCACGGTGCTGTAGCGGGCCCGGCAGCGGGACAACGCGCCCCTGTCTGGGGGCGCTCTCCTTGTCCCACGCCTACTTACGTTGCGGTGACAGGTCCCAAGCCCCGGCATCCTCGGCTATGTTTTGCACCCCATCAGTAGAACGGCTCGTTTGGTGCTATTTGTGACGGATATGATCGCTTGTGTGATGCTCAGAGGACCCATCAACGGTGGCTCTCTTCGACGATCAGAGCACAAGACGCGTATACGCGACGTAAGGAGCCGTGGGTACACATTAGAACGGCACCTCATCGTCCTTGATCTCACCAGGTTCAATGCCGTGCTCTTTCAGAAGCTGACCCGCTCTGGCCTCAGATTGTTTCGAGCGGGACGAACGCCGAGATGCGCCCTTTGAAGGGCGTGTCTCGGCGGGCTTTGTGCGTCGCGTCCCGAACGCCTGCCCTGTATTGCTGATATGGTCGTCTTTTGGCTCTACAAAGACTTGCCAAACCGCAACGCAGTGCTCATCCGGCGGCGTGCGGCTGTCCTTCAAGATGACCACCCTCGCTGAGCCGAGCAAGCCCGTAAAGTAGGTTGAGCCTGACGCTGAGAGCCGCTCACGAATTTTGAAGAGTTCGATCTTTTGAGAATTCATCCTTTGGATCCTTGTTGGGTTGGAGGTGGAGGGGAACGGCTTTATCTGCCCAATACGGATCAGTTCACAGGGCAGCATCAGTAAGATCAGAACGCCCCCTTTAAGGGGGGCGTTCTGATCTGATTTCTGATTGCGGTGCCGGGGATTGGGATTCTGATCAGATTCTGATTGGATTCTGATCAGAACGGTGGTGCCATCAATTTTGATGAAACCTAGATCTTTCAAGGCTTTGCGGGCAGCATTGAACGCTTGATCAAGGGCATGATCAGATCGCGGCTTCTTGGCACGCAGAGCAGCGATGGCAGCGCTCCTCCACTCGTCCTGATTTCTGAGCTCATTCTGATCGCCGGCGACTTTCACGAGCGCATCGAACACCACCTTCTGGTCGGGTGTTAAGTGAGGGCGCTCCTTCGTTCCCGACCGTTTGGGCCACGCAGTGGAGGCTCCGCCGGGAGCCTCCACTGCTCCGGGCGTGCGCGCTTGGTCTTGCGATGGCGGGAGAGGATCCACGATTACCGCTTCTCGCCCATCCTCTAGCGCAACATCTTTGAGACGGAATTCAAACTCTGCACCTTCTTCCGCGTCGTTGGCCTGCTCGAGTTTAACGTAGCGGACCTGACGTGACGCTCTGAGGGTCAGAAGGCCATCAAGCGCTCCGGTGAAGGCGCTGGACCCGCGAAACTCCCTGCCGCCCTTTGGGGTGTGGTGTAGTAGGAGGATCGCGGCACCCGTCTCTCGCACGATCCGGTCGAGACCATGGTTGACAATGCTTGCGTCCTTCGCGCTGTTCTCGTCTAATCGAAGCATTGCTCGGGCAAGCGTGTCGAAAATGATCAGGGCTGTGGGCTGGCCGAGTCTCTCTTCAATCTCACGGACCGCAGACAGTAGCCGGCTGATGTCATCGTCACGATCAAGGTTTGGAGATTGGGATACTACTGCAATAGCGACATTTTCTATCTCGTGGTAATTTCTTGCTGCGAGCAATCGCGACATGGTAACGGCCTCGCGTTCACCGGCGATGTAGATCACGGTACCCGCCTGCACTCTGCGGCCGAACCAATTCCACCCCATGGCAACGCACAGGGCCGTATACGAAGCGAGCCACGATTTTCCACTAAAGGGCTCGGCAACCAGGCCGACGATCTCGCGACGACCGATGACCCCTTCAATGAGCCAATCCTTTGCGCGAAGCTCGTGGATGTCATTGAGTAGAACGTATGGAAGGGGTGTGTTCATGATGGAGCAGGTGGGCATAGCGAGATGTGCATTGGCATGGGCCCTGCGACAGGCAGGGCCGCGCTAATGCGGAACTGTTTTGAGAGTTGGGTAGGCAAATCGCCTGGACCGCGGCCGAGATATCGCAGCCACAAAGAACAGGCCTCAAATGCTCTGGGAAGGCACGACTAAGCGCGATTCCCTTGACCATTAGAGGCGCGATGTTGTGGCGCTTCTACGTTTCGTCCGAGAGGGTTTTGGGAGCTAGCAGCCTGATCAGCAGGACGGGCTACATCAAGCGCTCCGTTTGCCGGTGCTGGATGCGCTGCTGCGCGATGAGGCTGCTTTGGAACGCTCCCAAGTCTTTAGGGCACTCTCGGCCCAGAGTTTGCGGCCATTGATAATAAGCGGCTCCGGGAAGTCGAGTTCCTCGTCCTCTTGCCAACGGTACAGCGTCATGCTGCTGATGCCATAACGCTCTCGGACCTTGCGGCCGTTCAGGTAAGTCTCCGGTGGTAACAATTGATCGCTCCTGTTCAGTAACGTGGGCGATCAATTTATTAGCGGCATAAATTGCTCATCAGGAGCTTTGAGCAATCTTTTTCATCGCCCGACGCACCGACGCGGTGCTTACATCAAATATCTTCGCGATCTTTTTGTAGCTCGCCATCTTACCTCTGCCGTGGCGATGCTCCGCCGCCATTGCCTCAATGATAGCGTCGTCTCGCTGCTGTCTTTGTTGTGGTGTACCATTGCTCAGCTCGGCCCCCTTCCTCCCGCCGGCGCGCACCTTCTCGCCAGCCTCCCAGCTCTGTTGCGCGTAGATCTTTGTCTGGCGGGCCAAAATGAGTCGGCCGAGGCCGAACGCTAACGCTTCCGTGACGTACGGGAAGCCCTGCTCTCGGGCGAAATCGAGCCGTCCGGCTAAATCGATGACTTGTGCAGCGAAGTGTTCTGGTGAGCTAGGTCCAAACTCGGCTTCGGCAATTTGCGGGAGGTTCGCATAGCCCGTCGGATTCAACTTTTCGATCAAGCTATCAGTATCGCCATCCGAATCCAAAGTTTGACTAGTTTGGACGCATAACTTAGCGAGTTCGTAGAATTCCGTGTGCTTCCACCGCTCCCATCCTTCCTGGGATGGACGATAGTATCCCCAGGTAGGCGGCAGGTTAAATAAATTCAGTATCATCTCCTGCTCGACAACCGTTGGAGCCCATGGGCCGTTCTTCCCATGAGTTGCCTGTAAACTTTCGACGAACATTGCGTAATTGCGAGCGTCTTTGAGGATCTCGTCATCCGATGAACCGATTGAGGCGGCTGATAGATGCTGCCGGTGGTTCCATCCATTTCCTTGCTTCGATACTCTTTGAACGGCATTTCCCGCCTCCTGTCAGTTTTCAGCTTGCAGCTGCAAAATGTGCTCGGCCCAAAGGCTCATTGCCTGGACGCGTTCGTTGAGGAAATCGTGACGCTGGTAGACAGCAATAATCCCACCAAAGCTGCCAGAAACATGATTCAAACACTTCTCGACGACATGCAGCGGGATGCTAAGACGTGCGCAACCGGTTGCGAAGGTGCGCCGAAGGTCGTGAAGACGCCAGGGCTCCAGGCAATGCTCCTCCGACATCTTTCTGCCAGCGAGTTCCGTGAGGCGGGCGAAGGCTTTGGATACCCCAGAGAACGGGGTCAATCCTGTTGTAGTGAACACGAGCCTCGGGTTAGGCCCAATGCGAGGTACGGCACGAAGCAGCTCAACTGCAGCTGGGGCAAGCGGGATCAGATGAGCGCCACCGTTCTTCGAGCGCTCGCATGGGATGGTCCATAACCCACGTCCGAGGTCAAATTCGCGCCACTCCGCCTCTAGGACCTCTGCTCGGCGTTGCCCAGTTAAGATCATCAACTGCACCGCGCTCCCGAACGGGAAACCGATCTCTCCAGCGGCACGCCAGATAGCGGCGAGCTCCGCGTCCGAAAGCACCCGATCCCGCGAGACTTCCGCCGAGGGAGGCTTAAGCGCGGCCATGGGCGAGGCTTCAAGGAGCCCCCTTTCTACGGCCCATCCGAAGAATCGCCGCATGGCCGCTACAAGTCGGTTAGCCTGAACCGGAGCGCCCCGCTCGACCATGCGGTCGAGTACCTCCAGGATCTCCTGCCGACTAATCGAGCGAATGTCGCGATTTTGCCAGGAGGCGAGATCGGCCCTGGTAAGCAGCCTTTCGGTCTCCGGCCAGGTGCGGTTGCGCGGTTTGGCATAGCGCTCGATGAACTCGGCCACCACAGCCCCAAAGCGCAGCTTGCTGACAGCCTCAGCTTCCAGCTCGGCGGCCGCTCGTACAACACTCGGGTCCCGTCCCTCCGATGCTGTCCGCAGGGCAGCGCGGGCCTGCTCACGGGCATCTGCCAAGGTCAGGCGAGGGTAGGGACCCAGCGTGAACTTCTTCGGCTTTCCGGACACGCGATACCTGACGGCCCAAGACTTTGCGCCAGAGGGCTGGACCACAAGGTAGAACCCGGGGAGGGCCCCGTCGGGCAATTCAAGGCGCCGAGAAGGATCCGGCTTGGCATTCTCGACAGAACGGGCGGTGAGGGAAGCGGGCATGTGAGTTCCGGGTAACGCTGGGGTAACGTGCAGAGGCTGTCAGCGGCTGTTATGGCAGGATGCTAACAACACGTTACAAACACCCTCAATGCCTTGGTTTAGTTGATCCACAGCCCTTATGAATGTGATGAAATGTGAGGTGCTGAAAGCGGCTGAGCACTGACTTTTAATCAGAGGGTCCTGGGTTCGAGTCCCAGCGCGCTCACCAAGAATTTCAAAGGGTTACCGGCCCATTGAGATTGGATCACCGCGGTTGCAGAATTTGCCGTGCGCACCCCGTGCACACCAATCTCCAAGGTTGAGGTTGCCTCACATATCACCTCACCCCACGGGCGGTCGCAATCACTCGGGCCGTGTCAGCTTGTCGGCGCTCAGTACAGGCAGATCTTCCCGGCCCGAGCGATCACCCCGTGCACCAAGCCGTCCTGGCTTCCCGGGTGAGGCGATGAGGCCGCTTCTCCGCTTGATCGGCCCTGAACCCGGCCGTGGCCGACCTGATCAGGAGCGGGTTCGCTCGGCGTCCTCGGAACCACCAGACGATGTGTAAGTCCTTTGGGAGCGGCGTGTTCATGTTCGTGACGCATGACAGTGTCATGCCTGACGCTCTTGTTCTTGCTGCACTGCAGCATAGACTGCGACCCGATATGGTTGGATCGCTTCGTTTGTCCTTGGCCGGCGAGGACAGGCGGTCCGAGCGCCCTGAGCTGAGTTTCCCATGACCCGAGGCCGTTCATCCACTCCAAGCCCAGGCGGGCTGTCGCCATCGGAATGGGCTGCTGTTGTCAGCTCTCTGGCGTTTCTCGCGATGTGGCTCGGGGTTTCTTTTACCTGAGGTGCGAACCTGATCTCTCAGACCGAGAATTGCCGGACCCAGTTCTGCAGGGGGTCTGTCGCAAGCTCAAAGTATAGGCGATTTTAGCGCCATTTTGTGGTTATGCCGGTGGTGTTAAGCCCGTCGACTTCACAGCGGCCGGTCAGCGCGGGCTTTCTAGAATTGGCAGCTAAAAAGCGAGTTTGCGACATGTGTGGACGCCCCGTGTGACGCAAGAAGAACCTTTGGATCGGTGCAGCGCGTGGTCAGGGCTGACAT
>NZ_QDAH01000140.1 GCF_003075415.1 Microvirga sp. KLBC 81
TGCCCGCTCGGCCTTTGCCCCTATATCGAGACGCAGCTGGCGCCCACCCTGGGCCAAGGCGACGTGGTGCTCCTCGACGATCTGGCGGTCCATAAGAGCGAAAGGGCGGCCGAATGCCTGAAGCGAAGAGGGGCCTGGTTCCTGTTCCGGCCCCCTTACAGTCCCGAGATGAACCCGATTGAGCAGGCCTTCTCGAAGATCACAGCGCATCTGCGCAAGGCCGAAGCCCGCACCTTTGAGGCGCTCTGGCGGGCCCGCGGCGACATCTGCAACCTGTTCGAACCAAAAGAGTGTTGGAACCTCCTCAAAGCAGCCGGATACGCGTCTGATTAAGGATCCGATGCTGTAGGCCGCGTCATACATCCTGCGAACGGGATCCTCATCGCAAGGCTTCCCGCGATGAGATCGTCAGCCGAGATGGCACGGTGCTATTGCGTCACGAAGAGCGCGAACGCGATGGCGATCGACATCGTCACGGCCGCAATCGTACCGGTCGGGCGCAGCACCCCCATTCTGTGAAGCATCACGGCGAAGATAACGATGAGGGGCGTCGCCATCACCAGTCCGATCTGTGCATCGTTCATAACACGTCTCTCCTGTTCCCGGGGTTCGTCCATCTATCGCCCGAAATGTCGAGAACTTGTTTGCGACAGCGCAAGGAGAATGTTGGATGCCGGCCGTAAGGATCGGCGTGGCAACCACGGGGTGACTGGAACGATGAGCGCTGCGCAAGAGGATAGGTCCTGGGGCGTGCTGTCCGACCTGCCAGGACATCCGATGATGTGGGTGCTCATCCTGACCGAGATGGTGACTTTCGGTCTGCTCTTTCTGACCTTCGTTGTCACGGGAGCCGTTCATGCCGATGTCTTCGCCGCGGGTCGAGCGCAGCTCGATCCCATTCTCGGCGGGGTGAACACGCTCGTCCTCATCACCAGCGGATGGATGGCCGCGCTGGCTGTCGACCGCCGAGCCATCGGCTGTCGGAAGACGGCGCGCCTGCTGCTCGCCGGGGCAATGGCCCTGGGCTGCGTCTTCATTGCCATCAAGATCGTGGAATACGCGGCCAAGGCCAAGATTGGTGTCGGCCTTGAGACAGATACATTCTTCACGCTCTACTTCCTGCTGACCGGCTTCCATCTCCTCCACGTCGTGCTCGGGATCGTCATCATCGCGGCTGTGGCGCTGCACGACAGTCTTGAGAACCTGAAGACCGGCACCTCGTTCTGGCACATGGTCGACCTGATCTGGGTCGTGATGTATCCGCTTGTCTATCTGGTCGGGTGAGGCAACGATGCGAACCATGACATGCCATGTCACACGCGCCTGGATCCTGCTCGTCCTGCTCACTCTCCTCAGCATGGCTGCCTCACATTCAATCGCAGGAGGCATCGCCGGCAGCGGCCTCGTGCTCACGGCTGCCGTCGCCAAGGGCCGGTGGATGGTGATGGATTTCCTCAAGCTCCGTCATGTTCCGTCAGGCTGGCGGCTCCTGTTATCCTCATGGCTGGTGCTGATTGCGGCATCGGCCTGGCTTGCTGCCACCATTCCCCTGCTGCGCGGCTGACCGGGACACTTCCCCTGATGCTTGTGCCAGAGCAAAGAGCGCTCCGCTCCCTCCTGTAGGTTGCTGAACATCCGCTCCGCGCGGCCAGCAACTTCCGTACGAGGCATCAGCCATGTTCAGTCCCATCGCCTGCACATCTCACTCCCGCAGCCCCCCACGGCAACCTTTACATCGCGGCATGAGCCGCATCTGCCTGCCAACTCAGAAAGGATTGCGTGATGGCTGAAGTCCTCACCAAATCGGCGGCGAGGAACGTGTTCTACGGGGGCTCGTTTTTCTTTTTCGCCATCTTCGTGGGCCTCACCGCCCACAGCCACTACTACATGAACACCACGTCGACCGACGTGTCGACTCTCTCCGACTCCGTCGCCCGCGGCAAGCATGTCTGGGAGAAGAACTCCTGTATCAACTGCCACTCGATCCTCGGCGAAGGAGCGTATTTCGCTCCCGAACTCGGCAACGTCTGGGACCGCTACGGCGGCAAGGAGGATCCGGCAGGAGCCCGCGAGACGCTCAAGGCCTGGATGGCGGCGCAGCCCACCGGCATCGAGGGTCGACGCCAGATGCCGCAGTTCAACCTGACCGACCAGGAACTCGACGACCTCGCCTACTTCCTGGAATGGACCAGCCGCATCAAGACCCAGAGCTGGCCGCCGAACAAGGCCGGCTGAAACCAGGAACCACATCATGAAATACCAGACGCAAAAGGTGGCCCTGCTCTACTTCTATGGAGCACTGGCCCTGTTCATCGCGCAGGTCCTGTTCGGCGTCCTCGCCGGCACGATCTACGTCCTACCCAACACGCTATCCGAGTTGCTGCCTTTCAACGTCGTCAGAATGATTCACACGAACGCGCTGATCGTGTGGCTGCTGATCGGCTTCATGGGAGCGACCTACTACCTGATCCCGGAGGAGACCGAGAACGAGCTCTTCAGCCCATTCCTCGCCAAGCTCCAGTTCTGGATGTTCTTCATCGCCGCCGGCATCGCGGTGGTCGGGTACATGTTCAAGATTCACGAGGGCCGCGAGTTTCTCGAACAGCCCTACATCATCAAGGTCGGCATCGTCGTGGTCTGCCTGATGTTCCTGTTCAACATCACCATGACGGCGCTGAAAGGCCGCAAGACCGTTGTCACCAACATCCTGCTTTTCGGGCTGTGGGGCGTGGCGATCTTCTTCCTGTTCTCCTTCTACAACCCGTCGAACCTGGCCGTGGACAAGATGTACTGGTGGTACGTCGTGCACCTCTGGGTCGAAGGCGTGTGGGAGCTGATCATGGCCTCCGTCCTCGCGTTCCTGATGATCAAGCTCAATGGCATCGACCGCGAAGTGGTGGAGAAGTGGCTCTACGTCATCGTCGGCATGGCGCTGTTCTCCGGCATCCTCGGCACCGGCCACCACTTCTACTGGATCGGCGCCCCCGGCTATTGGCAGTGGATCGGCTCGCTGTTCTCCACGCTTGAGGTCGCGCCCTTCTTCACCATGGTGGTCTTCACCGTCCAGATGACCTGGAAGGCGGGCCGCCGCCACCCGAACCGCGCCGCGCTCCTGTGGTCGATCGGCTGCTCGGTGATGGCCTTCTTCGGCGCGGGAATCTGGGGCTTCCTGCACACCCTGTCGTCGGTGAATTATTACACCCATGGCACGCAGGTCACCGCCGCTCACGGACACCTCGCCTTCTTCGGCGCGTACGTGATGCTCAACCTCGCCGTCATGGCCTATGCCATGCCCCAGATCCTCGGCCGCGCCCCGTACAACCAGATGCTCAGCATCATCAGCTTCTGGATCATGTGCACGGCGATGTCGGTGATGACCTTCGCGCTCACCTTTGCGGGCGTCATCCAGGTGCACCTGCAGCGCGTGCTCGGTCAGTCGTACATGGATGTCCAGGACCAGCTCGCGCTCTTCTATTGGATCCGCCTTGGCTCCGGCGTGTTCGTGCTGATCTCCGCGATGATGTTCGTCTATGCGGTGTTCGTCCCCGGACGCGAGAAGTCTCCGCGCCTGGCGCAGGGTCTCCAGCCTGCCGAATAAATCACATGGGGGCGGCCCGCTGCCGGCTGCCCCATCCTCTCTGTTCCATGATGTTTTGAGGATTGACCGATGAAGCCCCTTCTCCACACCGTGCCGCACCCGGCCATTGATGTTCCCTATTATGTGCCCGCTGGAAACGAATGTGCGCTCTTCGAGCTTGCCTGGCGCAAGCGCCTGCCGCTGCTCCTGAAGGGTCCGACTGGCTGCGGCAAGACCCGGTTCGTCGCTCATATGGCGTCGAGGCTCGGCCTGCCGCTGCACACTGTCTCCTGCCACGACGATCTCACCGCCGCCGATCTCACCGGCCGCTATCTTCTCAAGGGCGGCGACACCGTCTGGGCCGATGGTCCTCTCACGCGCGCCGTGCGCGAAGGCGGCATCTGCTATCTTGACGAGATCGTGGAGGCGCGCAAGGACGTGACCGTCGTGCTGCATCCGCTCACCGACGACCGTCGGATCCTGCCCCTCGACCGCACCGGCGAGGAACTGCAGGCACCGGACTCGTTCATGCTCGTGGTCTCCTACAATCCCGGCTATCAGACACTGATCAAGTCCTTGAAGCCGTCCACGCGGCAGCGTTTCGTCGCGATCGAGTTCGACTTCCTGCCCATCGAGCAGGAGATCGCCGTCGTAGCGTCAGAGAGCGGCCTGTCCGCGGACCGTGTGCGTCCGCTTCTGCTGCTGGCACGCCGCCTGCGGGCACTGAAAGGCCAGGATCTGGAAGAAGGTGTCTCGACACGCCTCCTGGTCTACTGCGCTTCCCTCATTGCAGCAGGCGTGTCGGCGGAAGAGGCCGTCACGGCCACCATGATCGAGCCGCTCACCGACGACCTCGACGTCAAGAAGGCTCTTGTCGAAGTCGCCCGCGCCACATTGGGCTGACCCGGAGACCCGTCATGCTCGACTTCCTTGAACTTGAAGAGACCGTCGGTCAGCTCTGGCATCGGCTGGTCGGCCGTGCGGTCACCTATCCGCGTCATCCCGAGCATGGCGTCTCTCTCGATGAAGTCCGCGGATACCTTGCGGTCATCTTCCGCGGACTCGGCGGCGAGCCCGGGGTGCAACTGGCTGGAACGGCGGCCCGCATCTCGTCCCATCGCCTGAATTTCCGCCAGCGGATCGGTATTGCGGAGGAGCGGCTGGAGCAGCCGGGGCGTGACAGGGCCACCCTGTTCCTGCCGCCGAGGATTGACTTGTTTCCCTCGGCGACACTGAACCGCTCGCTATATTTGTGGCTTGCGGCCTATTTCGCCCATGTGCCGACGGAACCGATCCTGGAAGCCGATCCCGTGCGCCGGGACATCCTGGTCCTCCGACGGGTACAGGAGACTGTCGCCACCGTTCTGGCGAACTGCCCTGGCTTGGCAGGCATGTACGAGGAGCTTTGCTCCGCGATGCGCGAGGCACGGCCGCAGCGCCCCCTCCCTGACGCGGAGAGTAGAATCGAGCAGATCGTTCTCTCTCTCCTGGGCGATGGTGATGCGACGCCGCCCCCCCTTTGGGACATGGCGGCCGGTGACGCGGTTCTGCCCCGGCAGGCTTCCGCGGGCTATCAGGCCTTCTTGCCCGTTCCGCTCTGGGGGGACACCTGGGTCCGGGAGCCTGGGGCGCCGAATCGCAACAGCGATGAGCCTGCCGGCCCGAGCGACCTTGCCGCATCGGACACACGCAAGCGCTTCGCCGCCCGGCGCGAAGCGGACCAGGCCCAGCGCAAGGATCCCTTCATCCTAAATCGGTTCGAGAAGATCCTGGCCATGGGGGAGATGGTCAACGTCAACCGTCCCTCCGACAATGACGAGGACGAGAATGCCGAAAAGGCCTTGGACGAAATTGAGGAGATCCCGCTCTCCAAGCATAAGGGCAAGCCGGCAACTCGGCTCAAGTTCGATCTTGATCTGCCGCCTGAAGCCGTCGACACAGCCTGCCTGACAGCGGATCTCGCCTATCCCGAGTGGGACTACACCCGCAAAGCCTATCTGCCGAACCATTGCCGCGTGCTGGCGGCCCGCGCCGCCGAGCAAGGGGAACAATGGGAGGCGGACGACGAGGCCCGCCGCCGCATCCGCCGCGTGCGTCGCCAGTTCGAGGCATTGCGGCCCAAGCACGAGATCCTGCGGGCGCAGCCCGATGGAGAGGAGCTCGATATCGACGCGCTGGTGCGCGCCCGCAGCGATCTGCTCTCAGGGGGCTGCGGCTCGGACCGCGTCCACCTGGCAAGCAAGCGCCAAGCCCATGACCTGGCTGTCACATTGCTGGTGGACGTCTCGCTGTCGACCGATGCCTGGGTAGACAATCGGCGGGTGCTTGATGTCGAGAAGGAGGCGCTCATGGTGCTCGCGCACGGATTGGCAGCCTGCGGCGATTCCCATTCCATCATGACCTTCACGTCACGCCGCCGCTCCTGGGTGCGTGTGGAAACCGTGAAGGATTTCGACGAGCCCCTGAGCCCAGCCGTTGTGCGGCGCATCTCGGCCCTGAAGCCAGGATACTACACCCGCATCGGCGCCGGCATTCGCCATGCGACGGCCAAACTGGCGGAGCAGCCAAACCGGCAACGGCTCCTGCTGGTGCTCACCGACGGCAAGCCGAACGACATCGACCACTATGAAGGCCGCTTCGGCATCGAGGACACTCGTCGCGCCGTGACGGAAGCGCGTCGCGCCGGGGTCACCGTGTTCGGCGTGACGGTAGACCGTGAGGCGCAATCGTACTTCCCGCATCTGTTCGGCCGCGGCGGCTATGCCATCGTCGGCCAGGTGGCGAAACTTCCCTCGGCTCTGCCGGTCATCTATCGCCAACTTTTGAGATAGGACACGTCGGGATACGCAAAAGGGACCGGCCGTCGATGAAGGACGGCCGGTCCCTTTTCTGTTTCCAAGGCGCCCCTTACACGGCGCGACTGTGTGTTCTTCCAGGGGCTCCGAGATAGGCATCGAAGACGGACGCGACGGTCCTGACCAGGAAACGGGCGTCATCGTTCACCGACAGCACGTTTTCCTTCAGACGGATGATGCCGTCGCGCTCCAACATCCGAAGTCGGGAGATCGATTGCAAGAGAGCCTCCGGTTCGGTTCCGTGCCTGCGGCAGATCTGCCCGACATCAGCCTGAAAGTCGCACATTACCCTCTCGATCAGATCGGCCCTGAGGCGGTCGTCCGCGGTCAGGGAATAGCCTTTCGCCGTCGCCAACTCTCCCCGGGAGATGCGCTCGGCATAGCGCCCGAGCACCACTTCGTTCTGGGCATAGCCCTGCGGCAGCCGTCCGATGGCGGAGGCTCCGAACCCGATCAGGACATCGCTTGGATCCGTCGTGTAGCCCTGGAAGTTGCGGTGCAGGACGCCGTCGATCTGAGCCTGCACCATGGAATCGTCCGGCAGAGCGTAATGATCAAGGCCGATCCGTCGGTATCCGGCCGCGATGAGCGCCTCGGCAATGGCCTCGGCCTGCGCATAGCGGGCATCCGCGTCCGGCAGCGTTGCCTCGTCGATCTTGCGCTGGTGCTTCTTGAAGGTGGGGATATGCGCATATCCGAAGACCGAGAAGCGCTCGGGACGAAGCTCGATGCTCCGCCGTACGGTTTCGACGCAGGATTCGACGGTCTGGTGCGGGAGGCCGTAGATGAGGTCGAAGTTGATGCCGCGCACCCCCGCCTGCCGAAGGCCGTTCGCGGCTCTTGCCGTCTGTTCGAAGCTTTGGATGCGGTTGATCGCACGCTGGACGAGCGGGTCGAAGCTCTGGACACCGAGGCTTGCGCGCGTGACACCTGCCTCTCCCAAGGCTGCCGTCATGGTTCGGGTGAGCGTGCGGGGATCGATCTCGACAGCGATCTCCGTGTCTTCACCTAGGGCATATCTCTGCTTCATGAGATCGATGAGGGCAATGAACTCGGCAGGTTCCATGATCGTCGGGGTGCCTCCTCCGAAATGAACATGGCGCACCGGCAAGGGAGCGCTCAGCCGCTCCGAAACGAGCTCGATCTCGCGACGCAGGACTGCGAGATAGTCGACGATAGGCGCGTCCCGCTGGGTGATCGTGGTGTGGCACCCGCAATACCAGCACATTGAGCGGCAGAACGGCACGTGAAGGTAGAGTGAAGCCGTCGTTCCGCCCGGTATCGCTTCAAGCCACTCGGCGTAGGTTTCATGCCCGATGGCATCCGAGAACTGTGGCGCCGTGGGGTAGCTCGTATAGCGAGGGAGCCGCTCGTCCCCGTATCGCGCTCTTAGGTTATCTCTCATCGCGATGGCTCTCGTTTGGATGCTCCCCAGCTCGGGGATATCTCGCGTCGATGTCATGCAGCAGATGTCTACTGCAGTTTATCTCCGCCTTCATTGAGCTTGCTCAATCTACTCGGAACACGGTTCCCGAGGCCTAAGCGCATCGTGCGGACCCGAAGGGCCACGCCAGTGACCCGAAGGGCCGCGTCAGCGAAAAGTGGCCCCGGGTTTCCGCACCCAACGATGCGCTCTCTCTAGAGCATCGTGCGGAAAAGTGGATCCGGTTTTCCGCTCTCAACGATGCTCTCATTGAAGGAGAAAGCATCGGATCGATCCAAAAGTGCAAGTCCACTTTTCGGTCCGAGGCTCCAGAGAATGCAACGGCCGAAAGCAGCGATTTGCAACCTCCTCGGAGGCGCGGCCTGCGTTCATCCGGTTATTTGCTCGGGGACAAATAAGGTCCGCCGACGTCAGCGTAGAACATCGTCATCCGATGACGGACCACTTCCGATC
>NZ_QDAH01000141.1 GCF_003075415.1 Microvirga sp. KLBC 81
CTTCAACGAAACGCTTCATCCGGCCCTCCGCTGATCAACATCAGCTTAGCAGATCAACGCGTTTCCACACAGGCTGGACCCAACGCAGTCCTTCAGCCGATGAGCAGAGGCCGCAGTGGCCAGCGCCGACAAGACGGCAAGCGTTGCAAGGCCAGGGCATATTAAGATATTTCTCCCATTGTTGAAAGCACGTGGACGTTCAATGTGCGTCCACTCGGACAGTTCCGACTCCCAAGCTTATGAGCAGAATGTATTCCTGCGGAGGTCTGTGCTGAGATGAGCCTGCTGTGCTTCGGCAATAAGCAATTCTTGCATTCAGCACAGATCTGCTCTGCTCACGGATTTCGGAACGGTCCGGTCGGGCTCTCGTTATGCTCGGTATGGCAATGGTGCGTTGCACAACGAGGTACGATGAAGTTTGCGCCCGACGATTATCTCTGCGTATTTCCCTCAGGCGAGCACGGAGAATTCCAGCAGCAGGAGATTAGGCCGCTCAAGCGCAAGTCTGCTGCAAGGAAGAGGCGTGTGTCCTTGGCGCTGCAGGGTGGCGGGTCGTTTGGCGCTTTCACCTGGGGGGTTCTCGATCGTCTCCTCGAAGATGAAACCATTGCATTCGATGCTATCAGTGGCGCCAGCGCTGGTGCGGTAAACGCCGTTCTGCTTGCATCGGGCCTAGCCGATGGAGGGCCAAACGCCGCACGAGCAACGCTCGAACGCTTCTGGAAACGTGCCAGTGAGGCGGCTCCGAGGGGGCATGCTGGGTTCGCGCTTGAAGCTGCTGCCCGCCATCTCTCGCCATACCAGTTCAACCCATTCAACCTGCATCCGCTCAAGACGATCCTTGAAGAGGAGGTCGACTTTGATGCTCTGCAACAGCGCCCCGGGCCCAAGCTGCTGATCGCGACCACGCGGGTTCGCGATGGAAGCCTGCGGATCTTCCGCGAGAAGGCCGTGACACTTGATGTCATCCTTGCCTCGACGTGCCTGCCGGTTCTGCACCACGCGGTTTCCATCAATGGCGAGGCGTACTGGGATGGGGGATACTCGGCTAATCCGCCCTTGCTGCCATTGGTGTCTGCGTCACGTGCCTCCGACGCATTGGTCGTGCAAATCATGCCCTCTGCCGGAGTGGAGATGCCGACCACCGCGTCGGAGATCCGAAAGCGCATTGAACAGATCACATTCGCCAATTCTCTCGTGCGAGATATCGATGCGCTGTCTGCCATGAAGCAGATTGCAGGCCCTCACGACCAGGGCTCCCGCTTGGCTCGCAAGCTGCAAAAGCTGCGGCTTCACCACATTTCGGCCGAGGCGGAGTATCCGGCCCTGAGCGAAGCCAGTGCGCTCAATCTCGATTGGGACTTCCTGCGCACTCTCCATGACGCAGGTCGTAGGGCAGCGGATCGGTGGCTCAATCGAGAATTAGGACAAACGGCGCATTAGAGCATCGTGCGGAACCGAAGGGCCGCGTCAGCGACCCGAAGGGCCACGCCCGTGAAAAGTGGACCCGGTTTTCCGCTGAAAACGATGCTCTCATTCAAGGAGAAAGCATCGGACCCAAAAGTGCAAATCCACTTTTCACGTCCGATGCTGTAGGCATGTGTTGTTGCCCATCCCTCTAACTACGCTTCTCCAGTGGCCTCCGGTCCTCTGCGGCTTTGCTCAGGCTCGGCGGCATCGGGACCAGGGCAGGGATGTTCGTAGGCAGAGCTCAATTGGGGTGATTGACCAACCTCAGTGCTGTGGAACGAGAAACTCGATGCCGTTGCGCCGCCCGATCTCGAGCAGGCGAGGGATGTCGGGTGGACCTGACGGGGGCGGCAGATCTTTGGTCCCAGGCGGCATCGGCTCTCCGGCCTGCGAGAAGAATCCCACATGAGCATTTCCAGGCGCATTGAGGATGAGAGCGCGGGCCGGAGCTTGGCCGATATTGCGGAAGGTGTGCACCTCGCCCCGTGGGATCTTGACGAAATCACCCGCCGTGGCAATGCGGCTCTCACCGCCGACGATGAACTCAAACGTGCCGTCCAGAACGTAGAAGGCTTCATCATCGGCCGGATGCCGATTGGGCGGTGGGCCAGCTCCGGGCCCGACCAATCCCTCAACGAGGCAGTACCCGGCGGTGGGGTCGCGTACAAGAAAGCGCAGCAAGATCCCAGCGATATAATAGGTGTCGGTTTGCGGATCGGACATCGTGCACCTTTCTTCACCACATCCCCCAGCTCTGCAGTTTACGCCCTTACGCGATTGCTGTTGATCCGCCATTCCGGATTAGGTCTGCTTGTGAGACTTGGAACTGCTGCTTCCGAGCGGTGTTACGGTGAGGTTGAGTATGCGTTCCCTGTCGCCTGCTTGGAGCCCATGCCATGCTCAGACAACCCATTTCCGGCTTTGCCAAGCGCGTTGATGATACAGTCGCTCGCGCAATGGCTATTCTCCAGCGCAAACCAGATTTCACTGCCAAGCCAGAAGACCGTCTGCCTGCAGGCAGCCAACGCCCCCAGGATAGAACCTGAGCCATACGGATACGGTTCAGGAGGGCATCAGGAGGTGCGGCTCTCTCGGGTGATGGAGGTGAGCATGTTGATCTCGGCTGCGATTCCGATTCTGGTGCTCTCTGTCCTCGCCAGTGGGCCTTTCCGCGACAGCATGCCGGTTTTCATTGCGACGCTCGCCCCCTTGGCTGCGGTTCTCAGCCTCTTCATCCTGATTTGCGCGCTTGAGGCCGGTGGAGGCAACCGCGACAACCGCCAATAATCCGGAGGCTTGCCTGATGATTGGCTGGATTCCGTGCGGCCATGGGAAGTCCCGTCCGGTCAGCGGTCGCGCCTGGGCAGATGGTCCGTAGGGCATACGGGGAACCCGCACACGAATTGCACATTAGCCCGCTGCGCTTTCACGGCCACGTCAACCAAGCGCAGGAGCCCTTCTCAAAGCATCTGGGGGCGCTGTGCATGATCGAGAGAGGCACCATGTCCGATATCGTTCCAAAGAGTCCCATGCAGTATCTCGACAGGGCTACGTCAGCCTTGCGGGAGCTTGGGATCACTCCTCCTCAAGCCATGGACGCTCCTATCAATGGTCTCCTGGAGAAGGTCTCGGATCTTGATCAGGACCGGATCGTGGTCATCGCCCGCACGCTCGGACAGGCCAGCGTGTTCAACGAGATCGTCCGCGATCAGGTCCAAGCCATGGACGTCGGCGAGCGGTACCGGCAGATCGCCGAGTCTTTCAACTCCATCCGCGACGACGCGAAAAACATGGTCGATCAGATCGCCGATGCGAAACTCGATTTGATGGAGCGCGTGACTAACGTCTGGATGAAGATTTCCCGTGGCGATATCTCGGACCGCTTCGATGACATCAAGCAAACCTATCTCGAGGTCACCCGGTCGACCAAGGATCAGGTAGACCGAGAGCACATCATCCTCGACGCCTACCGCGATTTTCGCGGCGCGCTCAAACACGCTGAGGTGATGGCTCTGGAAGTGCTCAACACCGCGGAGCAGAAGCTCGAATCCGCCAAGGCAGAGTTGCAGAAGGCCTCTGACGCCGTCGTGAACTTCAAAGGCACGGAAATTGCCGAGCGTGCCCGGCTTGAACTCGCGCGCGACGAACAACTCCGCCGTACTCAGGACGAGGAGAAACGGTATCAGATCGCCAAGGATCTCTCGGACAACCTGACTGTCAGCTACAACACCTCCGAGGTCATCATGGCCCGGCTGATGCAGATGACGAACGCCAAGGAGCGTGTCTATGCGCAGGCGGTCACCTTCTTCTCGACCAACGATTCCGTGCTGACCGCATTGCGGGCATCCTTCACAGGCATGTTCGGCCTGCATGAGGCGACCCAGACTCTGAACGAGATGAAGGAGGGCGTCTCCCGCAGCCTGGAGGTGCTAGCCGAGATTGGCGATCAGGTCGGTGAGGCTGCTGTCAAGGCCGGATATGGTCCAACCATCCGGGCAGATGCGGTCAAGAAGCTCGTGGATTCCGTCATCACGTTCCAGGAGCGCTCGTTAGAGATCGTTGGCGAGATGCGTCGGCTTGCTACTCAGAACTCAGCGGAGATCCGCGATGCTGTCGAGGAAGGCAAGCGACGCATCGCCCGCCTCGTAGCAGAGGGAGAGGCCCTGCCGACCAATGGCTGAAACGGCCGCCACACCACCCTCGGGCTCCCCCGACAGGCCGCCTCAGAGCTTGGATGAGGTGATGCTCGCCATGGACGTGGTGGACACGCTCCGCCACCAGGAGAGCTTGGTGAGCCGGGAGCTCGGGCAGGAGCAGCGCGACGCCGAGCTTCTGGAGCGGCTGCGCCAGATCTACCGCGGGCAAGGGATTGAAGTCCCTGACCGGGTTCTCTTGGAAGGCGTGAAGGCTCTCAAGGAGCAGCGCTTCGTTTACACCCCGCCAGCTCCCAGTTTCGCCCGCACCGTGGCAACGGCCTGGGTCAACCGCGGACGCGTCGGTCGAGTGCTTCTAGGTATCGCAGCGCTTCTTGGTCTCGGCTGGAGCGCCTATCATTTCGGCGTCGTCGAGCCGGCCCGGCAGCGGGCCGCGCAGGAGCAGGCCCGGGCCGAGCGCACCCGGATCGAACTCGCCGAGCGGCTGCCGGCTGCTCTCGAGCAGGGGCACGAGGATGTTCTGCGGGAAGCGCAGGTGCCGGTGGCGCGGGAAAAAGCCGAGCGACTGCTTGCCGACGGAAAGGTTGCGATTACACGTGGCGATGCCGAAGCGGCGCGGCAGGCGATCAACGACCTGGAGGTTTTGCGCGCGGATTTGCGCCGCGAATACGTCCTGCGCATCGTCTCCCGCCCGGGCGAGCCAACCGGGGTGTGGCGGGTCCCGCAGCGCAATCCCGCTGGCCGGAACTATTACCTGATCGTGGAGCCGGTCACCCCCGACGGGCGTATCCTCAGCCTGCCGGTCACCAGTGAAGAGGATGGTCGGACCGTAACGACATCCAAGTGGGGCGTGCGTGTGAGCGAGGCCACGGCCATGCAGGTACAGCGGGACAAGGACGACGACGGCATCGTGCAACGCAATCGTCTCGGCGAGAAGCGCCGGGGCCGGCTTGATGTCGAGTACCTGATGCCGATCCTCGGCGGCGCGATCACACAATGGTAGGACAATGATATCGGGACGGCAGGCGCTCGCGCAGATCGAGCAGACCATCGAGAGAGCCCGCCAGCAGGAGGCGCAATTCGAGCGCGCCTATGCCGTGGCGACCGAGGAGGTTGGACGCCTCCGTATCCAACGCACGGAGGCGTTCCGCGAGCTCGCGCGGATAAGGCTGGACGCAATCACACAGGACAAGATCGTCGGCGACTTGGATGCTGCCGAGCGCCAAGCGATCAGCCTGCTCGACAGCCGCAAGGAGGCGCTGCGGCAGCTGACCGAGCGTCGCCATCAGGCAGAGGAGCGCGTCAGGCAGGCAGAGACCGCGCGGCAGGCCGCAGTCGATGCCCTCGAAAAGGCCTTGGACAAGGTCGAAGCCCTCCGCAAGAGCGTCGAGGCCAAAATCAGCATCAATGCCGAATGGATCTCGGCGCGGGCCCGGGTCGACGAGATCGCCGGACAGGCTCAGCAGGCGGAGAAGAAGGCCGTGCAGGCGGAGGCTGATCGAGATGAAAAGGGACGGCCGTATGAGGCCGATCCGTTGTTCATGTATCTGTGGAGGCGAAAGTTCGGCACCGCCGCTTATCGGGTCGGGCCGTTCACCCGCGCGATGGATCGCCTGGTGGCGCGCGTCGTCGGTTACGATAAGGCACGGGCCAACTACGCTCTGCTCAATGAGATTCCCGAACGGCTGCGCGAACATTCCCGCCGGATCATCGGTGATCTCAGGGAGGCGCGAAACAGGCTCACGACGCTGGAACGCAAGGCGCTCGTGGATGCCGGCATCGAGGCGGCCGAGGCCGACGCGGCAAAGGCGCGCAGTGTGCTGTCCGACGCGGAGCGCAGACTCGCGGAGGCGCGGGATGCGCTCGCCACGCTGGACCGCACCTATGATGCTTCGGTTCTTGAAGGGGACGCGCCTTACCGCGAGGCTGTCGAGCTGTTGACGGCCGCCGACCAGCGCGAGGATCTGAACCAGCTCTATCAAGAGGCATTGCGCACGCCGACACCGCGCGACGAGGAGCTCGTCCGGCGTATCCAGGCCACCGACGGAATGATCAACCGGGCACTGCGCCAGGCCGTCGATGCGCATCAGCGGCTCAAGGAGGTGGCCCAGCGCCGCGCCATGATCGAGCACGAATGGGATGAACTCCGACACCAGGGCTACGACACTCCATACGGAACCTTCGGCAATGAGGCCGCACTCGGCAATGTGCTGGGAGGTGTTCTCACGGGAGCAATAAGTGGTGCGATTCTGGGACAGGTCCTGCGCGGAGGCTTCCACCATGGACCCAGTCCGTGGGACTCCGGCTTTGGTGGTGGATTGCCCATCCCACCTCCCGATGGCTTTGGAACCGGCGGGTCTTTCGGCGGTGGGGAGTTCAGGACAGGCGGCTCATTCTGAACGGAAGTGACGGGCTGAGGCGCAGCCCTTCGAAACCCAACTTGGACACCCCTTAACGATATCAATCCGGACAGCAGGTTTCGTCTCACGTTCGATTGCGGCACGAAACTGAAGTAATGCTCCGGTCCGCGCTCCGGGCCCTAACCAGACCTTCGTGAAGGGCAGGGGAGCGTCAGAGTCTGAGCCCAACGACTCTTGGGCGTCGTGGGAGCTCGCGTCCGAAACCATCGGTTAACCCGGGAAGGGCATCCTTTCTCTGCGTGAATCAGGGACTGGGCGGGCCCCTCATCCGGAGACGATTGGCCATGACGGACAAGACCCTCGACGAAGCCATCCAAGAGAAGCTCAACCTGATCGCTCCGACCCTGAAAGCGATCCAAGCCGGAGGAGAGCAGGCCTACCTGGGCGACCTCCAGACGCTCCTGAGAAAGAACCTGGCGAGCCTTCTTGCTTTGTTCGAACGCGATCCCGGTCTTGATGCCGCGACGGCCGATCTTTACGCCGCGGCCGCGGCCATTGTGAAGGACGTCACAGCGGCCTCCCAGCCGTATGCTCGCAAGCGCCGCCTGCTGAAGGAAGCGCAAGCGCGCTTCGAGGAGCGGATTGCGCTGGCAAGGCCCAGAGAGCGCAGGCCGTCCGCCTCATGGCGTCAGAACGAACTCTTCCATGCAGCCTGATCGGTGTTTGGGTCCGGTTCTGTCATTGCCAGCGCTGGATCCAATACACGCCCAGCGATCAGTGCGTGGTGCTCGCCGGCAGGCGACGAGCACCTATTAATATGGTGGCAAGTCAAATAAGTCGCGGAGTGGGCGCTGCCTGAACATCGGGCTTCCGGCCAACAGCGCTCGGGAAAGACCTAGAGCATCGTGCGGAACCCGGAGGTCCGCGTCAGCGAAAAGTAGCCCCGGTTATTCGTTTGCGCAGCCCTTTGGGTCGCTTTCAACGATGCTTGGCTTGAAAGAGGAAGCATCGGATCGATCCCAAAAGTGCATTCCACTTTTCACGTCCGATGCTTTAGCGACTTGCGCGTCGGAACCAAAGATTGACCACCCCTTCATCCAGGATCGTATCGATGCGCAGCCGCGAAGATCCGTTGCTGGGGCGTTTTGGCCGTGAGGCTCTGGTCCGCCGGCCTGTCCGCGGCGGGCCTTCGAGGGGCCGGCCACAGTCGACGCGCGCAGGAGAGCACAGGTTGGAGAGCACGCGCTGGAGCCC
>NZ_QDAH01000142.1 GCF_003075415.1 Microvirga sp. KLBC 81
CATGCCGGCCGGGGCTGCATACGCAAACAGCGGCCATCACGGACAGTCCGACATCGCGTTTTCACACGACCTCGGTCAAAAACGGTCTTTAAGCGCAATTGCGGAGAGGTCCGCTTACCGCCCGCAAGCCAACCAACGCGCAATATCCGAGATGTACCAGAAGCAGCAGTTTTAGGCATTAACTGGGGCCCTGCTTGCGCGCCATAGCAGACGTTCCGGTGCCCGCGAGGGAGAATGCGGGCTCGGCCACAGACACATTCAGGTGCTGGGACGGATCCGGAGCTTGACGGCCGGGAGCGTTCGTCCGATAAGGCCCCACCTCTGGTCGGCGCACATGGACTGGCCTCGCAGGAGTGTAGCTCAATCGGCTAGAGCACCGGTCTCCAAAACCGGGGGTTGGGGGTTCGAGTCCCTCCACTCCTGCCAATGCGCAAACACCTCTGGCACAGCGGACCAGTAAAGGCTGGAGATTGACTTACTCAGCCGCAAACGCCGCGGCCAACCCTGAATCGGCATCACATTCGGATCACCCAATCGGGGCAGGCCGACAGCGCCTGTCATTATGGTGTCTTGATGGAAAGGCCTGCCGGCAGGCTTAAGTTCTGACGAGGAGGATAGCCTCAATTTCTACTGCCATTCGATTGGGCAGCGACCCCATGCCGACGGCGGAACGTGCATGGCGACCGGCATCCCCCAGAACATCGACCAAGAGGTCTGAGCATCCGTTAATCACCTTGGGATGATCTGAGAAGTCAGCCTCGGCGTTCACCATACCAAGCAACTTGATGACAGCCTCAATCCGGTTGAGCTCACCAAGCGCTGATTTTGCAACGGCCAAGAGATTGAGGCCTGTGAGGCGAGCCTCCTCATAGGCCTCCTCGATCGAGATGTCTCTTCCAAGGCGTCCCGGACGATACGTTCCGTCCAAACGCTTAGGCCCCTGCCCTGATAGGAACAGCAGATTACCCGCCCAACGATACGGCACGTAATTGGCAACCGGTATCGGCGCTTCGGGCAGTGTCAAACCAAGGGCTGTTAGCTTCTCTTCAGGTGTCATGGCAGGTTCCTCGTCAGGTTTGATGAAATAATCTTCCGCGCAGATTTAAGTGCTTCCGCGTTTAACGAGCTCCAGTGCGACGGTCTCGCTGGACAGGTCGGTTGTTGCTCCGCTCAAGCGGGCAAGCAGCATTTCGCCGGCGCGGCAGCCGATCTGGCGACAGTCCATCCGAATGGTTGTCAAGCCCGGCGGGATCTCAGCTGCCAGATCGCTATCCCCAAATCCTGCGATTGCAATGTCGCTCGGCACATGGAGCCCACGCCTCGAAGCCTCGAGTAATGCGCCCATTGCAATGAGATCATTGGCGCAAAAAACAGCGTCAATCTTCTCATGGTTGGCAAGGAGCCGATTTAGAGCCCGCTGTCCATCCGAGAGACCTGAAACCGTATCCAAGCTCAGCTCTGCCACCAGCTCGAGCCCCGAGGCGCTCACGCCTTCGCGGAAGCCGCCTAGGCGCAGTTGGCCGCGACCTCCGCTTCGTCCGATGAACGCGACTCGGCGGTATCCTTGCGCAGCGAAGTGTTGCGCGACCATTCGACCGCCGTCGGTATTGGAAAACCCGACCAGCATATCGATCGGGTCACGCGGGAATGCCCAGGTCTCCACGACGGGGACACCGAGGTCGCGCAGGAACGTCCGGTTTTCTTCCAGTTCCACCACACCGGTGAATAAGACAGCCGCCGGGCGCAATGCCAGGAGCGACTGGATCATCGAGGTTTCCCTCGCATAAGAATACGAGGTTTGTCCGACCATGAGCTGAAATCCATGGGGCTCCAGCACTTCGGCGCAGCCTTGAACGGCCAGTCCAAACTGCTGGCTGAGAATGTTCGAGACGAAAGCCGCAACGATGTTCGAGCGGCCGGATCTCAGTGCTCGCGCATGGGGGTTGGATGCATAGCCCGTAGCCTCAATGGCGCGTTGGACCTTGAGGCGCTTTTCCTCCGACACCCGGTCCGGCTGACGGAGAGCCCGCGAGACCGTGATCGGCGAAACCCCGGCGATACGTGCCACTTCCTCGATGCGCACGGGTTTTCGGTCGACCCCGTGTTCAGGACTGACGGGCTTTCCGATCCGGACGACTTGATCAAAGGTCGGTGACACCGATCCTCCGTCTGGGCGCTCATTCATTGCAATGGCCGGTTCAGAACCGCCCGCTCGTCAATTGGGCGTGCGACTTGGATCAGGCAGTCCCCTGCCTCACTGTCTGCTGGAAGCCGACGTGCGATGACAATTCCGGATTCGTGGAAGCGAAGCGTTTCTTCAGGCGTGTCGATCCGGCTTAGATCGTGGTACCATCCGGCAACGTCGCCTTTTTCCACTCGAGCGCCAAGAACGACAGCGGGTTCGAACCAGCCACGACGGGTGGCAAAGATCGATTGCTCATGGCTGTCCAGAGCAAGCAATTGCATGGGTTCACGATCAATGTTTTGCGAACTGAGCACCCGCTTGTCGACGATGCCGAGCGTCAGCAGAAGGTTATCGACCGCCCTGCTTGTTGCAGTCATGGTTTCAGGAGTAACTGTTCCGCCGCCACCAAACTCACCACTGAGCCCGATAGCGCCAGCTCTGGCGGCAGCAGCCATGGATGTGGGCGCTGTTGCGCCATTCTCTGCGATAAAGCCGTGACCAAGACCTGTAGCCTTCATCAGATCTAAGGCCCGAGCGAATTGGTCAGCCGGCCCTTGCCGCTCGATGAGCGCACAGGGCAGATGGGCCATCGTCGTACCACCGGAGTGGAGGTCAAAAACAACGTCGTGACGGGGAAACAACTCCCGTTCGAGGAAATAGGCGATCCGGAAGGTGGGAGATCCAGCGAGATCACCTGGGAAAGCTCGGTTGAGATTGCCGTTATCCAGGGGAGAGCGCCGCCGCGCGGCCATCACTGCAGGCGTATTGGCGAGCGGCAGAATCGTGATCTCACCCCTGATCATGTCCGGATCGAGACGACGGATGAGGCGCATCAGCGAGAGCTCACCTTCATACTCGTCGCCATGGTTGCCAGCCATCAGCAAAACGCGCGGGCCGGTCCCCCGCTTGATCCGCACCATTGGTACCTTGACCTGAAAGTAGGGTGATCGATCAACCGAGAAGGGAATGCTGAGAAAGTCAACCGACTTTCCCTCAGCGGTGAAATCAAGCGAATGGTACACGCCCGTATGCATGAAAAATAACCTTGAAAGAGGCGGCGGTAATTCACTACCGCCGCTGAATCGAAGCCGAAGATGCTTACATGTGCGGCAGCGTTTGAGCTTCCTTGAAGTGCTTGAGCTGGAGCTCGCTCAGCTTTCCGTTCAGCCGATTGTAGAACAGGAAGGTGTTGATCCAGTTCAGAAGGTTCTGCTCTCCCTGAGCGACGCCGATGTGAGCGGGGGACTGACGGATCAGATACTTGAGCTCGACCTCTTTGCCGACATTGTCCTCGGCAACCTTCAAGGCAATCGCACTGTTCTCGGCGAATGTCTCCGCCTGACCGCTCAAGTACGCCGCGATGGCCGAAGGCGTATCTTCGAAGCGCACGATCTTCGCATCCTTGGCATTGTCCGTCAGCCATACGTCGAGCGTGCTACCCTTGGCGACAGCAATCGAGCGTCCCTTCAGATCGGCCGGATTCTTGGTGACGGGCAGGCTTTTCGGACCGAAGACGCCCAAGTTCACGGCCGCATAAGGCTGGGAGAACATCACTTGCTGAGCGCGCTCCGGTGTAGCACCCATCGCGGCAACGAGCACATCGACCTTGTCGGCAAGAATGCTCGGGATACGGCTGGCACCCGTCAACGGCACGATTTCGAGCTTGACACCCATGTCGGACGCCATGAGCTTGGCGAGATCGACATCCAGACCCGTGGCTTCGCCCTTGGCATCCTTGTATCCCCACGGGGCAGCGTCCAGGAGCAGACCGACCCTCAGCGTTCCTGCTCCGAGGATGTCCTGAAGCTTGTCGGCCTTGGCCAATGTGGGAACCGCGATGAGAAGGGATGCTGCCGCAGCAGCAATCAGATTGCGTAACTTTTTCATAAGTGATCCTCTCCTTGCGCTAACCTCGTCGTAGATTGCCCCTCTGGCACGCTACTTGATCGAGCTGATGAAACTCTTGAGTTCTGGCGTCCGAGGGTTTGCGAACAGTTCAGCAGGCATACCCTGCTCCCAGACTTTGCCCTGATGCATGAATACGATCTTGGAGGCCACATTGCGCGCGAACCCCATCTCGTGCGTTACGAGAACCATCGTCATGCCCTGCCGAGCCATGTCCTCCATGACCTTGAGGACTTCGCCGACGAGCTCCGGATCGAGCGCCGATGTTACTTCGTCGAAGAGCATAAGGTGCGGCGCCATGGCCAGGCAGCGGGCGATGGCCACGCGCTGCTGCTGGCCGCCGGAGAGCTGCTCCGGATAGGCATCGACCTTCTCCGCCAAGCCAACCCGTTCGAGGACATCGAGCGCCAGCTGGCGCGCTTTCTGCTTACTGGTCCTGCCGGTGAGAACGGGAGCCAAGGTGATGTTTTTCTCGACCGTGAGATGCGGAAAGAGATTGAACGCTTGGAACACGATCCCGACACGCTGCCGAAACTGCCGCAGATCCCGCATGTCCGTCCGGACGGCTTTGCCTTCCACCCGGATTTCTCCACCGTCGATCTGCTCAAGAGCGTTGATGCATCGAAGCAACGTGCTCTTGCCGGATCCGCTCCGCCCGATAATGGTAACGATCTCTCCTTCATTGATGTCGAGAGAGACGCCCTTCAGAACTTCATTCGCGCCAAAGCTCTTGCGCACATCACGGATTTCAACGAGCGCCATTGAGACGAGCCTCCAAGGAACGGGACCAGACGGTGAGTGGGAAACACATTGCAAAGTAGATCGTGGCGACGACCGAGTAGACCAGCAAAGGCTGGAAAGTCGCCGCGCTTGCCAGCTGGCCTGCGCGAGCAAGCTCAACGAATCCGACGACGGACGCCAACGAGGTCCCCTTGATGAGCTGGACCATGAACCCGACCGTGGCCGGCAAAGCGATGCGCAACGCCTGTGGAGCGATCACATAGCGGAACTGCTGCCACCGCGTTATGCCGAGACAGGCTGCAGCCTCCCATTGGGCCTGCTTTACCGCCTGGATTCCACCGCGCCAGATCTCGCCGAGAAAGGCGCTGCTGTAAGCTGCGAACGCTATTCCGACGGCCACGATGGCAGGAACCTGGACGCCCAGGAACACTGGCACGCCAAAGTAGAAAAACATCAGGAGCCCTAGGAGAGGGATACCTTGAACCAGCTGGAGATATGCAGCTGCGATCCAACGCAGCGGCGCGATCTTGCTGATCCTCATCAGGGCAAGGGCGAGCGCCAGAGGTGCTCCGAGTGCAATCGCCAATGTGACGAGAACGATCGTCCATTGGAGGGCAGCAAAGAGCGAGAACAGATCGGACGTTGTAAAGACGCGCATGTCTGCCCCTTATCAGCGTCGGATTGGCCAGCGGAACGCCAGCCGGCCAATAACCGCGAACGCACCCTTAAAAGTCATTGCGAGTGCGAAGTAGATCGCGCAAACGACGGCATAGACTTCAAAGCTGCGGTAGGTGCGGCTTTCGACAAAACTGGCCGTGTGAAACAGCTCTTCGGCTGAAATCTGGGATGCTATGGACGTTCCAAGAAGCAGCAGCACAAACTGGCTCGTGAAGGCAGGGTAAATATTGCGCAGTGCAGGTGCGAGCACGATATGCCGGAATACCTGCCATCGGGACAATCCAAGGCAGGCCCCCGCCTCGACCTGACTGCGAGGAATAGTGTCGAGACCGGAACGGATGATCTCGATCGCGTATGCACCGAAGTAGATGCTCAGAGCGACGCTTGCGGCCTCAAACGGGGGCAGCTTCAGGCCGAATGCCGGCAGGACGAAGAAGATCAGAAAGATCTGGATCAGTGCGGGCGTGTTCCGGATGATCTCGATATAGCTTCGAATGAACCATCGCACGGGGCGCGGGCCACTGCGAACGAGAATGGCTCCCAAGAGGCCGATGAGAGTGCCTGCAACGGCCGCGATACCCGTCAGGGTAACCGTGAGAACGACACCCTCGATGAAGCGGTCCTGATAACGCCAGAGCTGTTGGAAATTCAGATTCATGGCCGCCTATCCGAAATAGGTCTGAAAGGCGGAGCGGACCCGACCGTCCTCATCCAGCCCGTAGAAAACGCGCCAGCGGTCAAGGCACGTGCAGGGATGGGAAATTCCGAACTCCACAACGTCTCCAACCGCAAGATCAGTCCCGGGCGAGAGCCTGAGAAAGGCATGCTGGTCGTTCAGCTTGCTGACCCGCAGAGAATCCGCGGAGCCGTCGATGGGAAGCAGGCGGCCATTCCGGTAGATGGTGAGCGGAATGGGAAGGTCCTTATCGGAAGACACGTCCCGCATCCCCATGCCGCAGATGGCGAGCTCCGGTTCCGGGCGCGAAAGCACCTCGGCCCACAGCCGTAGCGCCGGCGTGAAGGCAGCAGCTGCAGAGCGGATCTCACCATCGATCACGAACCCCTTGCGGTCGTCCATGGCGCGGAGCGCACGCTCATAGACGCCATGATCGTGAAAGAAGATGGCGCCGCTGCGCAGAGCGAGTGTCGCGTTTCCGTCTGCCGCCACGATCGGCCGCAAAGCCGTGACCACCAAGTCGAAGAAGGCGGATCCCCCTGCGCTCAGCATCAGGGGAGCGGCTGGAGCCTGCTCGCGCACCAAGTGGAATGTCTGCGCGGCGAGCTCGGAAAGATCCTCGATCGCTTTCCGAGTTGCCACCGGATCGGCGCTGGCCACTGCACCTTCGTAAGTCGCCACCCCGGCAAGGCGCACATAGTCGGGCTCCGACACGATGCTGCGGATCACGTCCTTTGCTGAGTAAATATCCCTTGCACCTGCGCGACCGCGTCCGACCTCAACAAGGACCGGGACAGGCCGACCGGCGTATTGACCCGCGACCGCAAGAGCACTGACGGCCTGTGGCGAATCCGCGAAGACCCGCACGTCGGCATTCGGGTACCGCTTGAGCAGTTCACCCAGCCGCCTCCCGCTAGCATCACCGCCGATCTGGTTCGCGAGCAGGAGCCGCTGGCACCCAGCCTTCAGGAGAACGGCCGTTTGCTGAAGGTTGGCCGTTGTAGCCCCCCAGGCACCCTGCTCAAGCAGCAGCTTGACGATATCGGGAGACATTGGCGTCTTGGCATGTGGCGCCAGGGCCGCACCATGGCTCCTCGCAAAGGCGAACATCTGTCTGCAATTCTCGCGAAAGGCAGCTTCGTCCAAGGTCAGCACAGGCAAAGGCATCGCGTTGTCGGCCGGCCGCCACGCTTGAGCCGCGACGGTTTCGAGGGAAACTGAGCCGGATCCAGGGGGTATTCCGCGGATCGTTTCGTCGAGTGGTGATCTTAGGCTCGCCATGTCCCATCCATCAAATGACAACGTTACCATAGCGCCATCAGACACAAAGACAACGTTGTCATAAGCACAAATCTTGGTCGCCTTTAGTCTAATGAGGGTGCAGCAGCACAAGAGGCGGGCACAGCTTCGCCGGCGAACTCACAATAGATACGGGCGCAGCGGCGGAGATCGGGATCAAGGCACACCGCTTCCTAGAGCATCGGGCATTCAGACGAATCCGTATCCGGCGGCGGTGAAATAGTTGCGGCACGCCTCAGGCTCAACGAGA
>NZ_QDAH01000143.1 GCF_003075415.1 Microvirga sp. KLBC 81
TTCAACAGATTGGCTGCGTGAGGCCTACGGGCGGAATAGCCCTCTTTCTGTCAACATCGAAAATTCGCGACAGAGCCAAGCGGGCCTCGCTCGCAGAGCGAGATCTTAGGGGCTTTTCTGCCGTGCTCCTTGTTCGCGCTGGAGCGGGTCGCTGGTCTGGCGCGGGATCACGAGGCAGCCGGTCCGAGGCCAAGACGGTTAACGGCAACAGCCTTATGGGTGCGAGGAGGCCGCTGAGTTGGTGGCTCGAACCCTATTGCAAGTCGAGTGAATGCTGCTCAGGATAGGGTGCACGGCGCCCGGGGGTACCTGGCGCATGAGTTGCCTTAGAAAAGGCGAGGGCTGGTCGGCCAGCTGTCCGCGCGCAGGGAGAACTCCATGGAAGAAGACAAGCTTCGGTCATTAATTGGCGCCGTCAAGGATGGGCGCATGTCGCGCCGCGGCTTCATCGCCCGGATGGCGTCGGTCGGGTTTACGGCTCCGATGGCAGGCATGCTGCTCGCTCAGGCAGGCGTTGCCTTCGCGCAGACCCAACCAGCCTACAAGCCGACCAAGGCCGGCGGCGGCGGACCGCTCAAGCTCCTGTTCTGGCAAGCTGTCACCCTTATCAACCCGCATTTCGCGACGGGAACCAAGGACCAGAACGGCTCCCGGGTCTTTTATGAGCCGCTCGCCGGCTGGGACAAGGACGGCAACCTCATCCCGTTTCTCGCAGCCGAGATCCCGAGCCGCGAGAACGGCGGGCTCTCTGCGGACGGCACTAGCGTCACCTGGAAGCTCAAGCGCGGCGTGAAATGGCACGACGGCCAGCCCTTCACCGCCGACGATGTGGTGTTCAATTGGGAGTATGCGATCGATCCGGCGACCGCCGCCACGACGAGCGGCTCCTACACCAGCTTGAAAACCGTCGAGAAGGTAGACGACCATACTGTCCGGCTCGTCTTTAAGCAGCCCACGCCGTTCTGGGCCGACCCCTTCGTCGGCGTGGTCGGCATGATCATCCCGAAGCATGTCTTCGCGGAGTATAAAGGCGCCAAATCCCGCGAGGCGCCAGCCAACCTCAAGCCTGTCGGAACCGGGCCTTACAGGTTTGTCGACTTCAAGCCTGGCGACATCCTGCGCGGCGAGCGCAACCCCGATTACCACATCCCCAGTCAACCCCATTTCGATACGATCGAGATCAAAGGCGGTGGGGATGCCGTCTCGGCGGCTAGGGCGGTGATTCAGACCGGTGAGTTCGACTACGCCTGGAACATGCAGGTCGAGGACGATATCCTCAAGCGCATGGAGACGGGTGGGCGCGGCAAGGTCATCACGGTTCCGAGCGGCGATCTGGAATTCATCATCCTCAACACCACCGATCCCTGGACCGAGATCGACGGCGAGCGCTCGCACGCTAAGTCGAAGCACCCCACGCTTACCGATCCGGCGGTGCGCCAAGCCATCAACCTGCTCATCGACCGGGACTCGATCCAGCGGTTCATCTACGGCCGCGGCGGCACGGCCACGGCGAACTTCGTCAATGCTCCGGAGCAGTTCCGTTCGCCCAACATGAAGTACGAGTTCAATATCGACAAGGCGAACAAGATCCTCGACGAAGCCGGTTGGAAACAAGGCGCAGACGGGATCCGCGAAAAGGACGGCAAAAAGCTCAAGTACGTCTTCCAAACTTCGATCAATGCGCCTCGCCAGAAGACGCAGGCGATCATCAAGCAGGCCTGCCAGAAGGCCGGCATCGACCTCGAGCTCAAGTCCGTGACGGCGACCGTGTTCTTCTCGTCGGACGTCGCGAATCCGGACACCTACACGAAGCTCTATTGCGACATGGAGATGTACACGACGACGCAGCCGCAACCTGATCCGGAGCGGTTCCTCAATCAGTTCGTCTCGTGGGAGGTCGCGACGAAGGAGAACAAGTGGCAGGGGCGAAACATCTCGCGCTATGTCGATCCGGCGGCCGACGAAGCCTACCGGGCGGCGCAGAAGGAGCTCGATCCGGTCAAGCGTGCTGCGCTCTTCATCAAGATGAACGACATCTTCTGCAGCGCGAACGTGATCCTGCCGATCATCTCCCGCACGCGAACGGCTGCCTGCAGCAACACGCTGGTGCCCAACTACAGCGGCTGGGACGCCGACCTGTGGACGCTCAACAGCTGGTACCGCGAGGCATGATCCCTCAGGTGACACGGACTGGCAGATACGAGGGCGCCCGATGACGGATTACGTGATCAGGCGCCTCCTCGTGGCGATCCCGAGCCTGCTCGGGATCAGCCTCATCCTGTTCACAGTGCTGGCGCTCGCGCCCGGGGACCCGTTCAGCGAGCTTGCGACAAACCCGAACATCCCGCCTGAGGTGCGGGCGAACCTGCGCGAGAGTTTCGGGCTTGATGACCCCATTCTGGTGCGCTACCTGCGCTGGCTTGCCGCGATGGCGCAGGGTGACTGGGGCTTCTCGTTCGCGAGCCGCGTCGACGTCGACACGCTCATCCTGCAGCGTGTGCCCACCACGCTCTTCGTCATCGGATCGTCCCAAATTCTAGCGCTCGCCATCGCGCTGCCCGTCGGGATCTATGCCGCGACCCGTCCTTACTCCGTGTTCGACCAGATCGCGAACACCCTCGCCTTTGTCGGGTTCTCGCTGCCAACCTTCTTCACGGGACTGCTCCTCATCCTGATCTTCTCAATCAAGCTCGACTGGCTGCCGTTTGTCTACAGGGCCGACATCCCGGAGACTGGCTGGCGCTGGTACTGGGAGCACGCCCGGCAGGCACTCATGCCGGTCCTCGTCCTGGGCCTGTTTCAGGCAGCGTCCTACACTCGTTACGTGCGCGCGGCGGTACTGGACGTGGTTCGGCTGGACTATGTCACCACGGCACGCGCTAAGGGCTTGCCCGAGCGGACCGTGACGCTGCGCCATGTTGCGCGCAACGCCCTCATCCCGGTGGTCACCCTCGTGGCGTTGCAGATGCCCGCCGTCTTCGGCGGCGCCATCGTCACCGAGCAGATCTTCCGGGTGCCCGGCATCGGATCCCTTCTCATCAACGCGATGCTCGCGAATGACACCCCGGTCGTCATGGCGGTAACCTTCGTCTTCGCCTGCCTCGTCGTATTCTTCAACCTCCTCGCAGATGTGCTCTATGGCTGGCTCGATCCCCGCATCTCTTTCCGATAAAGCGGCTTCCCCGGTTGCTCGCTCCGCCTCACGGGGCAGCGAGACCTGGCGGCGGTTCCGTCGCCACCGGCTGGCGGTGGCGGGGGCTTTCATCTTGAGCTTGATGTGCCTCGGCGTGATGTTCGGATCCCTGCTCTGGCCCGTCGCAATCAATGACATCGACTTCGCGGCAACCTTGCAGGGCCCGTCCCTCGCTCATCCGTTTGGCACCGACGACCTGGGCCAGGACCTGCTCGCGCGCATGATCTATGGCGGGCGCATCTCGCTTGCGGTTGGATTCGCCGCGATGATCATCGCGACCCTCGTCGGGGTCGTGATCGGCGCGGTCGCCGGCATGTCCCGCGGCATCGCCAACTCCTTTCTGACGTGGCTTACCGACCTCTTCCTGTCGCTGCCGCAACTGCCGCTCCTGCTTCTCGTCATCTATCTCTTCCGCGACCGGCTCAAGGCTGTGTTCGGCCTAGAGGGCGGTGTCTTCGTCGTGATCGTGCTGGTGATCGGAGGCTTGCGCTGGATGCCAGTGGCTCGCTTGGTGCGGGCGCAGTTCCTCTCTCTGCGGGAGAAGGAATTCGTCGAGGCGGCGCGCTCCCAAGGCGCGAGCCGGTGGCATCAGGTGATGCGTCACATTCTGCCAAACGCGCTCGGACCTGTGATCGTAGCGAGCACGATTGAGGTCTCGACGGCAATTATCGCGGAGTCGACCCTCTCGTTCCTCGGCCTTGGCTTCCCACCGGACATTCCCACGTGGGGACGCATCCTTTTTGACGCCAAGGATCATCTTGAGTTTGCTCCCCACTGGGCGCTTTTTCCAGGAGCCGCGATCTTCCTCACTGTCCTGTCAATCAACTTCGTCGGTGACGGCCTGCGCGATGCGCTCGACCCGCGACGCATCATCTAGAGAGCAGGCTGGAGCGTGATGGAATCGATCCTCGATGTTCAGGAACTCACCGCCGCCTTCCGCGTCGAGGGTGCGTGGCGCCCCGTCGTGCGCAACCTATCCTTCTCGATTGGGCCGAAAGAGACCGTCGCCATCGTGGGCGAGTCGGGCTCCGGCAAGAGCGTGACGGCCCTTTCCATCATGCGCCTCCTGCCCCGCGATACGAGCCGGGTCACGGGGCGGGTGCTCCTCAAAGGCCGTGATCTCCTGGGATTGCCGAACGCCGAGATGCGCCGCGTTCGTGGCGACGACATCGCCATGATCTTCCAGGAGCCGATGACCAGCCTCAATCCCGTGCTGACCATCGGCTTTCAGATAGCGGAAGCGCTGATGCTGCACCGGCGTCTCTCGCGGGCAGAGGCCGACGCGGAGACGGTGCGCCTGCTGGAGAAGGTGCGCATCCCGAATGCAAGAGCCCGTCTCGACGACTACCCTCACCGATTCTCGGGCGGCATGCGCCAGCGCGTCATGATCGCCATGGCGCTCGCCTGCCGGCCGAAGCTTCTCATCGCCGACGAACCGACGACCGCCCTGGACGTGACCATTCAGGCGCAGATCCTCGACCTCATCAAGAGCCTCCAGGATGAGGAGGGCATGTCCGTCCTCTTCATCACCCATGACATGGGTGTCGTCGCCGAGATTGCTGACCGAACCGTTGTGATGCTCGACGGCGAAGCGGTCGAGAGCGGGTCCACGGAGACGATCTTCGCCAGGCCACGCCAGGGCTACACGCGCGCGCTCATCGCCTCCGTGCCGGTGCTCGGCTCGATGGCTGGGCGACAACATCCAATGCGCCTTCCTGTCGTCGATCGTGCGACCGGGATCCTGGAGCCCGCCGTCGAGACGCCGGATACGATCGTGCCGTCGACACGGCCCGTGCTCGAAGTCAAGGACCTGACGACGCGCTTCGATCTGCGGTCCGGCCTGTTCGGCCGGGTGGGCGGACGGGTTCACGCGGTTGAGAACGTCTCGTTCAGCCTCGCTCGCGGCGAGACGCTGGCGCTGGTTGGCGAATCCGGATGCGGCAAGTCGACGACGGGACGTTCCGTCATGCGGCTGATCGAGCCGCTCGCCGGCTCCGTCCGGCTCGACGGTGAGGACTTGATGGGGCTCAGCCCCCGCGAGCTGCAGCAGCGCCGCAGGCTCATCCAGATGATCTTCCAGGATCCGTTCGCAAGCCTCGATCCTCGCATGACGATCGGCACCGCGATCGCCGAGCCTCTTCTGATCAATAAGCTCGCAACGCGGCACGAGGCGCGTGAGATCGCCGCCGATCTCTTGAGCCGGGTCGGTCTCTCGCCCGACATGACCAGGCGCTTCCCGCACGAGTTCTCCGGCGGCCAGAGGCAGCGCATCGCGATCGCGCGAGCTCTTGCGGTGGGGCCGAAAGTCATCGTGGCGGACGAAGCAGTCTCGGCGCTGGACGTCTCGGTCAAGGCCCAGGTTGTCAACCTGATGCTCGACCTGCAGGCGGATCTGCACCTCGCCTTTCTGTTCATCTCCCACGATATGGCGGTCGTCGAGCGCGTGAGCCACCGCATCGCCGTGATGTATCTCGGCGAGATCGTCGAGATTGGGCCGCGCAGCGCGATTCTCGAGAACCCTCAGCACCCCTACACCCGGCGCCTCCTTGCCGCCGTCCCGGTGCCCGACCCGGCGCGACGCGGCAGCCGCCATCGGGTTTCGGACGGCGATATCAAGAGCCCCATCAGGTCAGTCGACTACCTCCCGCCGGAGCGCCTGTACCGGGAGGTGTCGCCGGGCCATGTCGTCCAGGTCTGGGGCGAGGAGTGGAATGACCCGATGCTGGCCAAGGATCTTCAGGGAACGTTCGCCGGCTGACCGCTCGAGCCGTCGGGTGCGGTCGGAGGGGGCTGCCCTTGCTGTTGCCAATCCCAGCCTGACGGCAGATCGCATCCAGGCCTAACGCAATCTTTTTGTCCGGTCGGCACTGACTGGGTTCGAAGCCAATCAAAGGTCCGCTTCTGGCACTCCTGAGACTAAAGCCTGATGGCAGCAATCCTCACGTAACCAGACGTTCCGAAAGGTTGAGGAACATCAGTGCCTGACCCGGACGTGACCGTCAGAGTGTTGGCCAGAGTATTGCAAGGCAATCAGGCGCCATTAATTCGGACCATCACGCAAACGAATACGGCTCTGCCGCTTCCTCCGATGCCGTTGTGAAAGGCGAGGCTTCCCGGAACTCGTCAAACGGTTGACTCCCAGGTCCCGTCCACGGCAAACGCCTCGCCTTCGCCCGGCCAAGGCGGCATGGTTGTCCCAACCGCCATTAGCGGTTCGTGCGAAACAGAGCGAAACTGGAAGTGGGTTCCAACCGGGATTGTGATGGCGACGCCGGGCTCCACGTCTACGATCTCTTCGCGTTCATGCCAGCGGCGCCACATCTGCCCGCGGCCCGAGACAAAGTACCAGACCTCCTCAACGGTATGATGCGCCATTGCTCTTGAGACCGCATGCGGCGGCAGCGTGAAATGGGCTAGGCTGCCCCGGCTTGTGCTGCACAGGACCCGCACTTCAGAACCATCGGGGGCAGTAGCGTCAGGGAGCGTGCCAAGCCGTTTGGTTGCAAAGGCCATGGAGCATCCTCCTGCAGCTGGGAGAGGGAAGTTACCATACCAGACGAGGCGCTCGCCGGATGCCTTTTGGAGATAGCCCGCAGAACCCACCGATCGAGTTCCACCTGTATGTCTTGCCACACCTAGCAACCCGCTTCCACGGTCCGATCCGTTTCTTCGTCCGTGGTCGTGCGCAACGCCGCGGGCACTTGGCCATCACCTACTTCAGCAAAGGTCCGAAAATGGCAGATTTTGTTGAAAAAGTCCCAGCCCCACTTAACCGATCTATTAATGGCGACAACGTACCAGGTCAGGCCCATCATCTTGCATGTTGATCATGCGAAAAATGGCCGTTGCCGCCTTTTTCAACATTGGGTAATGGGGCGGCATCCCCCTGGATGCTGATAGCATCGGCTGGCCACGTGCACAGGAGAGAGCAGCCATGGACTACTACGCTGGTTTAGATGTCTCGATGCATGAGACCCACATCTGCGTGGTCGAGCGAGACGGATGTGTTGTTCTGGAGGCGAAGGCCTCCAGCACGCCAGAAGCGATTGCCGCCGTGCTGGAGACGGTACCTGCCTGCGAGAAGATCGTGCTTGAGACCGGCCGTATGGCACCCATGCTCTTCCACGGACTTGCCGCGCTCGGGCTGCCGGTGATCTGCATCGAGAGCCGGCAGGCCTACCAGGCGCTGAAGTCGCTGGCGACCCACAAGACCGACCGCAACGATGCCCGCGGGCTGGCGCATCTCGCCCGAACCGGCTTCTTCAAGCCCGTGCATGTCAAATCGCTGCCAGCCCATGCGGTGCGTGCCCTGATCATCGCCCGCAAGAAGCTGGTCGGGCAGCGCGTCACCTTGGAGAACCAGATCCGCGGTCTGGCGGTGGTATTCGGCGTCCGGCTGCCCCGCGGGCTCAGTCTGGACTTGCTCCGAAAAGATGGAGAGCCTCTCATGAAGCAGGAGGATCTCCATGCCCCAGACACGCTTTACGAAAGAATTTCAGGATGAGGCTGTT
>NZ_QDAH01000144.1 GCF_003075415.1 Microvirga sp. KLBC 81
CAGCCTGAACGCTGACCGCGCCTCAACAGCTCTAATGCATAATGAATTCGCCAGCAGTATCTTTTTCGAAGCAAGTCTATCCCAGCGGTGTTCCGCTTCGCAATCAGATGCGAGATGCGGCGGACGAAAGCCCGCAGGATCGACCTCGTCTCAAAGTTAGCCGTGTTTGGTTGATAATGCCGCCCGTGCGATCAGGCACAGATCTTGTGCTAATCCCATCGCGCGTGGAGATTGGCCGAGGCTCCAACGTCATGGCTGCTGGCGCGACGCCAGCAAGCCCGCTCGCGGTCCTGCGGCGCGGTTAGGAGAGGGCGCATGGTGCAATCGCTGCCTGACAGCTCTCCAGGGCTACAGCCCTCCCATGCAGAGGTACTTCATCTCGAGATAATCCTCCAGACCGTGGCGCGATCCCTCGCGACCGATCCCTGACTGCTTGATGCCGCCGAACGGTGCAGCCTCGGACGACATGCGCCCGGTATTAATGCCGATCATGCCATATTCGAGGGCCTCAGCGACGTGCCAGACTCGCTTGAGATTGGACGCATAGAAGTAGGCTGCGAGACCATAAATGGTGTCGTTCGCCTCGCGGACCACCTGACCGGGATCGTCGAAGCGGATGATCGGGGCCAACGGTCCGAAGGTTTCTTCCTGGGCCAACCGCATCGTGCCCACCACGTCCGTAATCACAGTGGGCTCAAAGAACGTTCCCGAGGTGCCGATCCGGCGGCCCCCGCAACGGACCGTCCCGCCTTTTTGCAGAGCATCGGCAACATGGCCTTCGATCTTTACCAGCGCCCGTGCATCAATCAGCGGGCCGACCGCGACATCCGGCTGGAAACCATCTCCGACCACGAGCGTGCGCACACGCTGCGTGAATTTCTCGGCAAATTCATCATGCACGCTGGACTGCACGTAAATCCGGTTGGCGGACACGCAGGTCTGGCCGGCGTTGCGGAACTTCGCCTGGATGGCGCCATCCACGGCAGCGTCGACATCCGCATCATCGAAGACGATGAAAGGAGCGTTGCCGCCAAGCTCGAAACTGATCCTCTTGATCTGATCCGAACACTGCCTCATGAGCAATCGTCCGACCTCGGTCGACCCGGTAAAGCTGATCTTGCGTACCTTGGGGTTGGCGCACAGCTCGCGGCCAACCGCATCGCCCTCCAACGCGTAAATGAGATTGAGAACGCCATCGGGAAACCCTGCCATGCCCGCGAGCCTGACCATGGCGCCGGCCACAAGAGGCGTTTGCTCCGCAGGCTTCAGCACGATGGTGCAGCCGGCGGCGAGCGCCGGTGAAATCTTGCGTGCAACCATCGAGGCGGAAAAATTCCACGGCGTGATCGCACCAACCACCCCGACCGGCTGTTTGATTACCAGCATCCGCCTGTCGTTGGACGGTGCCGAAATCGTCTCGCCATAGATGCGATTGGCCTCCTCGGCATACCATTGGATATAGGCTGCGGCATGGGCGATTTCTGATTTCGCCTCGGCAAGCGGCTTGCCCATTTCCGCCGTCAGGATGGCCGCAAGATCGTCCCGGTATTCAAGGATCAGCCGGTGCCATTCCCAAAGGATGTCAGAGCGCTCGCGTGCCGTCAGTCCGGCCCAGTGTCCCTGCGCAGCTTCGGCGTTGCTGACGGCCTTTGAGACATCCTCGACATCCATGTCCGGGAGCTCGGCCAGCCGTTCGCCGGTAGAGGGGTTGAACACCGGAAACCGCTTCGCCGGTTCCGTCCCACGCACATCAGGCACGAAGGCCAGATCGGCAAACAGTTCGGGATTTCTGAGGTGTTTGGTCAACGACTGCATCAAGGTCAAACCGATCTCTCCCACGATGTCGACGGTTGGCAGATCCGCGTAAATGACTGCTCAGCCTATCAAACGACACTGCCAGAGTAGTCAGGACCGACCACCCCGGCATTTTCTGCCCGTATACGACGGGGGTCGATCAGTCGAGAGCGATGATGGCCTCGATTTCGACTTTCGCGCCCTTCGGCAACGCCTTCACCTCATAGCAGGCACGGGCGGGATAAGGGGTCGTGAAGAACCCGGCATAGACGCGATTGATGTCAGCGAAATCAGCAAGATCCGTCAGGAGCACCGTCGTCTTGACGGTTTTGGACAGCTCGGAGCCAGCGGCCCTGGCGATCGCGGCGAGGTTCTTCAGGCATTGCTCGGCCTGCTCCACCGCGTTGGCCGAGTTGAACTCGCCTGTGGCGGGATCGATCGGCAGCTGACCGGACACAAACAACAGGTTGCTGGCTTTAATAGCCTGCGAGTAAGGGCCGACAGCGCCTGGGGCGTTGGCGGTGGAAACTGCAGCGATCATGCATTGATCCTCCATGAACGAGACGTGGATGAGATGCGGTCAGACGTACCGGGCAATCGCCAGGTCGGTCGCATCGATTTCCGGCTTGCGGCCCGAAACCAGATCGGCGATCACGCGGGCCGAGCCGGAGCTCATCGTCCAGCCGAGCGTCCCGTGACCGGTGTTGAGGAACAGGCCGGCGATCGTCGTCGGGCCGATCACTGGCGTGCCGTCCGGCGTCATCGGCCTCAAGCCCGACCAGAACGAAGCCTTGCCAACATCGCCGCCGGGGAAGAGATCCATGACGGAATGTTCCAGCGTGCGGCGGCGCGCCTGGCCGAGATCATTGGTATAGCCGGAAATCTCCGCCATGCCGCCGACGCGGATGCGGTCGCCGAGCCGGGTGATGGCGATCTTGTAGGTCTCGTCCATCACGGTCGATTCCGGCGCGCGCGCGGCGTCGGTGATCGGAAGGGTCAGCGAATAGCCCTTGACCGGATAGACCGGCAGCCTGACGCCGTACCGCTTGAGGAGCAGCGGCGAATAGCTGCCGAGCGCGACGACCACGGCGTCGGCGGAGAGGTTCTCGCGGCGTGTGACGACGCCGCGCACGCGGCCGCCTTCGACACCAAGCCCCTTGATCTCGGTGCTCCAGGAGAAGCGCACGCCCAGCTCTTCCGCCTTCTGCGCCAGCGCAGTGGTGAACTTGAAGCAGTCGCCGGTCTCGTCCTTCGGCGTCAGAAGGCCGCCAACGATCTTCTCCCGCACATGGTTCAGGGCCGGCTCCACGCGAATGCAGCCGTCGCGGTCGAGAACCTCGTAAGGAATGCCGTCGGCGGCGAGCGCCGTGACGTCCCTGGCCGAGGCGTCGAGTTGCGCCTGGGTGCGGAACAATTGCAGGGTGCCCTGCATGCGCTCGTCATAGGCGATGCCGGTTTCCGCGCGCAGCGCTGCAAGCGAGATGCGGCTGTAGTCGGCAAGCCGCAGCATACGGCTCTTGTTGACCGCATAGCGCTCGGAGGTGCAGTTGGAGAGCATCTTCACGAGCCAGGACAGCATGGCCGCATCAACCTTGGGGCGCAGAATCAGCGGCGCGTGCTGCATGAACAGCCACTTCATCGCCTTCATTGGGATGCCGGGCGCGGCCCAGGGCGAGCAATAGCCGAAGGAGACCTCGCCGGCATTGGCGAAGCTCGTTTCCAGGGCTGGGCCCGGCTGGCGGTCGATGACCGTCACCTCGTGGCCGGCCTTGGCCAGCTGATAGGCCGACGTGACGCCGACGACGCCGGCGCCGAGAACGCTTACTTTCATGATGTCCTCACTGGAAAGAAAGGGTCAGCGATATCGCCGCTGAAAACGAGGCCCGAGACTGGTCAGGATTTCGTAGGAGATGGTTGCGGCGTCACGCGCCAGGTCCTCCAGCGTTTGGTTCGGGCCCAGGACTTCGACAAAGCTGCCCAGCGTCAGGGTTCCTTCCGGCAGGGCGGACACATCGACGGTGATGCTGTCCATCGACACGCGGCCGACGATCGGCAGGCGCACGCCCTCATAATAGACGGCGCCGCGATCGCTCAGGCTGCGGGGAAGGCCGTCGGCGTAGCCTGCGGCGATCGTCGCAAGACGCGCCTGTCGCTTGGCGACATGAATACCGCCATAGCCGACCTTTGTGCCTGCCGGCACGGTGCGAACCTGCACGACAGAGACATCGAGGCTGACGACCGGCTCCATCGGGTTCGGCGCCCCAGTGGTTGGCGCGCCGCCGTAGAGCGCGATGCCGGGACGGGCCAGGGCGCCCCGATAGCCATCGCCGAGAAACACGCCGCCCGAATTGGCGAAGGACGTGTCGAAGCCGCCGAACTCGACGGCAATGCGTCTCATCTCGGCCAGCTGCTCGCCGTTCTGGTCGCTGTCCGGCTCGTCGGCGCAAGCCAGGTGGCTCATGATGAACAGGATCTCGACATGCCCGTCCGTCCTCAGGGCTTCCGCCAGGGCAGGGCGTTCGTCGGGCGGAAAGCCGAGGCGCGACATCCCCGTGTCGAACTGCAGCACAGCCGGCAGAGTGTGGTTAAGGGACCGGGCTGTTGCCGACCATCGCCGCCACTGCTCCATCGAGTTGAGAACCGGAATGATGCCGCCCTCAGTGCAAGCGGTCTCACGGCCGGGTTGCAGCCCGTTGAGCACGAAGACCTGCGCGTCGCGAGGGAGCATGGGCCGCAGATCCATGGCCTCACTGAGGTGGGCGACGAAGAAATGCCGGCAGCCTTTGCGGGAGAGGATTTTTGCGACCCGCTCGATACCCAATCCGTAGGCATTGGCCTTGACCACAGCGGCCACGCGGGCTGGCGCGACGGTCGCCGCAAGCCTGTCGTAATTGCGGCCAAGGGCTGAAAGATCAATTGTCACACAGCCGGTGGCTCCGTGGACATTGGCGCCCGTGCTCGCGTCGGAAACTGAAACCGTGCTGACCATCTTTGCCCTCTTGATGGAGAGGCAATGTATGAAATAAGGAACGAAATTGTCCGCCTATTTGCGATTGATTGTTGCAAAATGTGACGTCAGCGCCGCATGTTCTTCTAAGCTTTGGCCTCTTCTATCATGACGGGTCTCGACACCATCGACCGCAACATCCTGAAGCTCCTGCGTCTTGACGCCCGCATGAGCAACGCCAAGCTGGCCGGTGAGGTTGGCCTCTCGCCATCCGCCTGTCTGCGGCGCATCAAGATCATGGAACAGGCCGGCGTGATCCGCGGCTACACCGCCCTGGTCGACACTTCGAGCGGCGAAGCGACGATCGCCGTCATCATCAACATTACTCTTGAACGGCAGACCGAGGATTACCTTGATAAGTTCGAAGCGGCTGTCCGCAAGCATCCTGAGATCAGGGAATGCTATCTGATGACCGGCGGCTCAGATTACCTGCTCCGTGTTGAAGTAGGCAACGCTGGGGAGTTCGAGCGGATTCACAAGGAGGTTCTGTCGACGCTTCCCGGCGTCTCGCGGATCCATTCCAGTTTTTCGATCCGCAACGTGCTGGCGGTCCGGCGGGAGATCAGGCCGTAGCCGGTTCCGATCGGATCCAGGGAGGGATGGATATTGGAAGACATCGCCTGTCAGGCACGCGAACGTTCAAGCGTTCGGACACGCCGGATAGATCGGCCCACAGGTCATGCTCAGTCAGCTCAGCTCCTCGCCTTCATGACCAGAAAATCGCGGAACACCTGTCCACAGCAAATCCCCTTCGGCAGCTCTCCTAGCCTCTGGCTGAGGCGGCGCCAAGCTGTAATTCCTACGTTGAGCGCCAGAGCGAGGCGAAAGCGGCCGCCGGCGTGCGGTTCAACGGCTTCTTCTGTTTCAGCTGATCCAGGCCGATTGACACCGGCACTTCGGCACTTTACGGCAGACAACCGCCCACTGGGCCGTGCGAAGACCGGTCACCGGGTCAGCCAGCCTCGACCATTGTCAGACTGGTTCCACTCCCCCGTCACGATAGGCTGCCCTGATGATCTCTGGCACGACGGCATTCGACCACCGGGCCAACCGCTTTCTCGCGGCCCTGGATCCTGACGACTATGCTGCTCTGGAGCCTCATCTCGAGAGCGTCGACCTACCGCGCGGGACCGTTCTGTACGAGACGGGCGATCCGCTCACCCACACCTATTTCCCGCATGACAGCGTCGTGTCGCTGGTCACGGTGATGGAGGACGGCCACTCGGTCGAGATGGGGGTGTTCGGCCGCGAGGCCCTGGTTGGCATCGTGACCGCAGTGATCACCCGCAAGGCTCTGGGGCGCTACATCGTCCAGCTTCCCGGCGCCGCCTCCCGCATTTCCACCGAGCGCATGCACGAGGCGATCGCCACCCGTCCGGCCCTCCGGCACACTTTCCTGCGGGCCAGCGAGGCGCTGATCAGCCAGACGCTGCTGACGGTCGCCTGCAATGCGGTTCATGACGTCGAGGCCCGGTGCTGCCGTTGGCTCCTGAGCACGCACGACCGGGTCGACCGGGACACCCTGCCGCTGACGCACGAGTTGCTGGCCGAGATGATGGGCGTGCAGCGCTCCACCGTCAGCACCGTCACGCGGGCGCTCCATACTGCCGGACTGATTGCACAGGGCCGGGGCGGGATCACGGTGCGCGATCGGGCCGGGCTCGAGCGGAGGGCCTGCGAGTGCTACGGCCGCATCCGCCGCAGCTTCGAGCATCTTCTGCCCCGCAGCTATCCGGCATCGGGCCGCAGCCGGACGTAAGGCAGAGGCGGCGCAGCCAGAGTGGCTTGCAGCATAAAGGCCAACAGGAACGGTCCCCCTTCTTCGGCTCGAGCCTGGATTCGCGACATGTGTGGACATTGGGTAATCGCGGGAGCGAGTTGCGCCGAACCAGTCACGCTCATGGAAGCAAGTGGCTGTTCCCCATAGGATGGAAAACGAGCTCACGACGGGAAGCCGGGCTGGCGGCCGCCAACGATATCCCGATACCCTCCTGCTGGACCTGATCCGTCCGGCCACCGTTCGCATCCAACCTGGATGCGCCGAGACGTCCCTGCGGGGACGTGAGCAGGATGGTTCCGCGTGATGGGGTGCACCTGCCCATCGATGAGCGGAGTGCGTCGTCTCCATTGAAACATCTGGCCTGCGAAAGCCTATTAGGCGGCGGCTGATGTCGACCCCATAGCTGCATCGGGATTAAGGCTAAACATGCACATTTTATGCGTTATCGACGCTGTCGTTGCAGGATTTGAGACAATTGCAGCCTCATGATGCAGTCAATTGCACTCCGTTCCCGGCTAAATTGCAGCAGTCTGGTAGACGCCACTTCGGCGGCCCAATCTACGAAAGCGCTTTTGACCTGAGCTTGAACCCAACGCGCGGCGACGGCAGGTTGCTGCTGCGCCAAGGACACTCGCAGGCGACTGACGGGCGGGCGACGATACTGGTTGGTCCCGTAGAGGCCATCCAAGTTGGGCGGACCGCCACCAGTCAACAAGGGCCCAAGTGTAGGCCACATTGGCCGCTGTAGTACCAACGACTGTAACCCAGAATATGGGTCGCCTGAACGTCCCAAGCGTCGACACGTCTGCGAGTGTGTAATGCAGATATGACAACGGAAACTGCAAATTTTGATGACTGACAGGTTCTGCGGAAATTCCATTGAAGCGCATCAGCACTCTGACTTGGTGCCAGGAGGTAGCTATGAACACAACTGAACAGGAACGCATCACGGTCGAAGAGATCAAGGCCAAGACGGAAGGAGTTATGAGACCTGTGCGCGGGTGAGGAAACTGCGGTCCTGATCGACTGTGAGAGATGCCCTCTACGTTACTTCTTCCAGACC
>NZ_QDAH01000145.1 GCF_003075415.1 Microvirga sp. KLBC 81
GCGGCACCGTCATGCATGAAGTGAATCACGAAAGCCGGTCCGGAGGAATCCCTCGCCCCCCAAACTGCCCCGCTTACCCCGAAAGCCACGCTTTGCGGCAACAGCTAAGTTATTGGTAAAACGCAACATAGCTGGGCTATAAGAACTTAATCGGCACCTGACTACGTTTTGGCGGACGCACGGGTGCTGTTGTGACGGGCTGTATCGTGAACCACTTCACAGTTTTCTTTTTGAGATCCGAGCACGAGCACTCACGCAGGCCTCGGGGCTGTCCTAGGACCTTAGAAGCCCTTGTTTTAAGCCATTTCAGCAGGCCTGAGGGAAGCCCAGCGCTCCTCGGCTGGTAAACAAAACCTCTCACCAATCGTTTGCAAACGATCAGTTTAAAGTGTCCCGATCAATGTACAAGAGCTTGAGACAACTGGATGACCTGACTCCCACAGGGGGATCATGCCTCAAATTGAAGGAAGACACATCAGGGTTGGAAAGGTGAGCCATTTCCAAACGCATCTGCCGGACGGCTTGCTCAGGGCGTCCCAGCACCTTCCTCGCAAGAGTAGGATTGCGATCAATGGATACTCAGTCAAATCTGATCTACAAGCCCCGCACTCGGTGGCCGGGTCGCTGCTTGCGACGAAGCCAAGACTCCAGGGCCTCGGCGGCCCTATCGTCTGTTTGATGAATTTCGATCCGCTGGCGACCGCGCTGACTAACCCGGCCCCACTCCCGGACCAAGGTTGGGTCGCCGAAGAGCGATGGTTCAATGCGCAGGACGTAAAAGCGCGCCACGTTCTGTGACGGATCACAGCGGTTCAAGACCAGGACATTGAGCTTTTCAGACATGAGCCCAAGTGTCGTGCTCCGCGGACTCGAGGTCTAATGAAAAGCAGGAATCTTTCACAGGCCGACCGATTCACGATCGTGATGGATTGTGTCGATTGCGCCATATTTGTGTCACCGAACGAGCCTGTGAGATTATTGATGGTTGCAGGATGACTCAGTGGGTGCGCGTTCGTGACAGTCTCCGACGTGTGACTGCTTCAGTAATGGCGATGAAGGCGCAGGCTGTTGTAACAGACGTCGCCTGTGACATTTTTGAGGGCGCAAGGTCCACACTGAATATACCATCACATCGTCGGAGACCTTCTGCGCACAGCTAGCCGAGGCGCTGCAAAAGGCAGCGGAGAAACTAGAGCAGCTACCGCTCGGAAAGGGAGAGCGGTAGCTGTATGACAGTAGTTATTTCTCGCTGCTGTTCTTGTACTCGCTGTAAAGCGCCTCAAGGCGGTCAACCAAGAAGCGTCCGAAGTCCGGAGCAAACTTTTGATCGACAATAAGAGAGAATTTCTCGCCGTTATCTGAGTAACGCGCGAGCCGCACACCATCGGGAGCTGACCAGGTCGAGACCTGTGCCTTCCCAGGCTTCATGATGAGAGCCTTGAAAACCATTTCGAACCGAGCGTCAGAGTCGCGCCTCTCGAATTCAGGCTTCTCAATGACTTTCCGGACGGTGTCTTGCGTCCGTTTGTTTAGCAAATCAGCGAATTCCTTCCAACGGCGGAGACCGATAGCTGGCGCCGGACCAATAGCCTCAATAATATCTAGCGGAACCCCCTTCCCTACCGAGATCATTTTCGAGAGGGTGCCCTTATCGGTGCACAAAGCTTGCAGGATCGTCTCGCGCGAAAATCTGCGGTCCTCTAGGCGAGCGGCAAATCGTGCTTTTTCGATGAAGCTCAGATTCGTGCGCTCGTTATTCTCCTGGCCTTGGGCGACGACAAGCTGCTCGTCAGTAAGGTCGCGCACAACAGCGCGAACTTTCTGGCCGAGCTCAGTGACGGCGCGAAGCCGGCGATGCCCGTAGGCAACTTGGTAGTGCCCCTGCTGAGACGGGTGGGGCCGGACTAGAATCGGAACCTGTTGTCCGTTCAGTCGGATCGAGGTCACGAGCTTATCGTGATCCTCAATTGAGCCCGCCATGCGGTCAGGAACAATCGAGCCCTCGATGAGGGAAGGATCGATCTCTACAACGGCTTGGCTGTCGGCGAGCTGTTTTTCCAGCTCTTTCACACGTGCAACTGCTCCGGATCCTGCAGCGATCGCAGCCAGCGGTGAAGTCATCGGCTTCTTGGGTGCCACCATATGTGCAAATGGTCGGTTCGACGTCGGACCAGGCGATGGCGCGCCGAGCTCCTGCGAGATCTTCTCCTGCAGAGCAGTGAAGGCATCTGGGCTTGCAGATGCTTCTTCACCCGGCTCATCCAAAAGGACGTTCTTGCGTGCCATTATTGTCTCCCCCAGGCGCTGCGAATGAGAGCCTCAATTTCACCATTGGCCAGATCGATCGATTCCATCGCACGATCATATGTACCCTTGTGGAACTTGCTGCGATCGACCTCGTATAGTGTCTGCTTCGTCAGGCCGGCGTCCGCGATCGCCGTGCTTTTCAGGACAGGATTCTGGAGCACGCGAGGACCAAAGATGGAGCGAAGGTATCCGACCATCTGGTTCTGAGGCGTATCGCTCGGCTCATATCGCGTGATAAGATACCCCATCCAGTCGTAGTCTTCCTTGGCGCCAGCGTTTGAGAGGATCTCAAGGGTGTCTCCGGTCATCCGCAGGAATTGAGCCATTGAGAGCACGTCTAGCATCTGCGGATGGATGGTAATCAGAAGCGACGTGGCCGCACATAGAGCGGCCATCGCCAAGAAGCCGAGGTTCGGTGGGCAATCCATCACGACGATGTCATAATGCTCAGCCACGGGCTGGAGAGCCTCTGTGATCCGGGTGTAGAAGAGCGCTACATCGTCGGCCTTGGGCGTGGTCGTTTCAAATTCCATGAGCTCAAGGTTGCCTGGAATAAGGTGTAGCCCAGGCAAGTAGGTTGAGCGGATGATCTGCTCTACTCCGACGCGCTCATCGTCATAGCGCAGCGCTCCATAGAGAGTCTCGTTATAGCCGACATCCAGCAGCGGTTGATGGCCGAACATCGTTGACAGGCTGGCCTGAGGGTCGAGATCGATGGCCAGAACTCGGTAACCTTTGAGTGCCAGATACTGAACCAGGTGGGATGCCGTCGTCGTCTTCGCGCTGCCGCCCTTAAAATTGATGACTGAGAGGATCTGAAGCTTCTCCCCCTCCCCTCTATGAGGCACGTATCGACGAGGTGACTTAGTACCCTCGAGGAATTCGCGGAGGACGTTCATCTCCTCGATCGCGTAAGTCCTGCGGCCATTCGGCTGTACCTCAGGCAGAGGCGCCTTGCCTTCAGCTGCCAGCTGTCGGAGATATCCCTCGTGAATACCGAGGAACTTTGACACCTCGGCCGATGTCAGCCGGCGCATGCTTTTCTTCGCAAGCGGCGGATAGATGCGTTTTTGATGAGCCTCGAGCTTCGATTGCAAATCATTCGCATCAACAGAGATTTGCCGCTTCAGGCTCGGCTTCGATGGCACCGTAATCTCTGAATGCGCGGTAATGCTGTTAGGCTGTGCCGTCATCTGGGTCTCCGCCGGCTTCTGCGCTGAATGGATCTAAAATCGGAAAAAATGCGCTGATCCACTTCAGCTCTGAGAGGGTAAACATTTCGTTAAGCGAGCGAGCACTGGACGCGCGATGTGCGAATTTTTTGTGTTACGCGGAAAAGTTGGTCGCGACCAACACGTATATTTCAGTGGTGTGGTCTTATCTGATCCGACGCTGAGCAGACAGATCACCAAGCGCTGACGGTCCTCTGAGCGACATGTTAAAACGTGGCATTAGTGACGACCACCTATTATCAGGCGCGATGAGTCGTGAGGTCCGCGGGCGATTGCCTCTTAACCATTCGGCACGAGACGTTGCGACGAGCGCTGTTTTGATCTTTCACTGCGGTGGGAGCAAAGTTGGTCGCGACCAACTTTTTATGCTTTCGGCCTGCTCATGGCTCCTTACTGGTTACCGATGAGCTAGGGTCTTTGTGGCAAGCGTCTGCCACGAGGACAGCATTGAGTTTGGGCTAGAAAAGTTGGTCGCGACCAACTCCCAGTATAAAGCCTTCCCTTTGAGCCGACAGAAGTAAAGGCGCATTAGGAGCCGATAGGCCTCGTAAAAAACTGGTCGCGACTAACTCCGTCCTTGTCGGTGAGAGTGTGTCGATGCTCCGCATCGCATACATGTCCAATCTCCACCAGGAGCGCAAAGACCCTCTCCTCTCGCCGTGCCTGAGGGAATGTTCCCGGTCTATGATAGCGTCTCCTGGCCTAGGCAGGTCGAGGTCGAGGCCCTTGTGATCTCCGGCGGCACGCATCCGAATTCGGTTGTGCGTACTGAGGTGTTGACGACGATCCGGAGCGAAATCGGAATTCGAGTTACTCATGTGAACGGCAATCACGACTATCTCGGCAGCGCATTTCCGAATGGCGGAGGTAACCTCATCCCGATCGATGGCGCGAGGTTTACCGTGGCGACACTCTGGACCTACCTCGACCGGCCACTCAGCTAAGGGCGAAGCGCTTCCTCGATTGCTGCAAGGTCGTCGGCAGAACGGTCTAGAGGTGAACCGATCTCCACTTGGTGCTACCCAGCTTCCGTGAGCAAGCAAGAACGAATATGGTTGTGATGCATCATGCTCCCTTCCCTGATTCAATCCGCGCTGGTTATCGCCGTGATCTCACGAACTCGTTTTTCGTGAGTAACCTCAATCCGGAACATTTTCCGAAAACGAGGCTCTCGATCCACGGGCATGAGCATCAACCATTCGACTATGCCATTAAAGGAGAGGATCGCGAGGTCCGGGTGGCCTTCAATCCACTCGGTTATCCGACCACGAGAAGGCGTGGTCGCTTCGGGAGCAAGATATTCGAAGTCCGATGGGCGCGAGCTGCACCGTGCTGGGACAGGGACTCTTGCCCCGCGGATTTGTGTAACATGGGCTCTCTGGACATGCGGGGACAAGCCTTCAGCGAAAACTCGCGCGTCGCCTACGCACTTGCTTTAGTTTCCGCTGCACGGCTGCCTCATACTCAAATCGGCCGAGCAGCTCGCGCACAGGCCTGACCTCGCCTCGAAGAAGGAGACCGATCGCAGCATCATCCACACGCTCCAGGTGATGGCTGAGAAGCTAAGGTGGATCATCCTCTCCCTACACGTGCTGAATATCCGTGAGGATCTGAGCCACCTCCCCTTTCGCGCCTTTCAGAACCTCCAATTTCAGGACTTTACCCTGAAGGGAGGAAATCTGCCTGTCGAGATACTTATCAGCTGCCCACACGTGAGACCTTCCCGCCAACCTCAAAAAGTTGGTCGCGATCAACTTCGTGTCTACGCTCCAAGGTTCGCCGCCGCAAAGTTCGACTAGACATATGGCTCGCTAGTCGCGACTAGACCCATTCGCCGGGCTTTATCGAGTTGCTGTTTCACGGACGAAGCAGACCACTGCAGGCCCCCACGTGGGGTCCGTTCACGCAGCTGTTCCAGTTGGGCCGCAATGTCCCTAAGCGACAGATCCGGGTCCGTCATGGCGATCCCGGCGATCAGCGTCACCAAACGGTCTTCCGCCGAGCGGGGAGGGGTGCGTTCAAGCAGGGACGCATCTGCCATGCGCTGTGTAACCATCCTGCCGACTGCCCGGCGCAACCGTCCTCCCGTCCAATCCTGCCCCCTGCTGTTGAGCACCCGGGCCACTTCCTCCCAGCTGTGCACGGGCCGCATCCGGCGCACAGTCGGCATCCATTGATCGGCCGTGACAATGAGTTCATCGAGATACGTCTTCTCACGGGTGGCTCGGAGCTTGCGGATTGTCTCCGGCCGGCGCTCCCGCATGCCCGGGTTGCCGAGGATCCTGCCACGCGCTTTCGCCGCTTTGAGACCGGCCTTGGTGCGCTCGGAGATCAAAGACCGCTCCAACTGAGCGACCGCGCCGAGGACCTGGAGCGAGAACATGCCCTGAGGGGTTGAAGTATCGATTGGATCCCGGAGTGATTTGAAATGCGCCCCCTTTTTCTCCAGGCCTTCAATGACCTCGAGCAAGTGGCTCACTGAGCGCGCCAAGCGGTCGAGGCGCACGACCACCAGGACGTCCCCGGCCTGGATCTCTTTGAGCAGACGAGCCAGAACAGGACGGGCCCGGGACGCGCCAGAACCGTGTTCTTGGTGCACGACCACGCAGCCGGCCGCCTTGAGCTCCATGAGTTGCGCGTCCGTGATCTGGTCCTCGGTCGACACGCGGGCGTAACCGATCAGGCGCCGTTTCGGGGTAGGGGAGAGAGCCATCAGAGCCGTTTATCTCGATCAGGATGTTGCGCTCGAATTGAACATATGGAGCGGCAGGATTCTAGACGGCTGCTAGCAGGTTCGCTGTCGACCATGACGGCCAACCGGTGCCTGCGAAATCACGATCATGGCTCCACAGGTCGGCATCCAAGGTCCAGGCCAACGCCAGCAGATGCGCATCGGTAACACTGCCGTTGCGGGAGGCTGGAGCGATCCTGAGAGCCGTTTCTGCCGCCGCCAAGTCCTCGTCGGCGACGTCCTCTCGGGCGATGATGGTCACCAGATCAAGTAGGCTCTCAAGAACAAAGAGATCACTGGGCCTGACATGCCCGACCACCTTATAAGCCTCCTCAAAGGCCGCCTCGCTTGTGATCAGACTCCGCCGTCCTGAGATCAGGTCTAAGTGCGGGCCGGTCGATGAGCCCAGAACGGCAGCGACAAGGATATTGGCGTCGACCACCAGGGCCGCGGAAACTGCGCGCGGTGGGCTCAAGGACCGAACTCGCGATCAAGGGCGGCTTGCTCCTCGGGGGAGCGCTGGGCTTGCGCCTGTGCCAGAGCTGCCCGGAAGCGGGCCCGGGCCGCCTCGGAGGCGGGCCGCAGCGGAACGAGCAGCGCGACCGTCCGGCCGTCGCTCTGCACCGGAACCGCCCCGGGAAGCCGCTCAATCGAAGCTGCGGAGAGCTTCTGGAGCTCTCTCATGGTAATTGCATGTGCCATGAGATGTATGTAAGCTTGTAGGGCAACAATTTCAAGCTGCTTTAGGCCGCTTTGTACAGTTTTACGTGCGCCATTTAACGATCGTTTGAAGACGTTTCTCAAGCCATTTTGTTAACCAGCCGGAGCGGGGAGGGCTTTCCTGGAGCCCGCCGAAATGGCTTAAAAACAAGACGTCTGCGGCCATTCAGCGCCTTCACTGCTCTCCAGAGGGCCGTCCGGAACCGCTTGCCGGCCGCACCGTGCTCGATCCATACCGATGCTGCTTTGGCAGGTGGCGGATCGCCTCTCCCTCCATCGTAGCGATGCCCTGCTTTGCTTCTTCTGGCTAAGCTGTAGCTCGCAGCATCAATAACTTAACCGGGGAGCCGAAGTGTGGCTTTCGAGTAAGCGGGGCAGTTTTGGGGGCCGCGGGCCTCAGGCTGACTGGATGACGAGGGTGGCGAGCGGCGGGATCTTCGGC
>NZ_QDAH01000146.1 GCF_003075415.1 Microvirga sp. KLBC 81
GCTCAGCTTGAGGTCATGCCGGTGGCCGCGTAAAATCCAAGCCAACCGGCCTCCGGAAAAATCGGCGCGGTTCAGCGGGCCCGGCGCTGACGGTGCTCGGCGGCCTTGCCGAGTTCGAGCGCGAGCTGATCCAGCAAGGACAAGCGAGGGGCGCGAGCGAGCCAAGGTCAAGAGGATCAGGCTCGGCCGCAGGCCGAAGCCGCATCAGGGAAAAGAGGCGTTTGCCCGACGCGACGCTGGTAAGCCTTTGGTTAAGATTGCGCGCTCCTACAACGTGAGTCACTCCACGATCTTGCAGCTGCACACGTCTTGACACTCGGCGGAGAGGAACGTGATGAGAAATCAGCAGGACCGAGCTGGTGCGGCTGTTATGGCCGGACAAGCTGTCTATACCCGACGGACACTTGACCTTTACGATGTGGTGGTGCTCGGCCTGTCCAACGCGCTGATCTGGAAGTGCCCAACCCGACGTCTGCTCGACCACTACAATGAGCACGTGGCTGCGAAGCGGTTCTGATGGGGTGGACGCCCCATCAGAACCCGTGTTGATGCTCATGACGACCGTCTCCGAAACAGGAACCCGGCCCCGTGCCGGGTTCTTTGTGACATGGCTGCCTTCTGCAAGGAACGCAGTTGTCTTCCTGCCGCAGCGTAGCCCTCACAGATCTCGATAGCCCCGCCGCCGCTTCGCCTGGGCGATAGCCTGCAGCACCTTTCCGGTTTCTTATCCTTTCCCGTCCGGGCCGCGATTGCACAGCCACAGGAGCACACAAGGCCCGCCCAGGAAGGTCCCGGCGATTATTGAAATTGCGGTCAGGGCCATCGTCTCTTCCGGAGCCATCTCGGCCTCCACGGTTTATGCGTTAAGCCGACGGCGCGGCCTCGGGATGTAGATGGGCCGTGCAACAGGCACGGTTTGCGGGACCGACGGGTTATCACAGGCTGACATTGGCACCCTCCAGAATCATCTGCCATCAGTGATGATGCTGGAGGCGCCACCGTTTCGGTGTGGTTCAGAAGAACTACCTCTCACAAATCCTGATACCCGCGCCGCCGCTTGACTCGCGCGATTGCCTCCAGGGCCACGCCTGCCTCAACCTCGTCAGGGTAGAGTGAGGAGATCGACAAGCCCAAGGGCAGGCGCTGGGCCACCTTCGACCGCAAGATGAAGCAAGTCGAGGCCGCAGAGGCGGTCTGCAACGCCCACCTCTTCCAGCTCGTTCAGCGCTTCTCCCATCCTCGCAAAAGCAGGAGATAACCACGCGCAAAAACCCCCGTCGGTGGAGACGACGGGGGAGTTCTCTCGGGGAGGAGCCAACGTGATGTTCAGTCACGTCGCCAGCATGGACCTGCTGCAGGGTGGCGGCCTTCAAATAGATTAAACGTGGCGGGAGTTTTTGGCCGGATCGTCTCCCAAGCCGTCGCCGATGTTGGAAGTGTTTGGATCGCTACCCTGCAAATCGGACCGTGGAGGAGACATTGGCAGGGTCGCGCCAGGACTGATGCGCAAAAAGAAAGCGCCCAGGCTGGGGGAGCAGGGCGCTTTAGAGGTTCCGGCCCTTGTGGGGGTTAAGGGCCAGTCGCAGGGAAAACGATCCCGTGAGCGTTTTATTCCATCCCGGCCGGAATTTTCTGGATCGGGTTGGATCCGCACCATGGTCGGGATCTGCATCGGCCTCTGGCATGAACGACCTGAGCGATATCCTGTGCTGGAGCGAGATCCGACGGGTCGCCCAGCGGTTGATCGTGCATTACAACCAGTCCGAAAACGAGCCCAGTCGCGGCGCGAAGAGACCTATACGGCTCCCGCCCTGCCGCCTATCAGCGCGGGGGCGAAACAACGGCGGGTTGAACTAACCGGAATTGGTTGCGGTACCTCCTAGGATGCTTTGTCTAGTTCCGCTCGTCTCCATAAGCTGTTTCCAAGATTTCAAGCCTTTGAAACAGGTGGCAGATGGACCCAACAATTCCGCGCCCTCTGCGGATCGGCTTACTGCTCGACAGCCTCACCCAGCCTGTCTGGGTCAACGATGTCTTGGCGGAGGTCACCCGATCGGGCGTTGCTGAAGTTGCCTTAGTCATCCTTAACGCAGCGATCGAGAGGGAGGCGCAGGAGCGGCCCCCAAAAGCGAGAATCCTGGCACGGGGCTCGGCTTGGTACCGCAACCGACGGCTCCTCCCATTCGCCGCATACGAAAAGCTTGATGCCTGGCGCTATCAGGCAGTGAACGATCCACTCCGCGAGGTCGATATCCGGCCACACCTGTTGCCCTGTCCGGTGCTGCGTGTGATGCCGCGCCAAAGCCGATTCTGCGACTACTTCGAGGACGATGCCGTACACGAAATCATGGCACACCAGTTGGATGTGGCGCTGCGTTTCGGATTTCGAATCCTTAAAGGCCGTGCGCTCTCCATCGCACGTTTCGGGGTCTGGTCGTACCACCACGGTGATAATTCAATCAATCGCGGCGGTCCGGCAGGATTTTGGGAAGTGTTTGAGAAGTATCCAAGAACAGGCGCGGTCCTCCAGAAATTGACTGAGGAGCTCGACGGAGGAATCGTCCTCGGGCGGTGCAATTCCAGTACCAATCCCATCTCGCCCACAGCCAACCGGGCAAACTACTACTGGCAGGCCGCCGCACTTCTCCAACGCGAATTGCGGCGCGTGCAACTGGAAGGCGAAAATGCCGTCCTGAACTGGGATCATCGGAAGAGTTGGTCCCCTTACAGTTCACCTCTTTATAAGGCACCAGGCCCGATTCAGACGGGTCAGTTGCTCGCTCGCGTCGGCTTCCGCTTGGTGCGGGGAAAAGCCCAGGAATGGCTCCGAAAGGGACAGTGGTTTGTCGCATATTCATTCCGACCTCCCGAGCCAGGACAGGAGGACGTACCGCAAGCGATCCTCTATCGGTTCAAGGAGCTTCTGCCCCCTCCGGATCGGTACTGGGCCGATCCGTTTCCGGTCTTTGCCGACGGCCGCTACTACATCTTCATCGAAGAACATCCCTTTGGGTCGCCTGTGGCCCACATTTCGGTGATCGAGTTCGACATGAGCGGGGCTCCCGGTCTGCCGCGCCCGGTTCTGAAGAGGGACTACCACTTGTCCTATCCATTCGTATTCCGCTGGGCTGGGGAGTGGTACATGATCCCGGAAACACTGGAACGTAATGCCGTCGAGCTGTTTCGCGCCACGCGCTTCCCGGACGAATGGACATCGATGGGCGAGATGCTTTCCGGCATCGCTGCAACGGATCCGACGCTTGCCGAGATCGACGGGCGATGGTGGCTATTCACCGGCGTGGTTCTTCCGGGCGCGACCGAAGCGACGGCGCTATTTCTATTTCACGGCCCCACGCCCCTTGGCCCGTGGACACCCCATCTCCACAATCCTGTTAAGATCGACGTCCAAGGTGCGCGTCCGGCAGGCCGACTCTTCCACCATGCAGGTGTATGGTATCGGCCTGGACAGGACGGCTCGCCCACCTACGGGAGTGCGACCATCGTCCATCGCGTCCAAGAGATATCGGAGTCCCGGTTTCACGAGGAACCCGTCTCGCGGATCACGCCAAGCTGGCGGCCTGGGCTGCGTGGCACTCACACGCTCAATGCGGCTGGAGGGCTGACGGTGGTTGATGCACTTAGGTCCATCCCGCGCCTGAGGTTCCTCCACAGGTCAAAACCTCGCTGAGCAGAGCGTTCGCTCTGCATGCAACACTCTTAACCTATATCGATGGAACGGATTCCATGCTCACGCATCCAGCTGATACTGTAGAAGATCAAGAAGTCGGCGCCTTACATAGCAATTTTCCGGCAAGACACGCTGGATAGCCAACATCGGCTTGATATTTACGGCCGGGCCTTGGAGCGCCCTTTGGTATAGAGGGCGCCTTCTTTTCCGAGGCAGACGAACAGTCCCGAAGAGGTCCTTCTCGATCATCAGCGAGTAGAAGCGCCAGATGCCCTGCCCCGGGCCGATCCGGTGCAGCACGAGATGGTGCTTGATCGGGGACCGCAGGTTGTCAGGCACGATAGACGCGAGGCAGCGGTCGCCAGCCGACAATGTGCCGGTCGAAGTAAAGCGATGTCGTGAACCGCGGCGAGAACACACGCCAATTTCCAAGCCCGCTGATATCATCGACCTCCCACATTCCCACTGTCACAGGGAAAAGCGGCGGCGCCTCCTCGTCCTCGATCCAGAGGATCACAGGCGTTCCGTCCCGAGGTGCCAGCCTGACCGGATACCAGTCCTCCATGATGGCTCTTTCCCGGTTCAAGAATTTAACTCCGCCCTGCGTTTTCGAGTGCTGTGACACGCTCCTCAAGAGCATCGCTCACGCTGAGCGTGTAGGCCAAACTGGCAGCCGCAAGCCCCACAGCAACAATTGCGGCTATCAGCGTGCCAATCTCGATGGCTTTGCGTTGGTCTTGCGCCCGGTGAAGAGCCTTCTTCAGGAACGGGGCCAGCGCAAGATCTGATGGGGTGGACGCCCCCAACGGCCTCAGTGTGCCGAAGTGGAGGTGTTGAGCACCACTTGAGGGAGGCGTCCGTGGGAGAGGTCAGCAAGATCGGCTTGGATCTGGCGAAGAATGTCTTTCAGGCGCATGGCGCCGATGCCTCCGGAGCGGTCCTGTTCCGCAGGAAGCTGCGGCGGCACCAGGTCCTGACCTTCCTTGCAGCCCAGCCACCCTGCACGGTGGCGATGGAGGCCTGCGCCAGCGCGCATCACTGGGCGCGCACCGAAGAACAGGGTGCCATCCTCCCACTCCAGCACCACAAAGCCTCGCTCCGTCTGCACAACGAAGCTTTGGCAGGATGGCTTGAAGTCCAGAATTACTGTGCCGGTAAGACGGGGATTGCCAGGGCCGGTGGTAATGAGCCCCACGACGGCAAGCACAAAAGCAATACACCAGAGGCCGAACGCCAGGAGAGGCTTTATCATCGCAGGCTCCCTCACTGTATTGGAGAGAACGCCCGGATCAATGCGGCATTGACTTCGCAAACATTATAGCCGCCGCTGCCCACTGCGTTGATCTTTCCTTCGACTTCGACTCAAGAATTCCGTCGTGGGAAGTTATACGGCACAGGATTGCTTCCGACTGTAGGTATGCAGAAGCGGTGCTCAGGAAGAGAACGCCCCGCCTCAGAAGCTGATGTGATCTATCGTGTAGAGATCGCTCGTAATGTTCGGGCCAGCACCGCTTTGTCGCAACAGTCCGGAGCGGTCTTGAGCCACCGCAGCTTCATCATAACCTTCGACCACCCACACCCAGTCAGCCACCGCGTCGGGGCCTGCCCGAAGGGCCGTTTCACGTGTCGGCACCCTGCTTCTATCCTGATCCGCAATGAGGAGATGAGCGGCGCAGAGGCCCCTTTGGTGCGCGAGCGACTGCGCTTCGCTCGTCAATGCGCCACGCAGGTGTGCTTCGCGTCCGAGTTCAGGAGAGAACCGGACAGTTTGAAGGCAGCGGCCCGCACCCAATCCACTCGATGCCTCAACACGACACAGGCTCCGGTTCATGTTCCGCAACGCAGGCATTACTTGCTGGGTCCAGTCCGAAGGATGGTTCAGGCGCTCCAGGTAGATTTGGGATGTAAAGACATCGAGGTTGATAACTGTGTACAAGACGAGAAACTGAGGCCCAGAGCCGACAACGGAGTACCGGCGGCTCTGGAGAAAGCCGGGGATCGCAAGCCGCTCCTTCATATGTTCATGAGAGTGCCAGTCGAGGTACTCGGCCTCGCGGCCCGCCTCGACATCATGCCATGCGATCAGCGCTCCTGATGCAGCCCAACCCATTGGCACCTCCCGATAGATTATCTCCCCAACCGCCCGCCCGATCAGCGTGCTAGTGTAAACCCTGCTTTGAGGGAGGTGAACCATGCCTGATCCAGCGGCGTTGCTTAGCACCTGGAGGATGGTGTCATGGAAGCGCGAGATCATTGCCACAGGCGAGCAGATCACGCCCTTGGTCCCGATCCCACCGGCTACATCAACTACGGGGCTGACGGACGGTTCTACGCCTTGGTGGTCAGCCGTGACCGCCCTGTACCGGCGAGCCTCCCGCCCAATGCGGAGGAGAAGATCAGGCTCTTTGACAGCATGCTGGCGTATACTGGTACCGACACGCTCGATGACGAGAAGGCCGTCCACCACGTCGATGCGTCTTGGAACCAAGCCTGGACTGGCACCGATCAAGTGCGGTTCTACAAGCTGAACGGTGACAGACTGATGATCAGCGGAGCCCCGGCCAAGGACCCGCATGCGAGGCAGGACATTGTTTATCGGATCGAGTTTCAAAAGGTGCTACCTTCGGGCGAAAGCACTTAGCATCGCAATCAGATTTTCTCCCCCTAGGCATGGGCTGGATCTCAATCTAAGACTTTGCCTCTCCCTGATAAGCCGTCCATTGCTGTGCTACCATTCTCCAATGTGGGTGGTGACCCGGAACAAGACCATTTTGCTGAGGGCATCACCGAAGACATCATCACTGAGCTTTCTCGCATCAGTGCTTTCTTTGTGATCGCGCGGAACTCGGTGTCCGATACATCGTGGAAGGAAGTGTGCGGAGGGCTGGCGGACGGGTCCGTGTCAACGTCCATCTTCTGGAGGCAAGCACTGGGAACCACGTCTGGAGCAACCGCTACGACCGCCCTCTGGCTGACCTGTTCGATGTCCAAGACGACATCACGCGTAGCATCGTTGCCTCCACCCAGACACAAGTGGTCCTCAACGAGGGTCTGATCGCTGAGCGGAACGAGCATCCTGACTTTCAGACCTGGGACATGGCTAAGCGCGGCTGGCGTGAAATCTATCAACTGACGCGCGAGAGTCTGGAGAAAGCTCGTGAAATCGGACTTGCCATCAAGCGACACGCCCCTGAAAGCCCGAAGGGGCCGCAGATTGTCGCCACGGCCACCTACCATCTCGTCTACATGGGCTTTGCATCTGATCCGGCTGTGATGCGGGAGGAGGCTGTTGCCGAAGCCCGCCAAGCCATTCGGTTAGATGATCGCGATGAGTACACGCAGTGGACCTATGGCAACGTGCTGATGGGGCTGCTCGGGCGGCGTGAAGAGGCTATTGCTGCCTATCAGCAAGCTCTGGAGACCAATCCGAACTTCTCTCTTGCCTATGGAAGCCTGGGGACCACATTGGCTTGGGCGGGCCGGTCCGACGAGAGCATTGCGACTGTCGAAATAGCCATTCGCCTCAATCCGCGCGACTGAACCGCGCCGGGATTCCCGGAGGCTCCAACTCCTGACAGGATGGAGCCATGACGAAGAGAACACCCCCGTATTCA
>NZ_QDAH01000147.1 GCF_003075415.1 Microvirga sp. KLBC 81
GAGGGAGTACCGACTGCGATGAACACTGCCTCGGCGTTCTTGACGGCCTCGGACAGGTTGGTGGTGAAGGTCAGGCGCCCTTCGCGTACGTTGTTGGCGACAAGATCGTCCAGGCCAGGCTCGAAAATGGGGATTTCGCCGCGATTGAGGGCCTCGATCTTGCTGGGGTCCTTGTCCACGCAGCACACTTCATGCCCGAAATCGGCAAAGCACGCCCCGGACACCAGCCCTACATAGCCCGACCCGACCATCGCAATGCGCATCGTCGTCCAATTCCGTCTTGGGAGAAGACAGCAAGCTCGCTCTCAGCCAGCCCACATGCTTTTCAGATATTCGACTCGGTTCTTTATCTGGCTTTGGCAGCAATTGCTATCCGGATGTCCCGAGCGAGCATGAGGCTTTACGCCATCTGCCGTTCTGCGAGGTTGAGCCCCACTCGAGAAGACTCTCGACGCAACCTCGAGTGGTCGCCTCCACATAAACGCGCAGTCCCGGCGCATTGCCTGATGGACGGAAGTGAGTGACCTCTCCGTCAGCGATTATATATCCGCGAGGAGATTACATTATCCTTGTTTTCCAATGGCTGCCATACTGTAGCCTGACATCCTGGTCGGGCTTACCACAGTTCACATGCGGGAAGACTTGGCCAACCTATTGCCTGTCCTGACGCGAGCAATTTGCTGAATTTTGAAACTTGGCTGGGGCGCCAGGATTCGAACCTGGGAATGGCGGTACCAAAAACCGCTGCCTTACCGCTTGGCGACGCCCCAATGGTGGGCGTGTACATAATCGGCTGAGCCGTCCCTGGCAACCCGGTTTTGTGAAGTGCAAATCTGAAAAGATATCTGCCTGAAGCCCCAATTCTCCTCTTGCGGCCCTTAGCTGCCGCCGCTATAAGACCGGCCTTCCCGATGAAATATCGGTGTCGGAGTGTAGCGCAGTCTGGTAGCGCACCTCGTTCGGGACGAGGGGGTCGTAGGTTCGAATCCTATCACTCCGACCATTTATTCCAAAGACATAGCTTCCCCTTCCCAAGAAATCGGCGCTTCTCCCCGGTGGTTCCCCGGCAGAACCGGAATAAGGCTCCCGCTCTGTTCACAGCGGGCGGAGAGGCTTGTCCAGCGACCGTAGCGGAGGCCAAGTTTAATTCATCCACCCGGAAAAATGCGAGTCGGATGATTCCTCTAGTCACCCCTCTTCTGTCCCATCCTTGCTATAGAAGGGGGGTGACGGACGTCGACCGTCTGCTCAAACTTGAGGGCGAGCTTACAGAGGCTAGGCAACGCTTAGCCTCTTACATGACTGTCTCCCCCTACTCCCGTGATACCACCGCCCTCCGGCTCATGGCTTGCGCTTGCTCTGCCTTAGGCTAGTCAGCCTTGGTGTCGGCCCTCACTTCGATGGCCCAAGCGGTCCCTGGCGCCTCATAGTGGGCCTCAGGGATCAACTTCTCGTCACCCTCCTTAGATGCGATCTCGACACGCAGGTTTGCACGATAGTCGAAGTCCTTGATGAACTTAGCCTTCTGGGCCATGACTCGTTTCCTTAACTCACACCACCAAGGGGGTAGGACAGGAGGCGGAACTGCCTCCGATATGCTCCGGGCCTGTGACGCTGAGGATGGCGAAAATACGGCTCGGATCTATTGCATCAACTGCTCGCCATTCAATCTTGATGGTTGCCGTCTGTTCCGACCACCTCACCCAGACATCGACGGAGTGATGTTTGCAGGCGCTGCGCCGTGACGGTCTCTCGACCAAGTGGAATACACTTCTCTTTTGATCACAAAGACTTAGGCCAAAGCGAGACTTATTTTCATTCTCTGAAATCATTAAGCCTTTTTACGCCTTGAGTCCCACCGCTTCCCCGCCCCTCTCACTGTTTGTCAGAGCACCTCTGCCCGTTCTGACAGAGGGATTTCGAGAATTGTGGACGTCGTTTCCACCAACTTCGGACGACATACGCTCCGCCAATCAGTGTAGCGCCTGCCAACATGGCGACGAGCATTTCGGAAACAAAGTGCCAGCGTTCCTCTTCGCGGAGCATATGCCGGTGATCGTGCGAAAGATGCCGGATCGTAGCTATGAAAATGCCAACGATGGTCCCCACCACTACAAAGAGAGGGGTGTTCCGTAGTTCTAGAAAAATAGGTCCCTTCTTCATGCGTGGGAAATTATCCCACATTAAACAGCTTGGCTATGGCGTATGGGGCCTACTCCATAAACTGCCTGTCGAACTTTGATCGAGTACGCACGTCATACCTCTCCCCTTGCTCGGGATGGAAGGGAGCGATGAGCGAGATGAATCGGGTCGGACGACTGGGCTGTCCTCTTCAGGGTAGAGCCCTTCCTGTTACCTGAACCAGTTGCGCCAGTACCACTCGCACGCGATTCCATCACCGTCAGCATCGAGGTGCGGGGCATAGTCGGGATTGCCCCGAGCTATAGGCGCGGCCCCGGCAGCACGAGCCTGCGCGCAGGTGCGGAACGAGCCGGAGCCACCGAAGCGATGGACGCGGGGGACTGAGGGCGATGAGCTGAAGTACGAGGGCAAGGAGCCTAACGACAACGATGAGCCGTATGCCAGGAAGGCCCACACGACCGCGCAGCCTGTGAGGCCGGCAAGAGTTGACCAGCCGAAGCGCCGCAAAAGCTCCTGCCCTCAATAGCGCCGACGCTGACACGCCCAATACCAGCGAGCTCCCTTCTCAGTCGCGATCTTAGGCTTATCCCATGGACCTTTCTTCATAAGCATGAGCATAACAGCTCATGCTTTCGCGGTGCATGCACTCTTCGGAGGGGGCTCAGTGGGGGACAGCAACATTCACTTTCCCGAGCGATGGACGTTCCCCTAGCAGAGCGGCCCTATCTCCCCCGTTCTCTGCCATATTCATGGCATAACCGGCTCGCGCGGCTCTCCCTTGATCGTTGCTTTCAAGCGCCTTTAAGATGAACTATGGTGCGGTCGAGCTACCTCCTAAGGTAGGGCGCGACATGGTGATCGTTTACCCGGTGGCGGCTTTGATCGGCGGCCCATTAATTGCGTCCTGCTCTAGCCTTATGGATCGACCATTGCCCTTCTCAGCACACCGTTTGGCGGTAGCTTGTCTGTGCTTTTGATGGCGATCCTGGTTTACATGCGGGCCTCAAATAAAGCTCGCTCGCGCGGTGATCGTGCAGTTTACATGGATCAGCCTCAAAAGTTGCAGACACCGAAAGCCGTCAGTAGGCCCATGTAAACGGGAAATTCGTACTCTCCGCACCAAACGGAGACATGACCTACTCTCGCAACACCACCGCCATCGCCTCACTCAACAGCGCCTAGGCTATGGTAAGCGAGCAACAAAAAGGCCCGGATTTCTCCGGGCCTTGTCTGTCGCGGCTGCGACGGATCTTAGTAGGTGCCGAACTTGTAATTCAGCTTGGCGCGCACCACAAAGAACTCGTTTTCATCGTCGCGGTCGGCGCCGGCAACCTCGACCGCCTCACGGGCGGTGCCGCCCAGCGGCGCATCCGGGATGGAGCTGCCGATGAAGGTGCCGTTGTCGTCCTCGTCGAGGTTGACCCACAGGCCTTCGATGCCGGCCGTCAGGTTGTTGGTGAAGGCGTACTCGACGCCGGCACCCAGCACCCAGCCGGTGCGCACGTCATCGTCGTTGTCGAAGAAGTCGTTGTCATCGTCAGAGCCGCCGTACGCGAAGCCGCCGGTGGCGTAAATGAGAGCGCGGTCGAAGGCGACACCGAGGCGAGCGCGCACGGTGCCGAACCAGTCAATGCCGCCGGCAGCCCCGGCTGGCTCGAAGGCGTAGGCGTCCCACTGCGCCGGATAGACGGCCGTGCCGTCGCTGCCGCCGAGGTCGGCCCACTGCAGGTCGGCTTCGACGCCCACCACGAACGAGCCGATCTGGTGATTGTAGCCGATCTGGCCGCCGCCGACGAAGCCGTCGTTATCATCCTCCTCGAAGGTGATGGTGCCGGCCACCGAACCCACGCCGACTGCCTCAGCCGGCACGGCAACAGCGGTGGAGTCGTCGTTGTTGTTCCAGCCCCAGCCGGCGTTCACACCGACATAGAAGCCGGTCCAGGTGAAGACCGGAACCGGAGCGAAGACCGGAGCCGGAGCCGCACGCGACGGAAGGTCGGCAGCGGAGGCGGCAGAAATACCAGCGGTCGCAATGGCAGTCGCGGCCAGCAGACCGAGAAGACGCGTTTTCATGAGCATTCATCCCTAGTGCGAGGAGTCGCAGGATCAGAGTATGGCTCAGGTGGAAATTCTGGCTATGGTAAAGCTGCAACACCGGGAAGATTAAACCGCTTTCTGCTGTATTCGGCCGCCCGAACTCTGCGTCAACCTTTCGTTAATACCTTGGCGAATTTGACTCGCCAAGAATTGCGTGTCCTACTGGTGCTGTCTTTGGAGCGATCCGAAGGCGAGGAGAGACTGAACCCTGCTCCTCACCGGGCAGGGTTTTTTATGGCCGCTGCCTGCACCCGGTGCGGACGTGGCGAAACTGGTACATGCAACGGACTTAGAATCCATCAGAGATCCCACTCGCGCGACACTACCGCTATCTCCAAGCTTATCGGCCAGCCCGTCAGCACCTAGTTTGAGGAATGGCAGCATGAATGCGAGGCCCGTGCCGTCCTGGTTATGTCCAAGCCTCCCGTAATCCCCGCCGCGCCTATGACGAGAACGGCAACCAGATCCCACCTTCAATTCTCTTTTCACCCTTCCCTGCCATACCGATGAAATAATCTATTTCCGCGCCTCAAATGGAGACCGATGTGCGCTACTTGACGTTCGCAGCAGCGATTGCCCTGTGCGGCATTGCTCAGGCCAAAGAGTTGGTCCCGGCAAGCGGCCTCCCATTCTGTTCATCAAAGGCGGAAATGCAGGAGCTTTTGAGAAAGTCGTTGGATAAGAACTGGGACCCACCAGGAAATCTTGATTGCCTCTTTTTGAAAGCAGGCCTTGAGATGGAAACTGTTCGGGAGATCAAAGGAATATCCCCGGTTGGGCAAGTCAAAGAGGTCAAGGTATTCATGCCCGGGCAAAACCGCTCTGTTTCAGGCTTTATCTTCGTCATGCAGCCCCGCTAACGAAAGCTCTCGTGCGGGCTGTCTTCCAGCACGAAGGGCTCAATTAGCATGACCTACTCCCAGAGGCCGCTTGCGAGCCATTGTAGATTCGGGGCTGGGCCTCGAGCATCAGATTGGACCAGTCGATGTCTCTGGCCGCTGATCAGCAACTGAGCCGTCTACCCTCACGGCGACCATGTCTCAGATAGTGCGCCAAGCCAGACTCTATTCGGCCGCGCCTGACAGCTCGGCGAACGTCGCGATTGCAGCGTAGGTACTCACGTTCATCGAAGGCATATGCACGGTCTCTGTACCTAGGGCCGCGCTCTCGGTACCCGTAGTCGGGTTCCTGGTACCAAGGGGCGCGCTCCTCGTATCCGTAATCCGGTTCTTCGTACCAGTAACCAGGGCCTCCATATGGTTGAGCCGAGGCTGAGGCCATCGAGGTCATCAGGCTCAGACCAAAAGCCGCCATTGCACAAAGCGCCTTCATGTAGCGTGTTCTCCTCATCAGGAATTAAAAACGCTTTGGGGAAAGTACTGGTTCATTCGCCCTTGCCAGTCGGCCCGGTCCTAGCGGAAGTAAGCCCCACCCCTAAGCCATCCGGCTAGGGTGACATTCCTGGTCATCAGGCTGATCTTTGGAAGATCGTCGTGCTCCAGAGGCATACGAACGCTCAGGTGGGGGCTGCAATGGGGCACGTGGCACGTGGTTCAGTTCGTCAAACGGAAGCCGAAGGCACATCGGTTCGGCACAAGATCTCCACATCAACCACCAATTCGCAGATACTTCAGAGGGACGCGCTCGCGAGGGCGCTCTTGGATGGCAGTGCTTTTCGTAGGGCTCTTCGTGGTGGGGGCCATAGCCCTCGAGATTGGGCCGCCTCTAGTTGGATGCGCTGTGAAAGCGAACATTAGTCAGAATACTGGAGAGCGGATCTACCACGTTCCAGGACAGAAGTATTACTGGCAGACCCGAATCAACTGGCTCACTGGCGAGCGGTGGTTTTGCTCCGAGTCGGACGCGCGGCGGGCGGGATGGAGAAGATCCCACATCTGAGACGTGATCACCTTCCCGCGTTCGTTCTTCTAGACAGGACTCGACTCTTCCTGAACGTCGGGGCATGTTCCCGGTTCGTTCAGGGGTCAGGGCGAGGACGTAAGAATGAGTGACGAAGCCGTGCTCTTGCGGGACTACCCCTTCCCCAAGTTCAACATGGCCTGTGACAGATGCGAGGGAGGCCCGGTGCGATAAGGCGTCACTGATGGAGAGGATCGGGGGAGATGCAAGGCTACCGAGCCTTCGCCTTGAGATCGCGGCAGCATGGGGCTGCGAGATCGCCCAGAAGCAGCTTTCAGAGGAGTACCTGCCAAGCTTCGAACGGTGCGGGGCGATCTACCCCGACCTGACAAAACGCTCGTAGCCAAGCCATAAACGAAAACAGTCTCCCCAGACCGAAGGCCAGCGGGGCGGTGAATCTTGCGCAGCAGGTTGGTGTCAGGCAGAGATCATCTCACGAGAGCCAATGCTGTCCTCACGGCAGTTGGAGACCATGGCGATCGCATCAATCGCAAGGCTGCGGAACTCGTCCTTGAGGTCTTCCGGCGCCCGATCCCAGGTTTGCTCATCATTTTCGACGCCGTAGAATGCGCGAGCAACACGTTCGATTTGCTGGTCCAGACACATCATAGCTCCTCTCATATCCTTCTTTGAGGGATATGCCTCGTCGAGCTTTAAACTCCTATCAGGCTGTTTATTTCCTTATGTCTGATGATCTAGAGCATCGGGCATTCAGACGAATCCGTATCCGGCGGCGGTGAAATAGTTGCGGCACGCCTCAGGCTCAACGAGA
>NZ_QDAH01000148.1 GCF_003075415.1 Microvirga sp. KLBC 81
TGCTCCGCTCTGCCGATGGAAATCGGCGGGATCAGGTCACGTTGCTGCGACTCATCCACGCAAAGTGCGGGAGAGCCGCGCAATCGGGGGAAGATCAGGCCTTCTCGAAGATCACAGCGCATCTGCGCAAGGCCGAAGCCCGCACCTTTGACGCGCTCTGGCGCACCCCGGGAGACATCTGCAACCTGTTCGAGCCGCAGGAATGCTGGAACGACCTCAAAGCCGCCGGTTATGCGTCCGTGTAACCGTCCGAGGCTCTAGCTCCACCAAATGCCGGACTAGAGCGGAATCGATTTAGGTGAACTCGTCTCCCCAGTTGCCGAGATTGTTCTGGCACTCGTCCGCCGGGAAGCTGTCGAGCAACTCGCCAATGGTGGTCCAGAGCGCTTCCTTGGCGCGAGCGGCAACCTTGCGCAGGAGCGCTTTGAGTTTAGCAAACACCTGTTCGATCGGGTTCAGGTCGGGCGAGTATGGCGGCAGGTAGAGCAGACTGGCGTCGGCAGCACGGATGGCCTCTCTGATCCCGGCCACCTTGTGAGCGGCCAGATTGTCGAGCACCACCACGTCACCGGGCGAGAGCTCCGGAATCAGCACCTGCTTGACATAGGCGCGGAACGCCTCACCGGTCATGGGACCGTCCAGCACCATTGGGGCAATGAGGCCGCTGGCACGCAGGGCCGCCACAAAGGTCGTGATCTTCCAGTGGCCCCAGGATGTGGCATCCACCAGGCGCTCGCCTCTCGGACAGCGGCCATAGCGGCGCACCATGTTGGTAGTGGCGCCCGTCTCGTCCAGGAACACAAAGCGGCTGGGATCCATGTAGCGCTGCCAGACGCGCCAGCTTTGGCGCTCGCGCGCCACGTCTCCCCGGTCCTGCTCGGCGGCTCTCAGGCTCTTTTTGTGCATCAGGCCGGCTCGCCTGAGCCAGCGACTGATGGTGGAGGTCGCGCCAACCACGATGCCGCGCTGGCGCAGCTCGGCCTGGACTCGACCCGCGAGATGTCAGCCTTGGCATCCAGGAGAGCCCGCACGAGCGCCTCATGCGGCTCCAGGATGGGGCGGCGGTGCCCACCAAAGCGGGCCGGAGCCGGACTGCCGCTTTCACGAAAGCGCCGCATCAGCTTCACGGCGGCCGACGGGCTCACGGCAAAACGCAAATCTGCCTGCCGGATCGAGGATCCACCCTCCACCGCACGCACGATCCGATCACGCAGGTCTCGGGACAGAGGAGCTGGCATGGCAGGCCTCCCGGCCAATCACAACCAGCCTCATGGAATCAGCTCCGCCGATTCCACACAACTGCTGCACGCTCTAGCCGAGCGGAGCGCCGGTCGGGTCCAGGCATGATCTTCGATCTTCGTCAGCAAATGCCAGATGATGACAGCCAGCTTCCGAGCCGTCGCGACAGCCGCAATCCGCTGACCGCGCCGGCGCTGGATGCGCAGAAAGAATGCCCGCAGCCGTCCAGGCACACGGGCCGCTGCTCAGGCTGCCTCGACCAGCATCGCTCGGGCATTGATCTTCCCCCGATTGTGGCTCTCCCGCACTTTGCGTGGATGAGTCGCAGTAACGTGGCCTGATCCCGCCGATCTCCCCAGGCAGAGCGGAGCATGAACTCGCTTTCGCTCATTCCCGGCTGCCGGATCCGTCACATCACCCCTTTCGGCCAGAACGCCCTTGTTGTTGCAGTCGAGGGGCGCGCTCCCCATGGCCGCTGTCCTGCATGCCGGCACATCAGTGGCAGCGTCCACAGCTCCTATGTCCGTCACCCGGCGGATCTCCCATCCTTTGGGCGTGAGGTCGCCTGCGTGTCTATGTGCGGCGTTTTTACTGCCACAATCAGGCTTGCTCGAAGCAAGCCTTCACGGAGCCTCTCCCGCGTCTTCTCAAGCCTTATGCCCGACGCACACAGCGACTGGCGACAGCGCAGGGGCGGATCGGCATCGCATTGGGAGGTGAGCCCGGTGCCAGGCTCCTCCGACATCTCGCCATGCCAGCCAGCGCCGACACCGTCCTGCGCCTCGTTCGGGACCAGCCGCTTCCCGCGCGCCAACCGCCGCGCATTGTCGGCGTTGATGACTGGGCGATAAGAAAAGGGCGCACGTACGGGTCCATCTTGGTGGACTTGGAGCGCCGGAAACCGATTGAACTTCTGCCCGACCGAACCGCGTCCACCTTCTCTGCTTGGCTTCGGCGCTATCCGGATATCGAGATCATCGCCCGCGACCGCTCCAGCGAGTACGCAAAGGGTGCTGCCACAGCCTCCAAGGCAATTCAGGTGGCGGATCGTTGGCATCTGCTGTTGAATGCCCGCCAAATGGTCGAGCGTTGGCTGGCGGGCGCCCATGCTCGATTGCGGCGTCTGCCCCTTGTTAGGGGATCGCCGGTAGCCTCAGGACGGCGAACTCGCGCCTATCCTCGCACCCGTGCCGAGCAGGCTGCCAGTGCCGATAGCCGGGCCCGTTGGCAGGCTCTCTATAAGGAAGTCCGGCAGCGACATGCCCGTGGAGAAGCGCTGTTGGCGATCAGCCGCACGACGGGCTTGGCACGCGGCACATTCAGGAAGTTCGCCCAAGCCGACAGCTTCCCGGCACGTGCCGTGCGCCAACCTGGACCAAGTATTCTCGACCCATTTCTGCCTCACCTCAATGCACGCTTGGCCGCAGGATGCGAGAACGGCACCGCCCTCTGGCGTGAACTGCGGGATCTCGGCTTTGCCGGCTCACCCAAGCAGGTCTATCGTTGGCTGGCCGAACGCCGAACGGCTCCCGCAAAGACAACAGTCCATAAGTGGCGTTCAACCAGCCCGACATGCCCCACAGCGGACGCTTCGCTTCCATCTCACAAGCAGCTTGCATGGCTTCTTGTGCGCCCTCCGACAGTGCTTGATGCAACGGAGGCTGCCGTATTGGCCCGAGTACGACAAGATCCCGAGACTGCAGCTGTCGCTGATCTCGTTCAGCGCTTCTGCGCTCTCATTCGTCAATGTTGTCGTGAGCGCCAGACTCGAAACAATGCGCAGACCTCTATTGAGGCTCTAACAACATGGATCGCTGAAGCTCGGTCATCCGGCATCCAGCCTATCGGGACCTTTGCCGCCGGTCTGGAGCAGGACAGTGCTGCGGTCCGCGCGGCACTGACACAGCCGTGGAGCAGTGGGCAAGCCGAGGGTCAGATCACACGCCTCAAGCTCCTCAAACGCTCCATGTATGGACGAGCCAGTTTCGATCTCCTGTGCCGCCGGGTGCTCCTGGCAGCGTAATCCACGCAAAGTGCGGGAGAGCCCAATGCGAGGGAAGATCAGTTGCCCGATAAGATGGAAAAACGGGCTCACGACGAGAAGCCGGGCCCAAGCATCGAATGGAGAACAGCCATGGACGACTATATCGGGCTCGACGTGTCGATGAAAGAGACGGCGGTGTCGATCCGACGGGACGGCAAGCGCGTCTGGCGCGGCAAATGCCCTTCTGATCCCAAGCTGGTTGCTGACCTGATCCGCAAACGCGCATCGTCTGTGAAGCGGGTCGTGTTCGAGATCGGCCCCTTGTCGGTGTGGTTCTACCATGCCCTCCCTGCCGAGGGGCTGCCGGCGATCTGCATCGATGCTCGTCATGCCAAGGCTGCCCTCGACATGACAGCGAACAAGACGGATGCGAACGATGCCGATGGCCTGGCGCATCTGGCGGAGGTGAGCTTCTTTCGTGAGGCGCGAGTGAAGGGCTTCGACAGCGTGCTGACCCGCACACTTGTGGCAGCCCGCACCAGACTGGTGCGGATCACAACCGAGATCTCCAATCAGATCCGTGGCCTCATGAAGACCTTCGGCTTGGTCGTTCCCGCCGGCAAGGGCAGCACATTCGAGAAGAATGTCCGCAGCCTTCTGGTTGGTCAGGACGGGCTCTCTGCCATCGTGCTGCCAATGCTGGAGGCGTGGCGCAGCCTGCGCATCCGGGCCGCTAAACTCGGACGTCAACTCGTGGCCGGCGCGCGTCAGAACCAAGCCTGTCGCATTCTCATGTCGATCGCCGGTGTCGGGGCGATCACCGCGACATCCTTTGCGACCGCGATTGAGGATCCGGATAACTTCAAGAACTCCCGCTCCGTCGGCGCCTAGTTGGGCCTGACCACCCGGCGCTACCAGTCGGGTGAGGTCGACTACGATGGCCACATCTCCCGCCGAGGCGATCGCCAGATGCGGGGGCTCCTCTTTGAGGCCGCAACGGTCATCCTGACCCGCAGCTCGGCCGAGAGCGGCCTGCGGACCTGGGGTCTTAAGCTCAGAGAGTGGGTCGGCTTCAAGCGCGCTGCTGTTGCGGTGGCCCGCAAATTGGCGGTCATCATGCATGAGATGCTCAAGGCCGGCACCTTCTTCGACCGGGCTGTTGGCGCCGCCGCTTGATCTTGCGGAACATGTTCAGTCTCTGAACGCGCTAAGACGCCCCTGCCGGGACGTGGGCCGAGCCATTCCGCTTGATGGGATGCACCGCTGCTTCAGCCGAGTGCGTCGTCCACATTGGAAGGCTCCTCCCGCGAAGCTCCATCATGCGGCGACTGCTGTCGACCGCGAGGACGACCCTGCCCCCGGCAGATGCTCACATGGCGCGCCGCTGATCCGCTGTATCTGGCCCTCAATGATCCCTCGAGCCTGACCTCAGCCTCGAGCCGGTGAGCCTTTGAAAAAACACTTGCAAAATGGCCTCCGATTAGACAACCCCATCAGAGCCTATCCTCCAGGAGCCTCATTCGAGGCTGACCCGTTCTGGTTGGGGAATTTACAATTCCGTGCGCCTAAGCCTCAATGCTGTATAAGAAAATAACTCAGTATCAAGTCTATATTCCGCAAATATAGCACTGCGACTTTACCCGTCGTAATGTATAAACGCGAATTTGATCATACTAACCAAGCTAATTCAGTGCCATATTTATAACATAATCGAGTTTAATTAAACGGATCATCAGTAAGCGTATCCCACCTTTAGCTACTTCTCGGCTTTGCATTTTCAGATAACGAACATTCCTCTTAAGAGGACGTGCAGTATTGCACGTGTGACATTTGGATAATTTAAAGTGGCAGCTTCTATTCCTGGAATAGGAGGAGGCGAGCAGTAGCCAGAAAAATGATTGGCAAAAAATGACTGAGCAGACTTATACAAGGGTTATTGAGAATCTCGTTCTAACGTCCACCCTCCGTCTCGAGGGTCCCGAATGGGACAACACCCTGATCCGTAACGTCACCATCAAGAACACAAGCGGAGACGGCATTTTCATCAAGAACGTCAACAATCTCCGCATCGAGAACTCCACGCTCGACAACATCGGCGGCTCCGGCATCAGGCTGAGTTCCTCGGGCGGTTCCGATAACGTCCAGATCGTTCATAACAAGATTACGAACGTCAAGGCAAACGGCATTTCCGCCGCTCAGCGCCTTGAGGATGGTGTCGATCACACCAACCTGAAGATCGTCGGCAACTACCTTGATACGACGGGCCTCAACAAGGCGGGCGGTCTCGAGCACGGCATCTACGTGCAGACCTCCGATACGCTGATCGAGAACAACATCGTTCTCAACTCCGTTGACGGAAACGGCATCTCGGTGCGCAGCTCCGGCATCATCCGCGGCAACTACGTCGAGAAGACGAACGAAGCCGGCATCGGCTACTACTCGGACCATATGGCCGGTCCGACGGATACCCTCGTTGTCGAGAACAATGTCCTCAGGGGCTGGAACGATGCCGGCGGCTATGGCGGCGTGCACCTGAAGCGTGTTGTGGACCCTGACAACCACGTTAACACCTTCAAGGTCGCCAACAACGACTTCTCCGGTCCGACCAGCAGCTGGGTCAAGATTGCCGACGGGTACGACAACTACTCCGTTCAGGTGTCCGGCAGCGAAGCTTACGCGGGTGGTACTCCGACGTGGACGCCGACGTCTCCCACGCCCACGCCGGAGCCCACTCCGGAGCCCACTCCGACGCCGGAGCCCACGCCCACGCCGGAGCCCACTCCGGAGCCCACTCCGACGCCGGAGCCCACGCCCACGCCGGAGCCCACGCCGGAGCCCACTCCGACGCCGGAGCCCACCCCGGAGCCCACTCCGACACCACCGTCCGGGATCAGTGGAACGGCGGGCAATGACCGCTACTTTGGCACCAGCGGCGCAGACAACTACTCCGGCCTCGGCGGGAGTGATCGCATCGCTGCAAAGGGCGGGAACGACATTCTGTCCGGTGGCAGCGGCAAGGACTACTTCGTGTTCGACACGGCGCTGAGCGCAACAACGAATGTCGATAAGATCATGGATTGGTATCGTTCCGACGATACGATCAATCTGGATGATGCGATCTTCACGAACATTTCGAGAGGAAAGCTGACGTCGTCAGCCTTCTATAGCGGCGAGAAGGCTCACGACAGTTCTGATCGCATCATCTACAACAAGACGACCGGTGAGCTGTTCTACGACAAGGATGGCACCGGTTCCGCCCAGCAGATCAAGTTTGCCGAGCTGGCGAACAAGGCTGCCATCAGCTACAGCGACTTCTACATCTTCTAAGGTGAGTCATCTTGAGAATGAGCCTTCGCAGCGTGCCCGCTGCGGAGGCTTTTTGCTTAGAGCATCGGACCCAAAAGTGGACTCCACTTTTCGGTCCGATGCTCAATTCCCTGAGCCGCGCATCGTTCGGCGAGGAAGCGGAGGTCTGCGTCAGCGAAACCCGGGTCCACTTTTCGCTGACGCGGACCTGCGGTTCCGCACGATGCTCTAAGGCTTGGCTCATAGCCCTAGGGTGTTTGATCCCGGGGTTTGATGGTGCCTTCTCATCGCCTGAATGGAGGGATGCTCTATGGGCCAGGTTCTCCACGGC
>NZ_QDAH01000149.1 GCF_003075415.1 Microvirga sp. KLBC 81
CAATCGCCACCAGTTCAGCTTAAGCTGTCCAAAGCGGCTCAGGCAGAATTTGTCATTTGTGATTAGACCATCTCGACCTTGTGCCGTTGACGATACAGAGCCTTGTCATAGGCGATGGGAGCTTTCCGGCTCTTGGTCGGCGGAATGCAGGATGTGATGCCTTTGTCAGCAAGAGCCTCCCGGAACCAGTTGCTGTCGTAGCCCTGATCGGCAATCAGGGTTGCGCCAGTCGGCAGCGCCTCCAGGATGAGCCGTGCGCCCTTATGGTCGCTCATCTGCCCTTCCGACAGCAACAGGATGATCGGCCGGCCTGCCTCATCGCAGACCGCATGGAGTTTGGAGTTCAGGCCACCCTTCGTGCGCCCGATACGACGGGGAACATCCCCTTTTTGAGCAGGCTCGCCGCGGTGCGGTGTGCCTTCAGGTGCGTGGCGTCGATCATGATCCGCTCGGGCTTGGGGCCTTCGCTGGCCAGAGCCGCGAAGATCCTGTCGAACACCCCCAGTCGGCTCCATCGCATGAACCGGTTGTACAACGTCTTGTGGGGCCCGTACTCTTTAGGCGCATCCTTCCACTGCAAGCCGTTGCGGATGACGTACACGATCCCGCTGACCACCCGCCGGTCATCCACGCGTGGCACTCCATGGGCCAGCGGAAAACACGGCGAAATCCTCGCCATCTGACGCTCACTGAGCAGAAACAGATCACCCATTCACAGCCTCCTCGACAGAAGGCTCTGAATCACACCTCAACCCAAATTAATAGGTCCTGAGCCCAGTTTGACAGACAGCTTGATCTCGATTCCGAGCGGCTGGCGTTAAACGATGAGACCAGCGCCTCGACCAAAATGGCACGCCTGTATGGACGCTGCTCGCGAGGCCAGCGCCTGCGGGTCGGCATTCTTTCGCCGCGTCGTGAAGCGCGAACCGAATGATATCTTACACCGTTGCGTAGATTGTTTGAAGGCATCGCTCCCTTTGCCATAACGTGGTCATCCAATGTTTAAAACATTCGTTGCAAACGGATATATAACGAGATAAATGTAGCGCTGGAACTGGTGGCCTTAAGTCCAGCCTACAGCTCCTGCTTCCAAACAAAGGGCTTACGTACCGTAGTGAGCCGAACTTGCAGTCAAAAGCGCAAAGGGAACCCGAGCATGACAATCTCTCGACGCGACCTCGTTAAAGCGGGCGTAGCCGCCGGAACGGCCTTATCGATTCCGTCAGTCCTGCGGGCGCAGACGGCACCTACAGCCGCGCGGACAGTACGCATGGCGATGGACGGCGACCTAAGCGTCTTCGATCCGATCTTTACGACAGCTACCATTACCGCCAACCATGCCCTGATGATTTATGACACGCTGTTCGCACGCGACTCCAAGTTGACACCGCAGCCGCAAATGGTGGGGAAGTGGGGTGTTTCCGACGACAAGAAGAACTATACATTCGAGCTCCGGGACAGTCTGAGCTGGCACGATGGCACTCCTGTCACCGCGGCGGATTGCGTGACCTCGATCCGTCGCTGGGGTCAAGCGGACGGCGGCGGACGACTGCTCATGGAGCGGGCCAGGGATATCTCAAAGAAGGACGACAAGACCTTCACGATCACGCTTAAGGAGCCGCTGGGTCTTCTGATTGATCTGATGGCGACAATGTCGGGGCGGCGCCTGTACGTCATGCGCGAGAAGGACGCGGGCCGCCCCGCGACCGAGCAGGTAACCGCGAATATCGGATCGGGGCCGTTTAAGTTTAATGACGCTCTTGCCAGGCCAGGTTCGAGTTTTACCTATGACCGCAACGAAAAATATGTACCACGACAGGAGCCGTTAGACGGGGGTGCCGGCGGAAAGGTCGTCAAGATCGATCGCGTGATCTGGGACAATATCGCTGATCAGCAAACTGCTTTGGCGGCCTTGCAGACAGGTGAAATTGACTTCCTTCAAGTTCCACCGCCCGATCTTTACTCAGCGATCGAGAGCGATCCGAACCTTGCACTCCAGCTTCTGGACAAGGCTGGCGACGACACGGTCCTACGCATGAACTGTCTGCAGAAGCCGTTCGACAACGTCAAGGCGCGCCAAGCGATGCTTCACCTGCTCGACCAGGAGGCGTTCTTGCGCGTCATGGCCCCCGACCCAAAATACGGCCACACCGTCACTTCTATCTTTGGAAACAGTACACTCTATTCCAACGACGAAAATACGGGCTGGTACAAGAGGGGCGGCGATCCGGAAAAGGCCAGGCAGCTCTTCAGGGAAGCAGGATATGCCGGCGAGAAGGTCGTCATTCTCCAACCCACGAATTTGCCGGCGTTCAGCAATGCCTCGCAGTTACTGGCGGCGACGCTGCGCAAGATAGGGGTCAATGCCGAGCTTGCGCCGAGTGACTGGGGCGGGGTTATCAAACGCCGCGCGAACAAGGGGCCTGTCGAGAACGGTGGATGGAGCATCTTCCTCACGAGCACCACCGACCATTCCCTGAGTGATCCAATCGCCGCCCTCCCCTTAAGCGCCAATGGTGACACTGGCTGGTATGGCTGGCCGAAGAACGACGAATACGAGGCTCTTCGGGCCAAATGGGCAGATGTCGAAACGCTCGAACAGCGCAAGGCACTGGCTCGCGAAATGCAACGGGTTTGGTGGGACTTCGTCGGCGACGTCAGGCTAGGCCAAATTGTGTCGCCGATCGCACGCCGCAAGACGCTCACCGGGCTCATTGAGATGCCGGGACCTGTTGCAATGTGGAACATGCAGAAGGCCTGAGCGATGGCTGGCTACATCTTACGCAGGATGGTGTCGACCATCGCCGTTATGGCGATGGTCGGGATCTTCGTCTTTCTGCTTCTCAGGCTGGCGCCCGGCGACCCGGCGGCGATGATCGCCGGCCCGTCGGCGACAGAACAAATGATCGCTGGCATCCGCGAGCGTCTGGGGCTCAATGATCCACTGCCAGTTCAGTTCCTGCGTTGGGTGCGGGACATGCTCAGCGGCGATTTCGGCATCTCGATCTTTGCCGGACATCCAGTTCTCCAACTCATCTCGCACCGGCTCGAACCGACCATTTCCCTGTCAGTCCTGACCATGATCCTTTCGGTGACGGTCGGTGTCTCCTTTGGCGTTCTTGCCGCGTGGCGATCGGGCGGTCTCATCGACCGCTTTCTCGCGGCCTTCTCGGCGCTTGGTTTTTCTGTTCCGGTGTTTGTCGTTGGTTACTTCCTCGTATATTTCTTTGCTATCAGAATGCACTGGCTGCCGGTTCAGGGATATGTGCCAATCAACCGTGGCCTGGTGCCTTGGTTTGTGCAACTGATCCTGCCCACCGTGGCTCTGAGTCTTGGCTACATTGCCTTCATTGCCCGGACCGCTCGGGCGAGCATGCTCGAGGTCCTGTCGGAAGACTATATGCGAACGGCCGCTGCGAAGGGCGCTTCGCCCTATGCCATGCTTTTCCACCATGCTTTGAAAAACGCCGGCGTTCCGATCCTGACCGTGATCGGCATCAGCTTCGCCTATCTGATCGGCGGGGTTGTCCTCACGGAAACGGTGTTCAACGTACCCGGTATCGGTCGTCTGGTCGTCGATGCGATCAACAACCGTGACTATCCCATCATTCAGAGCGTGCTCATCCTGGTTTCAGGTCTGTACGTCCTGATCAATCTCGCGGTCGATCTTGCCTACACCTTGATCGATCCTCGCATCCGGTACTGATATGACTCTCTCCCTTGCATCGATTGAATCGGAACCGCAGAGCCGACTTCAGATATCCAGTCTTGCTCGCCTCGCAAGGCGGCACCCGCTGGTGCTGATAGGGGGCGGCCTCCTAATGCTTCTAATGGTCCTGGCCCTGGCTGCTCCGCTTTTCGCGGGCGATCCGATGACCATGAATCCTTTCAAGCGGCTTCAGCCGCCTTCCGCCGAAATGTGGTTTGGAAGCGATAATCTCGGCCGGGACGTGTTTGCCCGAACGATCTTCGGCGCACGCATCTCCCTGATGGTCGGGCTGTTATCGGCTGTGTGCGCGGCTCTTGCCGGGCTTCTGATCGGGATTATTGCCGGCTACAACCGCTGCTTCGACAACATCGCCATGCGGGTCATGGACGGCCTGATGTCGATCCCGACGATTCTGCTGGCCATTGCGCTAATTTCCCTGACAGGCCCCGGGATCGGCATCCTCATCGTTGCCATCGCAATCCCCGAGACGCCAGCCGTCACGCGGCTGGTTCGTTCGGTAGTTCTGAGTGTGCGGGAGCGTCCCTATGTGGAGGCGGCGCTGTGCGGCGGGGCGCGCCTGCCGAAGGTGCTGGGGCGGCACATTCTCCCGAGCACCATTCCGGCCCTGATGGTCCAAAGCGCCAGTGTGTGCGCCAGTGCGATCCTGACAGAAGCTGGGCTGAGCTTTCTAGGCGTCGGCGTGCCGCCGGAGATCCCTAGCTGGGGCAACATGATTGCAAGCTCTCGCTTGTATCTCGGCGTCGCCCCCCTGACAGTCTTCGCCCCTGGCATTTGCCTTGCCGTCACGGTCCTCACCGTCAACCTGCTCGGGGATGGCCTGCGCGACCTGTTCGACCCCCGTGCAAAGCGGAGGCGCTGACATGCAAATGCAGATGCAAAATACCATTGGGGATGACGTCCTGCTTGATGTTCGAGACCTCGAGACGCACTTCTTCGGCGAAGACAGCGTCACCCGTGCCCTGGGCGGCATCAGCTTCCAGGTCAGGAAAGGCGAAACGCTCGGCGTTGTCGGTGAATCCGGATGCGGCAAGAGCATCACCGCCCTCTCCATCCTTCGCCTGCTGCCGAAGCTGAGCGCCAGGACCGTCGGCGGCGAGATCCGCTTCCACGGACGCAATCTCCTGAACCTCTCCGACCGGGAGATGCGACAGATCCGCGGCAACCAGATCGCCATGATCTTTCAGGAGCCGATGACAAGCCTGAACCCGGTTTACACGGTCGGTCACCAGATCGCTGAAGCGGTCCAGATCCACACCAAGGCCTCCCGGGCCGAAGCAATGGCCGAGGCGCAAGAGATGCTCCGGCTCGTCCGCATTGCGGACCCCGAACGTCGGGTTAGCAACTATCCGCATGAGATGTCAGGCGGCATGCGCCAGCGTGCCATGATCGCCATGGCGCTCGCCTGCTCACCGGAGCTGTTGATCGCCGATGAGCCGACGACGGCGCTGGACGTCACGATCCAGGCGCAGATCCTGCGGCTGATCGTCGATCTGAAAGACCGCATGGGGACGGCCGTGATGTTCATCACCCATGATCTGGGCGTTGTCGCCGAGACCTGCCAACGAGTGATTGTCATGTACGCCGGCCGGATCGTCGAGCAAGCAACCGTAACCGATCTGTTTGCGCGCCCCGCGCATCCCTACACTCAGGCCCTCATGCGCTCGGTGCCGGATCGGCGGCACGGCCGGCGGCAGCGCCTTCCGGAAATTCCCGGAACTGTGCCAAACCTGCGCGGGCCCATGATCGGCTGCAGCTTTGCGGCTCGCTGCCCGTTCGCGATCGACCTTTGCCGTGAGAAGACGCCCACCCTTCGGGAGGTCGGGCAAAGCCACGCCGCAGCTTGCTGGCGTTCTGAAGAGGTAGCAGGCGCATGAATGGTCCCCTGCTGAAAGTCGAGAACCTGACCAAGCATTATCCGCTCGGTGCGGGCTTTCTGAACAAGACGGTCCCGGTGGTGCGGGCGGTCGAGGATGTTTCCTTCTCCGTCGAAGCGGGCGAGACGCTCTGCATTGTGGGTGAGTCCGGCTGCGGCAAGTCCACGGTCGCGCGGCTCCTGATGCGGCTCGTGAATCCGACGGGCGGACGCGTGCTGATCGACGGGATCGACATTGCGAGTCTCAAGACACACGAGCTTCGCGCGTCGCGCCGGCGCATGCAGATGGTGTTTCAGGATCCCTACTCGTCACTGAACCCGCGCCTCACGGCCGGGCAGATCATCACCGAGCCTGTCGAGAATTTTGAGCGCCTCAGCCGTAAGCAACGCGACGTGCTGGCCGCGGACCTTCTCCGCAAGGTGGGAATGCGGCCCGAGATGATGCACCGGTTCCCGCCCGAGTTCTCGGGCGGCCAGCGCCAGCGGCTCGGAATCGCACGGGCATTGGCCCTCCAGCCCTCGCTCATCATCGCTGACGAGGCGGTCTCGGCCCTTGATGTCTCCGTACAGGCCCAGATCTTGAACCTGCTTCTGGACCTCCAGCAGGAGATGGGCATCGCCTTCGTGTTCATCTCGCATGATCTTGGCGTCGTGGAGCATATCGGTCACCGCGTGGCGGTCATGTATCTGGGGCGGATCGTGGAACTCGCCCCGTGTGAAGCGCTCTTTGCCAGGCCGGTCCACCCCTACACCGAGGCGCTGATCGGGGCAGCACCTGTGCCGGATCCAACGCGGGCACGGCTGGCGGCCCCGGTGGAGGGCGAGGTGCCAAGCCCCGTCAATCCGCCGAGCGGGTGTGCGTTCCACCCGCGCTGCCCGCTCGCGGTTGAGCGGTGCAGGGTCGACGTGCCGCCTCTGGTGCCGATGGCAGACGGTCGAGTCGTGGCCTGTCATGTGCGCGCTCCGGCCACGAGCAGCCAAACCCAGCCGGTTGCAGCGGCCGATCCTTCACTCGCTGTAAGATAGCCTTTTACCCGATCGACGATCTGCCCCGCATCGTTGATCTGAGCCCGTTTGGTGCCCCCTACTGCATGATGAAGAGACGAAGGATAGGTCGATGAGAGATCAGTCGCGCGAAGACAGTGACTATTGGGGCGCCGAGATGGG
>NZ_QDAH01000150.1 GCF_003075415.1 Microvirga sp. KLBC 81
TCGAACCGATGAGCCAACCGATAAAGCTGGGGATTTTTACTTCGGCACTTCTGAGGAAAATTCACTCGGCATTGACATCACCTGGTCCACGGTGGCATTCAGCGTATGGCCGTCATACGGATTGCCCTCCAGCGCCTTGGAGGCAAGGACAAACCCTTCCCGATTGGTCACTGCCACCGCGACTTTCGAGCCGAATTCGTATGGACGATGCGCCTTGCCCTTAGCAATGCAGACCACCTCCGGCGCATGCAGGCTGTACACCTTGTTCTTGCTCGTGCGCTCCTGTGTCAGAAGACGCTCCGTCAGGCCCAGGAGGGAAGCAAAGCACGACGAGAGCCCCTCATCCCCAGCGACTTTCCTGGCGACATCGCGATAGACACGCCCGAGATAAGTCTTCAGCCGCTTGAGCTGCCGCTGCATGCGCCGCATCTGGCGGGCATGGGCATAGCGGCCGACCTGCACGGCCGCCCGTTTGGCCAGACGCGTGTGGGTCTGCCGCAGCTTGAGGCCATGCCGTTTCGCCTGCCGCACCAAAGCCTGCAAGGCCTTCAGATACAGCTTCGCGTCGGTGGGATGGGTGATGGCCTTGGGCTGCACGGTGGTGTCGACGCTGATCCGCTCCAGGCTCGTGGGCCGCACCGCGCCCGTGGCGAGCCCAGCCTGGATGGTGGCGGTGAGCAGCTTCTCCAGCCCCTCGGGGCCGATCCGGTTGCGCCAGCGCGTCAGCGAGCTCGGATCACACGGCAGCTCATGCTGGAAGTACTCGCAGCCGCAGAACCACTGCCAGTACGGGTTCTCGACCCAGCGCTGCACCACCGCCTCATCGGAGAGGTTGAAGGTGGGCTGGAGATAGGACAGCCCCGCCATCAGCCGGGTGGGTTTGGCGGGCCGTCCGAGCGGGCGGTAGAAGCGGCCGAACTCCCGGTCGAAGCGGTCCCAGTCGATCAGACCTGCCAGGCGAAACAGCTCATGACACTGATCGAGACGGCTGCGGTAGAGATCGCCGGAGCTCGGCATCGTCGGCTTGGGTCCCATCGCAAAACACCAAGTTCGAGCGGGTTAGCACCCAGATGCTGGCATTTTACGATGCTTCGCGAAGACGAAGAATCCTTCATCCCCAACAAGTTGTGAGTTATTCAGGGCCGACCAAGTAGGCACTTTGCCGACTGCGAATGGGCTTCCGACAACACCTTGATCGTTCCCGGAGCCGGGCTGCAGTATCGCAGGACAGGATCGCCTCCCGGTTCGTCTGAATGCTGTCGATGACAATCCGCTTGGGACGGCCGTGCCGTTTGAATGTCCTGCGCAGAAGCCGTTTAGTAGCGGTGAGGTTTCGCCGTTGGCTGAACCAGAACTCCGCGGTGTCCCCGTTGCTGTCGAGTGCACGATACAGATACCGCCACTTATCATGCACCTTGTTTCGTCGATATACCGCATGCCGGTAACGATGCGCCCACGTGAGTTGAAGTGATCCAGCAGTTCGGGCGAGTAATGAGCAGCCCAGCGATGCATGGTCGCATATCAACGGAGAGACCGCGCTCTGCTATCATCTCTTCCAGATTCCGGAGGCTGAGTTTGTAAGCGAGGTACCAGTGCACGCAGACCAGGATCACCGCTCGGTCAAAATGTCTGCCCTTGAGCACCACGTCCCCCCTGGTGAGACACGGGTCGCAGTGCCTGAAACTTTGAGATATACGGTTTGCAACAGTGCCGCAAATTCTCATGCTCCCCCGCAGAGCCCACTCTGAACAGGTTGTGTGCGCCTCACTGCCTTGCTCAGTTCCAGCGAAGAAGGACCGGGCAGAAAAATCCTTCTCCAGAACGTCCCGGCAATGCTCCGTGAGCACCCCAATGAACGCTTGATGACAGCTACATGCATCGTGAGCATGCCTGCCTCAGTTGTCGCATCTCTGCTCATTTCTGCGTCGCACAGGTATGGATGTTGCGCTGCACAGGCAGAAACAACAGCCGCCCTCACGCCAGCGAACTGACTGGAGTTCCCGATGTTCATGTCTCAGATCCTTGCTCAGATCCGTGCCTACTTCCGTTACCGCGCGGCTGTCACCGAGCTGTCCAGGCTCTCCGATCGGGAACTCGATGACCTCGGCATCCGGCGCTTCCAGATCGACCGCATCGCTCGCCGGCGATAGCGGCCTGATATCTTGCTGCACCGCAGCGCGTCGACGCCCACTCTTCCGCGCGCCTTTGCGGTCGAGGCGGAATGCGCCACACACGAATGCCCCTCCCCCTCTCCCGCTTTCGTTCGGAGGAGAATGCTGACGCGAGGGGCTGATGGCATTGTCACATCGCAGGACATTTGCGGTTGATCTTTCAAGTATTCCTCTGTTCGAGCCGCGGACGGCATCGTCACACCAGCGAAATGCAACCGGGATCTGGCCGAACAGACGGCACGGCAGACCTCCGAGATAAAAGGCACAGTCGTCCTCATTACCCAGCGCCGGTGGCCAACCCGCCTCTTCGCGCCACAACGCGGTCCCCTCAAGTCCTGCCGAAGTCCGGCTTGAGCGGCATGTCGGCAGGGACCCGCCCGGTCTGCCGTTCAATCTTGTGGTGGATCTTGGGCGGACCCTCGCCCCGGTGCAGTGCCTCCAGGCGCGCCACAATCTCAGCGTCGGCATGCGTCTGCCTCTGATTGTGGCGCACGTACTCGACCCAGGTCGGGACATGGTACCGCTCGGTCCAGAGGTGCGGCTCTTCCAGATCGCGCAGAAGCGCCCAGTGTCGCGCCCCATCCCGCAGGCGGGTGCGTCGCCGCAGGGCCATGACGCTGAGGAACTCGGCGACATCGCTCTGATCAATATGATAATCGACCATCACCATGATCGGCCCGCTGCGCGGCCGCAGGTCGAGCTGCAGTGCCGGTTCGCAGAACTGGTTGGTGGGATCGAGATTGAGGGTTTCACTGTCCGGGTGGCGCAGAACCAGGCCGAGCAGCCCACCGGCGACGAGAGCAACGCTCGCCATCACCAAGGCGCCCGCAATACCGTGCGCGTCCGCCACCTCGCCCCAGAGCCAGCTGCCCGCCGCCATGCCGCCAAACGATGCCGCTTGATAGAGCGACAGGGCGCGTCCCACCACCCAGCGCGGAGTCGACAGCTGAACCGTCACATTAAACAGCGACCAGGCCTGCACCCACGCCACACCGGCCGGCACGAGCAGCAGGCAGCTCAGCCAAATGTATTCGCTCCAGGCCAGACCGACGCAGCTGAGGGCCAGCGCGACGAAGGCGCCGCGAATGATCCATTCAGGGTTGAGAACGTCCCGCACCTGTCCGATGAGCAGCGCGCCTAAAATCGCCCCGAGGCCGAAGAACCCGAGCATGATGCCATAGATGATCGCCGTGCCCGCAACCTGCTCCCGGGCTACGGACGGCAGCAGCGCCGGGATCACGACGGCGGTGAGGCCGAACACGAGGCTCCGACCCATCACCTTGAGCAGGTTCGGCGACAACAGCACGTAGCGGAAGCCCGCTGCCATCGCACTGCCGAACGGCTCCCGCGGGAGCAGCTGTGGCGCCGGTTTCGTCTTCCAGCGCCAGAGCGCGATGAGGAGGGCGAAGCAGCAAACGACGTTGAACAGGAACGCAAAGGCCGCCCCGGCGGTTGCGACGATGAGGCCGCCGATCGCCGGTCCGATGCTGCGCATGAGATTGTAGCTCATGCTGTTGAGGGCCACCGCGCTCGGCAAGTGTTGCCGGGGCAAGATCTCGCCCATCGAGGCGTACCAGGATGGGTCGTGCAGCGCCCAGCCGCAGCCGATCAGGAAGGTCAGGCTCAACAGCATCCAGGGGGTCACGGCCCCTGCAGAGGCGAGCAAGGCCAGGGACGCTGAGACGCCCAGCATCAGCAGCTGCGCCGCCATCATGACCCGGCGGCGATCGAAGTTGTCGGCGAGCGCTCCGGCGGCGAGCGAAAACATCATGACCGGCAGGGTGGCCGAGGATTGGACGAGGGCCACCATGTCATGGGACGTGGCCAGGCTCGTCATCAGCCACGCCGCCGCCACGCCCTCGACCAGGCTGCCCAGGTTCGACACCAGAGACGCTGACCAGAGGGAGCGGAAGTTTTTGTAGTGAAACAGGACGCGCGGAGACGTTCTCTTCGACATGGTAGGTGGACTCTGCCGTGACATCGTGGTGGCGCAACACGAGTCTCTGGAATGATTGTGTGAAGAGGGCCGGATGATCGCTCGCTCCGAACGCGGAACGGATCGGCCAGGGCATTTCTGACGGTTCTGTCTTAGGTCTTTTCCCCGCCTCACGCGATGGTGCTGACCGGTTTGCGAGCCGATGCCCCCCGCACAGCGCCGCATGGGCGCGCCGCTTCAATCGGGAATAGGTTTAAGCCCGCATGCTCGGAAAGACCGAGCCAGATTGAGACGGTGTGTGACGGGGCGTCCGCGATCCTGGACAGCCACGGCATGCCGAGAGGCGTTGCAGGCGCGTTCTCCGCGGGACAATCCGAGAGTTGCTTGTGACATCGGGCCTATGCGGAAGGGATCTGTTGCAAACTTCGAGTATAGTCATTTCAGGGGCCATTCTGGCGCTTTGGTTGTCACCGTAAGTGGTTGATTTTCCAGTCACGAGCCTTCGAAGCTCAGTTGCAAAAGACAAGTAGAAACCGAATTTGCAACAGATCCGAACTTGTCTCCATGCCAAGCGCGCGCGCTCACAAGATAGCCGAACAGCTGAGTCGCAACCTGCTTGAAGGAGGCCGATAAGGCTGATCACTCCAACCAGAACCAAGCGCTTGATCACTGGCAGTTTCCAATCAATTCATCGACTCGTGCGTTGCCAGCCTGGGCACCAATTGCCACCTGCCGACGGAGGGCGCTGATCATCGAGCCAATCCTGTCTTCCAAAACGCTAGAACTTGGATGACTTCGACCGACCCCCGCGACACCATCGAGTGCCGAAAGGATCGCCGCATTGTCGCTTTCCGTTCCGCCCGAGGTGAAGGCGATCTCATGGTCGCACTCCGCGCCGATCAGCGCCTGCACCTGCCGACGCGTCTCCTTCACCGCCGCACCGACGGAGGCGCCAAAACCGTGCATCGACGAAGGGTTGCCGATCTCCCGTGCGTTGGGATAGGCGAAGACAAAGCCGGAGGATCCAGACCTCGTGACAAAGTCGGCGGCCATGCCGGCGAATAGGGTTGGGAGCCTGCGTCCACGAACGCCTTGACGCTGGCTTGGATCATGATGCGCAAGCCTTCCGCCGGCTCGGCGGCGACGGCATTGTCGGTCAGCGTGATCATGGGACGATTTCTCCTCAGTCTGTGCCGCGTTCGCAGCTCAGCATATACCGTGCCAAAGGAGAGAATGATTCCACAACAGCATGATGCCTCTCATACGGCTATGTCGCATGTCTGACAGTGTCGGACATCGGACACAGCCGAACGCGGTAAAATGACGCGCGAATTGCGCTGTTCCCACAGAGAAAACCTGGCCGCCAGTCCTGGATAACTGTCGGGTTTGTCAGGTCCGCGCCACGGTGCTGTGTGGCTTGGCGTCCTGCCGCACTCTCAGGGAAGCCGTTGAATAATCTGCACAACATTTCTTCTGAGGCGCTTGCGGCGCCGTTGGCACGCCTTTTGCAACTTCCTCGTCGTACGGCGGTAGGAGCTGCCGACCGGCATTCATGTCGCGGGTACCCGCGATGGATGGAACGAACGAAGGAAAGCAACATGTCAGGACAGCACCGTCGCCTTAACGAGTCTACGTGCCCTGTTGAACATATCGGCCGGGGGAGCCGGCGACGTCCTCTCAAGGGGTTAGGGTTGGCCAGAATGGCCTGAAAGAGCGGTTCTCGGCTCACGTTGACGGTGCCGAATTGTCTATCATGGCTTATGACGATCACAAAGCCCCGGATCGACCAGCATATCCAAGTTCCGTCGATGAGCAGTTCGCCCTCATCCTAAATTCAAAGACAACCAGCGATCAACTAATAACCTGCGTGAGAGGGGTATTTCTTAGCTGGATTATCGCTTTGCTTCTATTTGCAAGTGCTACTATGCTCATGTACATATGGAGTCCTGACGTATCTGGATTTCTTCGGACCTTTTTCACCTAAGCGCGAGTTTGGCCAATCAAGCGGCGTGACAGAGTGCGTAAACCAAGCATCGCTGAAGTGCCCGCGAGGGTTTTGGCGCTTTGTGCTGGCACTGGGACGTGAGTAACCCCCTTCGCGCCCAATCATCAAGGGCTTCGAAGCCATGCGCAGGATCGGTCGCGGGCACTGCATGCTGCAGCAGCCGGGAAGGACAGGCGAAGTCCATCTCGTGAACCAACTCTTCGGTCTTGCCGCCTGAGCGATCCACGTCGCCTGGGTTCGTTATGCTCTTTCCAAGGTAATGCAACAAAGCCGACTGAGGGCATTCTCCACCTGATCCGTGCAACACGGTCACAACAAGGCGTTCAAAGATTCGTTGCAGTTCCGCAGGTTCCGTTGCAATTCCGGAACAGAGACGAGGAAGGATCAGGTGTTTGTGGAGAGCTCATGCGACAAGCAGGGCAAACTGCTCAGCGAGCGAGGGCTGCCGCTTGCAGGCATACTTTGCCTGTCCCTTCCGCATCATCTGAACCATCTCGATCCCGCCTAGGATCACTCGGGCAGTGGCCACGGATTGGAATCCGAGCATGGGTCGGATCCGCCTCTTGATGGTCCGGTGATCCTGCTCAATCCGATTGTTCAGATAAGCACTTTGCCGAATGCGAATGGGTTTCATACGACGCCGCGAGC
>NZ_QDAH01000151.1 GCF_003075415.1 Microvirga sp. KLBC 81
ACTGCGAGGCGTGCTCGTCGCGGTGATCGAAAACCATCCGGACCGCCCGCTCGCGGACCTCTGGTGAATAAGGGGGGGTTCGCTTCGTCATGGCTCCATCCTGTCAGGAGTTGGAGCCTCCGGGAATCCCGGTGCGGTTCACATGGAGGGGCGCCGGCGGCATCGTTGTGCCCTCATGCACCAACGCCGCCGAGCGCATCAGGCGATGGCAAGGCTAACATCGCAAACGGACGACGCAACTGTAGTGATCGTCTGAAATCAGGTCCTCTTCGCCTCTATCCAAGTTCCCGTGACAGAGCCACTGGGCCTACGTGCGAACGCTAATCGACCTGTGCAACAAAGCGGCTGAAAGAGCCTTCATAAAGCGCTTAGCGGCAGCCGCATCAGATTCGGGTGCTTCCTCAACAAGAGCGCTCTGCACCTCGGCATCGGTTGGGACGTTCGCGCCCTGTCGCGTGCAGGTAATGGACGACGCCGCAACTGCATATCGGAGAGTCTGCTGCAATTCGGCGATGGTCAGGTCCTGAAACCGGCAACGAGCCAGACGCCCGATCTTGGCAAGGTAGGCCAAGGCAGCCGCATGGAAGGTGTCCCCCGCTCCAACGGTATCGACAACAACGACCTTACGACCTGGGACCGCGACAGGCGTGTGTCCGCGAAGATAGCCGGTTGCGCCGGTTGCTCCATGTGTCACCAAGATCAGTGAGGGGCCGGCCGTGTGCCAATGCCGGACAAGGCCTTCGACATCAACGTCCGGGCCGTAGGCTGTAACAAGATCCTCATCGCTTGCCTTGACGATACTGGCATAAGGAAGGAAAGTCTCGAAGCGATCACGCCATTCCTTCATATCGGGGGTCACTGTCGGCCGGACATTTGGATCGATGGAGATCGTCAGACGTTCCGACTCCCGTCTGGCAAGAGCGAGATAGGTATTTGCGACCGGCGCAACGGCCATCGTATACGAGCCGAACGTGATAGCCTCGATGGTGTCTGGAAGCATTGGCGGCAAGTCTGCCTCCGTGACTTGACGATCAGCTTTGCCTTCGCCGTGAAAGGAGTAGGCTGGGTGACCCGTTTCATCCGTTGCCACGACGCTGATCGTTGTCAGCCGCCCCGAGCGAACGGCGTAGGCGAGATCTACACCCTCGGATGCAAGCGTTTCCCTTAAAGCATAGCCGAAATGATCCGTCGAAATGCCTCCATAGAAAGAGGAGCGTTCGCCGAGGCGCGACAGCGCAATGGCGACATTGAAAGGCGACCCTCCAAGGGCGACCTCCGTCTTGAGGCCGCCCAACGGACCATCATTCACGAAAAGGTCGATCAGGGCTTCACCACAGACGAGGATCATGCTCGCATCTCACATCGTTAGGAAATCGGCGGGTCATCAGATAATCGATCGAAATCTGAGCCTGGGTCGGACGCTCGGCGCATCAAACCTCCTCCTTGAACAGCACGTCGCGATCGAGAAGGTATTTCGCGAAGAGCGGAAGGCTGGCTCCTCCTATCGCGCGGGCGTTGGCGCCAATGGAGCCCTCAAGAACCTGAAACGGCGAAAGGCCCTGAAGATCGATCTCGGCAATCCGCTCTCTTGTTCGCGCCACAAGCCGACGACGAACATCCGGAGGAAAGGCGCCATCGATAATTGCTGCTCCGAAATCAATGACCGAAACGGACGCCACAATGGCGTGGGCCAACCCATAGGCGGCTTCGTCGATCCACTCGTCGAGCAACGGGCCGATGGGTTGCCACTCCGACGGAGATTGAAAAATCGACAGTGGATCATGGCCCTTAGACGCAAGACGCTCCTCAAGGCGCACCAGCGATGCCAGTGCAATGAGTTGTTGTGAGCCGCCGGCGTTCCCGACGCCTGCGCCTTGCAGTCCGTAACGCGGGATGGGCATCGACCCCACTGCACCAGCATTGCCAAAGCGGCCGGGATAGAGGCTTCGTCCCAGGACGATTCCGCCGCCGATGAAGGAGCCAACGAAGAAATAGACGAAATCAGGATGCTCGCGCCCGATCCCGAAGGTGAGCTCGGCGCCACAGGCGGCCGTGGCATCGTTAGAGACGATAACGGGAAAGGGACTCAGTGCGCTGATCTCGGTTTGGATGTCGAAATTACGCCAGGCGTCCAGCACCTCTTGTGGTGCGCCTAATGCCTCCGTCCAGTTCCAAAGCTCGTACGGAGCGGCCACTCCAATCCCGGCAATGCGTTGGATCTCCGCGTCGCTGAGGCCTTTGGTGATTTCCGTCAGGCCGCTGCCCAGCTTTGCAAACAGCTCCGTTGGGGTCGGATAGGGATAGGTCCAGTGAATGTCACGGCAGACGGTCCCGACAAAGTCCATGAAGACCAGGTTCGCACTCCGACGCCCAATCTTGAGACCGATGGAATAAGCACCAGTCGGATCGATTTGGAGAGGAACGGAGGGCTGACCGACGCGACCCCGCTGCGGCGACATCCGCAAGAGCAGGCCGTCCGCCTCGAGGGCTCGGACGATTACGGAGACAGTCTGAGCCGAGAGGCCTGTTGCCCGCGTGATATCCGCTTTGGACAGGTTCTCGCGTCGGCGCACTAGGGATAAAATCAGGCGTTCGTTATAGGCACGGACACCCGTGAGATTGCTGCCCCTCGCCCTGTCGTGAGTCGCAGTATGAGCCATGCCAGATGCGAAAACCATCAGTGCCGTCCGGTGTCCGTTTGCCCAATTGAGCGTGCTTAAGTTGCGACCCTCAGGAACCGGATCGCTAGGCCCGTTTTATTTCAGCCCTTCGGCAGACACAAAGAAAATGGCTAGGCTGGCAGCCCTTGTCAATTCATAATTCATATTGATTTATTTATTGACAGCCGCACCTTTTGAGGCAAGGCTAGGTCCAAAGAACAGCCCTCCGCCTGGTCGAAACGCCAGGAGAAAGGGTGCCCCAACCCTTGGGAGGGAAGCATGCCGGGTGAGACCGCAAGACACTCGCTCTTGGAGATGCGTAACATCTCCAAGACATTTGCAGGCATCAAGGCGCTGCGAGGCGTTTCGCTCGATTTGCGCGCTGGAGAAGTCCACTCGCTCATGGGCGAGAATGGCGCCGGCAAATCGACCCTGATGAAGATTCTAGCGGGAGCCTACATACCGGATCCAGGGTCGGAGATCTTGATCAATGGCATACCGGTTCAGATCCATGGCCCGATGGCGGCCAAGGCGCTTGGCATTTCCATTATCTACCAAGAGTTGGCGCTCTCGCCGAACCTCAGCGTTGCCGAGAACATTTATCTGGGCCGTGAACTTCGCCGGGCAGGTTTTGTCGACCGCCAAGCCATGATCGCACAATCAGATAATGTCCTGAGGCGCCTAGGCGCTCCCTTCAAGGCGAGCGCCCTTGTACGCGACCTCTCGATTGCCGAGCGGCAATTGGTGGAGATCGCGCGCGCCATCCACGCCAATTCCCGTATTCTTGTCATGGATGAGCCCACCACGACCCTATCCGAGCGCGAGACGGACAAGCTGTTCGGCATTGTTCGGCAGCTCAGGGATGATGGACTTGCCATCGTCTACATTAGCCACCGCATGAATGAAGTCTACGCATTGTCTGACCGCGTTTCAGTTCTGCGTGACGGCTCCTATGTGGGGACGCTTGAACGCGACGCCATTCGTCCTGAAACCGTGGTTCTGATGATGGTCGGCCGTGATCTCTCATCTTTCTACAGAAAGGAGCATGACGCTCGCGGATCTCGCGGCAAGGTCATCCTCTCGGTTCGCAACATCGGTGACGGCCGTCGTGTCTTCGACAGCTCGTTCGACTTGCATGAGGGCGAAGTATTGGGAATCGCGGGACTGGTTGGCGCCGGAAGAACGGAGTTGGCTCGTCTGATCTACGGTGCGGATGCCTGCCTCTCTGGCACTCTGACGCTGGATGGACAGCCTTGTGCCATTAAAAGCCCGATCGACGCCATCCGCTCTGGGATCGTCTACCTGACCGAGGATCGCAAGCAGCTCGGCCTGTTCCTCGACATGTCGATTGATGAAAACATCAATCTTGGCGTGATTGGTCGGGATGCGTATCCGGGCGGATTCCTCAATCCGAAGCGCGCGCGTGAGCGAGCAGCTCAAGCCATTCAATCTATGGCCATCAGAGCGCCCTCGGCCTTCGTGCCCGTCGGGGCTCTCTCGGGCGGGAATCAGCAGAAAGTGCTTCTATCGCGTCTCCTGGAGACGAAGCCAAGGGTTCTCATCCTCGACGAGCCGACGCGTGGCGTCGATATCGGCGCGAAGTCTGAAATCTATAGATTGATTGACGACCTCGCGAAGGCTGGGGTCGGCGTTATCGTGATCTCATCCGAACTGCCTGAGATAATCGGAATTTGCGATCGCGTCCTCGTCATGCGCGAGGGGCGTATTGCCGGAGAGGTTGGCGGTCCTGACGCACTGCCGGTCACCCAGGAAAACATCATCGCCATTGCGACATCCGCAACCGCTATCGCGGCCTAAGGCCGATTTCCGCGAAAGACTGAAGCCATGACCATGACCTCCTCAGCTCCAGTTACACCAGTGCCGGTACAGCAGCTGGCATTTGGAACGACCATACAGGCACTTGGCATGCTGCCGGTGCTAATCTTAATTGCGATCCTGTTCCAACTGCTTTCCGGCTATTCCGAGTCCGGTAGCGTCGCCGATGCGTGGTCGGCTGGCCGGTTCATGAGCTGGCAGAATCTTTCGATTGTCACGCAGCAGGCATCCATCAACACGGTGCTTGCTGCCGGCATGACCTTCGTCATTTTGACCGGCGGTATCGATCTCTCTGTAGGCTCGATTCTGGCGGCCTCTGCTATGGCAGCCATCTACGCGTCGCTCATTCCTGGTTGGGGCCTTCTCGGGATCCCGGCGGCACTTCTCATGGGTGGGGCGCTTGGTCTCGCTAACGGTGTCCTCATCGCGTTTCTGCGCCTGCCGCCGTTCATCGTAACCCTCGGGGCGCTCACGGCCGTGCGCGGCCTTGCTCGGTTGCTCGGAAACGACACCACCGTCTTCAACCCGAACCTTTCCTTCGCCTTCATCGGTAACGGTACGCTCTTCGGCGTCCCATGGCTCGTGATCATCGCGGCGGCGGTCGTGATCGTGTCATGGGTCATCCTGCGCCGGACTGTCCTTGGCGTGTACATTTATGCCGTTGGCGGCAATCCAGACGCGGCACGCCTGTCAGGCATCAAGGTCTGGGTCGTGCTCCTGTTCGTGTACGGCATCTCAGGCCTTCTGGCTGGCTTGGGCGGCGTCATGTCGGCCGCGCGACTTTTTGCGGCTAACGGAGTCCAACTCGGACAGTCCTATGAGCTCGATGCGATTGCGGCCGTGATCCTCGGCGGAACCAGTTTCGTTGGCGGCATCGGTTCGATCTGGGGCACTCTCATCGGGGCCTTGATCATCGCCGTGCTGTCGAACGGCCTGATCCTGATCGGGGTCTCGGACATCTGGCAGTTCATCATCAAGGGCTTCGTGATCATCGGTGCGGTCGCACTCGATCGCTACCGCCTGTCCGGTTCTGCCCGGACATAACAGTCACCTCACAGGACCCGCGGTCGACTCCTGTGAGGGTGCAATGAACGACCGAGCAAACGGAGGACTCTCATGAAGAAGGTACTTCTCACCACAGCCACCATTCTCGTCCTGTCGGTCGGCAGCGCATCGGCCAAGGAGCTGAAGTCGATCGGCATTTCCCTGGGGTCCATGGGCAACCCCTTCTTCGTGGCTCTCGCAAAGGGCGCAGAGGCGGAAGCCAAGAAGATCAATCCAAACGTTAAGGTCAACACGGTTGGCTACGACTACGATCTGAACAAGCAGTTCAACCAAATCGACAACTTCATTGCTGCGGGCGTCGATATGATCCTGCTCAATCCTGGTGATCCCAATGCGATCGAGCCGGCCATCAAGCGCGCGCAGGCGGCTGGGATCCTGGTGGTGGCTGTCGATACGGCAGCCAAAGGCGCTGATATAACCGTCACGACCGACAATACCCAGGCCGGCGAGATCGCCTGTCAGTACATTGTCGACAAGCTCGGCGGAAATGGCGACGTCATCATCCAGAACGGACCCCAGGTTTCTGCCGTCATCGATCGCGTGAATGGGTGTAAGAAGGTCCTGGGCAGGGCTGCCGGCATCAAGGTTCTATCCAGCGATCAGGACGGCAAGGGATCTCGCGACGGTGGCCTTGCCGTGATGCAGGGACACCTCACCCGCTTCCCGAAGGTCGATGCGGTTTTCACCATCAATGATCCACAGGCGATCGGCTCGGACTTGGCCGCCAAACAGTTGAACCGGTCGAACATCATCATCACGTCCGTTGACGGCGCTCCGGATATCGAGGCGGCGCTGAAGGCCAACACGTTGGTGCAAGCTTCCGCTAGCCAGGATCCTTACGTGATGGCCCAGATGGGTGTTCGTCTCGGCAACGAAGCCCTCAACGGCAAGAAGCCTGAGCAGACTGTCATTCTGCTCCCCTCGACGCTCGTGACGCGTGAGAACGTGAATGAATACAAGGGATGGCAGGCGGCCCGCTGATCAGCCACTGAACAAGGCAGCCGTGCGTAACAACGCTCGGCTGTCTGTAATGGTGGTTTCGCCGCCATTCCTCTGCAACGGGTCGGATACCACGGCTGCGGCAGCGTCCGTCTCTTTTTTGGATGAGGTCTGATGTATCACCATTCTTCGACGCTTCCGCTGCCCGAGCGGACGCCGGTCCCGGTCTTCGACCTGGCGATTGC
>NZ_QDAH01000152.1 GCF_003075415.1 Microvirga sp. KLBC 81
CTGGCAGGCCCGCGATCTGTCAGCCCGCCGCTACGTCTATGTCTGGGCCGATGGCGTCTACCTCCAGGCCCGGATGGGCGAAAATCAGTTGCCGAAGGTAATCGCCGGTGTCAGATTCCAGGACGGCGCCGAGATCATTCCGACGCCAGCGCACAACGTCGCCTAAATTCCGGCATAACTCTGGCAGGTTCAACAATGGATGCAATTTGCTGCGCAATTTCATCTTGAACCGCAAAAATGTCATCTATTCTCCGATCCAATCTATCGGCCCAGACATGATGCCCGGTGTCGGCGTCTAGGAGCTCGGCCGTCACCCTCAGGCGCTCGCCCGCCTTTCGAACACTCTCTTCCAACACGTAGCAAGCCCCGAGATCCCTCGAGACCTGCCGGACGTCAACGGCTTTACCCTTGTATGTAAACGAGGAACTTCGGGCGATCACTGGAAACTCCTTCCAGTGGCTCAGCGCAGTGATAATATCTTCTGTGAGGCCATCAGAGAAGTATTCCTGCTCCGGGTCTCCGGTCATATTCGTAAATGGGAGTACTGCAATCGCTGGCTTACTCAGAAGATAGCGAATATCAACGTGAACACTCCTACTGTTCTGGCCCAAGCTAACCCGGTATACGCGAACAGGATCAGGGATGTTTTTGAGGTCCTGCTCACCAAGATCGACGAAGGACAAGTCCTCTGTGCCCGCCACCTGCTGGAAGACGGCCTCCGAGATGAGCACCTCACCCGGTTGTGCGATGCTCTCCAGGCGAGCCGCGACGTTCACTCCATGGCCATAGATATCATTCCCTTGAACGATTACGTCTCCGACATTCACTCCGATGCGCAACTCGATCTTCTCCTCATCAGGTACCGCGTTGTTCTGCGCACTGAGAACCTGTTGAATGTCGATGGCGCACTTGACCGCCGCAACGGCGCTGGAGAATTCGCATAGGGCTCCGTCACCCATGAGCTTGATCGTGCGTCCGCAAGACTTACTGATCCGAGGGTCAAAGAGTTCGTCCCGCAATGCGTTCAGTAGGCGGAGAGTCTCTTCTTCGCGCAGGCTCGTCATGCGGCTGAAGCTAACCACATCGGCGGCTAATATTGCCGATAACCTTCGCTCGACACCTTTTGCTGTCAAGATCTGACCTCCGCCGCCACAAAGGATACGGCTGAACGCCTCACATGGCCACGAACTTCCATTATTTTGCGGTTTTCACCCTTGTTCGTAATTTCGGGACGGCCTCTAAGGTCGACTCCTGACCCTGCTCCCTCCTTGGCGATCGTCAACGAGGGAGCTTTTTGTCCCTTGTGAGAAAGCAGACGGTGGCGTGTTGCGGAACGCGCCTATGGAAATTCGAACTAATGGGATCAAGCACTCCATCAGCCATGTGTCCCAACCTCAGAATGGTCCGGAGTGGGTCAACCTGAGCCATTAAGCGTGGCCATTTGAAGGGCAGCTCACGCCTCCGATGCAGAACTTCGGCTAGAGCGGGTTCGACTTAGGTGAACTCGTATCCGCAGTTGCTGAGGTAACTCTGGCACTCCTCAGCTGGGAAGCTATCGAGCAGTTCTCCGATCGTGGTCCAGAGTGCTTCCTTGGTGCGAGCAGCAGCCTTGCGCAGCAGCGCCTTGAGCTTTGCAAACACCTGCTCGATCGGGTTGAGATCGGGCGAACAAGCCGGCAGGTAGAGCAGGCTCGCCCGAGCGGCGCGGATCGCTTCCCGTGCAGTAGTTGGAACTTAATCTGACAGACGGTGTCGATTGGCTGAGGCCTAAGCCGAGGCTGGGCGCGGAGTGGTCGGGGTGCGTAGCGCCCGGCCTCGGCGTTCACAAGGAACACCGCCATGACCAACGAGCAGAAGATTATCCGTGCGAAGGTTGGCCTGCTGGAGCTGGCCAAGCAGCTCGGCAACGTGAGCCAAGCCTGCCAGATGATGGGCTATTCGCGCGACAGCTTCTATCGCTTCAAGGAACTCTACGAGACCGGCGGCGAGCTCGCCCTACAGGAGCTGACGCGCCGTAAGCCGCTGCTGGCCAACCGTACTCCACCGGAGGTGGAGGCCGTCATCGTTGAGCTGTCCCTGGAGCAACCCGCCTTCGGTCAAATCAGGATTGCCAACGAGATGCGCAAGCGCGGTCACGCGATCTCACCGGCCGGCGTTCGCGGGGTCTGGCAGCGGCATGATCTCGAGACCATGAAGAAGCGGCTCAAGGCGCTGGAGGCGAAGGTCGCGCAGGAGGGCCTGATCCTGACCGAGAGCCAAGTGGCGGCCCTGGAGAAGGCCAAGGCCGAGAAGGACGCGCACGGCGAGTTCGAGAGCGAATGCCCCGGCTATTGCGGGGCACAAGACACGTTCTACGTCGGCACCATGAAAGGCGTTGGGCGGATCTATCAGCAGACCTTCATCGCCACCTACTCCAAGGTGGCGTTCGCCAAGCTGTATAATCGCAAGACCCCGCTCACCGCCGCTGATCTGCTCAACGACCGTGTCCTGCCGTTCTTCGATGCCCACGACGTGAAGCTGTGTCGGGTGCTCACCGACCGCGGCACCGAGTCCTGCGGCAATCCCGAGCGTCACGAGTACGAGCTGTATCTCGCCGTGGAGGATGTGGATCACACCCGCACCAAGACCAAGAACCCGCAGACGAACGGGATCGTTGAGCGCTTTCACAAGACGGCGCTGGACGAGTTCTATCGTGTGGCGTTCTGCAAGAAGATCTCCGGTTCAATCGCTGCGTCGCAGAGCGATCTCGATGCCTGGGTGAGGAGTTATAATGAGGAGCGGCCACATCAGGGGCGGTGGTGCTTTGGCAAGACGCCGATGCAGACCTTCTTGAATGCCGTGCCGCTGGCGAAGGAGAAAATGATTGCAGCCTAATCCTGTCGGACAGGCTCAATCCGATCACTCTCTGACGCCGACTGTCCGATCAAATACCGACTACTACAACATAGGCTTGGAACACCTCGCCCGTCATCGGCCCATCCAGCACCATTGGGGCGATCAGACCGCTGGCGCGCAGACCGGCCACACAGGTCGTGATCTTCCAGTGACCCCACGGTGTGGCATCGACCAGGCGCTCGCCGCGTCGACAGCGTCCATAGCGCCGCACCATATTGGTCGACGCACCCGTCTCATCCAAGAACACAAAGCGGCTTGGATCCCTATAGCGCTGCCACACCCGCCAGTGTCGGCGTTCACGCGCCACGTCCGCGCGGTCCTGTTCGGCGGCTCTCAGGCTCTAATGGCATGGACCGGCCGTGCTCCCGGGCGGAGCATGGGAGAACGGGATTGTCCCGCAGCCACGGAGCCATGCCATGACACATCAGACCGCAAGTGAGTGCGTCGCCACCATCGGGATCGACCTGGGCAAGAACACCTTCCACCTCATCGGCATGGATGCACGCGGCAGGATCGTGCTGCGCCGGAAGGTCTCGCGTGGGCAACTGCAGTCCTGCCTGGCCAATCTGCCGGTCTGTCTCATTGGCATGGAGGCTTGCGCCGGAGCCCATCACGTCGGGCGTCAGCTCGCTGCCCTTGGTCATGACGTGCGCCTGCTGCCGGCCCAATACGTCAAACCCTTCCTCAAGGGACACAAGAACGATTATCGCGATGCCGAGGCCATCGCTGAGGCGGTGCAGCGCCCGACTATGCGTCCCGTGCCGCTGAAGTCGGCCGAGCAACTCGATCTGCAAGCTCTGCATCGGGTTCGCCGTCGACTGATCGGCCAGCGCACCGCCGTCATCAATCAGATCCGAGGCTTCCTGCTCGAGTGTGGCATCGCCGTTCGTCAGGGGCCGGCTGGTTTACGGGAGGCACTTCCGGCCCTTCTGGCCCAACGCACGGACGTGCTCTCGCCGCGCATGATCCACCTGATCGAAGATCTGGCGGCAGACTGGCACGGGCTCGATGAACGCATCGAGACGCTCACCCGTGACATCACGGCTCTGGCGCGACAGGATGCAAGCTGCCGTCGCCTGATGGGTATTCCTGGGGTTGGGGTAATTACGGCCAGCGCCATGGTGGCGGCGGTGGGAACCGGGGCAGCATTCGCCAAAGGGCGCGATTTTGCTGCCTGGCTCGGGTTGGTCCCCAAGCAGATCTCCACCGGTGACCGGACGATCCTGGGTGGCCTGTCCAAGCGCGGGAACCGCTATTTACGCACCCTGTTTGTCAGCGGCGCACAGGCCCTCCTGCAGCGTCCACGCTACTGGGACGGACACGGCTTTGGGCGTTGGTTACAGGCAGCAGGCGCGCGGCTACACCGAAACGTGCTTACCGCGGCTCTCGCTAACAAGCTCGCCCGGATCGCTTGGGGCGTGCTGTATCGCGGACGCGACTACGAAGCGGAGTATGCGACCCGCACAGCCTGAGCGGGGTGCCGCAGCAGAATCCTCCCAAGGTTCGCGAGAAGGATGTAACAGGATGGACGAACGGTTGCCCGGCGCACCGGAAGCCTGAACAAAAAAATGGCCCGTCGAGGTCGTGGCGTCTAAGCAGGTCCCGTGCGCGCGGATTTCCATGATGGCCCGGAGCCAGAGCTCCACAACGAGGCCGGATAGATTGATGCGGACCGTCTCTCATCCATATGCCACAGCCCTCTTGCAACGCACGGCCGGTCCATAGATTTTTTGTGCGTCAGGCCGACTCGCCGGAGCCAGCGGCTGATGGTGGAGGTCGCACCGACCACGATGCCGCGCTGACGCAGTTCAGCCTGGATCTCCACCAGCGAGATCTCGGACCTGGCACCGAGGAGCGCGCGTACGAGCGCCTCATGCGGCGCAAGGATCGGACGGCGATGCCCACCAAAGCGGGCCGGAGCCGGACTGCCGCTTTCACGAAAGCGCCGCATCAGCTTCACGGCGGCCGACGGGCTCACGTCAAAGCGCAAGGCAGCCTGCCGGATCGAGGATCCACCTTCCACCGCACGCACAATCCGCTCACGCAAGTCTCGGGACAGAGGAGCTGGCATGGCACGCCTCACCGACGATCACAACCAGCCTCATGGAATCAGCTCTGCCGATTCCACGCAACCGCTGCACGCTCTAACGGCAGCCCCGTGCCAGGACTGGACCTTCCTGGTTCACGAATTCATTTCGCAAAAGGCGGGTACGGAGCGCGCGCCAGCAACGGTTTCACGGGCGAAGATCTGGTCCCATCTCGAAGCGCTCTTGGGTCTTGATATCAGTGGCCCAAGGCAGAGCCGAACGGCACCAGATCTGCCTTCGTGGCACGAGGTCCCAACGCTGCCGGATCGTTCCGACCCGGAGGTTGTAGACCTTCGGTCCTTCACCCTCCGCCGTCGAGTAGATGGGCGTCCCGCACTCGGGACAGAACCCGTGAAGCCGTCTCGCTCCACTCGTTCCAATCTTCACATAGTTCTTCACCTCACCCGAGAGCAGCGTGAAGGCACCCTTGCGCGTAGGAGCCACGGTGCGGAAGGCTGATCCCGAGAGCGTCTGGCAGTCGGTGCAGTGGCAGAGCCATATCTTCTCGGGCTCAACCTCAGCCTCGAAGGTGATGAAGCCACAGTGGCAACGCCCATCGACTTTCACGGCGCAACTCCTCTTCGTTTCAGAGCTGAGCCTACATCTAATTCGAACCTAGGTCGCACTGCTCAGGAGAGGGAAGCCCATAGGAAAGCGGCAGACGCCGCGAAGCCAAGCGCGGTTCGCACCGCGTGAAGCGAACCCCATCGTTTGATCATTGCTCGGCTCTCGGGACCGGCCGCTGCAGGATCGGTTGCCATGAGCCTGTTGTTCGTGGGCATGATGGCGAAGAACGTCACCGGCCAATTCGCGACCATGAGCAGCCCCCCAACGGCCCAACCGAAGTGTCCGGTCTGCCACCACGCCGCGAGCCCGAGCAGGAACCCTACGATGGCCAGCGGGGCCTGCATGGCCAAGCCGTGCTTGTAGGAGGGCTTCCACTCGGCCAGCAGAGACTGGTCGTCCAGCCCCAGCCGGGCAGGTTGCTCCGCCACATTGATGTAAAGGGCGGCGCCGGAGAACACGGCAGCGACAAGGAGCGCAAACTGCCCCGTGAGCATGGCGATCTCCTTCAGGTTTCGCCCACTATAAGGCCTCCCATCGGCTCGAGCATATGTCTCATGGGTGTTAGGTCGTGGACTCATAACTGCGGATCCAGATGCGGGCTGATGCGAGCTTGATGGCCGCCAAGAAGTTTCCCGGATCTTTGTCGTATCGGGTGGCAATGCCGCGGAACTGTTTGAGCTTATTGAAGAAGCGTTCGATAATCTGACTGCAAATGACAAAAGCGGGTAGCTTCGCCATTTGGGCTGGTTGGAATGGCATAGCGGATCTCGA
>NZ_QDAH01000153.1 GCF_003075415.1 Microvirga sp. KLBC 81
TTCAACAGATTGGCTGCGTGAGGCCTACGGGCGGAATAGCCCTCTTTCTGTCAACATCGAAAATTCGCGACAGAGCCCCCATGAGAGCCGGGGTGCCAGCGGCGCCAGCAGGCCTGCCAGAACGGCGCGACGGGTCAGCATCAGCATGAGATCCTCCCGAGTTCCCCGCGCCCTGGTTTTCGACCCTACACCCTCTTGGGCTGCGCCGCGAGAGGATCCCCCTCCAGACGGGCCAAGGGGCCAGGGAGAGTTTGTCAAAGCCCGAAAGGTGCCTTCATTCGACTGCTTCGTGCAGGCTCTGTTTGAGTATGTGCTCCTCTGGACGTGGCCATGCAGTAACTCTCACCTTGTGCCTGAGTGATCGATTCCTCCGCTGGAGGTACCAAGTGCCTGAATGACGAAGGTCTGCTCGGGGTCAAACTTTCACGCTCTGGCCGCTCAACGAACGTCGGCTCTTGAGTGCCGGAGCGGACCAAGCGCCTATGTCTCAGGTGTGCCAGTTCCGAACCTCCAGGTTCGTAGACCTGCACGCTGGCCGGGGAACGTTGATTCAGGTTCATGTTGCCGAACGTGTTCCTCGATCCTCGCCACCATGTGGCACGCTGTTACGCTATGCCCAGCCTGCTGCTGCCGTTCTTCATCGGACCAGACGGAAGCTCCGGCCTGTGCGTGTCGGTGAGATCTCTCGGGAAGCATTGACAGGGGCAATCACGCGCTTCGTGGCGGTGTCGCCGGCCGACACACGGGCTGGGCTGGGTAGCACTTCAGCTCTTCTTCACGGGCCAAACTTCTCATCTTACCATGAGGCAAACGACGCGGCGGCCACGGGCCCAGGCGCGACAGGGGCGTGCGGAGGAATGTCCATGAGACGCGAAATCGAGCGGTCGCCCCAAGAGCCACCCATCCACGATCTGGAGCCCAGAGGGATCAACCGCCGCGACCTCCTGGGTGGGGTCAGTCTGGTAGGCCTCGGAGCCGCGGTGGGCGCCAGCGTCCACCTTTCACCAAACCTGTCGGGCCCACCGATCCCATCAGCCCTGGCGCAGGGGGCTCCCGCATCAGGCGGGGCTGCCCAGCCCCAGGGACCACAGCCCCTCGACTATCCCGGCAAGGAGAAGGGTCTCGTCGTTCTTGGTGAACGGCCGCTGGTCGCCGAGACGCCCGAGCACCTGCTCGATGACGAGACCACGCCGATCTCGAAGTTCTTCATCCGCAACAACGGCCAGATCCCAGAAGCTACGGCGAACCCGGACGCCTGGAAGCTCACCATTGACGGCGAGGTGAACAACCGGCTTGAGCTGACGCTGGCCGAGCTGAAGTCGCGCTTCCAGCCCAAGACCTATCGCATGGTGCTCGAGTGCGGCGGCAATGGCCGCTCGTTCTTTCAGCCGCCCGCCCGCGGCAACCAATGGACCAACGGCGGTGCAGGCTGTGCCGAATGGACCGGCATCCCACTCGGGGAGGTCCTCCAGGCCGCAGGGCTGAAGGATACGGCGAAGTACACCGCCCATTATGGCGCTGACCCGCACCTCTCGGGTGACCCGACCAAGGATTCGCTTTCCCGCGGCATGTCCATCGCCAAGGCGATGGAGCCGCACAGCCTGATCGTCTATGCCATGAACGGCGAGCCCCTGCCCACCATCCATGGCGGGCCGCTGCGGCTGGTCATCCCCGGCTGGCCGGGCTCGCTGTCGCACAAGTGGCTGACACGGATCACGATCCGGGACCGCGAGCATGACGGCCAGGGCATGACCGGCACCTCCTACCGGGTGCCGAACACGCCCATGGTGCCCGGCGGCAAGGCGGACGAGAAGGACTTTCGCATCCTCGAATCCATGCCCGTACGCAGCATCATCACCAACCCAGCCAACGGCACGAGGCTGCCGGCCGGGACGCGGGAGGTCGCCCTGCGGGGTGCCGCCTGGGCCGGCGATCTCATGGTGAGCCGCGTCGATGTCTCGACGGATGCCGGCCAGAGCTGGACGCCGGCGACGCTCGCTCCCACCCGCAATCGCTACGACTGGAACCGGTGGATGGCGACCGTGGCGCTGCCGTCGGACGGCTATTATGAGATCTGGACGCGCGCCACGGACTCGAACGGCAAAATGCAGCCGCCGGTCGCCACTAACTGGAACCCACAAGGCTATGGTGGCAACGCCATGCACCGGGTGGCCGTCCTAGTGGGCTGAGGCTATGACACATATTGTGCGGTGGCTGGCCGCGCTCGCCGTCGGCACCTCAATCATGGCTGCGCAGGCTCAGGCCCAAGCGCCGGCACCTGCGTTCACCCCCAAGGACGAGCGGGTCGAGGATCTGCCGGAGGGCCCCGGACGGGACGAGACGTTTGGCATGTGCACGGCGTGCCATGGCTACAGGCTGGTGTCGAACCAGGGCATGACCCGGGATAAGTGGGACGAGACACTGACTTGGATGACCGAGCGGCACGGTATGCCCGACATCCAGGGCGCCGACCGCACCCGGATTCTCGACTATCTGGCCACGCATCACCCGCCCAAGGCACCGGCGCGGGCGGGCGGGTTCAGGAACCCATTCGCGCCGCAATAGCTCTGTGCCGCGACGAGCACATAACATCACCAAGGCCCACCTCGACGAGGTGAAGGACAAGATAGCCCGCCTGACGCCCTGTGGGACGCAGCTTGAGGCGAGGGTCGCCGGTAACAACAAACAGATTTCTGAATGCCGAATTATCGAGGCCCTGGCCGACCATGCCAGTGCAGGCACGATCGCGTCAGGCAATTGGGCTTCTATCGCGTTCCGGGGTTGAAGTCTGGAAAGGGTCATCCGAGGAAATTGCTAACGCCCCAGGAATGTCTGTTGTCCCCTTCGTCAGCAGACATTCGGTCTACTTCGCAAATGTGCCATTAGCCGACAATCGTTGGCAGCCCACCACATCTTCATCGCATCCCTGACCGTTTTGCGTTAAGTTAAGAAGGTCCTGGTGTTCCGCAGAGGATTGAGCGGGAGGGTCGCGCGAAGAGCGTCCACGCTAAAGGAGAAAGTCTCCGGACGTGAAGCCCACAAGGCCCGTCACCTGGATGACGAAGTCAGCCACGCCATCGCCGTTCACATCGCCCATCACTTGCGTGTTCCCGTTCGTCTGCTCGTAACGGAGCTGACCCGCCACTCCACCGAACGCGGCGCTTCCGATGAAGGCGAATTTCTGATCACCGCCGACCCTGTTGTTCGCGTCGATGTCCGACAGCGAAATGCGGTCTTTCTCGGAGCGCGAGAAGTCCGAGATCACGTCGGGTGTTGCGACCGCGCTGTCCACCGGCAAAGTGAAAACGAACCGATCGGTCCCAGCCCCTCCGAAGAGCGTGTCGGCCCCAGCTCCGCCGACCAGGGCGTCGTTGCCAGCTCCACCGTCGAGCATGTCCGCGCCGGCTCCGCCGTTCAGCTCATCATTGCCGCCAAGGCCGCGAATTGTGTCCTCGGCCACCGTGCCCGTCAGCGTGTTGCCGCCGCTGGTACCGGTGAGGGTTACGCCATCGGCGATATTTGCGACGCTCACGGCAATCGCTTGCGTGTCCGCCAATGCGCCGTCACTCACGCTGACGACGACATCGTAGACATTGTTGCCGCCAGCATCGGTGGGCGCCTCGTAGTTGGGAGAACTGACGAAGGACAGCACGCCGGTGGTCGCATTGATGGTGAACCGGGCTGCGTCCGAACCACCGGAGATCGCATACGTGCGCGCTGTCCCTTCCGGATCGGTCGAGGTGACGCTCGTCACGACAGTGCTATTTTCGTTCACCGTCACGGAGGCGGTGCTGCCGCCACCATTGGAGCTGATGATCGGAGCTTCGTTGACGTTCGAAATCGTAACGGCGATTTTCTGTGTGTCCGACAGCGCACCGTCGCTGGCAGCGACCACAACTTGGTAGACATTGTTGCCGTCTGCGTCGGCCGGCGCTTCGTGGTCGGGCGCGCTGACGAAGCTGAGCGCGCCGGTGGTCGCGTTGATTGTGAACCGGGCCGCGTCCGCACCACCGGTAATCGAAAAGGCAATGGCGTCGCCGTCGAGGTCGGTCGCCGTGAGCGCCGCGAGCGTAGGCTGGTTCTCCGCCACAGTGACCGCCGCGCTGTCGTTGCCGCCAAGCGAGGTGATGGTCACGCCCTCGTTGACGTTAGTGACCAGGATTTCGACAGATTGGAAGGCAGAGTAGGTCCCGTCCGTCACCGACACGGTCACGGTATAGAAGTTGTCGGCCGCGAAGTCGGACGGGGCTTCGTAATCCGGCGCCGCCACAAACGTCAGGACACCGGTTGCCTCACTGATCGCGAAGAGCGCGGCATCATTGCCGCCGACGATGCTGTACCGGAGGGGATCGCCGTCGACATCGCTCCCGACAACGGTCGTAACCGCTGTGCCATTCTCCGTAAGCGTGAACGCCGCGCTTGTCCCGCCGCCGTTGGAGAGAATGACCGGCTTCTCGTTGACGTTGGTGACTGTAACGGTGACCAGTTGGTTGTCCACATAGACGCCATTGTCCGCCCGCACCTGGATCTCGTAAAGATTGTCCCCGTCGGCGCTGGCGGGCGCTTCGAAATCCGGCGCCTGGGCGAAGCCGAGCAGGCCCGTGACCGGATCGATCCGGAACAGCGCCGCGTCCGCGCCACCGACGATCGCGTACTTGATGCCGGCGCTCGACCCGCCCGCCTCGGCGACCACTTGGGTCACGCTGATCGCGCCCTCAGCGACGGAAAAGCTCGCTTGGTCCCCGCCGCCGTCGGAGGTGATGGTGACAGGCGCGACGGGAACGAAGATCTGCGCCTTGACCTGGTCGTCGTCGGGGCCGGTTCCATTGAGGTCGGTCCAGCTCACCATGAACCCGCGGCCCGGGAGCGCGACGATGCTCGGATCGTACTGGTCGCCAAGGGTTTGCGTGTTGGCGAGCATGGGCGCGCCCACGAGCTGCGCATCGGAGTCGAATGCCTGCACGAAAACGCCCCTGCCCGAGCCGTCGCTGAGAGGATCGGTGTTGGCGGTCCAGGCGATGGCGAAGCCGCCGTCAGCCAGGCTCACAATCTTGGGGCCGGCAGCTGCAACAACGGAGAGGCCGTGCGGAACGGTGATCTCTGTGCCGACCGGCTGCCCAGCAGGATCGAAGATCTGGATGTGGTGGGCGCTACCCGCAGAGCGGCCTTCGTACCACGCTACGGCGATATTGCCGTTGGCTAGGACAGTCACTGATGACTCGACCGAGCTCACGCCGCTCGTGGTCGTATTGACAACAATCTCAGGGCCGGTCGGAACACCTGTGGAGTCGAGGAACCTCGCTTTGACGAGCCACGGGTCGCCCGCGCGCGCGTCTCCCCGGTCGGTCCAGGTGACGATGTAGCCGCCTTGCAGAAGCGCGGCGATCGACGTGTCGGCCTGGTTGCCAATCGTGGACACATTCACCTGCGTTTCGGGGTAGGCTGTACCGTTCGGATCGAAGGCGCGGACGTGCACGCCCGATCCCGAGATATCGCCGCCGAAAGTGCGGCTGTCGTGCCAGCTGATTGCAAAGCCGCCGTCCGGGAGTGCCGCGACGTCAACCCGGTCAACGCTCGACGCACCTACCGGGCTGACGCTGAAGGCCGGAGCAACCGCGGTGCCTTCGACATTGAAGATCTGCGCGCGAATGGCGGACCCGGCGTCCCACGTCACGATGAACCCGCCTCCGGACAAGCCAGTCACGGCGGGCTGAACAAGTCCGGATCCGGAAGCGAGCGTGAGCTCCAGCCCAATGGGTGTGCCGTCCGGTGCATAAACCTGCGCGCGGATGAACTGATCGGCGGACGTGCCCGGCTGAGCATCACGCCACACGACGATGACATTGCCGTCGGCAAGTTGCGCGCTGTCCGGCTCGCTCTGCGACCTCTCATAAGTGGAGTTGACGTCGAACTCCGCACCCGCAGCAGCGTAATCCATGGATTTTCCCCCAGCTTGAGGAAAGTAAACCTGAGATTAACGTCTGCGTCGAGGTTTCTTTTGCTGGAACCGGCTACCTCCTCCGCGGTACGACACGGGCCGGCTCCGGCGCGCCCTGTCCAAGCGAACCTCGACAGCTGCTGAGCTCCCTTGGCGCCAGGGTCCGCAACGGGTCAGTTCCTGAAGATCCCCTGCCCTTCACCGACGTCCGCTTACCGCTCGAGCCTGTGTGGAAACAGGCTGATTGGCACGCTTTGATGATCCAATGGGGTGGTGTGCGGACGGAATGCGGTGTGACCCTC
>NZ_QDAH01000154.1 GCF_003075415.1 Microvirga sp. KLBC 81
TCCATCTGGCCTTCACCACGCTTGGATGTGCTCTCATTTGCTTCAACCAATGCAAACGGTTTTGTTAGGCGCTCTTAATCATTAAGGGCGTTTGGCGTGACTGGAGCATGGGCGCGCTTTTTGGCGGATTCCGACCAAGTCGGCCAATTGTTCCGATGCGATATTGGCTATGCACTCCGATTCCAAGCTGGCCATGTTTCCGATCTGAAACCGCCAGTCGGCCAACAGCTGCTCCAGGTTACGATTGATTAACCGTACGAAGCCAAAGGCCACGCGCGGGCTCAATTGCGTCACAAGCTGGACCCAATGCGACGCTGATGTGAGCACACAACGCTCTTGGAATTTCAGCTAACGATCCGGAGTAAGCTCATGAGCTATGGAAGAAGCCGCGCAGAGTGGCAGTTTGGCACAATAGGCATGGGCCTCCTGGCTACGACAGTCGTCGGGTGGGGTTTGTTGGCATACTCCGTCCTGTCTACGGGATCTGAGGAGCACACTTTTGAGAGTGAGATGTCGCAACTTCGGCAGCAGATTGAGACCGTCACTGCAGAGCGCGATCAACTGGCGAAGGGAAACGAACGGAGGATTTTGGCAGGCCAGGATCTGAACACGATGCTGAAGCGGATCGAAGCGGCAACTGAAGAACTCCAGCAACTGGATTCTTTGCGGGCGAGCGTTAGTCAAGCGATTGAGCAAGGGCGCCTTCAGCTTACGGGACCGTCAGATCGATCTACAGCGATGACGGAAGGCCCCGAGGTCAGCACGACATCATCAGTTCGTCTTTCCAAGCTGGAGATACGCGCGGCGCAGGAAGCGCTCGTTGACTTCGGGTATGGAAAGCTCAAAGCTGACGGGGCATTAGGCCCCGCGACCCGCAAAGCGGTTGAGGCCTTTGAACGGGCTAAAGGTCTTCCTGTCACGGGCAGGCTCGGAACTGCGACCCTTCAAGCTTTGAGAACCCACACTGCCTCGGTGACTCAATAGCCCCTCTGCGAGTTTCCTTATTCCGCGTACTATCGACAGGGGACACGCGGCAGACTTCACTTAATGAAAGTAGGCTCGAAGCCCTTATCGCACTTTCGATAAGTCCCGGATATCGCGTGCAGTCTGCCCCTCTAGCAGGCTGTTGAAGAAGTCTGTGGCGGCGCAGGCTGGCCTGTGATTCATTCGAGACGGGTAGCCGGAGGGAATGAATGCGCGGGCGGGACGAGCGGACCGGAGAACTGTTCTCCTATGTTGATCTGGAGACGCGGGTTCGGCCGGATCATCCGCTGCGGGCGATCCGCAAGATCGCCAACGAGGCGCTGGTCTCTCTCCAGCACGAGTTTGCGGCCCTGTACGCGCCGCGCATGGGCCGTCCGTCGATTGCGCCCGAGACGCTGCTGCGGGCCATGCTGCTCCAGGCCTTCTACTCCATCCGCTCCGAGCGCCAGCTGATGGAGCGGCTCGAATACGATCTGCTGTTTCGCTGGTTTGTTGGGCTCGGCATTGATGACGCAGCCTGGGATCACTCGACCTTCTCCAAGAACCGCGACCGGCTCCTGGATGGGGACATCGCGGCCCGGTTCCTGGCGGCCGTGCTGGCTCAGCCCAAGGTGAAGAGGCTGCTCTCGACCGAGCACTTCTCGGTCGACGGAACTCTGATCGAGGCTTGGGCCTCGATAAAGAGCTTCAAGCCCAAGGATAGCCCGGGCGATCCGCCGGCCGACGGCGGGCGCAATGCCGAGGCCAATTTCCGGGGCGAGAAGCACTCGAACCAGACCCATACCTCGACCACCGATCCGGACGCGCGGCTCTACCGCAAGGGAGCGGGCAAGGAGGCGAAACTGTGCTTCCTTGGACACGCGCTGATGGAAAACCGCTCTGGTCTGGTGGTCGGCGCCTGTCTGACCCGCGCCGATGGCCATGCTGAGCGCATGGCGGCTCTTGCTTTGATCGAACCCTACGCGGATCGTCCCCGAGCGATCACGCTGGGGGCCGACAAGGCCTTTGACACGCAGGACTTCGTCCATGAGCTGCGGTCGATGAAGGTCACGCCGCACGTGGCGCAGAACACGAGCGGGCGGCGTTCGGCCATTGATGGCCGCACCACCCGGCATGCCGGCTACGCTGTCAGTCAGCGTATCCGCAAGCGGATCGAGGAGGCGTTCGGCTGGATCAAAACCGTCGCCGGCCAGGCCAAGACCCGCTTCCGGGGCGTAGAGCGGGTAGAACTGGCCTTCACGTTCGCGGCCGCCGCCTACAATCTGGTGCGCCTGCCCAAGCTCCTGGCGGGGTGCGCATGAGCGTCCTCGGCAAATGGCGCATCACGAAGATGCCGGACTATGTCGAGGACTATCCCGACATGGTTGAGCTCGCCTACATTCTCTTCGAGGCGGGCGGCTCGGGAGAGTTCGCCTTCGGATGTGTTACCGGCCAGATCTTCGGTGGCGGCCATACAGATGCCGTCGCGTTCTCGTGCGAAGGTAACGACGAGATGGATGAGGCGAGCGGCGACGGCTGGGCTGAACTCCAGCCCAACGGCGCTCTCAAGGGCGCAATCTGCTTCCACGGCGGCGATGAAGCAAACTTCATCGCCCGTCGATGGAATTCTTCAACAGCCTGCTAGTGCGGTGACGAGTTCTGGAGAGGCGAGGGTGATTGAGAATACATAGCTAAGCTATGTTGTCAGCGCAGCCCTTTCATGAGGCATGCTGCATTGCAAAGAGGCGCGATGCCGCCGATATCAGCAGTGGCTGATTTCAACGCGGCACCGCCTTCTTCCTCCCGGCGCTGCCGTATCGGCCGTTCCCTCTGGAAGGTTTTGACTGATTTGTCGGACCTTAACTTTGCCGGGCTTCGCGCCCGGCTTTTTCTTGTCTGCCGATACAGGCGTTTGATGCGTCTTAGCGAAAAGCCGGTCGTAAAGCTTTTCGACTTTAGGCGTGGGATTTGCTGACGTGTGAGATAGAGACCTACCTACCGAGGAAGCGGCCTTAGCGCTCGCAATGCGCAGCACCCATCTTCAAAATGATTTCTGATGACTACCGACGTTTGCAGCAGCGGGCCTGGGGACTGTCAGGAATTTCGTGCGCGAGGCCATAATGATGGAGAGGAAAGGACCATCGTATGGCTATCGAGAAAGAACTTCTGGACCAGTTGCTTGCCGGGCGTGACCCGAACGAGGTGTTTGCGAAGGACGGTTTGCTGGACGATCTGAAGAAGGCGTTTTCAGAGCGGATTTTGAACGCCGAGCTGGACGAACACCTGGAGGGCGAGCGCAGCGAAGGCAGTGCCAATCGCCGCAACGGCCATTCCCGGAAGTCAGTTCTGACCGGCAGATCGAAGATGACGCTGACGATCCCCCGGACCGCGCGGGCACCTTCGACCCGAAGCTGATTGCCAAATACCAGAGGCGCTTCCCGGACTTCGACGACAAGATCGTGTCGATGTACGCGCGCGCGGCATGACGGTGCTCTAGTGGCCGTCACGAAGGGTTTGCCTCGGACATCAGCGCGTCACGTTGGCCTTTGCTGTATGTCGGAACGAAGACGCGCTTGCGGTGCCAATCGCACCAGCTTGAGCCCTCCCGTGTCGGGGCTCCGCAGCACACAGCGCTCCGGAGCTCATCCGAGACGATGTAGCGGCACTGCCGTGATCCGAGCTTGAGCATCTTGGCACGATGGCGTGGATCGGGCTCTTCGGCGTCAGACATTTTCATTACGTGCGAGTTGGTTTCTAAGACAATTATTGGGCGCAGTTCCCCAGCAATCAACGGGGTAACCAGGGTGTGTCGTCTCACTTGCGGGCGGCCATGAGATCGTGAGTGAGGACGGTGAGCTTACCGATCAGCGATGCCATATCGCCAGGATCGCACGACCACTGGGTTCCGATCGCTGAGCCATCGGCGGACACGGACACCACAGCAAGCGAGCGCAGCTTGCCCTCGCGGGCGAGCCGCAGATGCTCCTGCAGGAGATCGATCATGGAAGCCGTGTTCTCGTTAATGGGCGGAGCCGCGACCGGCTGGAGTTTCGTTACCGATCCACGTTGAGTTGCGTGCGCATCGCTCATGGTGCACCCCTCACTATGATAAGTCCTGTGTTGTTGCAGCCTTGCGATCGGCTGAGGATGCGGCACTAGACATGAACTGAGTGTCAACACTAGGCCAGTACCGCAGAAACATCGCCCGTGTCGTATTTTGACAACAGGGTACCAGTAAGCTTGGCTGATATTCCTGCACTCGGCTGAAGTCAGAATTTTTTCCTTCAAAGATTCTGCGAGATCTGAAGGCTTTAGTACACGTCCTCTATGTTTGCCGCGCTCCGGTTTCGGGCCGCGACAGCATTCAGCGCTTTATGACCACAGCACGCACCCAATCCCATCCACGTCTCGCCTCTAACCCTCCCTTTACCTGTCGCGCCTAAACCATTGGGGATCCTTAACCGCGCTTAACACGCGGCATCCAGGTGCCCAGAGATCATGCGACCGACCTCGAAACCTCCGTTTTGTCCGCCGCGCCGCCCTCTTGCGCCTGATCGTCAGGGCAATAGCGCCACCAATCTCTCCTGGACCACGCCCTGGGCGGCCGCAGGCCTGCCGGAACCGGGTTGGTGGAAGGCATTCGTGGTCGATCGGAACCTCGTTTTGACCCGCACCCCCCAATCATCCGGGCCGAAAATCACAACAAGAACCAGAACCGAAAGAAACTCATTTGAACCGCACCCGATCGATTTCCGAGCGCCGCCCTTCGGTTTCCTCAAAACGTCCAGCATCACCCTCGGTTGAGCAGCTTCTGTCGACGCCGCAGCCCCAACCTGCTCCTGTTGTACATAGTCAGCTCGCCCAGATCGAAACGGAGTTCGGAAGCGAGCCAGAGGAAAGCACCGAGCCGAGCCTGGTTCCTGAAACAGAGACCACAACGGCTGCAGAGGCTGTCGAAATAAGGCCTTCAACAGAAGCTCTTCAACCGGTCGAGACAGACGTGACAGCATCCCTACGCGAGAAAGTCATGATCTCTGAAGGAGAGCCTCAGCGTTTTCAGAACGCTTCTTGGGTTGCGCCGGTAACAGCAACCTTTGCGTGGCAGGCAAGTCCCGTCTCCGTCCGGCCGTTCATGTTGGGCGACACCTTCGCACCGATCATGTCGAATACCATGACTGATAATGAGACCGACACGGGTCCTGTAATGGAGGCAGTCGGTAGCATTGAGGATATTGAGGATGCCGAGTTCTTCGAGCCGCAAGAGTTCTCCCCCGAGGCAGAGAATGAGCCAGCTACAGGGGTCGACATCAAGGAGGCTGATCTCGACCTGGGATATCTGGCTCTCTATGCGGATGAGCTTCGCTTGGTCGCCAAACCTGACACCAAACCTGCGTCCGCTGTTGGCGAAGTCCTGAGCGCACCTGCCCCCGTCGATGCTGAAGAGGTTAGACCAAGGGCCGCCATTGCAACTGAGGGCGCCCAAACTCCTGATCTGATCGTTAGTGTCCCGGCACCTGAGGATGACCAGAACGGGGACATGGGGCTGCCGTCTTGCATAGACAATTCAATTGAGGCCTCGATTACGGACACGGAGGTCCTCTCAAATTCGAGTGACTCGGATCTGAGCCGCATCATCGAGACGGACACCACCGAAATTGACGATGAGGCCCATCCGGAGACACCCAATGAACTGGGTGTCGCACATAATTCGGAATCCGAGGCTCGTCTTCCCTCGGCAGAAATCATTGTGCTTCCCAGGCCTGTGGCACATCGGGAGATTATCCCTGCCTATGAGCTCCCTCTTGTCGACTACTTGGCTGAGGCCCCCGAGCGGGAAGGGGAGATCCTGACTGAGGACATTCTCGAAGAGGCAGCAGGCCGGCTGGAGAAGGTCATCCGTGACTTCGGCGTCAGGGGCGAGGTGATCCATGTCCACCCGGGCCCGGTCGTTACCCTTTACGAGTTCGAGCCTGCTCCCGGCATCAAGTCCTCACGCGTGATCGCGCTGACCGAGGATATCGCCCGCTCCATGAGCGCGGTCTCTGCTCGTGTCGCTGTCATCCCCGGCCGTAATGCCAATGGCGTCGAGCTGCCGAACGAGGCTCGCGAGACCGTTTACCTGCGCGAGATCCTGGAATCCGAGGCGTTCACAGGCTCGACACAAAAAATGCCTTTGTGCCTCGGCAAGACCATCGGCGGCGAGCCGGTGATCGCCGATCTCGCCCGCATGCCGCACCTTTTGGTGGCCGGC
>NZ_QDAH01000155.1 GCF_003075415.1 Microvirga sp. KLBC 81
GCCGGCATTTTACAATGCTTCGCGAAGACGAAGAATCCTTCAGCCGCAACAAGTTGTGGGTTGTTCAGGGTCGACTAGGTATAGTTATGACAATAGATGAGAAGCGTATCTTGGCAAATGCAGACCAGAAGGTAGCGACCTCTCTTTCTACTCCCAGCACTAGAAGCACCCATGCACAGGAGCAGGCAGGGATTAACGAAGTCAAACATCTCGTGTTGATGGGCGGCTCAATCATCCTGCTTCACAAGTGTTCCAAACGTCCTATTGGCGAAAGATGGACGGAGGCGCCGAGGCTGTCCCTCGAAGAGCTAAAGGCACGATATACCGGCAAAGAGAACTTTGGAGTTCGTACAGGCCAACCTTCTGAAATCGACGGGCTGTTTTGGCACACTGTCGACATGGACATTCGTAAGTCGAAATACCGGCGTAAGGCGTTTACCAAGTTCGAAACGCTTTTCGAAGGCCATAATGTATGGTCTTGGCCGCGCGTCAAATCGGGGTCGGACGGCGAGTCGCGCCACTTCCATTTCCTGACAGATAAGCCGTTCGCTTCCAGGCGTCTTGCTGCGAGTGAAGGTACGTTCGAGGATGAGCACGGGCGACACAATTATTGGGAAATCGATCTCGTCGGCAACGGAAGACAAGTCGTCATTCCGCCGTCCATCCACCCCATTAGCCGCAAGGCGTATAAATGGGAGGTTGAGTTCGATCCGACTGCCAAACTCCCATACGTCAAGAGCGATCTGATCGAACAACTCGTCCATCCTGACGCGGATGACAATGAATACCATGAGACCGGACCGCTCGGACTCACACGAGAGGAAGTTCGAGAAGCGCTCCTGTTTCTCGATCCAAGCTATTGGCGCGAGGACTACTTTGGCTACCGCAACCTTGGCATGGCACTGAAGCACGAGTTCAGAGGCGCCAAAATCGGTTTTGAGATTTGGCGTGAATATTCCGAGCCGAGTAAGAAGTTCAATCTGAAAAAGCTGCGCGACCACTGGGATTCATTCAAAGAGCGCACGAGCCGACCCTTCACTATGCGGTCAGTGATGAAAGCTGCGAGCGCGGCGCGACGAGAGGCGGAATACGCGGGTTATGCCGATGAACTTGACGAAGATGAAGCGGACTATCGTCAAAGCCTCATGGACGAATTCGATAGCCTCAACGATGAGGTTGAAGATGGAGCACCCAAGCTTGACGTCCCAAAGCACCTTCAGAGCTTTCCCGGCAAGCTGCAATTGGTTGTCGACTACTACAATGCCACCGCAGAGAAGCCGCAGCCGCAATTCGCCGTACAAGCCGCACTGGCGATTGGCTCCGGTGTACTTGGACGCAACTTCAAGACCAACAAGAATAACTTCTCGACCCTTTTTCTCATGAACGTGGCGCCGACTACTGCCGGGAAGGAGCACTTCAAGACCGTGATCGAAGAAGTTCTCGAAGAGGCCGGTGTGGGGTCACTTCTGGCACCGGACGAGTTCAGCTCGGGAGCGGCTATCTTTTGGCATCTCCTGGAAACACCACGCTGCATCACTGTCACGGACGAGTACGGCGTCTATATGTCTACGGGCCGCGACTCCAGCAACACCCTCAAGCGTGAGACTCAAAAGCTTCAGATGGAGCTTTTCAGTCGTCCGCATGGTGTTGTACGCGGCATCGGCTACTCCATGGCAAAGGCGAGCAAGGAGCAAATCGAGGCCGCGAAGCAGCGGAAGATCGTCCGCCCGGCCTTCACGCAGACAGGCATGACGACGCCTGAGACTTTCTTCGAAGCGATCTCGAACAAAGAGGTTCAGTCGGGCTACCTGAACCGCTTCATTATCGTCAGAAGCCCTCTCGGACGGCAGTTGAGTCGCGAGAACGTACCTGATGCGGAAATTCCGTGGGAGTTGACTCAATGGGTGAAGAAGTACGTCAACGATCACGGCGGCACGAAAGAAGATGACGACCGTGCATATGGGAATCCGAGCTATGTGTTCCCCCCGAGGATCGTTCCCTTTGATGAGGAGTGCCTGCTTCAGCTCAAAGAGTATGAGAAGATGCTGATGAAGAAGATGAACGCCATGGATAGAGAGAACGGAATGGGCTCTCTTCACGGCCGCACGCGCGAAATTGCGATGCGCGTTGCACTCATTGTCGCCGTCAGTTGCGAGAGTGAGGTCATTCGCCTAAACCACCTCGAATGGGCATGGGATTACGTCAGCTACTACCACAACCAGATGATCGAGGACTTCTCCGCTAACCTTGGAAAGACAGCGATCGAAGACGTATGTGATTCCGTCGCCGAGATCATCACTCGTGCAGGTAACAATGGTCTCACGGTTCGAGAAATCTCCCGCCGCTGTCGCCCGTTCCGCCGACTGAGTATCCGTGACGGCGAAGAGGTGCTGGCCCGGCTCGTGCGTAACGGCTTTATCAAGTTAGTGGACATCGAGAAAGAGGGCGCAGGACGGAAACGGAAAGCCTACGTTGCGCGTAAGATCAAACCGTAAAGGGAGAATGAAGATGAAAACTATATCGGTAGACAAGCAAATCATGCTCCTGAGCGCAATTATGCAAATCTTTCAAATGGAGAGACGGACGGTCGCCGATATGTGGGGAGGAATGAAAGCGTTCATGGTGCACTTCCGTGTCCTTCCTAAACAGGAGGAAATCAATACCAGTGACGCACCAAAGGTCAATGTTGATGCAATCACCCTGCGGAGAATGGTGCGCAAGGTGGGGAAGCGGCGATATCGTGATTTGAGTGATATGAGACTGAAACTTGCTGAAGTTCTGCATGACAACGGCATCATCCCTCACGAGACAACCGTCTATGCTGATTTGATCGCGTGCCACATCATCGAGAACAAGATTGAGGTGATCACCGAGGGTGAAATGACCGAGTTGGTGCTTTCGTCCACGGGGAAAGCTGAAGATTTCGAGATGGCGATGGCATGGGCGAAGTTCGCGCTGTTCGATTTCGGGATCATCGTTGATCTCGGGATAGAGGGCGGACCAAGCCATACTAAATATCGCAAGGTCCACTGAGACTGCAGAGCCCCGCGTGAGCGGGGTTTTTTGCTAAGACAACATCGGACACCCCTAGAGCCCTGGCGCAGTATCGAGAGGTGTCATCACCAATGAGGGTAACAATACGATTCCGGCACCACCTCGGTGACGGAATGGTGACGGAATCGAGCGCCTAAAACCCTTATTTCATAACGAGTTGAGCAATTTCGCCACCGCTTGCGACACTTGACACCAGGGGCGACTGTAAGGTGCGAGGGGTCAAAGATCTCCCCCACCCCTCCCCGTAACAAGTGGTGACACAATTAATAGTAATGGAAATAGCTTATGTATTTCAGATATTTATTACGTTCCAGTTCCGTCACCATTCCGTCACCACCTTCGGTGACAGAATTAACCCCCCTCTTTCCCCAAGACATTTTCGGAATAAATTTTGAAAACGGTCATGAACCGCGCTCAGCGGCCCCCGCGTCGGCCCGCCTACAGGTGGAAGGACCCAAAGCGAGATCGAAGGCCAAGTTATCCCATTCCGTCCGGCTGCGCCTCTCTCTGCTTCATTTTGTTTAACGCTGTCCCATGGTGTCTAACATCATCGACTGTAGATCTGCCAATGTGTTCTCTTCGAAACTGGATCGGCCGTTTAGCTGAGTGATTGAAGTATGCCGGAGAAGTGCAGAACCTTCTCTGTAGTTCAAGCACGGGCGCGCTCGGCAATAACTCACGACGGGAACTTGGCGTCACGCGGAATAAGGTTGGACCATCATCGGCCGGGAAAGCCCGCGATCACAGGGCCTCCTCTTCAGATCCGAAACCATCCGCCTACAGGTCAACTTTGCAAAACAGTTCATTCTGGAGCAGAGCGCGGGGTCTTTCCGGGTTGATAAGAAGCATTTCGATCAGAAGTATCCACTCGATGAGAAGTATCCACCCCAAGCATTGGGCTGCTCCGGCAGCATGATCAGAATGGCACTCGTGCTCCCACGTGAGGCCGCTCCTGGCGCGACATCGACAGATCGGTCCTGAGGTAATGATCTGTTAGTTCTTCCCTGGTCATGGTCGCTCTGTCTTGCCCTTGCTGGTGTCAGCCGGGCGTAACAACGGAGGCTCACCATGTCGGTGTCTAACGCCGTTCAGACAGAGCAGGATCATGCCGGGACAAAGGCAGCCAGGAAGCTGAATCCGGCTCTGATGAAGCCGTTGCAGCCCTCGACTGAGCTGGCAGCAGTGGTCGGCTCATCCCCGCTGTCCCGTCCCGAGGTGGTGAGCAAGATCTGGGAGTACATCAAAGGCCATCAGCTGCAGAACCCGCAGAACAAGCGCGAGATCCTGGCCGATGACAAGCTGCAGGCCGTCTTCGGCGGCAAGAGCAAGGTGAGCATGTTCGAGATGAACAAGCATCTCGCCCAGCATCTCTCCTGAGACTGTCCCACGAGATGACAGACCCACCTCGCCAAGTTCCTGGCGAGGTGGGCGTCCCCTGAGCCGAGCAGAGGCCCCACACGCGGCCTCGCATCATCAGATGGGACATCAGGTAAGTGCGGGTAGCGCGACAGCTCGGGCTGAGACGGAAAGCTCAGGTTAGGCAGCAACGAAGAGTTCGTTCTCTCTCCAAGCAGCGGAGGCCCTCCTTCCGTTCGGGCGTGCGGTCGCGATGCGCTCCTGAAAGCGTGTTTGAGCCTCCTTGAGCAGACGGCGCTTTCGGGCAAGGGGCTGGAAAGCCGCCGCAGTGTCATTCACAATGGCAGCCGCCGCAGCATACAGATCCGTGATTGCAGCATCCAGACCCGGATCACGCTCGAACAACATGACAAGGCTCGTCAGGTGCTGTCTGAGGAGCGTCTGCAGTTCACGAAGGTAGGGCTGATCCCCTCCGGCCTCGATGCCTCTCACAGTCGGGGCGATCAACGCCAACTTCTCCTCGATCGTGTCGTTGAGGCGTTTCTGCGTCATGAGCAATCATCTCCAGGTCAGAGGAAGCCCACCGAGCCTTTGAAGCACACGCGCAAGAATGCGCTTTCATGGTTAACCAACGGTTTTTGACGGTCGAGGAAAGTCAGACGATAAAGGTCTCCAATCGATCCTTCTCTCCGGCGGCGTAGTCGCCGACGCAGAGCCATGGGGCTCGTTCTGGCCGAAGATGAAGCTCACGCACTATCCCGATGTCGAGGATCATGTCCGGCACGGTGCCGGCATGAGGTTGAACGGCATCCGTATCCAACCTCGCCTGAGCGCCTGATGGCCTCACCAGACCGCCGGATGGAGGCGCCGCTTCCAACGTGCGTGACGGGGAAGTTGAGCCGCAGCGCGCTGACGCCGGGCCAGTCTGTGGCGGCCCGCCTCCAGCGATGTCATCGCTGGCACCGGTTCAACCATCTCTGTCGGCAGATCCGGCTCTGACACAGGTTCGGAGGCTATCAGCGGTTCGACAACTTCAGGAGCCTTGTCGCGTGGCTTCCGTGTTTTCGCCTTCGCACTCTCAGCGGCATGGAGCTGAGCCTCACGGACAGGCGTTGCATCCTCTTCAGCGACGGGAGCAGCATCAGTTTGCGATCCGGCTTCCAAGATCGCTGACGGTGCTACGGGCCCGCCCTCCCCTCCCTCAGAGATGATCGCACCCAGATCGAGTTCGATTTGCCCTTGATCGACCTTTGTTTTCGAAGCCTGCTTGCGACGCACAGGCTCAACTGGCTCAGAATTGCCCGGTCCGCCTCCAAGGATACTCGGCAGAATGCGAGGGGCCGCCGTCGGTTCAGCCCCATCTTTAGGCTCGTCCTTATGGAAGATCTTGGTGGCCTCCGCCAGCATCGTCTCAAACAGGCGCCTTGGTGGGAGGTGCTGACGCTGACTGGGGCCGCGGGATTTCTTGATTTCAACTGAGAAGGGCTTGGGATTCCGCTTCATCTTGAACCGCGCCGGGATTCCCGGAGGCTCCAACTCCTGACAGGATGGAGCCATGACGAAGAGAACACCCCCGTATTCA
>NZ_QDAH01000156.1 GCF_003075415.1 Microvirga sp. KLBC 81
GACCTGCTGCCCTTCAACTGCAAAAAACAGCCAGCCTGAACCCCGCCTTACGACGTGCACTGAAATGCGCACTTACGAACGACAGGCTGCTTTTGGGCGTCAAAGGTATCCTATTGGGCTGAGTTAGAAGTTCGCTGACAGAAGCGCTTGACACTGTCGAGGATGTCGTCGGCCGTTTTGGTCCACACGAACGGCTTGGGGCTTGCATTGCTGGTCTCGATGTAGCGCCGGATCGCCACCTCCAGAGCATGGGTACTGCGGAAGACGCCCCGTTGGAGTTGCCGCCGGCTCAGCAGCGCAAACCAGCCCTCGATCATGTTGAGCCAGGAAGCGGATGTGGGCGTGAAGTGCAGGTGATAGCGTGGACGCTGCGCGAGCCAACGATGGATCAGCGGGGTCTTGTGGGTCGCCGCATTGTCGAGGATCACATGCACCTCAAGGTCGTCCGGCACATTCTGGAAGGCTGGCCGGATAGCTGACAAACTGCTCTCAACAATTGCGAAGCAAGACCACTAAGACGATGCCGCGCTCGGCTATAATCTCCTCCCGAATTTCGGAGGCTGACGTTGAAAGCCAGATACCACCGACCGCACAGCAGGATCATCAAGTGTCGATATGACAGCCTCGGAGCAACACGCACCTCTGGAGCTTACCCGGCACGTAGGTGAACTGATTAACCAGACGGTTTTGTACATGCCGCCCAAGACGAAGCTGGCTTTGTCATAAGGTGACCTAACTCAGGACGAGGAGCCTCATCACCGCAGATACGCAGTGTCAGCCATGCGGTCGCAAGATTGCTTGTGATCACCGGCTGGCCGATCTCCCTTTCGATTTGCGCAGCAATCTGAGCCGAACGCAGAGCGGTGCATGAAATAAACAGCGCCTCGGCATCCGCCACCGCAGCGGCACGAGCTACGGCAATGAGTGACTCGGGTTTAATGCGAGCCATGTCACGATCATCCTCCAGGCCCAGGGAGGAAAATCTCGCGATGTCATAGCCGTAGTCTTCGAAGTAGTCGGCCATCGGCCTGCTGGTTTCCAGAACATAAGGGGTTAATATGCTGATACGCCGCAGCCCGAGGCTGTCCAATGCGTGACGGACAGCAGACGGGGGAGTTATCACAGGAACCTCGGGCTTTGCCTCACGGATAGCTGCTTCGATCGCATCATCGCCCATCACAACCGAAGCCGACGTACACGAGTAGCAGATCGCGTCGAGTGGTTCATCCGGAAGGATCAGGGTTGCTCCCTCGCTGAGTCTTGGCTGCATTCGGCGAAGATTGTCGGGCGTTGTTGGGTTCGTGTAAGCAATCCGCGCTGTGTAGATCCCGATCCGTTCTCCCGCAACCATACGCTGAAAGTCAGGTTCGGTCGTATGGTCAGTCGCAAGCACAACCAAGCCGATCCGCTTCTCTACGGGCCTTTCGTCGAACGCCAGTGGGGAAACCATTTGTTCGATGACAACTTTACTCATCGCTATATCTCCTGGTGTGTTCTGGAGCGCCAAATCCGACTCCACAGCGCGAGCTGCGTCCACTCCCGGCCCAAAGCGTCCTATCCATACCACTTGGGGAGGCAGGCAAGCCACCATCATTAAGGGAGCAAACTTAACAGCAAAAGCGAACGATGGTAACACCCTGATTGGGCGCTAGGCGTTTGACCTGTGCCAACCGGGCCGCAGCGACTTCGTACAGGCGATCTGCGCGAAATCCGGCGAGAGTGGTCGTGAGGCTGCAATGTAGTGGGTTTCCGCCGCGGTGACATAGAAGCTGTTATGGAAGTGTTGGCTTGGTTTCATGGTAATGCCTCTATTGCCAAACATGGAGCCGCTGACATCTGTGGGGAGATCGAGGGAGAATACCCACTCCCGTACGGTCGAGAGACATGTGAACCTCTCTGGTGTCAGCGTCAGCTCGGAATCGTGAAGTGCTTATGAGCCGCTGAGGTGGGGCTGCTTGTGATCGGGCAAGCGCCCTCGGACGGGCTCCAAGATGTCCACTAGTTAAAAATGGAACGTGCCAGCCTCCCACCAAGGCCTAGGACAGGAGTAGCGCCGGCCCTCTCTCCGAAGCACATTTGAACGGCGACGAGATCCCAGAAGGATCTCATGGCCGGAGTCCCAAACTCAAGTTTCGGTGCAGGATCACTGTGTTGTCAGAGGGTGATTCTCCGCCTGCCTTGTCGGCAACGCTAGCTTGTGGTGGGGGGCTCTCATCCCGAATCGCGAGTAGAGAAAGAAGCAAACCCGTATCCATCATCAGTTTATCCTCATGGGAGTGAAAGAATGACCCTTCATAGCGTCCTCTTACAGTGAGGGAGATCACTGTTACAAGGCAACAAAGGCCGGACCTGCTGGCGGCGTCTGACTCAGTTCTCTGATTCAGTTATTCTCCTCCACAGTTGCGACCACCGCGAGGCAGTCGCCTGTCTTGATGAGCCCGGGGAAATGCCGGGCTGCGAGAACGCCGTCGAGGGCCGCCCGATACTCGGTTGGCGCCTGTCCGGTCCGTCCGATGGGATGAATGCGGGCGATCACATCGCCTGCGCGCACCGGGTCGCCGAGATCGACGCAGGGCTCGACGAGCCCGTCATCCTCCGCGAAGCGGAAGCAATCGCTGGAGGGCATGTCGAGCCAGCAGGTCGGCCCAGTTTCCGGCGCACCGGCAACAATGCCTGCGTGCTTGAGGACATTCATGACGCCGCGCTTGGCGATGCTCACGGTTTTCGCCGAGGACGTGCCGCCACCTGACAGTTCCGTGGTCACGAAGACCTTGCCCATCGCTTCGGCTGCGGTGTCGTACATGCCGACGGCGTCGATCTCGATCATCCGCATCGAGTAGGGCGCCGAAAAGGCCGCGACGGCCTCGAAGCAGCGTTTCTCCTGCTCCTTGTCGGGCAGCTCATGGGCGGCCGCATAGGGCAGGAAGTCGAGGGTGCGTCCGCCCGAGTGGAAGTCGAGGACGATGTCGGCGAGCGGCAGCAGCGTGCGCTGGAAATAATCGGCGATCTTCTCCGTCACCGTGCCGTCCGGGCGTCCGGGGAAGCTGCGGTTGAGATTGCCTCGGTCGATGGGCGAGGTGCGGGTTCCCGCACGAAAGGCCGGGTAGTTCATGGCAGGCACGATGATGACGCGCCCTTGAACCTGATTGGCATTGAGCGTGCGGGCGAGATCGAAGAGGGCCACCGGGCCTTCGTATTCGTCACCGTGATTGCCGCCGGTGAGAAGCGCCGTCGGCCCGTCGCCGCGCTTGACGACCGTGATCGGGATCATCACCGAGCCCCAGGCCGAGTCATCCCGGCTGTAGGGCAGGCGCAGGAAACCGTGCTGCACCCCGTCCGCATCGAAGTCGACGCTGGCGACGATGGGGGAGGGGCGCTGGAGAGGCGTCATGATGTTCATGGCTTCACGAAGAGCTGGCGTGGCACGTTGGAGAGGCATTCGACGCCGGTTTCAGTGATGAGAATGCTCTCGGTAATCTCCAGGCCCATGTTCTCGAGCCAGAGCCCCGTCATGAAATGGAAGGTCATGCCGGGCTTGAGTTCGGTCCTGTCGCCGGGGCGCAGGCTCATGGTGCGCTCGCCCCAATCCGGCGGATAGCTCAGGCCGATCGGATAGCCGGTGCGGTTGTCCTTCACGATGCCGTAGCGCTTGAGAACGGCGAAGAACGCATTGGCGATATCCTCGCAGACATTGCCGGGTCTGGCCGCCGCAAGGCCTTCCTCCATGCCTTCCAGCACGGCCTTTTCGGCATCGAGGAAGGCTTGCGTCGGCTTGCCGAGGAAGACGGTGCGCGAGAGCGGGCAGTGATAGCGCTTGTAGCAGCCGGCGATCTCGAAGAAGGTGCCTTCGCCGCTGCGCATCGGCCTGTCGTCCCAGGTCAGGTGCGGGGCGGACGCCTCCTCGCCCGACGGGAGAAGCGGGACGATGGCAGCATAGTCACCGCCATAGCCGTCGACGCCGCGCAGGCCCGCGTCGTAGATCTCCGCCACGAGGTCGTTCTTGCGCATGCCGGGCTCGACCGTCTCGACGATGCGCCGGTGCATCGCCTCGACGATGCGGCCCGCCACCTTCATGTATTCGATTTCCGTCGGGCTCTTGACTGCGCGCTGCCAGTTCACGAGCGACAGCGCGTCCTTGAAGGTCGCATTCGGCAGGTGCTTGACCAGCGACAGATAGGCAGCGGCGGAGAAATAGTAATTGTCCATCTCGACCGCGATGGTGCCCTTGTGCCAGCCGCGTTCCGCGATGATGCCGGAGAGGAAATCCATCGGATGGCGTTCCGTGGATTGGACGTAGTGGTCGGGATAGCCGATGATGTTGTCGTGAGCGAGATAGGCGGTGCGCTTCGCGCCGTTGGCGTCCTGGCCGCGGCCGAACCAGATTGGCTCCCCATCGGGCGGCACCAGCACGCATTGATGCACGTAGAACGACCAGCCGTCATAACCTGTCAGCCAATGCATATTGGACGGGTCTGTGACGATCAGGAGATCGATCCCCGCCTTCTCCATCGCCCTGCGGGTCTTTGCGAGACGCTCGGCATATTCTGCTCGGCTGAAATTGAGATTGGGCGCGCTCACGAAAGACCTCCAGTTGCTTCTTTTGCAGTTGATGGATCTGCCCGCTCCGGCGTCACGGGCGCGTGCATGGGCGAGGGTGGCGATGGCGGTGTCCTGCACGCCGGTTCCGGTGAGGTCGCACATACAGTCAGGTGGAGCAACCTGCCGGTACACAAACGTGCAGGACATGAGGGAATGAGCTTGCGCTTCCACGCTAGGCATCGGATTGGGATGCTGAAAGCCGAGTCTTCCCGCAGGCACCGAGTGCATTCGTAACCCCGTGCGTGGCAGAAGCGAGACCTTTCATGTCACCTCCCAAGGATATGGGCTGCCGAAGTGGCGTCGGCCGGATCACTGCAATCTATGAGGGAGTGGAGTGCTATTGACGGCTTTATGGGACAAAATTAGTCTGAGATCGGGCAAAGTTGGCCCGGATAACGCAGAAAATATGCATGCCCGACCTTGATCGCTTCGATGCGGCTATTCTTGAAGCCGTGCAACGGAATAACCGCCTCACGTCAGAAGAACTTGGAAAGCTCGTCAATCTCTCTCCGACGGCATGCCAACGCCGCCTCAAGCGACTTCGGGCTGAAGGAGTGATCGAAGCTGACGTGGCCATCGTGTCTCCAAAAGCTGTCGGCCGCAGCGTGACGATGATTGTCCTCGTGTCGCTTGAGCGTGAGCGCGCCGATATCGTTGATCGTTTCAAAAGCGCAATCCGCTCGACCCGGGAGGTGATGATCGGGTTTTACGTCACAGGAGATGCAGACTTCATCTTGGTTGTTACGGCCAAGGGCATGGAGGATTACGAGCAGTTTACGCGCCGGTTTTTCTACGAGAATCCGGATATCAAAGGCTTCAAGACCATGGTTGTAATGGACAGAGTGAAGGCGAGTTTCGGGTTCCCTATCGATGCCGACAATCCCGTGTTCGGCCGTAGCTGAGGGCACTAGTGGGCTGAGTTAGAAGGTCGCGGACAGAAGCGTTTAACACTGTCGAGGATGTCGTCGGCCGTTTTGGTCCACATGAACGGCTTGGGGCTTGCATTGCTGGTCTCGATGTAGCGCCGGATCGCCACCTCCAGAGCATGGGTACTGCGGAAGACGCCCCGTTGGAGTTGCCGCCGGCTCAGCAGCGCAAACCAGCCCTCGATCATGTTGAGCCAGGAAGCGGATGTGGGCGTGAAGTGCAGGTGATAGCGTGGACGCTGCGCGAGCCAACGATGGATCAGCGGGGTCTTGTGGGTCGCCGCATTGTCGAGGATCACATGCACCTCAAGGTCGTCCGGCACATTCTGGTCGATGGTGTCCAGAAACGCGCGGAAGTCCCGGGCCGTGTGACGCGCCCGGCATTCGCCCGCCGCCACGTGCTGACCGCGCCGGCTGCTCACCCGGAGGAAGAACGCCCGCAGGGGACCCGGGGCTCGCGCCGCG
>NZ_QDAH01000157.1:2500-5947 GCF_003075415.1 Microvirga sp. KLBC 81
GCTGTAGGTCAGGGTTGTTTCCCTCTCCACGACGGACGTTAGCACCCGCCGTGTGTCTCCCGCGCAGTCCTCCCAGGTATTCGGAGTTTGGTTAGGTTTGGTACCGCTGTGGGCGGCCCTAGCCCATCCAGTGCTCTACCCCCTGGGGGATTCACGCGAGGCGCTACCTAAATAGCTTTCGCGGAGAACCAGCTATTTCCGAGTTTGATTGGCCTTTCACCCCTAGCCACAAGTCATCCGAGACTTTTTCAACAGGCACCGGTTCGGTCCTCCAGTGCGTGTTACCGCACCTTCAACCTGCTCATGGCTAGATCACCCGGTTTCGGGTCTAAAGCAACGAACTCAAAAACGCCCTGTTCAGACTCGCTTTCGCTGCGCCTCCACCTATCGGCTTAAGCTTGCTCGTTACTTTAAGTCGCTGACCCATTATACAAAAGGTACGCCGTCACCCAGGACGAACCTTGGGCTCCGACTGTTTGTAAGCATCCGGTTTCAGGAACTGTTTCACTCCCCTCGTCGGGGTGCTTTTCACCTTTCCCTCACGGTACTGGTTCACTATCGGTCGCTGAGGAGTACTTAGGCTTGGAGGGTGGTCCCCCCATGTTCAGACAGGATTGCACGTGTCCCGCCCTACTCAAGTCCTGTGATCACGCTTCTTCGTACGGGGCTATCACCCGTGATGCCGGCTTTTCCAAACCGTTCCGATGACGATCTCACAGGCACAGGCCTGGTCCGCGTTCGCTCGCCACTACTAACGGAGTCTCGTTTGATGTCCTTTCCTCCAGGTACTTAGATGTTTCAGTTCCCTGGGTTCGCTCTAAACCCCTATGGATTCAGGGTTCAGTCCCTTCATCTGACCCTCCGTATTCCAACGCCACCACAAGGATGAGGTCAGAATACAAAGGGTCGAAGGTGGGTTTCCCCATTCGGAGATTCCTGGATCAAAGCTCGTTCGCAGCTCCCCAGGACTTATCGCAGCGTACCACGTCCTTCATCGCCTCTCAGCGCCAAGGCATCCACCAGATGCTCTTACGACACTTGATTACTCTCATGATCGCTGTCCGCTCGGCAAAGACCGGACACGATCGCAAGAAAGACCCGTCTTCGGATTGCTCCAAAGACGTCTATTTTGCTTGCCAGGCATATCCGGCGCGCACGGCTGCGGGCCGTGGCTGGTTCGTTCAGGACTAGGTTGCCTGAACTGGCCGAATATGCCGCCTCTTTACGATTTCAAACATCCGCGCTCACCTCCCGGGGGAGGGACCACGAACCTCAATGACATCCAGAGCGCGAAGGCGCTCAATGGACCCCGGATACGGCACAGGACCGAAGGAATGGTGGAGCCTGTCGGGATCGAACCGACGACCTGAAGCTTGCAAAGCTACCGCTCTCCCAGCTGAGCTAAGGCCCCATTCTGGATTGCCTCAGACGCCGGCGGGAACCTCCGTTCCCTTGGCTGTCCGCGCCACGCGGCGCGGCGGCCAGTCGGCCTTGCCTCAGCCTTGCAGGCTTCGGTTGAAGCGATCCAACGATAATGGTGGGCCTGGGACGACTCGAACGTCCGACCTCACCCTTATCAGGGGTGCGCTCTAACCACCTGAGCTACAGGCCCGAACCGCATCCCAAGTCACACCGTGACCCGATCACTGTATCCGGAGAAGAAAGAGAAACGAAGACGGCAGCGTCCCGCATCTTAGGGCCTGACTGGCCCTGCTTGTTCTGAAGAGATCCGATAAGTTCAGCAGGATGCTGATCTTGAGGGATCATCCTTAGAAAGGAGGTGATCCAGCCGCAGGTTCCCCTACGGCTACCTTGTTACGACTTCACCCCAGTCGCTGACCCTACCGTGGTCGCCTGCCCCCTTGCGGTTGGCGCAGCGCCGTCGGGTAAGACCAACTCCCATGGTGTGACGGGCGGTGTGTACAAGGCCCGGGAACGTATTCACCGTGGCGTTCTGATCCACGATTACTAGCGATTCCGCCTTCATGCACTCGAGTTGCAGAGTGCAATCTGAACTGAGACGGCTTTTTGGGATTAGCGCCCCCTCGCGGGTTGGCTGCCCATTGTCACCGCCATTGTAGCACGTGTGTAGCCCAGCCCGTAAGGGCCATGAGGACTTGACGTCATCCCCACCTTCCTCGCGGCTTATCACCGGCAGTCCCCCTAGAGTGCCCAACTGAATGATGGCAACTAGGGGCGAGGGTTGCGCTCGTTGCGGGACTTAACCCAACATCTCACGACACGAGCTGACGACAGCCATGCAGCACCTGTGTTCCGGCCAGCCGAACTGAAGGAAGCCATCTCTGGCCCCCATACCGGACATGTCAAAGGCTGGTAAGGTTCTGCGCGTTGCTTCGAATTAAACCACATGCTCCACCGCTTGTGCGGGCCCCCGTCAATTCCTTTGAGTTTTAATCTTGCGACCGTACTCCCCAGGCGGAATGCTTAAAGCGTTAGCTGCGCCACTGACGAGCAAGCTCGCCAACGGCTGGCATTCATCGTTTACGGCGTGGACTACCAGGGTATCTAATCCTGTTTGCTCCCCACGCTTTCGCGCCTCAGCGTCAGAACCGGACCAGTAAGCCGCCTTCGCCACTGGTGTTCTTGCGAATATCTACGAATTTCACCTCTACACTCGCAGTTCCACTTACCTCTTCCGGTCTCAAGCCATGCAGTATCGAAGGCAATTCTGTGGTTGAGCCACAGGCTTTCACCCCCGACTTACAAAGCCGCCTACGCGCCCTTTACGCCCAGTGATTCCGAACAACGCTAGCCCCCTTCGTATTACCGCGGCTGCTGGCACGAAGTTAGCCGGGGCTTCTTCTGCGGGTACCGTCATTATCGTCCCCGCCGAAAGAGCTTTACAACCCTAAGGCCGTCATCACTCACGCGGCATGGCTGGATCAGGCTTGCGCCCATTGTCCAATATTCCCCACTGCTGCCTCCCGTAGGAGTTTGGGCCGTGTCTCAGTCCCAATGTGGCTGATCATCCTCTCAGACCAGCTACTGATCGTCGCCTTGGTGAGCCATTACCTCACCAACCAGCTAATCAGACGCGGGCCGATCCTTCAGCGATCAATCTTTCTCCTCTCGGACGTATCCGGTATTAGCCCAAGTTTCCCTGGGTTATTCCGAACTGAAGGGCACGTTCCCACGCGTTACTCACCCGTCTGCCACTCACCCCGAAGGGTGCGTTCGACTTGCATGTGTTAAGCCTGCCGCCAGCGTTCGTTCTGAGCCAGGATCAAACTCTCAAGTTGAAGAGAATTCGATCTCGACTGTCGTCTCAACGCATTGACAGAGTCCATCTCACTCCGGCCAAAGGACCGAAGCGGTGTACTCACCAAAGCATAGACCTGGTCGATGTCTTGTTCCGTCTGGTCCGAAGACCAGCGCAAGGACACCGCCGCCTACGCTTCTCTTTCTGTCTTCACCTGTCAAAGAGCA
>NZ_QDAH01000158.1 GCF_003075415.1 Microvirga sp. KLBC 81
GTTGCGGTGATCGCCCCGACACCGGGGATCGACATGAGAATGCGACAGGCTTGGTTCTGACGCGCGCCGGCCACGAGTTGACGTCCGAGTTCAGCAGCACGGATGCGCAGGCCGCGCCAGGCTTCCAGCATCGGCAGCACGATCGCAGCAAGATCCTCTTGGTCGACAAGAAGGCTGCGGACATTCTTCTCGGATGTGCTGCCCTTGCCGGCGGGAACGACCAGGCCGAAGGTCTTCATCAGTCCACGGATCTGGTTGGACAGCTCGGTTGTGATCCGCACTAGCCGGGCGCGCGCAGCCACAAGCGTGCGGACCAGCATGCTGTCGAAGCCTTTCACCCGCACCTCACGGAAGAAGCCAACCTCCGCCAGATGGGCCAAACCGTCGGCATCGTTGGCATCGGTCTTGTTCGCGGCCATGTCGAGGGCGGCCTTGGCATGACGAGCGTCGATGCAGATCGCCGGCAGCCCCTCGGCCCGAAGGGCATGATAGAACCACACCGACAAGGGGCCGGTCTCGAACACGACCCGCTTCACAGACGGCGCGCGTTTGCGGATCAGGTCAGCAATGAGCTTGGGATCGGATGGGCACTTGCCGCGCCAGACGCGCTGGCCGCCCCGGCGGATCGCCACCGCTGTCTCTTTCATCGACACGTCAAGCCCGATATAATCGTCCATGGCTGTTCTCCATTCGATGCTTGGGCCCGGCTTCCCGTCGTGAGCCCGTTCTTCCATCTTATCGGGGAACAGCCACCAGCTTCCATGAGCGTGACTGCAGATCCAGGGCGACTCGCTCCCGCGATTACCCCATGTGGATGCCCCCTCCCGACGGCATCACAATGTGCCAAGGTGGTGATCTGCAAAGACATCACGCAAGGAGAGGGCATCCATGTCAGACGTTTGCATCATCGGTATCGACCTCGCAAAGAGGGTGTTCCAGCTGCATGGAGCGGCCGCCGACGGATCTGTGGTGTTCAGGAAGAAGCTTTCGCGTGACCGGCTTCTGCCGTTTCTCGCTGCTCAGCCGCGCTGCGTCGTGGCGATGGAGGCCTGCGCGACTGCCCACAACTGGGGTCGCGAGATCGAGAATCTCGGTCACATCGTCCGTCTGATCCCGCCCATTTATGTGAAGCCCTTCGTGAAGCGGCAGAAGAACGACGCTGCCGACGCGGAGGCGATCGTCAAGGCGGCGTCGCGGCCGACCATGCGGTTTGTAGCTGTGAAGAGCGAGGCCCAGCAGGCTCGGGCAATGTTGTTCCGTACGCGCGATCTGCTGGTGCGCCAGCGGACCCAGTTGATCAACGCGGTGCGCGGCCATCTCGCCGAGCACGGCGTGGTGACGGCGCAAGGACCCGCCCATTTGAAGCGGCTGGCGGACGCCATCGCCGACGAGACATCGCCTCTGCCGGAGTTGGTAAGAAACCTCGGCCTGCTCTTTCTGGAGCAGATCGACATGCTCGACACGAGGATCAATGACCTCGATAAGAAGCTACGCGCGGTCGCCGGGCAGGCCACGACGACGCGGCGGCTGCAGACCATGCCCGGCGTTGGACCAATCACGGCGGTCGCTGTCGAGACATTCGCGCCGGCCATGCAAACCTTCAGCGGCCGGGACTTCGCAGCCTGGCTTGGGCTTGTGCCGCGGCAATGCTCGACGGGCGGCAAGCCACGCCTCGGAAAGACGTCGAAGATGGGACGGCGCGACATCCGCCGTCTACTGATCATCGGCGCGATGTCGGTACTGAAGGCAAGCGCCCGTTCGGCGCCGCCGGTTAATTCGTGGCTGTCGCGAATGCTGGCACAGAAGCCACGCATGCTGGTTGCGATCGCTCTGGCCAATAAGATGGCACGAAGCATCTGGGCCATGATGACGAAGCAAGAGGATTACCGAGGTCCGGTAGCAGCAACCGCTTGATCTATAAGGTTAAGCGGAACGGCTCCGGCGCGTTGGGGGTGTGAGGAGGTCAACGGACAGTAAGGGCAAATGATCGACAAGATCGCGGATGGGCAAGTCAGTGCCTGAGCAGGAGCTTCGAGCTCGCTATTTTGATGTGACCCCGTCCCGCGCATCGCCATACCGGCCAGCGGCCATGATGAGAGCCGCGTTTTTGAGGCCTGACACATGACCGCACCCGATCACGCACCCAAGTCGTTCGAAAAAGCACTTGCACTGACGGGGGCATCCACACATGCCCAGGCGGAGCTCGACCGCCGCTCCAAGCCATGAAGGCCTTCATCGACGCGCATCGGAAGCTCTATGGGGTCGAGCCGATCTGCCGTGTGCTGCCGATCGCCCCGTCGACCTCCTACGAGCACGCCGCCCGCCAGGCCGATCCCGACCGCAGGCCGGCACGAGAGCGCCGGGATGCCGAACTGTGCCGCGAGATCCGCCGGGTCTTTGCGGCGAACTTCGGCGTCTATGGGGTTCGCAAGGTCTGGCGCCAGATGATGCGTGAAGGGATCGCGGTCGCCCGATGCACGGTCGCCCGGTGCGGATTCCGACGAAGTCGGCCAGTTGTTCCGACGCGATGTCGGCCATGCATTCCGATTTCAAGCCGGTCATGATTCCGATCTGAAGTCGGCCACCTGAGGATCGTCCCTGGGTCCTTGTGTTGCACCGTGCGTGACGCTTTCGCGAAGATCAAGCCGCCCCGTCGAGCGCGCGGGTCTTGCGCAGGCTCTCGCCCCTCAAACTCAGGCGATAGGCGTTGTGGACGACCCGGTCGAGAATGGCATCCGCCAGTGTCGGCGTGCCGATCATCTCGTACCACTTCTCCACCGGCACCTGGCTCGTAATCAGCAGCGAGCCGGAATCGTACCGGTCCTCCACGATCTCCATCAGATCCCGCTGCTGTTCGGGCGTCAGCGGCTCCGGACCCCAATCGTCCAGAACCAGCAACTTCGCCCGCGCCAGCGTGCGCAGCAGACGGGCATAGCGGCCTTCCGTGCGCGCCAGGGCGAGAGCCGCAAACAGCCGCGGCACACGATGGTAGAGCACCGACAGATCCTCGCGGCACGCCCGGTGCCCCAGCGCGCAGGCGAGCCAGCTCTTGCCCACGCCGCAGGGACCGGTGATCAGCAGATTGCGCCGCTCGCGGATCCAGTCGCACGACGACAGCTTGAGGAACAACGCCCGATCGAGCGAGCGCGGCGCACGGAAGTCGACATCTTCGACGCTGGCGGGATGGCGCAGCCGGGCGGCGCGGGCGCGGGTCTCGAAGCGCTTCTGCTGCCGCAGCGTCACCTCATGATCCAGGATCAGGCCGAGCCATTCGGCATGGCCGAGCGCCGTTGCTTCGGGATTGTCGCTGAGCGCCTTGAAGCCCTTGGCCATGCCATACAGGCCGAGCTCGTGCAGCAACTCGAGAGTGGGATGGGTCAACATGCTTGTCGTCTCCTTCAGTGGAAGTAGCCCGGTCCGCGGATGTTGCGGTGGGTGATGGCAGGACGGTCAGAGGAAGCAGGCTCAGGGCTCTGGCGGGCATCGAGCAGAAAGACGACGCCCTTGTAGGAGAAAGCCCTGATGGCGAGGGCTTTGGCGGATGCCGCCTCGACCTGCTCCTTGGGGAGGCCGCGCATGTGGCGCAGCACGCCGATGCAGGTGCGGTAAGCCTGCTCGGGATGACGGCGGGTGGCCAGGATGGCGCCGATCAGCATCTCGGTGTTCGGGCCGAACGAAGCCGCCCAGGAGCGGAAGCGCTCCGGCGACCAGGTGGCGTAATGCCGATGCGAGGCGGGCATGTGCTCGGGCTTGGTGCCATGCGCCTGTCCGCCATAGCGCCGGCTGTGGGCGGCTACCCGCTCGCCCTTGTGGAAGGCCTCGACGGTCCGCTGCGTCAGGCGCACATCGACCTGCTCGCCGATGAGGCCGAAGGGCACGGAGTAGAAGAAGCCGTCCACCTCGATATGGTAGTCGAGCCCGGCGCGGGCGAACTGCCATTGCGCGAACACGTAGTCTTCCGCCGGCAGGGCTGCGAGGGTAGGTCGCTCGATGCTCTCGAAGAGCGCGCGCCGGCTACGGATCAAGGGGTGGGAAGAGCAGGCTGCGGCCTTGCGTGACGAGGCCGCGCAACGCGCGGCGCTGGCGCTGATTGTCAGCCGGCTTGAAAACTTTGCCGGACAGGTGCGGGATCGACTGTCGGCGGTGGATTGGTCTCTCCAGCGAGATCTGATCCGCCTTCTGGTCAAGCGCGTTGAGATTGATCGCGGAGACATCACGGTGGTGTTCCGTGTCGCTCCGCCGCCCGATCCAGGTTATGGTGGCTCAGACGAAGACAGTTTGCACCATTGTAGGCGGCGAGCTGTCACCGCTCCTGTCCAACATCATGCTCCATGAGTTTGATGCGTGGCTCGAGGCGAAATACCTCAGTGACAAGGCGCGTAAGGATCGATGGGCCTGGAACTTCGGCATCAAGCAAGGCCGTCCCATTACGGTTCGTGAGAACCGGCAATGGAAGCCGGCCATCGCCTACTGTCGATACGCTGACGACTTTGTCGTGATCGTCAAAGGAACCAAGGCTCAGGCAGAAGAGATCCGTGAGGAATGCCGTGCCTTTCTGGAAGGTGAACTGAAGCTGACGCTGAATATGGCCAAAACCCATATCACCCACGTCAACGATGGCTTCGTCTTTCTGGGGCATCGGATCATTCGCAAGCGAGGGGCGCACGGACGTATGTCTGTCGTCACGACGATACCCAAGGAGAAGGCCAAGGGGTTTGTTCACAGACTGACCGAGACCCTCTCCGGCAATCATAGTGTCAGCACGGTCGACATGATCGCTAGCCTCAACCGACAACTGGCCGGTTGGGCAGCGTTCTACAAGTTCACCGACTTCACTGCGTCCGTATTCCGGCACATCGACCATGTCGTGTTCTGGAAGCTGGCGCATTGGCTGGGGCACAAATACCGATCCCGCATCAAACCTCTGATGCTGAAATGGTACAAGGCCCCGGAACCGGGCAAGGCGAAAACCTGGCTCATCTACGGTCGGAATGAACGCGGCGACGCCATCGGCAAAGCGCTCCACAGGCTTGTCTCAAGCCCCAAGGCGCGGTTCCGGTGGCGCAATCCGGAGGAAAACCCATACATCTTCCGACGCGAAACCCGCAGCACCGTCACATCGCACTATCAGGATGTTGCTATGGCCATGGGCCAAGCTTGAACAGAGAGCCGTATGCGCTGAAAGGTGCATGTACGGTTCGGGGAGGAGAAGCGCACTCGCGCTTCTTACTCCACTCGCGACCTGGTCTGGCTTCGTCTATGTGGCCTTCGTGATCGATGCCTTCGCCCGCAGGATCGTGGGCTGGCGGGTGTCACGCACGGCCCGGGCCGAGTTCGTGCTCGATGCCCTGGAGCAGGCTCTCCACGAGCGGCAGCCTCTGCGGCGATCCAGCCTCATCCACCATTCGGATAGTAAGTATGCCCTGACCAGTGTTCCTGGGCGGCCTGACCCTCACAGCGATAGACCGTTTAGAGTGGCTGGTGCCGCAAGGTGTCCCTGCGTGGCCTGACCCACACTCTGATCGACCAGATCCGTGTCTTTCCCCGGACCTGTCGGCCGCCTGGGAGCCTCGCGGTGAGGTTTGCCTCACCGATGCATGTGACCCAAGAAGGGCCTGACTTTCTGTCGCGTTATTGTCCTGTCCAGGCATCCGGTCTCGGTAAACCGTCGGTCCAAGGTCTGCCTAGGAGAGTCCGTATGGAAGTTGGTCAGGAGGTTGCACCACGTCCCGTCGTTGGCGGCGTCGACACGCATAAAGATCTTCATGTCGCCGCCGTTGTCGATGAA
>NZ_QDAH01000159.1 GCF_003075415.1 Microvirga sp. KLBC 81
TCCCTCCAGTCCATGTGACCCCACCAGGCTACCAGATCCCGCGTTTTGACACAGCCTCGACCCAATGCAGACCGTGGTGTCATCATTCTTCCAGGAAAGACGGCGCCTCAGGAGGTGATGGAGCCGAAGAATTCTCCCGCTGAACGGCAATGTCACGCCGATGTCCGCACCGACTCCCGTGGTCGGCGGAGTTCAGCGATCGTTTCATTCGCTCGAGTCGGTCTGCGGGGTTCATAGCAATGATTGATTGACAGTGGCTGCCTGCCTGCATTAGCCCCGGAAGCGTAGATGTCCGCTGGGGAACAGGGGGTAGCAATCGCTCCTGTAGAAACCAAGAACCATCTTGAGCAGGGACAACGAGACCATGATCAAAGTTTCTGGAGGCTTTGAAGGCGACCATGCGCCAACGGTCTTTCTGAGAAAAGAAGCTCTATCGAGCAAAGAAGTCCTTGCAAGCAGGAGCTCGCCTGTTCAATCTCTCCTCAATGAGGCTTACCCTCTTTCGGGCTGGCGGGCCGGATTTTGCCTGTATCGCTTCCGTACGGTTGTGAAGGAGGGTATCGCCATCGGGGACAAGGATCTCGACTGCCTGATTCTGGCTCGTGATCTGAGGGAGCGGGTCACGCGCACCTGCCGCAGCAACTCCAGGCTGTCGGAGTCCGTGGACCTTTTTCTGTCACGCCCGCGCGTGACAGTGCCTCTCGCTGAATGAAACAGGAGAAATCGGCCATGAGGAACCCTATGCTTCGATCAGCCTTGGATTGGCTCTACCTCGTGGCCGGGTGGCTCGCCGGCCTCTTTCTGATTGTAATCTTCCTCCTGATGATGGGTTTATCGGTGGGTCGCCCGGTCGGATTCAATATCCCGGCCGGCGATGACTTTGTTTCCTGGTGCATGGCGGCCATGGCGTTTCTCGGGCTCGCTCATACGTTCAAGTCCGGCGACATGATCCGAGTTGGACTTCTCATCGATCGATTGCGCGGTCGCACCCGGTGGTACGTAGAAATTCTTGCTCTTGGGATTGGACTGGCTTTCATCGGGTTCTTCGCATGGCATGCGGTCCAGCTCACCTATGACTCGTGGATACTCAACGATGTAGCGGGTGGCGTCGTGCCTGTCCCTCTGTGGATACCGCAGCTTGGATACTCCGGTGGGCTCGTAATCCTTTTCATCGCGTTCCTTGACGAGTTCGTGCACGTCCTCCTTGGAGGGAAGCCGACATACGAGAGGCCGCCCCCGCAAAACGCCGACGAAGTAATTCAGCGAGCCCTCGAAAGCGCGGTATGATGCAATGTCCTTGATTGGAATATCAGGCTTCCTCCTCCTTCTGCTTGCAGCGCTTCTTACTTCAGGCGTGTGGATCGCGATTGGCCTGGCAGCTGTTGGCTGGGCTGGCATGCAGTTCGTGGGCGGCGGCATCCCGGCGGGCTCCGTGCTCGCCACCACCATCTGGGGCAATTCCGCCTCCTGGACGCTGGCAGCCCTACCGCTGTTCATCTGGATGGGTGAGATCTTGTTCCGCACCCGTCTCTCCGAGGAGATGTTCCGCGGTCTCGCGCCCTGGCTCAACTGGCTTCCCGGCCGATTGATGCATGTGAACGTGCTCGCCTGCGGCATCTTTGGCTCTGTCTCCGGCTCCTCCGCCGCCACCTGTGCAACAGTGGCGAAGATCGCCCTGCCGGAGCTGAAGAAACGCGGCTACGACGAGATGCTCAGTCTCGGCTCGCTTGCCGGTGCGGGCACGCTGGGCATTCTCATTCCGCCCTCGATCACCATGGTGGTCTATGCGGTCGCCGCGAATGTTTCCATCATTCAGATCTTTCTGGCAGGCTTCCTGCCGGGCCTTCTCGTGATGGCGCTTTATTCGGGCTACATCGCCATATGGTCGCTCCTAAACCCGGACAAGTCGCCTCCGCCCGAACCCGTGATGAGCTTTCGCGAGAAGCTGAAGGAATCGACGAACCTCATCCCGGTGGCGCTGCTGATCGCCCTCGTGTTCCTCACGCTTCTGCTCGGTTGGGCGACGGCGACGGAATGCGCCGCCTGGGGCGTCTTGGGTTCGCTCGCCATCGCGTGGTGGTCGGGCTCGCTCTCATGGGAATCGTTCTGGGCGAGCGTGATGGGAACGACGCGCATCACCTGCATGATCATGCTGATCCTCGCAGGCGCATCCTTCATGTCGACCGCGATGGCCTATACGGGCATTCCGCAGGCGCTCGCATCTTGGGTCGAAGGCCTGAACCTCTCGCCCTATGCGCTGATCGCGGTTCTCACGATCATGTACATCCTGCTCGGCTGCGCTCTCGATGGCATTTCGATGATTGTCCTGACGACGGCCGTTGTCATTCCAATGGTTAAAGCCGCAGGTTTTGATCTCATCTGGTTCGGCATCTTCCTCGTTCTTGCAGTCGAAATGGCCGAGGTCTCCCCACCCGTCGGCTTCAATCTCTTCGTGCTGCAGGCAATGAGCGGTAAGGACTCAAACACCGTGGCTCGAGCAAGCCTGCCGTTCTTCTTTTTGCTCGTTGCCGCAGTGGCTTTGGTCACGGTCTTCCCTGAGATCGTGATGTTGTTGCCGAAGCTTGCCTTCCCGGAAACCTAACAACGTAGATGGAGGAAACGCCCTATGAAGCTTCTAACCAGTATGGCCTGCGGAGTCGCCGCATTGCTCATGGCCACATTCCCGGCAGCGGCTCAAACCAAGTGGAACCTGCCGGCGGCCTATCCACAGGACAACTACCACACTGAAAATCTCGTTCAGTTTGCGAAAGATGTGGCTGACGCGACTGGCGGGAAGCTGCAGATTGTGGTGCACGCGAACGCCTCGCTGTTCAAGGCACCCGAAATCAAACGCGCCGTATCGACTGGTCAGGCGCAGGCCGGCGAAGTGCTCATGTCGATTCACGAGAACGAGGATCCGTTGTTCGGCATCGACATCATTCCCTTCGTCGCGACGAGCTTCGACGCCTCGGTAAAGCTGTGGAATGCGGCCAAGCCGGAAATCGAGAAGAAACTCGAGAGCCAGCGCCTGAAGTTGCTCTACTCGGTTCCGTGGGGACCGCAGGGACTCTACTCCTCAAAGGAGTTGAAGTCCGTGGAGGACATGAAGGGCCTCAAGTTCCGTGCATACAACGTCGGGACCGCACGCATCGGTGAGGCCGTAGGCGCTCAAGCAGTGACCGTCCAAGCCGCAGAGTTGCCCCAGGCCCTTGCCACCGGAGTCGTCAACTCCTGGATGTCATCCGGCTCTACCGGCTATGACTCGAAGGTCTGGGAATCCCAGAAGTACTTCTACGATGTCCAGGCCTGGCTGCCGCGTAACATCGTGATCGTTAACAAGGCTGCCTTCGATGCGCTCGACAAGGGCACCCAGGACGCCGTGCTGAAAGCCGCCGCCGCGGCTGAGGAGCGTGGTCTGAAGATCGCCAAGGAAAAGTCCACTTGGTATCTTGAGCAGTTCAAGGCCAAGGGTATGACCGTGTCCCCGCCGTCCCCCGAACTCGAAGCCGGCCTCAAGAAGATCGGCGAACAGCTGGTGGCGGATTGGATCAAAAGAGCCGGTTCCACCGGCGAAACGGTCATGAACAATTACAAGAAGATGTAATTGTCCGGGTTTCCCTGGACGTTGGGTCCAAAGGTCGATGCTCCGGTTCAACCGGCTACCTGAGGGATCACCTCGTCTGGACTGAAACCAAAGGTGGAGGGGAGGCCGCAACTCCCCTCCATAGCGGCATGAGGGAAGGTGTACGGATCGACCACGCGGGCTCCAAGCGATTTGCCATTCTTGAGGCACCGCTGAATTTTTTGCGAGCGTCGAACTCTCATCAGACCATTTATTGCCGACCGATCCTTGCTCTGCGCCATGCAAGTGAGGGAAAAACTCGTGAGTGCCTATGATAAGTCAGCAGCCTCGTTCCCTTTCGGTGCCCAGATGATCCGAAAACGCGTAAAGGGCGGTCGTGCCATCTACGGAGAGGCGGTCGGTGTCCTGGTGCTTGATACCTCGTTTCCCCGTATTCCGGGCGACGTAGGCAATGCCACCACGTTCGATTTTCCCGTTCGATACCACGTCATCAAGGCCGCCACTCCCGAAAAGATCGTGTCGGAGGCCGATCGCGCCCGTGCGCTTCTTCCTGCCTTCATCGAGGGGGCAAGGCTCCTCGAGAGCCAAGGGGTGCGCGCCATCACGACGACCTGCGGATTTCTGACTATCATGCAAAAGGAAATCGCGGCAGCAGTCGGCATTCCGGTTGTTACCTCGAGCCTGTTCCTGATCCCGCTGTTACGCCAGATGTTTGCCGCCGATCGCTCCATCGGGGTGATAACCGCTCACTCCGGGAGGTTGTCCTCAGAGCACTTGATTGCCGCTGGCGTGCAGCCGGACTGGGCTGTCCATGTGCGAGGGTTGGAGGAAGACCCTGCTTTCAGCCGCGCCATTTTCGGCAGTGGCGATGATTGCATCGAGATGGATGTCGATCAGGTGGAGGCGGAGGTCATCGCTAGGTGCCGCAAGCTGGTCGATGAGTTCCCTGATATCGGGTGCATTGTCTTCGAGTGCACCAACCTGCAACCATACGCAGCCGCCGTACAGGCGGACATCGGCCTGCCAATCTTCGGTATCTATCACTTGGTGAATTTGCTCCATAGCGGGATCATCAACCCAAGGTTCTCCGGTTACATGTGACATGACGGGCTTGATGCCGCGTAACCCGTTCTTTCGGAAGGACCTGCGCCTTATTGATGGATCCAGGCTGACTGGCGCAGTTCCCTGTCCATGAACTCCTCGCGTTGATCCGGTTGTCCCATGAGCCTGCATGTTGTTGTGATAGGGGCAGGCATCGTCGGAGCCTCCACAGCAGTTCAGTTGCGGCGGGAAGGTTATGAGGTGACTATCCTTGAACCAGGTGAGCCGGGGCGGGAGCAGGCTGCGAGCTATGGCAACGGCGCATGGATAAGCCCTGCATCGGTGGTTCCGATGTCGATGCCGGGCCTATGGAAGAAGGTGCCGGGCTATCTGCTCGACTCCCGTGGGCCATTGACGATCCGGTTGTCCTCACTGCCGGGACTGAACACCTAGAGCATCGGATCCAAAAGTGGACTTGCACTTTTGGATCCGATGGTCCTTGTCTGTGAGTAGCGTATCATGCGGGAACCTGGGTCCACGTTTCACGGGTGTGGCCCTTCGGGTCGCTGACGCGGATCTCCGGTTCCGCACGATGCGCTGGGGCTTTCCCTCGTCGCCGGTCCTCGCTGATCACAGACACGCCTCCCGCGGACGTCCACGGTCAGGCCTTCCAAAGCTGATAAGCGGGTGGAGCGGACCCAGATGTTGTGTCCTGGCACTTCTCAGACATTGCGCTTTGGTCAGCTTGCGAGCAGTCAGCGGACGCTCAGACGGGGTAGGGGAACTTCAGGTGATGACCTGATAGAGACATTCCTGGTCCGCTGGACTGGAGCGATCTGCGGCAGTGGCGTGGAGTGTCTATTAGACGCCGCGTTTGTTGCCCCAGGCGAGGACGTGCAACTGCGGCAGGACTGTCGCCGTGAACCACCGATCCGCCGCC
>NZ_QDAH01000160.1 GCF_003075415.1 Microvirga sp. KLBC 81
CGCACGAACGCGGCAATCCGCATTCACCAAGCTCATGATGGCCCCTGTCCCAGCATGATGAATTCGCCAGCAGTATCAATTGCGAAGCAAGACCAAGTGTTCGGTCTCGCTGCATGAGGAAGCTTTATCGTTAGGTTAATTATGACCCGTCGCACTTAATGCAACGGAGCCAAACTTTGTATTTTATTGCCTGCCAGAGTGCTTTCGTCATTCATGTGCGGGCGCATCGACTATTAGATGCGGTAGTATCGACGCTTGCCCAGGAATTGTAGAAAGTATGTTGTTTCGGCGCGCTCACCAAGAGGAATTGACATGCTGAGCAACGTGACAACGCTGGAGGTCTCGAAGTACATCTATGCCGCAGACGAGCTGTGGCGCAGGTCCGGTCTCCACATTGCAATGGGCGACGATTTTGAGGAGTATGTCGGGATTACCAGCAGACTTCCCGGAAAGCCACCGACCACCCCAAACTTCCGTCCGGACTGTTATGAACTCTCACCTGGAAAGGCCTTTTGGATCATCGGGCGGGATCAGGAAGGAAGAGTAGCCCATGTCCAGGCAATGCGTTTGGACGATCTATGCGACACAAACCTCGCTGAGCACCTTGAGTCGCTCAGAGCCTGCTTCGCCGATCCTACTCTCCAAGCCGGGCCCGGTTCCTCGTGTAGCTGCTACGCGCCGACTGCTTGCAGCATAACCGGGCTGGTAGCGTATCATGGCGACATTTGGTTGCGGAAGGACTTTAGAGGCCGCGGTCTCGCGGCCCTAATTGGTCAAATTGCGTTCGGACTAGCATGGGCTAAATGGTCGCCGGATTTTATTTACGCGCTGGTTGCCGGCTGGAACATAGAAAAAGGCATAGTCGATCGCTACGGCTATCTGCATCGAGAGCCGCATGGATCAGTCCTGCGCTTGCCTGCACAAGGGATCGACGACGACGATTGGCTCGTTTGGCTGACGCGAGACGAATTGTTGAAGACGCTTTCGCGTACTTCAGCATCGCCAGCGCGTGACGAGAGTACCTTACGACATGTACTGAGGTCCGGCCCGGATGGAAAGCTGATGACGATTTACGCTCAGACTACCGCATCGCAGACAAGGAAAGGTCAACACAAATGACACCGAGAGCACTCATCCTGGTTGAAGGTCATAAGGGTAATGGGCCGCGATACATCCAAGCGGCCCAGCGTCTTGGCCTTCATCCAATTACCCTGTCAGCTGATCCAGCTCAGTACGACTATCTTGCGGCAGAAAACATTGAGGCAATCCGTGTCGATACAGATAATCTCGATGCGCTGATCCACGAATGTTCCCGGCTACGTGAGACCTATGACATTGCTGGCATCACTGGTTTTACGGGCCTCGATGAGGCGCTCTATGTGACAGTTGGCAAGCTTTGCCGGTACTTCGACCTACCGGGACCGAACCCCGCATCGATTGAACGATGCTGCAACAAGTTCACTCAACGTCAGCTCCTCGCAGAGGCCCGCGTTCCCATACCGGCTTGTCACGTGGCGGCGAATGCGGCAGAGGTAGAAAGCGCGGCCGCGGAGATCGGCCTGCCGGTAATCCTTAAGCCAGTCGTGGGTAGCGGCAGCAGCGGTGTCCGATTGTGCCGCACTGTCGAAGAATTAGCCGAACATACGACATATCTGTTGGGTGGGACGCACATGTGGCGGTCTGCGCCGCGGATACTAGTCGAAGAATTCGCACAAGGCCGCCATTATATCGCTCAGATAATGGGAACCGAGGTCATTGGGATTGAAGCCGCTGACTTCGAACCCCCACCACATTTCGTCTTTCGTGAGTTTACCTTTCCGGCCCTACTGACTGATCAGGAGCATGCGCGTATTGTTGATGTTTCGCTGAGCTGTTTGCAAGCTCTCGACCTTGGCTGGGGGCCAACGAACATTGAATTCCGGTGGACAAAGCGTGGGCCAGTCGTCATTGAAGTCAATCCGCGTCTTGCCGGCACGCCCGATCCTCAACTGGTTCAGCTGGCTTACGGTGTCGATCTTGTTACCGAGCACGTCAAGCTTGCCATTGGCGACGAATGGGATTTGCGCAGAAGGCATGCGCACACTGCGGCCGCGCGGATCCTTGTTCCTGATCTCGATGGCACCCTCGATTGGATTCGCGGCGACAGTCAGGCGGCGGCTGTACCCGGTGTTGCCGAGGTCAAATTGTATATGAAACCCAAGACGCCGATTATCAGGGAAGGCAATTACCTAGACTGCATGGGATTTGTCATCGCCAGTTCACCGAACCCTACTCAGACCGCGGCGATACTTCAGCGTGCCGTCGACTTGATCAATTGGTCGATCACACCATTTCCGAGCCTTGATTAATAGGAACACTCTGCAGCTCTTACCTCCACGCACCAGCGCAGATGGCACCAAAGAGGCTCCATTCTCTTATTCTGGGATTTTGGTCAAGCCCTTTGAGCGGCCGTTTCCGTCGGCTCGGCTGATATCGCTTGTCGGGTCATGGTTCTCTCCGCGGTCGGCAGACACCGCCGTATGATGGGGTCGGAAGCCTCAGCCTCGCCATGTTGCATCCGCGGTTGACCTCATCCTGTGTCTGAAGTCATGACCGCAACGGTGCCTGCGCGATGGCTGCTGCCTCGTCCCGACAAGGGACATCACTCCGCCGGGTCGGCGGATCTTTCGAGGTGACTATCTCATGCGGGCTGCCCTTCCTGGCGCGACCACCAGAAGTCCGTGTTGTCGCGCCTCATCCGATGCAGGATCACCGACAGCTTGCGGGCGACGGCCACCATGGCCTTCTTCCCACCGACCTTCCTGGCAAGCCTCGTCCCCCAGGCCTTGATCGGCGACCAGCGCGAGACGCGGTTGAGAATCATGCCCGCTGCCTCAAAGAGGTAGGTCCGTAGCAGCGGATCGCCGCATTTGGAGATCCGACCGCTCCGATCGATCTTACCTGACTAGTAGCGTCTCGGGGTCAGACCAACATAAGCTCCCACGCTCGAGGACTTTGAGAACCGCTCCGGCGCATCGATGACGCTGATATAGGCCAATGCCACCAGGGAGCCGACGCCAGGGGCCGTCATCAGCCGCCGGGCCGCTGGGTCCTGGCGTGCCAAAGCCATGAGACGGCGTGTGAGAATGCCGATTTGCCGGCTGACCTCCTGCAACGCTGTCAGTGTTTGGCAGCGGAAGGTTATTTGTTATACGTTCCAGACGCGAGCTGACGCTCCTCAGGGTAGAGATCTGCATGCAGCTTTTGCGCACAAGAAACGGCAGATGATAAATCGTGAAACTCGTTGATTCTGGTAACATCGCTTGTTATTTCGCTCACCAATACACGCTTGCTAACATGTAATAGCTTGATCTGGCGCTCCGCCAAGATGCCAAGAGCAAAGTTCGCATCATGGCTCAAGTAAATAGGACCTCCCACGTTCTGACCCGAACCTACCCACGTGATGTCGAGTTCCTCTAGCACGCGTAGTGCTGCTAGCCATTCGAAACGATCATTGAAGTCCAGCCTCGTCGCCGACGGATTGACGACAACTGTGGCAACATCTCCTGTAGCGGCTACATGCGTTCCGACCACTTCCTGCGGTCGCAACGATTTACAGGTAATCACAATGCCGCGGCTTGAGGCGTACTCTAGCGCTCCATAGTGAAGCACTTTGGCTCCATGGCGCGCCATACGGCTGACACATGTGTGAGAAATCTCAGGGATCAATCTGGCTCCCTTTACGAGTTGCGGGTCCGCCGTGTAGACGCCGCACACATCCGAGTAAATTTCACAAGAACCGGACCCGACGATATCAGCAGCTATCACAGCGGTTAGATCCGAGCTGTTACGGCCGAGCATTGAGATGCGCCCGCTCCTATCTACCCCCTGAGCGCCGGCAATTATTACAACTTGGCTAGTCTCCAATGCATCGCGAAGTGGTGATCTGTTAATGGATTCGATAGATGCGCGGTTGAATCCAGAGGACACCCGAACACCTAGCGAGTAGCCAAACAGTGCCGATACCGCAACCGAATGCTGTTCCAATGCTGCTTCAAGTAGGCCAACAGAAACGACTTCGCCGGATGTGAGAACAGCATCGAGGGCTGCACGACCACACCGCTCACTCACCGATAGTGCTAGCTGCCTTAGAGAATCAGTAACTCCGTACATCGCACTGACTATAACCACAACTCGATCTGCATCTGTAGACAGGCGCTTTACAATATGTGAGGCGATAAAGTTATAGTCATCCCCATTACGAAAGGAGGAGCCCCCGAACTTTAAAATTCTAACAATCATAGCGAAATAGCCTCGACCTCAGTACCAGCGGCGCCGCAATCTGCTCAATCCGTCGCCGCCCTAATCTTGATATTCCTGCAGCATAACTTTATGCTTCCAACCTTACCCGTGCACCTACGAGGGCTGATAGTATGGTCAGAGAGCTAGCCTGGAGAATCTGGGCAGCGGGATGAGTGGAGTTTCTGCCTGAGAGCAGCCAAAGCGGCAGCCGAACAGGAGAAATGATGAGCAAGAGACCCCGCTGGATCCACTCTCCATCCTCAAGGCCAAAGTGGCCCTGGCCGCTCTAATGATCTCCACGAAAGCGGTGTAACATAGGGTTGAACTTGCTTCGAAAAAGATACTGCTGGCGAATTCATTATGCATTAGAGCTGTTGAGGCGCGGTCAGCGTTCAGGCTGCAAGGGGTTGGGTTTAGACCTGGAGGGTTCCATGTCGCTCCGCCCGACTTTGAGTGGTGATGTTCGCGCTTCGACCGCAACCGTTGCCCGCGCGGCCTTCCCGCATGGCAATCCCTATCTGCTCTTGCGCGACCGCCTCGGGACGATCTTCACCGACGTCCAGTTCGCCCCTCTCTTCGCCCATCGCGGACAACCGGCGGAATGCCCATGGCGGCTGGCGCTGGTGACCCTGCTCCAGTTCGCTGAGACCCTGTCCGACCGGCGGGCGGCCGATGCTGTTCGCAGCCGCATCGACTGGAAGTATCTGCTGGGGTTGGAGCTGACCGACCCTGGCTTCGATGCCTCTGTCCTGAGTGAGTTCCGCAGCCGCCTTGTGGCAGGAGGCGGCATGATGAATTCGCCAGCAGTATCGAAAAACTGGAGAGCCTCTCATGAAGCAGGAGGATCTCTATGCCTCACACGCGCTTTACGAAAGAGTTTCGGGATGAGGCTGTGCGGCTTGCTCTGACGAGCGGCCGCAGCCGGCGCGAGATTGCGGCGGATCTCGGCGTTGGCCTGTCGACCCTGCGCCACTGGATCGACCGCCGTCACGAGCGTGAGATCAACGCTCCGCCCGAGGACCGCCAGGAAGACATGGCGGCTGAGCTGAAGCGGCTGCGGCGCGAGAACGAGATCCTGCGCCAGGAGCGGGAGATCCTCAAACGGGCGACCGCTTTTTCGCCAAGGAGGGAAGTCGATGAGGTTCCAGTTCATCGATGCGGCGAAAGAGGGCTTCCCCGTCCAGCGCCTGT
>NZ_QDAH01000161.1 GCF_003075415.1 Microvirga sp. KLBC 81
TCCGGCAACCAGCTACGGCTACATCAAGCCGGGCGCATGTATTCAAGGCACCGATGCCTTTCATATTGAGCGCTTTGCTGAAAAACCAGATGCGGAGACCGCCACGACTTACATTAACGACGGGTACCTGTGGAACAGCGGTTACTTTGCCTTCCGACCCGAAGTGATGCTGGCGGAACTCGAAACTTACGAGCCTGACATCGTTGAGGCTGCCCGTGCGGCTCTCGTGAGAGCAATGACCGACCTCGACTTCGTGCGGCTCAATAGGGAGGCTTTCCAGCAAGCGCCGAAGACGTCGATCGATTATGCCGTTATGGAGCGGACATCCAAATCAGGCGTACTGCCGGCCGAGTTCGCTTGGTCCGATGTTGGCACCTGGGATCTCTTGTGGCAGGCCTCTGATAAAGACGTGGATGGAAATGTGCTCAGAGGCCGGGTAGAAATACTCGAGGCCAGAAACAGCATCGTCCATAGCGAAGGGATGTTGACTGCGGTCATTGGTCTGGACGACGTGGTGGTCATCACTCATCAAGATGCGGTACTAGTAGCCTCCAGGGAGAAGTCCGAGCAGGTCAAGGACCTTGTTGCCCTGCTTCGAACCAAGAACCAGCCAGAAGCGGACGAACACATCCGCATGTACCGCCCATGGGGTTGGTATCAACGCATCGATCTCGGACTGCGCTTCCAAGTAAAGCGCATCTACGTCAAACCCGGCGGACGCTTGTCATTGCAGAAGCATTATCACCGGGCTGAACACTGGATCGTCGTGAAGGGGAGGGCCGAGGTAACTGTTGACGAAAAGGTGCTGGTTCTGCATGAGAACGAGGCGGCTCAGATCCCGATTGGCTCGGTGCACCGGCTTGCCAATCCGGGCCGGATTCCGCTTGAGATCATCGAGGTGCAGGTCGGCAGCTATACTGGAGAAGACGATATTGTGCGGATCGAAGACTCCTATGGCCGTTAAGTACCGCAAATTACCCGCGATGAGTATGGGGTGTCCATAAGCTGACCTCTCCCGTTACGAGAACAGTGACTTGGGACTGCGCGCAAGTTCTACGGTGCCTTATGTCGATTGATCGTGCATGTTGCACTGATCCGCGATAACCATTTCACAATGCCCGAGTGAATGGTTTCGGTGGCAGTGCATTGCAGCTAACCGCTCTAAAGGCGTGGTTCGCGGCAAGAGCACCCGGACGACCGTCAGCGATGCCTCGGCGCCGTGCCCGCGCGACCGGGTCGGGCTTCGTCTCTGTGGCTTTCGTGATCGACGCCTTCGCCCGCAAGATCGTCGGCTGGCGCGTGGCACGCTCGGCCCGGGCCGAGTTCGTGCTCGATGCCCTGGAGCAGGCTCTCCATGACCGGCAGCCTCTGCGGCGGGCTGGCCTCATTCATCATTCGGCGTCAGGGGAGTTCAATACGTGTCGATCAAGTACACCGAGCGCCTCGCCGAGGCCGGCATCGAGCCATCGGTCGGCAGTGTCGGCGGCTCGTACGACAATGCTCTGGCGAAAACCGTCATCGGCCTGTTCAAGACCGAGGTGATCCATGGGCGTGGTCCGTGGCGCTCCTGCGAGGCCGTCGGGTTCGCCACGCTCGAATGGGTCGATTGGTCAACAACCGGCGTCTGCTCGAGCCCACCGGCAACGTTCCACCCGCTGAAGCGGAAGCCGCCTACGATGCCCAGCTTGAGGTCATACCGATGGCCGCATAGAATCTAAGCTACCCAGCCTCCGGAAAAATCGGCGCGGTTCACACCACTCCAGACAGGGAAGCCACTCGGTTCTGTCAATTGTGTTCAGACTGTCGAGGTCGCGATGATGCACTACAAGGCCCTGAGTGGTTGCCGCCTCAATGCCCGGACTCTGTCGACGCAAAGACCGAAGCCGCCGCCAGAGGGCCCTCAACGTCATGACGCGGCTTGGCATGCCTGTGTCCCGGCGCATTGCCTGAACCCCAATGCCAGGGTGTGAATACGGCCATCATCCGAATTGCGCACCAAAGTCACCGTCCGTGGCTTTCGGAGCATGACGCAATTCTAATCAATCGTGCCGGCTTTGCCGATTTTCTTCTCTAAGGACAGTTTGAAGATCCTGCTCGACCATCTCACGGACGAGGTCCTCGAAACTCGTTCGATGTTGCCAGCCGAGGACTTGGTTCGCCTTTGATGGATCGCCGATCAGGAGATCGACTTCGGCCGGTCGGAAATACCGCGGGTCAATTTCAACCAGAACTTCGCCAGATTGCTGGTCGATACCCTTTTCGTTAACTCCCGAACCCTTCCACTCGATTGCTCTGCCCACGCTTGCAAACGACTTCTCCACAAACTCACGCACCGAATGCATTTCGCCTGTGGCAAGCACATAATCACTGGGTTCGAAGTGCTGCACGATCCGCCACATGCCGTCGACATAATCGCGAGCATGACCCCAGTCGCGCTTGGCGTCGAGATTTCCGAGATAGAGCTTTTTTTGGAAGCCGTGCTGAATTGCGGCCACCGCCCGGGTAATCTTGCGCGTGACGAATGTCTCGCCCCGGATTGGGCTCTCATGGTTGAAAAGGATGCCGTTTGAGGCGTGAATGCCATATGCCTCGCGGTAATTGACAGTGATCCAGTAGCTGTAGAGCTTGGCGGCTGCATAAGGCGAACGTGGGTAGAACGGCGTAGTCTCGGTTTGAGGCACGGCTTGAACCTTACCGTAAAGTTCCGAGGTGGAGGCTTGATAAAAGCGCGTCTTACCCTCAAGCTTGAGTATCCGAATGGCCTCAAGCACCCGCAACGCTCCGATGGCGTCGGCATTGGCGGTATATTCGGGCGTCTCGAACGACACCCGGACGTGGCTTTGAGCGGCAAGATTGTAGATCTCGTCCGGTTGAACTTCCTGGATGATACGTATGAGGTTCGTCGAGTCTGTCATCTCGCCGTAGTGTAGGAAGAAACGCACCCCTGCTTGATGCGGGTCTTGATAGAGGTGATCAATCCGTTCGGTGTTGAAGGACGATGAGCGCCGCTTCGTCCCATGGACGATGTAGCCTTTACTAAGCAGAAGTTCGGACAGGTAGGCACCATCCTGACCGGTAACGCCGGTGATGAGAGCGACCTTTTGCGTCATAATCTTCACCTATTCACAACAATCGGGCATTCTACGAGCAGCTCGGCTCGGGTGCGCTTCGTCAAGATGTTACGGGCTTTAGGGGTGGTAGGTTTGAATAGCAATAAAGCTTTTCTAAGTGGTCATTGCCGGCCTTGATGTTTCATCCGCCTGGAGGATGTAGTGTTGTTGCCCCGAAAGATCGGACAGGATCATCCCGGTTGCCGTGAGGCGATGAACTCACGCGGCGAACGATATCCAAGCGCCTTGTGCGGATGAAGCCTGTTGTAATGCTCGAACCATAAGGGAAGGCTCTCCATCACCGTTCGGGCATCCGGCGTCGGTCTCACCCAGACGTAGTCGCGATTGATCATGCGTACGACGGCTTCGGCCATGCCGTTGCTCGGCGGGCTCTGCACCGGTGTGGTCTTCGGCTCCAGCCCGGTTTCCCGTGCTAGGCTCCTCGTCTCATGGGCGATATAGCCCGAACTGTTGTCGGAGAGCCACTCAATCATCTGCGGCAGACGGTTCACCGGCCCGAAGCGGGACTCGACAGCCGAGATCATCCGGTCCTGCACGTCCTCGCCCTTGATGCCTTCTGTGGTGGCCACATGCCCCAGCATCTCGCGGTCACAGCAGTCGAGCGCAAAGGCCACCCGGACCTTCGCGCCGTTGTCACAGCCGATCTCAAACCCATCCGAGCACCAGCGCAGATTGGAGCGCTCCACGGCAACACGCCCGTCGCGCCGACGTGTCTTAGCTCCGCCAGCATGGCGCTGCAGCAGGAGGTCATGGGCCTTCATCACTCGACAGACCCGCTTGTGATTAGGCGCAGGACGACCCTGCTCACACGCCAGCTCGAGTTCTTTACGTTCGGGCGCATGATGCCGTTATAGAGGTAATGATAGGCGCCATGCGCCATCTGATGCTCGTGAGAGTGTCCCTCCCCGGCCCTAACAGGGAGGGAGTAGAAGAGGGTCGCGATGACAATGATCGTCATCACGACAGCTAAGGCGTTATTGAAGGCCGCCCAGATTTCGGCACGCCGCATCGAAGCCTCCTTTTCCCCAAGACCTACGCTCAGCCAGGTCGGCGTCTTGCCCTCAGTAGTCACGAACGCCGTCACCTGCAGCCGTACGGAGTTGCACCACCATAAGGTAATGATGATCGCGGGCGCACTCCACGCCAATTGCCCACGTGGCTGTCTCGATTACACCTTGGTATGGGCTGGCGATGCGCGTGGTATAAGCGGGGGATGTCACATCAACCAAGTAAAGGCCTTTCCCACGCGGGCTTCGCCTGCCTAAGTCCTTGGAAATGCACAATTGGTCATCCGCGCGAGGGGCAGTATGCGTACGTAAAACTCTTTCATGTGACAACGCCCTTCCGAGAAGTGCCAGAGCCTGACCTCAGGGGTGTTCCTGAGAACGGACCTTGGCACCGCATGTGGTCAGCCATTTGCGAAGAAATCCTCGAATATGCATCACTTTACCGGACGCAGAGCAGAATCGCCGAACAATCAAAATGCTTGCCGTTGAATACCACATCCTCCGTTGTCGGGATTTCAACCACAGTAGCTAAAACTCTGAAACAAACTGTCTGCGGCACAACCCAGCTCGGGTCTACTAAGGTGCGACAACATTCTCCCGGACATCGAGATCCCGATGCCATGTTTCTTCAGTTCCGTCTGATAGGCCGTTGAGCAATATTGACTGCCGCGATCCGCGTGATAGATCAGACCGGCTGATGGCCGTCGGATCGCCAGAGCCTTGCGCAGCGCCTCGAGCGCCAACTCCTTGTGCAGCCGGTCGCTCACCGCCCAGCCAACCACCCGTCGAGCAAACAGGTCGAGCACAATGGCCAGGTACAGCCATCCCTCGCTCGTCCACACGTACGAGATATCCGCGTTCTATTTCTGGTTCGGGCGCTCGGCCGAGAAGTCCTGCTCCAGTAGGTTGGGAGCAATAGGAAAGGCGTGGTGGCTGTCGGTGGTGCGCTTGAAGCGGCGCTTCTGGCGAGCCTTGAGGCCATTCTCGCGCATCAGCCGGGCCGCCCGACGGCGTCCGATCTGCACTCCCTCATCCTGCAGCTCGCGGGTCATGCGCGGGCTGCCGTAGGTTCCATTGGAGCGGGCAAAGGCCGAGCGAATGTGAGCCAGCAGCACCAGATCCTCGCGCTGGCGGCTACTGGCCGGACGGCTTCTCCAGGCGAAATAGCCGCTTGGGCTGACACCCAGAGCCTGGCACAGACGCGTGACGGGGAAGCCCTCTTTCGCCACATCGATGAACGTAAACTTCATCGACTTCCCTCCTTGGCGAAAATCTATGGACCGGCCGTGCGTTGCAAGAGGGCTGCTTTAGATTGGATGAGAG
>NZ_QDAH01000162.1 GCF_003075415.1 Microvirga sp. KLBC 81
GAGGGTCACACCGCATTCCGTCCGCACACCACCCCATTGGATCATCAAAGCGTGCCAATCAGCCTGTTTCCACACAGGCTCGAGCGGTAAGCGGACCAAAGCGCTATGTCTGAGAAGTGCCATTTTAGGACCTTCGCTGCGATTCCTGCCAAGGTGGACTCTCAAGGGAGATGGTTCTCAGCCGCTGCCTACGGCAACTCCGTGTACATGACGCGCGATTCCGGGAACCTTTTTCTCCGGGCCTCTGTCTAATGGACATGCCTGAGCAACCCACCTCTGAGCTGGCGTTGTCCAGAGTGGTCGATGCCGAACTCGTGCGTCTCGCGCGTGAGGGGAGTGCGTCCGCGCTGCGCCTGATCGTTCGACGTCACAATCAGCGGCTCTATCGCGTCGCACGGGCGATCGTCCGGGATGACGCTGAAGCCGAGGACGTGATGCAGGAGGCCTATCTGAGCGCGTTCCGACATCTCGCGAAATTCCGTGCGGATGCGAGCCTTGCAACATGGCTGACGCGCATCGTCGTCAACAAGGCGGTTGGCCATCTTCGACGAGAGCGCATCATGGTTCCGTTGGACGCGGTTGACAAAGTCGAGTGGCCGGATGCCGATGCCATGCCGCACCACGCGTCCGAGCTCGATCCGGAGCGGACCGCCGCGCGGAGCCAGGTTCGCGACCTGCTGGAGCGCGCGATCGACAACCTGCCTGAGCCGTTCCGTGTGGTGTTCGTCATGCGCATGGTCGAACAGCTCAGCATTAAGGAAACAGCCTGCTCGCTCGGCATTCCCGAAGAGACGGTGAAAACGCGCCTCCACCGCGCCAGGAAGCTCATGCGCGACCAGCTTCAAGCAAAGCTCGCCTCAGCCCTCACCGACACCTTTCCCTTTCAAGACCCCCGCTGCGCAGACTTCACCGATGCACTGCTGGCTCGGCTCGCCGAAGGGAGCGAGCCGGCAAGCCCGGGCACGCAGGCATCACTGAAGCAGTGACCGTCCACGACACCATGGAGGAGACCATGACCAGCGTATATATCTCAAAGCTCTCACGCCGCGAGTCGCTGCAAACCCTTGCTGCCGCAGGCCTATGTGCCACCGCGGGGCTGCATTGGCCGACCTCCGCACTCGCTCAGGCGGCTTCCCCGTCAGACCTCAAGGATGAGGACATCTTCCAGTTCGCCCTCAATCTCGAATACATGGAGGCCGAGTATTACCTGCGCGCGACCACTGGCAAGGGCATCGACGCAGCCGATCTCGGCTCCGATCCGGGCCAGGTCAAGGGCGGCCGCAAGGTGCGCTTCCAGGATAAGGCAGTGCGCGAATTCGCCGACGAGCTCGCGGAGAACGAGCTCGCCCATGTACGCTTCTACCGCAAGACTCTGGGCAGCCGCGCGATAGACCGCCCCGCGATTGACTTAGAGGACGGCTTCGCGGCCGTCGCCAAGGCGGCCGGCCTGCCGGAGTTCGATCCGTTTGCCAATGACATGAACTTCCTGCTTGGCGGCATGCTGTTCGAGGATGTCGGTGTGACCGGCTATGCCGGTGCGGCGCCCCTGCTCCAGAAAAAAGAGTTCGTCGAAGCGGCCGCCGCCATTCTGGCGGTCGAGGCCTATCACATGGGTATGGCCCGCTCGCAGCTCTACCAGATGGGCGAGAAGGCCCGGAAGGCAGCGAATGCCGTATCGGCCGCCAGGGACAAGCTCGACGGTCCCGCGGATAAGGATCAGGGCATTGAGCGCAATGGCAAGGCAAACCTCGTCCCCGCGACACCGGACGGCATGGTCTTTCGCCGGACGCCGCAGGAGGTGCTCCGCATCGTCTACCTGACCGACAAGGCTGGGGTGGACAGCGGCGGCTTCTATCCCAAGGGCATGAACGGAACACTTAAGAGCACCTAGACGCTCGATCGAGGCAGGCGGCGCGCGAGCGCGTCACCTCTGCCAGTGGGGGCTTTGGCTACTTTTGAGGGAGGTTTACGATGCCTGAGAAGCGAAATCGCGTCACGTTGATTGGTCCGGACGGCCCTGTCTTTTCCCGCCGCGCGCTCCTGCGGGGCACCCTGCTCGGCGCGGCCGCGGCTGGCACCGGCACGCTCTCTGCCTGCATGCCCATGGTGCCGCCGCAAGCGGCCGCACCTGCGCCAGCAGCACCCCCCATGGTGGCACGCGGACTGCCCCGGAACGTGCCCAAAGCGGTTGCGCGCTACCAGGACCGCCCGAACCGCGGCCAGCGCTGCGGGCGGTGCATGCACTTCCTTGAGCCGGATGGCTGCGAGATCGTGACCGGCCGGATCAGTCCGCAGGGCTGGTGCCGCTACTACGAGGCCATGGCCTAACTTGCGGGAGCGAGTGCTGCCATTGACCAAGGGCCGACCCGCCGGAAGCAACCCTCCGGTGGGCCGGAGGATCGAGGCCGGGACAGGAAATTGGGCGAGATGAGAACACGGTACTCGTGCTGTAAGGGCCACTCCGATCCGTGAGAGGATCGGCAATGCGGCGCGCTGGTGGCACGGTACCTGCCTCGGCCATCCTGTCTCCCACCCCATTCCTCTTCTGCAACGTATGGGCTTACGCGCCTGGATGATGGACAATGGATGCGCGACTCGCCTTTACGATGGCAAAGGTCCGCAGCGGGTCGAACCAGGAAATCCGCTGCCCTTCATGAACGTCCGGTGCTCCCTTCTTGAGCAGACATTCAGGTTACTTCAGTTTCGTGCCATTCTTGGACTCTTGAGAATTCATAACATCTGCGCCGATTGCAGGACAAAAGGGTAAATTGCAACGGCCCTAGAGCATCGTGCGGAACCGAAGGTCCGCGTCAGCGAAAAGTGGATCCGGTTTTCTTCTTTCAACGATGCGCCGCTTATAAAAGAGAGCATCGGATCAATCCCAAAAGTGCAAATCCACTTTTCACGTCCGATGCTTTGAGGCGATCCTTACCCTCCTGAGGCACTCCAGATTTGCGAGGAACAGAAGGCCAGGTATCAGGCGTTGAAGCTGTGCCATTCCACGCGAGGGAGGTCCGCATGATCCGCTCCGTGTTCACTGTCGTGGCGTTTACGTGCAGTGTGGCGTTCATGGGCTCCGCCGAGGCGCAAACTGTCGCCTCCCTTGGTAGAGAGCCTGCCAGCTTCTTTGAGCGCCTGTTTGGCGGGCCGATCTCCCCGACCGCTCGGCGGCTGGTCTCTTGGTCCGGCACCCATCGGCCCGGTACGATCGTCATCTCCACCAGTCAGCGTCGGCTCTATTTCGTGCTCGGCAACGGGCAGGCCATTCAATACGGTGTTGGTGTTGGGCGCCCAGGCTTCACCTGGGCGGGGATCAAGACTGTCAGCATGAAACGGGAATGGCCCGACTGGAGCCCTCCGGCCGCGATGCTGCGGCGGCGCCCTGATCTGCCGCGTTATATGCCCGGCGGTCTGGGCAACCCGCTGGGCGCCCGGGCGCTTTACCTCGGCTCCTCCATGTACCGGATTCACGGTTCCAATGAGCCGGAGACCATCGGCTATGCCGTCTCATCCGGGTGCATCCGCATGACCAATGCTGACATCATCGACCTCTACAACCGAACCCGGATTGGCACAAAGGTCGTGGTGTTGCGCTGACGTGCGCCGGGAATGTGAGGGCGAGCCGTGATGCTCTGAGGAGGCCTGCGCGAGGCGAAAACAAATCGCCTCATGCCTGCCTATCAAGATGGCACTCATCGCCGGTAGCATTACGGCTGGGGCGTGATGGCTCCCGTTGCCTCCCGATCGGTTTTGGGTGTCACCCGCCAGATTGTGCCGCCCGTGTCATCGACCACAAACAGGGCGCCGTCAGGCGCAAGCGCAACATCCGCCGGACGGCCCCACACCAGGGCCCGATCCTCCCCTTCCGTCCAGAAGCCGGTCATGAAGTTGTCGTACCAGCCGACAGGACGGCCTTGTTCGAACTTCACCCGCACCACTTTGTAGCCGGTCGGCTTTGACCGATTCCAGGAACCCTTGAGCGCCACGATCGCATCTCCGCGATAGGCCGGTGGTACACGCTCACCGGTGAGGAATACAAAATCCATGGCAGAGGAGTGGGCCTCAAACAGCAGATCCGGGGCGATTGAGACTGCGACTTTCTCAGGCGCCATAGCCGCAAATCCGGGCTGAGGGTGCTGTCCCGTGTAGGCATAGGGCCAGCCATAGAAGCCCCCCTCCTGCACTCGGATCAGGTAATCGGGGACCAGTTGGTCGCCAAAGCCGTCGCGCTCCTGCACGGTGGCCCAGAGCTCGCCCGTCTCTGGATGGAAGGCCAACCCGACGGGATTGCGCACGCCGGATGCGATCGTCGTCTGATCCTTGCCGTCGGCCGAAAATCTCTGGATCGTCGCCTTGGGCTCCGGCTCGACACCAAGGTTCCCGGCGGACCCCACACCCACATAGAGCCGGCCGTCCGGCCCGACCTCAAGATCGCGGTTGGCATGGCCTTGCACAATACCGAACACCCCCTTTTCAGTGATGAGCTTCTGCCCATCCATCACGGGGTCGGGCTTGCGCTGCTCGAGCGGCACATCGGCGGCGCGCCGGAGTGGACCTCCCTGGCTGCGGATAGCCCCATCCTGATAAGCCAAGCGCCAGATGCCATCCTGATCCGCCACCAGCAGCTCATCGGGCCGGTGTGCAATGCCGTTGGGCTTGTTGAAACCAGCCGCAAAGCGTTCGATCCACTCGGCCCGTCCGTCCCGGTCTGCATCCCGAAGGATGAAGATGGTGCCTGAACCCTGGCTTACGACGGCCAGATCGCCGTTGGGGAGCACAAGCGCTTGGCGAGGATTGTCGAGCTTGTCGGCGAAGAGCGACACCTCAAAGGCATCTGGCACGGCAGGCGCACGGTTCTCCCGCTCCGCAATCAGCGGCGGGTTGCGCACGATCGGGCCTTCGAGAGGCTTGGGTAATTGATCGGCTTTGACCTCGAAGCGCTGGCCAATGGCTTGATCGGATCCAGGCGCGGAGGGTTGCACCTGAGCCAGGGCAGGAGCGGACAAGATCAGGCATGACATGAAGGCAAGAGGAGCGTGGCGCATGTGGGTCCTCCCGGTTAGGACTACCATGGGAAAACAGTATGACCGGCTCTGTTCCAGTACTGGTCGCCCAGCCACATCACAAACTGGTGCCTGCCGGAGAGTGGGGCCTGCCTGTCCCCTAAAAAGTTTGCTTCTTCCATCGGTGCGGAATGGTGCTGCTACAGCCTCGGACGTGAAAAGCGGATTTGCACTTTTGGGACCCATCCGATGCTTTCTCCTTGAATGAGAGCATCGTTGAGAGCGGCAAACCGGATCCACTTTTCGCTGACGCGGACCTGCGGTTCTGCACGATGCGCTAGGTGTTCAGTCCCGGCATGTGGTGGATTGGATTGAGCCTGAAGCGTTTTGGCTCGGCTGTCCAGATCTTGCAGAT
>NZ_QDAH01000163.1 GCF_003075415.1 Microvirga sp. KLBC 81
GGGCTCCAGCGCGTGCTCTCCAACCTGTGCTCTCCTGCGCGCGTCGACTGTGGCCGGCCCCTCGAAGGCCCGCCGCGCCGCCCGGCAGGACATCAGGACACCCCACCGCCCAGGCCTCGCCGCTGGCGCCTCGTCCAACTTCGTGGGAGGGGACCACCAGACCGGCTTTCATCGTTGAGAGCGTCGTTGCCGTGAAGATTGAACTCGAAAGGGAGCCGATGAAGCTTCAGCGGCCTCGGTATCTTTCGGGTTCTGCTGGGGAGTGCTGGCGAACCGGTGCGCCGGCAGTGGTTTTCCGCCGGGCAGACGCTATCACTGCCATAAAACGCACGATGGCGGCCCCTATGATGGCTAGGGCGCCTGCGAGGATGCCTGCGGATAGGGCGAGAAACGGCCCTGACGGCCACAGGAGGGCCGCCGTGAGGATGCCTGAGCAGGTCGCGAGAACTCCGTAGAGAATGACCAATCTCACCCACCTAAATTGTTGGTTAGATCAAACAAGCTGAGCGAAGAAACCGGAGTAGCACACCAGAAGCGGCGGGACTAGGCTGTGTGGACGGCATGGGCTGGAACGAACCCGGCAGCAGTGATCGCCTCAGGCCGAGCGATACGCAGATGCACACGCGCCATAACAGGTCTGATCGGCCAAGCATTATCGCCGACGCGGGCGACAGTGGTAGAGCCGCGCATGTGCCGGGCAAAGTGGAAGAGCGGCACCGGCAGGCCCTCGCTCAGCGCCAGGACCGGGACGTAATCACCATCAGGTTTGCAGCTTGGCGCGCGAATGTGGTCCAGTGCACCGTGAGCAGACCGGAAAAGAGGTCGCCAAGGGGCGCGAACGAGCGTAGATCATTCAATCGGTATCGGCGCGGGAAACTCCTTTTGGCCGTTGTTTAAGACGGGTACCTCTAAATATCAGATGGCACTGCTACACCTCTCAATTGGCTGCCACAGTAAGAGATATAATATCTATATTTGATATTAGGCTAACAGGCTGCCGAACGCGGCCCTTAGTAAAAAGGTAGCAAATCCGCAACGCCTCTGGCTGGTGAATAAGCTCTGCAATCAAAGCTGGCGAAAACACGTAGAATAGTGAGTTTTTGGCTCCCCTTCGGAGTAAGCACTTGTTTGGGACGCGAAGCTGATGCCGATGATCACAAGCGGCTGTGATGAGGAGAGCAAGAAGTTTCGGGCTTCCATGGACCCTGCGCTTCAGTACCACTATGGGGAATTGGACATTGCACGGGATCCGGCTCACCCTAACCATGCCCTGCCGCCAATCCGATCCGACCACCGTCGCATCCTCGACATCGGGTGCGGCATGGGGCAGAGCCTTATGGCTTTGCAATTATCTAAACACGTTGAAGCATGGGGGGTCGACTGTGATGTTGCAGCGGTAGCGGCAGGATCCCGGATCGTTCCGCACAATGTTCACTTGCTGGCCGGTACGGGTGAATATCTCCCGTTTACTGACCGATCCTTTGATCTCGTATTCTCGCGCGTCGCATTACCCTACATGGATCTGTCAAGAGTCATTGCCGAGGCTGCCCGTGTCTTGCTGCCCGGAGGTGAGTTTTGGGCAATGCTTCATCCTCCGAGCATGCTGTTGCACCGTATTCGTCAGGATATCCGCTCAGGAAGAATGAAGGACTTGATCCTTTGCGGGTACATCGGTGTCAACAGTCTCCTTCTCCATATCCTCAGGCGGCAGTTCCGCATCAGGGGATGCTGCGAGACCGTGCAAACGTCCTCGGGAATGAAGCGCATATTGGCTGCGGGAGGGTTGCAGCCCTTCTCAGTCTGTCTGGCTCCTCATTTCATCGTAAGAGCGTACAAGATATGAGTTGGAGGAATCACTTTCATACGCTCGACATTACTCTTCGCGCCACTGCGAGGCGGGGATATTTCCAGCCCGGCTTCAGAGAAAAGAATCCAGTTCATCTGTTCCTGGCTATCACCGACCACTTCGAGCCGCAGGTCCACCGCCGCGGGCAGAACATCGCGCGGAGGCGGCTTGAACAATGGCTGCAAGAATACCCGCTCATTGCGGCACGGCACCAGGATTACGATGGCCGTTCACCTGCACATAGCTTCTTCTATCCGTGGGACGAGTACGACGAATGGGAGTTCTCCCACTTGATGGAACTATGCGCTGCAGGATGGGGAGAAATCGAAATTCACCTCCATCACCGAGACGATACGGAAGTGTCGCTTCGTCAGAAAATTCGGGAGGGAATAGAGACCTACCGAGCTCACGGCGCACTCTCTACATGGCCAAGCGGGCGCCCTGCTTGGGGCTTTATTCATGGTAACTTTGCTTTGGCTAATTCCCGTTGCGAGGGGGACGCCAACTTCTGTGGTGTGAACAATGAGCTTGCCATCCTGGAGCAGGAAGGCTGCTACGCTGATTTTACCTTCCCTGCATGGAAGAGCATGTCCCAACCTCGGCAGCTTAACAGCATCTACTACGCAGCGGGCGATCCGGCATGCCCCAAGTGTTACGACAGAGGTGTTCCAGCGCAGCATATGTCTCCACGTCATTCAGGTGTCATTCTGGTCCAGGGTCCCCTCGTGCCGCATTTGAAGCCAGCGAGAGGCGGCTTGTTCCGTCCAGCGATGGATGACGGGACACTTACCGCGAAACTTGGCTATAGCGCTGAGCGCCTCGATCGCTGGGTTCAGGCGAGAGTTCATGTGCAAGGACGCCCGGACTGGCTGTTCATCAAACTCTCATGCCATGGAGCAGAAGATGGTGATCGCGAAGCCTTGCTGAGCCGAGACCTTGACGCTCTCTTCTCCGATGCTGAAGCACGGTACAATGATGGTGAGCGGTTCAGGCTTCACTACGTTACTGCCCGAGAGATGTATAACCTTATTGCAGCCGCAGAGGCTGGCCTCGATGGGGAGCCTGGAGAGCTACGGGACTGGATGATTCCACCTCCTCGTTCACCATCATATCAAGGCCGCGAAGCGGGCCTTGCAGGCTGAGTTCTAGATCGCGCATCTTGATCTGCAACTGCTTGCGGGCTGTACGAGGTAATAAACGCTGCTATCGATCTGAAAAAGGATTGATGACGAGGATCCGTAGTGCTGGTCTCGGTCATAATACCGCTCTTCAATAAGGGCCCGTATATCGCCCGATGCCTCGTTTCGGTCGCGTCTCAAACGTTCAACGACTTTGAGGTGATCGTTGTGGATGACGGTTCCACTGATACTGGAGCAGCGCAGGCGAAAAGCTTTCCTGATGATCGGGTCAGAGTCATTTCCCAGACAAACAGAGGGCCAGGGCACGCAAGGAATCGCGGAGTCGATGCTGCTCGTGGAGAGCTGATTGCCTTCCTTGATGCTGATGATGAATGGCTTCCGTCATACCTATCTGAGAGCGTCCGGCTACTCACCTCGAATCCTGAGGCTGCGACAGTCTCTTCAGGTTATCTTGAGATGCCAAGCGGATTGTCCACCGAGAGCATGTGGCGTGACCGGGGAATCAGCTCGGGCATTCACCGCCTTGGATCTCGGACAGATCCTATGCTTGCAGTCCACATGTTAGCTTACATGTCACCCTGTACAACTGTCGTGCGCATCGATGCTTTTCGAAAGTATGGTGGCTTTTATGAGAAGAATCGATGCTTATACGGAGAAGATGCCTTCTTATGGTTGAAAGTTCTACTCAATGAGCCTGTACTCTTCAACTTGAGACCTGAAGTCATCATTCGCAGAGATGCATCAGAGTTAAGTAGCAATTTGACCGCTCCTCGGCCTGTTGAGCCTTTCTTGAGCGAGCCAGACGAGATAGAGAGATCCTGCCCCGAGGAGCTAAAGCTTCTCATGCGCAAGGTTCTGGCTATTCGTGCTTATAAAACTGCTTGTGTGATGGGGCTTTGGGGCGATCGGCAGTGCGCTACTGATCTTAGGCGTCGCTTCAGTTCGCCTATGATGCCTAGCCTCCCGTATTTCTGGGCATCGCTGGTATGTGCAAGCCCATTCGGTGCGACGATTGGAAACGTCCTCCATCGGTTCAGGTAATCTCCTACGCCTTACACGACCTCACCTGTTGTCCGCCGCATTGTCGGGCGGGCCTGACGTTGAACAGGAAAGGGCCAGAGTAGGAGCGATACCAGAATGAAGATTTTATCATCCTCGTGCTCTCCCGGCTTAGGGAGAGCACGAGGCGAAAGTTGCCTTAGATGATCTGGAAATCCCAGAAGGTCAACGCAGCCTTGTTGGAGAGCGTGGCCACTTGCACGGCTGCCCCTTGGCCCGAGCCGTCCGCATCGTAGAACAGCTTGCCCGTTACCTTGTCATAGACCAGATAGTCGTTGGCATCCTTGGCCTTGGTTCCCAAAGCCAGATATGCCGGGTTCAGGAGCGCAGGCTGCGATGTCGAACCGACCTTTCCGAGCTTGGTGAACACCGCATTGTCGAGCCAGATGGTATCGTCCGCCGGGTTGAAATAGACGATCGTGTCGAGGTTGGTCTTTGCGCTCGGCTTGGTATGAAAGACGAAGGCGTCCTTGCCGGCGCCCCCGGCAAGCACATCATTGCCAGTGCCGCCCCAGAGCTTGTCGTTGCCCGCGTTGCCATACAGCGCGTCATTACCCGCATTGCCATTGATCTTGTTGGCGCCTGTGTTGCCTTTGATCACGTTGGCGAGCGAGTTGCCCGTCAAGGAGATCGAGGTCGAGCCGGTGCCGGTGAGGTTCACCTCGTCTCCCGCCAGAGTGTAGCTGACGCCGGTGGTCACGTAGGGGGCCTTCTCCGGGAGCGTAGGCGGCTCGGGCTGAGGAGCACTGACGGTCCCGTCGCCCAGGGTATAGGCGAGATACTTCAGCGAACTCGCGTACTGCTCGTTGAACTGCTTCGATCCATCCAGCCAAGCTCCATTGACGCCGCCTGCGAACACCTTGTCGCCGCGCTCCTTGTAGGTGGCGTCGCCCGTCATCTTGTAGAGCCAGCCGAAGCCGGAGCTGATCAGGTTGTTGAGATCAGGCGCGGGCTCGCGCACCTCCCCAAAGGAATTGGCGCTCTCGACATACATGAAGGATTGCGACGCCTCATCCCAGCACGTCTGCCAAATGTAGTCGAGCGACTTCTTGACCGCCGTGAGAATGCGCGGATCGGCCTCGTAGGTGGTGTAGTAGTCGATCAGGGTGTCATTGAGCAGGC
>NZ_QDAH01000164.1 GCF_003075415.1 Microvirga sp. KLBC 81
CAATGCGCAGAGGGGGCATAGTCGTTGGCCTTCAGATAGTTGTCACGATAGTTGACCGCGAGGGCATTCGCCTTGGTCAGATAAGAGCTGTCGCCGGTCCGTGCCCACCAGACATAGAAGATTTTCGCCCTGTCATAGTAATTCGCCGCTTCCCAGCCGGGCCCGTCGACCCGCCAGTGACGTTCTGCGAAGGTGCGGAAATCCTTCTCGTACTGCGCGAAGGATACACCCAGAGCCGCAGCCTCCTGAACTGGCAGGGCAGGGCCGACGAGACGAAGGATGAGTTCCCGCAATTCGGCAGTCTGCCGGGGGGATGTCCCGCCTTGGGCGACCGGAGCGCATCCTCTGGGATCGAAAGGTCTCCTGTCTTCCGCCGTGGATGTTCCGGTCCCTGCGCACCATAGGGCTGCAACGACCAAGGTCGCGATCCTGATGCTGCGTCCACCTGCTATTACGGGTATCATGGGCCGGCGGATAAAACCAATAATCGCCTCGATCTTGGCGTCGAAATCGTTCCTCTTATATGCCATCAAGAAGCTATCCAGCCAGAAAGCGGTTGATGCTGTGTGGAACTACCTTGAATTCCTCCGCGGCAAGTCAAGCACATCACCGCCTGCCGTGAGGCGGGGATGTCGATAGCCGCCCACCGTTGGCAAGTGCCTGCCGCCTTCTTGGCGTGCGCGGTCGCGTCCCTGCCGTGGCTTGTGATGTCGTCTCCGCTTGCGCCTCTGACGGTAGCCGGAGGCGTCGTCGTCCTGCTGATCGCCATTCACCGGCCTCTTCTGGTCTGTATCGGGTTTGTGGCCTTTTCCCTCTTCCGCCTCCACGAGGCCTTTCCGTTTCTGATGCCGCTGCAGCCGCTGCTTGGCCTGGCAGCCCTCACGGCCGTTGCCCTGGTCTACAACGCCCTTGCAGGCCGCATCGAGGCCGTGTGGCCTGCCGAGATCCGGCTCTTCGTAGCTTTCTTCATTCTCGTCACAATCGGCAGCGTCTTCGCCATCAGCCCTGCTCTCTCCTTCGAGTTCTGGACGGGGGGCTTTGTCAAGATCGGGTTGATGACGCTGGCCTTGGCCTGGCTCCCAAGGACGAAGGACGACTTCCATCTCGTCGCGCGCGTCATCGCCATAAGCGGGCTGCTCGTGGCCGCCGTCGCGATCAGCAACAAGCTCAACGGAACCAACCTCGTCGAGGGCACCCGCGTCACCATTGGCCTTCAGATGACGTCGATCCTGTCCGACCCAAATGATCTTGCCTTCTTGCTGCTGACGACGCTGAGCTTCTCGATCGCTCTTTTGACAGGCAGGACCGGCTGGACAAACAGGATCATTGGCGCCGCCTGTGTGCCGGCGGTCCTCCTTGCCATCGTCTACACGCAGAGTCGGGGGGCGGTCCTCGGTGTTCTCACCGTCTTCGCAGCCTATGGGTTGCTCTTCGTACGTTCAAAAACGGTTCTCATCGTTGCCTGCATCATCGGAGCCATGGCTCTCTATCTCGCCATGGGGATCTCCGAGCGCATGTCGAGGGTGGCCCCCGCCGAAGGATTCGACGCCTCGGCCGCAGATCGACTGGACTTTTGGATCACCGCCTTGAAGGCAGCCGCCTTGCGCCCGTTGACCGGGGTCGGCCTCGCGAACTTTTCGTGGTTCAACTACATTCAGACCGGGCAGGACATGACCACCCACAACACGTGGCTGCAGGTTCTCGCCGAAACCGGTATTCCCGGGCTGGCCCTGTTCGTACTCATGGTGGCCCGCGCGTTCCGCACCAGCCTGCGGGCGCACCGCATCTTGAGTGCAGCTGAAATCCGCTCTCCTGTTCAGCCGGTGGCGTATGGTCTGGTCGCCGCCATCGCAGGCTTCTGCACGGCAGGCTTGTTTCTCTCGCAGGGATTCACGTGGTCGATCTACATCATGGTCGCCCTTGCTGCCGCAGTCGGGCGGTACGTCGATGAGAATACCCGGATGACGGTACGGACGGGGGCGTCGCATCCTAGGGGCGCAATTCACGACATGGCTCCATATCGAGGGAACTGAATGCATTTCGTCAGGAAGGTCCAAGGTGGAAGATAACGGGAAGGTGGCGGCCCTTGCCGGGCCGTCTGGGACGGCGGACCGCCCGAAGCACATAACGCGCATCATCCGCGACCTCGTGCAGGGAGCGTGGCGTCGACGCCTCCTGATCGTGCTGCCCATCCTTCTGATGCTGCCCGTCAGCATCGCCGCGGCGATCATCTTGCCCAAGGCCTACACGGCGCGCGCCCTTATGCAGCTGCAGGAGGCCGGACGAGACAATCCGTTCTCGCGGGAAGGGGATCCTGCCAGCAGCGTCTACCGTGTCCAGGAGCGTTTCGCAGGGCTGCGGGCGCTCTTCATGAGCGAGAGCGTTCTTGCCAAGGCCCTGGGTGCGGAGGTCGACAGACTTCCGCCCGTGGAGCGGGAGGCGACGATCGGTGAACTGCGCCAGGCGCTGTCCCTCGACCTCATCGGGGGCGATTTCATCGAGGTGAAACTGGTCGGAGCGAAACCCGAGGGCCTCGGTAAGAGGCTGGAGGCGGTGATGGCGAGCTTTCTGGAGGCGCTCGTTCCCGAACAGGGTGGCGCGACCGCCGCGCAACTCATGGTGAACGCCCGCCGTCAGGAACTGGATGCGCTACTGCGGATTAGGGAGGAGGTTCAGCGCGAGCTTGCGGCGCTTCTGCCCGATGGCTCCGAGGACGCCGCCGCGACGGCGCTGACCGGGAGCATGATCCGCGTCCGGGGGCTCCAGGACCGTCTCGCCGCGCTGGACCGGGAGATTGCGGCTGCGCGGGAGAGCTATGAGAGCTATCAGCAACGCTTCTCGGGCGCCACTTCCGTGCGGAGCGTCGGCATCCTCAAGGCTCCCGAGCTGATCCGGATCGTCGATCCCCCGCGCGATCCGGCGACCGCCAGCCGCTCGCGCTTCATGTACTTCGTCTCAGGCATCACCGCCGGTGGCCTTCTCGGCCTGGGGCTCGCTTTTATAGCGGAACGGCTCGACCAGCGAGTCCGGCATGCGGATGAGGCTTCCGAAGCCACAGGCCTTCCCGTTCTGGCTGTGGTGCGCGACCCGGATGACCACAAGGAACATGTCGGGAGCGGCCATGTCGGGGACAGCAAGCCACCAGGCTTTTCCGCCGCCGCGGGCTGAATGTGACCTACTTGTTTGCCGACATGGATTATCAGGGGGCCGTGCCCTGGCTTTCGTTTGAACTCGAATGGGTGCTGTTGATTGTCAAGCGGCCGCGGTTCTGCGACTTGATGGCGACGCCGCGCGAACCGTGCGGCGCAGCGGCTGTTGAGGTTACCATTGGCGGTTCCCGCCGCGTGGATCGCCGTAGATGATCTGGTTATTGATCTCGCGCTCGACGTGATCACACCAACGGGACGTGGGGTACTCCCTCATCATCTTGACAGCTTTGGCATAGCGCCAGCGCGCCATGGCCCAGATCAGCCGGCTAGAGCGTCGGACTCAAAAGTGGACTTGCACTTTTGGGGTTGATCTGATGCTCATTCTTGAGAGGAGCGCATCGTTCTTGCGGAAAACCGGGTCCACTTTTCGCTGACGCGGACCTGCGGTTCCGCACGATGCTTTCTCCTTCAAAGAGAGCATCGTTCTTGCGGAAAACCGGATCCACTTTTCCGCACGATGCTCTAGCGCTACTTGCCAGGATACTGTTGGCGAGCAAAGGTTACATACCACTCCAAGGCGGCGTCGAGCCCTTGGCGCACATTGAACTCAGGGGCATACCCAAGGAGTTGGCGGGCCTTACTAATATCGGCTTGGGAGTGAAGGACGTCTCCTCTTCTGAAATCTCGATAGAAGGGTGTCTTTTGTTTGACTGTCACTTGGCGGATTTCAAGAAGCTCTCGAATGAGCTCATACAGTTCATTCAATGTTGTCTTATCGCCAACAGCAACATTGTAGACTTGATTGGCGGCATTCTCCGATTCAGTCGTCGCAGCGAGAATATTCGCTTGAACGGCGTTCTCGACATAGCAGAAGTCGCGGCTCGTAGAGCCGTCACCGTTGATAAAAACGTCAGCCCCGCTGATCATGGCCGCAATCCATTTCGGGATCACTGCCGCGTAGGCGCCTTCGGGGTCTTGGCGCTTGCCGAACACGTTAAAATATCTGAGGCCAGTGCAACTCATTCCATATGTTCGTACGAACACGTCAGCATAAAGTTCATTGACATATTTCGTGATGGCATACGGGGAGAGGGGCTTGCCTATGACGTCTTCCACCTTTGGAAGACCAGGATGGTCGCCATAGGTCGAGCTGCTGGCAGCGTAAACGAAACGCCTGACTTTGGCGTCTCGTGCCGCAACGAGCATGTTGAGGAAACCGTCAATATTGTTTGCGTTTGTAAAGAGAGGATCCTCGATTGACCTCGGAACGCTGCCGATAGCTGCTTGGTGAAGGACATAGTCTATTGCCGAATGGGGATCGTCTTGGGCATGGGGATCGTCTTGGGCATGGGGATCGTCTTGGGCACCCTTTGCGCTGCCTGCCTGTATTGCGTGGCGGCAAGTTTCCAGATCTCGAATGTCGCCTTCGATGAAATGAAATCTGCTCCAACATTCTGGCGAGACAGAAATACGCACCTCTTCCAGGTTACGCCGATGACCTGTCGCAAAGTTATCGAGGCCGACGACGTGCTGTCCTAAATTCAGGAGTGTTTCTAAGAGATTGCTGCCAATGAAACCGGCAACTCCAGTAACGAGCCACCGCTTGGGGGATCTCACCAGATTATCACGCTGTACCTGATACGTGTCCATGCTGCGGATGCTCCTGGCCGCCTTCAGGCCTTGATCACGCGATCGCTCACCATACCGGCTTTCGCAAAGACATTGCGGGTATCCACCACGAGCCGGGCATGCTCTGCGATCAGGCGGTAATCGACCTGGTCATGGTCGGTGGCGATCA
>NZ_QDAH01000165.1 GCF_003075415.1 Microvirga sp. KLBC 81
AGGGCGAGAGCCTAAAGGCCAATGCAGCCGTCTCAGGCGGCTTTCTAGCTCCCCGACCACCAGCCCCGCTGGTGGTCCCTCACCTCGAAGGGAGTTTGGCCATGGACCAGCCCTACAGCGTCTGGGCGGATGGGCTCAGCAAGTTTCACGCCGCACCGGTCTGGATCCAGGCGCTCTGGATCATCGCCGGAACGGCGTGCACGCTCTCAGCCCTGCACACCGTCAGGACGATCATCGTCGCGGCCTTGCGGCGCGGGCGCGATCCCGGGATCGAGCTGGTCTACGGCATCTGCCGCGACCATACCGGGCGGCTGATGATCTATCCCGAGTTGAAGCAGGAGAAGCCCTCGCCGGTGCCGTCGCTGCCGGAATGGCGCGACCGCCTCTCCTGAGAGGCCAGCTTCCTCAATGCAGCATCAGATTGTGCGGAGAGAGGTTCTCCAACATGTCACGCAGCTCTTCCATATGCGGATTGATGGAAAGCGCGATCTGGAAAGCCGCGCGGGCTTCGTTGAGATACCCATGACGCAAACACACATTGCCGAACCCGGAAATCGCGCCGAAATGGCGGGGCTCAAGCCTCAAGGTCTGAGCGATATCGAAGAGGCTGTCGGCATCGCGCTTCTCGATATAGGCGAGCGTCGCGCGCTTGTTCCAGGCCTCCGGCCAATCGGGATGCTTGATGACGAGGTGATCGAGAAGAGGCCTTGCCTTCTGTAATTCTCCCGATGCAATGGCCTTCACCGCAGCTGCCAGGGTTTCTTCCGCCAGCCGATCCTCGTGAGAGGCCCAGAGCGCCCAGATCTGGTCCTCGATCTCCTCGACCGGCCTGACGGGATCGACATCGGCCAGTTCCTTGAAGAGACCCTTCAACCGGCTCGGCAGCGCAGAAGACGGCGTGCGGCCGGGGGTTTCGACGATGAGCTGGAAAACCGGATCGACCGGCAGGGACGACGACATAATGAAGCCCGATCATCCTCTCTGGAAATGCCGTAGGAAGGGTGAGATAGGCGCGAAGGCGGGGGCGGCGAGAGGCCAGTTGCAGAGTTTGGACTGGCCGGAAGGCCTAGGTTTCGCTAGTTTCACCCCTAAAGCTCAACCAATGTGAAAGTTGTCGAGGGAGGTGGCATGGAGCGCGACCCGTTGCGCCTGGCGTGGAAGACCTCCCGGCTTCGCCATGTCTTCGGATTTTGTCTTCTGGCGCTGGCCGGCCTCTGCCTGCTCGTCGGGCTCGAGCTGATCCGCATCGTCGTGGACCGGGCCGTTGCAGGAGGCGGTTCCGCTCCGCCCGCCCTGCTCCGCATCGTCCTCACCCCACCGGCGAGCGTCTGGCCGGAACCGCTCGTGCTGTTTTCAGGCCTTACCCTCAGCCCTGAAACTTTCACGCTCGCCTCCATCGGCGGCATCCTGCTGATTCCCGTCCTGATTGCGCTGCTGCTCATTCCCGTCGATGGGATTGCGGTCAGCATTGGCTCGCGGGCCCTGGCCAAGCTTCGCGCCGTCGCCCTCGAAGCCATCCTCAAGGCGCCGCCTTCGGCTCAAGACGATCTCTCGATGGCGACCGCGCTCGCAGCCCATGGGCTTGCCCGCAAGAATTCGGTGCTGGGATTAAGCCTGTTCGTTCCGGTCAAGCTCGGCGGCATGATCGGATTGTCGTTTGCCTATGTGCTCGTGATGGACTGGCATCTCGGAGCTACCCTCGCGGCGACCTTGAGCGTCGGCGCCATCCTGAATGCTCGCCGCGCGCTGCTGCGGTTCGATGCGACGGCTGCACGCCACAAGGAAGGCGAGAGCGCCGAAAGCATCCTGGCCGATCTCGAACACCGCATCCCAGCCATGCGCGCCCATGGCACGGGGTTTTATGAGCGGGACCGGGTTCACAATCTCCTCATCGAAGGCCATCGCCCCGTCGCACGGCGCGAGTACCGTCTGGCGCTCGTCGATTCCACCGCCGCCATCGTGCTGATGCTCGCGCCCGTCGCGGTGCTGGCGCTTGGTGCGTGGTTCGCTGGGTCCCGCCCATTGACGGCCGGCATGGTGGCGGCCTGCGTGCTTGCCTCGGCGCTTGCGGCTTATGGCGTGCGCGAGCTTGTGCAGTGGCACCGCACGGCCCTTCGGGCCCGCGCCCTGCTCACGGATGTGGCGCGGAGTCTTTCCGCGCTCAAGCCGCGCGGCATCAAGAAGGGGAAGGCCTCTCTGCCCGAGAACGGCGCCCTCGTGGCGCAGGGCGTCTCGGCCTATGACCCGGCGAGCGGCGCGCGCATCACTTCCGTCAATCTGAACCTCGCCTTCCCCTCCCATGTCGCTCTCGTGGGTGACGGCGATTCCGGTCCGCGCCTGCTCGCCGCCCTCATGAGCGGACAGATCCACCCTTCCGTCGGCCGCATGACCTATGGCGGCGTGGATCTGGTCGAGGCCAACCCTTTCGAGCGCAGCCAGCGCATCGCCTTTGCCGGTGAGACGGTGCTGATCGAGGGCAGCCTGAAGGAGAACCTGCTCTATGGCTGCCAAGGGCCGGCAGAAGAGCTCGAGCATAGGCTCTCGGAAGCCATCGCCATCACGGGCCTTGACCGCCTCACCCATGCACGCGGCCTGTCCGGCACACTCGATCCCAAGAAGGAGCCCGCGATCGCAGCGGCTATCGTGGAGGCCCGCCGCTTCGTGCAGGCGGCACTGGCCCGGGAGCAGCTCGACCGTTTCGTCGATCCTTTCGATGCCGCTCGCTACAACCGCTACGCCACGATCGGCGAAAACCTGCTGTTCGGGAAGCCGGTCGGCGACACGTTCCAGGAGGACAGGCTTTCCGCGCATCCCTACGTGCGGGCCATCCTCGAGGCCAACGACCTCACCAAGATCCTGAGCCAGGTTGGCCTGTCCATCGCATCGAGCATGATAGAGATTTTTGCCGATATCCCGGACGGACATCCTCTCTTCGAGCGCTTCTCGTTCTTCTCGGCTGCCGACCGCGCCTATTTCCAGGATCTCGTGGAGCGCCAAAGCGGCCAGCGACGGCCCGGGCGCGATCAGGAACGCCTGATCGGCCTCGCGCTTCGCTACAACGAAAGCCGTCACCGCCTGGGGCTCCTCGACGAGGCGCTCGAAGCGCGCATTCTCACGGCGCGGGCAGATTTCGCCCCCATGCTGCCGGTAAGCCTCAAACCTTCCATCGAGTTCTACGATCAGGCGCTCTTCTGCTCGGCGGCGAGCGTGCAGGACAACCTGCTTTTCGGGCGCATCGCCGCCGATCAGGCCGGCGCGGCGGAGGCTGTGCAGGGTGTCATCAGACACGTGCTCACCGAGCGGGGCCTTGACGGCGAAGTCTCCCGCATCGGGCTCGACCTGCCCATCGATCCTCAGGGCGACGATCTCAGCCTCACCGAAACCGCGGCCGTCGATCTGGTGCGCTGTCTCGTGCGCCGGCCGAGCGTTCTCGTGGTTCAGCGGGCCCTCGATGGCCGGCCGGGTCCGGCCGCGGACAGGCTGGTGGCAGCGCTTCGCCGCTCCATGGTCGGCCGGGGACTCGTCATCGTCACGCCTTCGGTCTCCCCCATCATGGATCATCCGCCCTTCGACGCCGTTATCCGTTTCGAGCGGGGCGAACCCGTGATGGTTCCCCGCATCAGACAGCCGGAGGCCTTAAGTGCATGAACGGCCGCACTTGCTATCCGGCGGCGCCTGGGGTCATCTGATCATGTGCGGCATCGCACAGATATGGGGTTTTCGGTTGGGCATGATCCAGCGATGGTAAGCCGAGTTGCATCTTCTGACGAGCTACAGGTCCGCTTCTGGGGCATTCGCGGCTCCACCTGCGCTTCCGGCCCTCGGTTCATGGAATTTGGCGGGCATACGGCCTGTGTCGAGATCCGCTGCGGCAAACGTCTCTTCATCGTGGATGCCGGAACGGGCATTTCAGCGCTGGGCATCGCGCTCGGCGAGGATGTTCCCGATGCCATCGACATCCTCTTCAGCCATCTCCACATCGACCATGTGGGCGGCCTGCCCTTCTTCAAGCCCGCCCTCACCAGGGAGCGGCTGGTACGCACCTATTGCGGCAATCTCGATGGCGAAAGCGCCATGGATTCCCTCGACAAGCTGTTCTCGCCGCCGCTCTTTCCGGTGCGCCTCGGCCAGTTCCCGGCCCGGTTCGAGCATGTGGGATTCAAGGCCGGCGAAACCCTGACCTTCGACGACGGCGCCCGCGTCGAGACCCATCCCCTGAACCATCCGGGCGGCGCTACGGGCTACCGCTTCCGGCACGGCAACCGCAGCGTCTGCTACATCAGCGACGTGGAGCACAGCGAAGCGTGGCCGGATGCCGACCTGGCCGATTTCGTGCGCGATGCCGATCTCATGATCTATGACGGCATGTTCTCCGAGGCCGAATACCCGCGCTGCCGCGGCTGGGGCCACTCCACCTGGGAGAAGGGCGTGGAACTCGCCAAGGCCGCCGGCGTGAAGTCTCTGGCCATTTTCCATCTCTATCCGGGGCATGACGATGCCTTCATCCGGGCCATGGAAGCCGAGATGAAGGCCGTGATGCCAACCGCCTTCGTGGCCCGCGAACGGCAATCCATCATCCTGGACGCCTCCGGCCAAGAGGCGGTTGCGGAATGGCCCAAGGCCGCTAAGGTGCCCGCCGTCTAAGCGTCGGGCATGAAAAGTGCGCCCCACTTTTCATGTCCGATGCTCCCTTCTTCAAGCGGCGCATCGTTCATGCGGAAAACCGGTCCACTTTTCCGCACGATGCGCTAGAGCATTGTCCGGCGACGTGGAACCCGGTTCACCGATAAGACGATGCTCCAGCAGAAATGTTCAAGCGGGCTTTTTCGATGTCCTCACCCATTCTCGTGACCGGAGCGGCCGGTTTCATCGGCTATCATGTGGCCGCGCGGCTGTTGGCCCAGGGCCATCAGG
>NZ_QDAH01000166.1 GCF_003075415.1 Microvirga sp. KLBC 81
GTTCGGCTCGCTGGGCGACACCTCGACCCTGGCCGACCCCACCGTCGTCGACGACCTGATCTCCAACCGCCAGAACAGAACCCACTGAACACCTGTAGTGGAGGGATCCGTCTATGGCCACGAGCGAATATGAGCGAGTTCTTCGAAGCCCGAGATTTCAGGAGTTAGTTCGCCAGAGAGCAGGCTTTGCCTGGACCCTCTCCATTGTGATGCTCGTCATATATTTCGGCTTCATCCTTCTCGTAGCATTCGCCAAACCTCTTCTCGCTACGAAGATCGGCGGAGGCGTCACCTCTTTGGGGATTTTGCTTGGCCTTGGCGTGATCGTCTCCGCCTTTGTCCTGACCGGGATCTATGTTCAGCGGGCCAACAGTCGCTTTGATGAATTGACCCGCAGTCTCACGAGGGAGCTCAAGTGATGCGCCGGCACCTCATCATTCCTATTGCAGCTGCGCTGGTGACTGAGGCTGCTCTCTCCGGCTCCATGGCCGCAGGACCTGATCTGGGCGCCGTCCAAAAGCAGCCATTGAACTGGGCTGCAATCATCATGTTCCTGCTCTTCGTGCTCGGCACGCTCGGGATCACCTATCGAGCCGCCGCACAAACAAAATCGGCGGCCGACTTCTATGCGGCCGGCGGCGGCATCACGGGCTTCCAGAATGGACTTGCCATTGCTGGCGACTACATGTCGGCGGCGTCCTTCCTCGGCATTTCAGGGCTTGTCTTTGCGAGCGGGTTCGATGGCCTGATCTATTCCATCGGCTTCCTGGTTGGCTGGCCGATCGTTCTCTTCCTGATTGCCGAACGCCTTCGCAATCTGGGGAAGTTCACCTTCTCTGACGTCGCTTCATTCCGCCTTGACCAGACCCAGATCCGCATCCTCTCCGCTGTCGGTACTCTCGTAGTCGTCGCCTTCTATCTCATCGCGCAGATGGTTGGTGCGGGCAAACTCATCGAGCTGCTCTTTGGCCTGGACTACCTCTACGCAGTGGTGATTGTCGGCATTCTGATGATCGTTTATGTCGCCTTTGGTGGCATGAAAGCCACTACCTGGGTGCAGATCATCAAGGCGTGTCTCCTCCTGGCAGGCGCCACCCTGATGTCCCTGATCGTCCTGTGGCGGTTCGGATTCAGCCCCGAAGCCATGTTCGCCGAGGCGGTGAGGATCCACCCGAGGGGCGACGCCATCATGGCGCCCGGCGCTCTCGTGGCCGATCCGATTTCGGCCATATCGCTCGGCCTCGCGCTGATGTTCGGGACCGCCGGACTGCCCCACATCCTGATGCGGTTCTTCACGGTGTCGGATGCCCAGGCGGCTCGCAAGTCGGTCTTTTACGCCACCGGGTTCATCGCCTATTTCTATATCCTGACGTTCATCATCGGCTTCGGTGCGATCACGTTCCTGATGAACGACCCGAGCTACTTCAAGCTCGGCGCGGGCGGAGCCTATGACAAGGTCAAGGACATCATCGGTGGCACCAACATGGCCGCGGTCCATCTTGCGACCGCAACGGGTGGCTCGCTCTTCCTTGGCTTCATCTCGGCCGTGGCTTTCGCAACAATTCTTGCCGTGGTCGCCGGTCTCACGCTGGCGGGAGCCTCAGCGGTCAGCCACGACCTCTATGCGGAGGTCATCGCACGGGGACGTGTTTCCGAACAGAAGGAGGTCAGGATCTCGAAAATCTCGGCGATCGTGATCGGCATCGTGGCGATCATCCTGGGCTACATTTTTGAGAACCAGAATGTGGCCTTCATGGTCGGCCTCGCCTTCGCTGTGGCTGCGAGCTGCAACTTCCCCGTTCTTCTGATGTCCGTCCTCTGGAAGGGAACGACGACCCGAGGGGCCTTGATCGGAGGTCTGCTCGGCCTCGTCAGCGCGGTCGTCATGGTGGTTCTGAGCAAGGCTGTCTGGGTGCAAACCTTCGGCTTTGCCAAAGAGCTCTTCCCGTATGACAATCCGGCCATCTTCTCCATGCCGATCGCCTTTCTGGGGATTTGGGCCTTCTCGAAGCTTGATGCGAGCCAGAGGGCGAAGGCGGAGGTCGATGCCTTCGACGCCCAATACATCCGGTCCGAGACCGGCATAGGAGCCGCCGCGGCACACGTGCACTAACCAGCGAGACTGCGACCCTTCATCGGAGAGCGCCGGCAAAAGGGTCGCGTCCATGCAGAGTAACCCATGCAGGGATTCGATGCCGCCAATCCACCATTCGATCGCCTCACCCATGAGGAGATCGAGCAGCTCACCGCGGCTCTTGACATCGGATACTTCAGTCCGGGCGAGGTGATCATCCGGAGGGGGCTCACCTGTGACCTGCTGCACGTCATCATCAAGGGTGCCATCGAGGTTCGGGATGGAAACGCGCTCCATGCCGTGCTCGGTCCGAAGGACAGCTTTGACTCGCAGGCTGTCGTGCATGGAGCCGCGGGCGAGGACTTCGCCGCCGTCGAGGAGACACTCTGTTATCTGATTCCGGGCAAGCTCGTTCTCAACCTCATTCGCCGCAACGCAGCGTTCGGTGCCTTTTTCTATGCGGATGTCTCCCGCAAGCTCGATGCCTTTGCCGAGCAGAGAAAGGCAGAAGGAGTCGAGAGCGTGCTGCGGGCTCGAGTCCGGGACGCGCGACATGGCGGCGCGGTCTACGTCGACGGCGCCACCACAATCAGGGAGGCCGGGCACCGCATGCGCAACCACGACATCAACTCGCTCTTTGTAAACGATGGGCAGCGTGTCGGCGTCGTCACGGGCATGAACCTGTCCAAAGCTGTCGTCCTGCGCGGCCTTTCACTCGACACTCCGGTCCGGGAGGTCTGTCATTTCGACATCGTCTCTGTCGATGCGGACGACTTCATCTTCGAAGCGCTCCTCCTGATGACGAAGCACGACAAGCGACGGCTCGCGATCCGCTCGGGCGGACATTATGCGGGATTTCTGGAGGACATCGACATCTTGGGGCTGTTTGCCGGCAATTCCCAACTAATCCCTGGACGGATCGATCGCGCACGCAGCATCGACGATCTGGCGGAAGCAGTCCACGACATCCAAGCGCAAGTCGAGCGGCTCCACCGACAGGGGATGAAGATTGGCATCATTGCGGAGATTACATCCGACCTGAACCGGAGGCTATTTCGAAAGCTCTTCGAGATGGTGGCCCCTCCATCCATCCGTTACAACAGCTGTCTGCTTCTGATGGGGTCCGAAGGGCGCGGCGAACAGACCGTGCGGACGGACCAAGACAACGCTCTCCTTCTGGCAGACGAGGTGCCGCCCGGCGATCTTACACAGTTTCGGGAGGACTTCTCCAGTGCTCTGGAGCGCTTCGGCTTTCCTCCCTGCCCTGGCAATGTCATGGTCCGCAACCCGGTGTGGTCGCAGACAGTCGAGAGCTTTGTGCGCCAGCTCAAGTCCTGGGTGTTCAGCCGCGACCCGGAAGCCGCGATGAACCTTGCCATCTTCTTCGACGCTGCGGCGGTCGCGGGAGTGCCTGACCTCGTCCTGCGCGCGAAGCAAGCTCTGGTAGGCCTCATGCAGGGTGAGACCGCCCTCCTGTCGCACTTCGCGCACCTGATCGAAACGTTCACGACCCCTAACCTGGGCGTCCTTAGCACGATCATGGCCTCGGTTGGTGTCGGACCGGACGAGATCGACCTCAAGAGAGCAGGTATATTTCCCATTGTCCATGGCGTGCGAACGATGGCGATCGACAAGGGTATTCTCGAGAATGCGACAGCGACGCGCATTGCTGCTTTGGTCGGGGCCGGATCCCTGGAGCCGAAATTTGGGCAGGAACTGACTAGCGCTCTTCAGGTCTTCATGGAGTTCCGCCTAAGATCCCAGCTACGCGCTCTGCACAAGCAGACCATGACTGCTGAGTCTGTGGTGCGGCTCGAGGAGATCACGACGGTCGACCGGGACATCCTCCGGGACGCGCTTCGGGTGGTACGCCAATTTCGAGAGTTAATCCGCAACCGCTATCATCTTGAGGCCTTCTGAATGATGCGTTGGCTGCGGAACCTATTCTACCGCGTCTCCCTTGGGGACCACTCCTATCGCTTTCTCTTCGAGCCTGGTCCACCTGACGAGGTCGTGGTGTTGGACTGTGAGACCACAGGGCTCAATCCGAGAGCCGATGAGGTGATTGCCATTGCGGCGCTGATCGTCAAAGGCCATCGCATCCTAACAAGCCAATCCTTCAGGGCCGTGATCCGGCCTGACAAGAACCCGACATCAGCATCGATCAAGGTGCACTGGCTGCGGGCGCGGGACGTGGCGCAGGGTCGAGCGATGCATGAGGTGCTTCCCGAGTTTCTCCGGTTTATTGGGGGCCGCCCAATCGTGGGCTACTACATCGATTTCGACGTCCGCATGCTCGACAAGTATATCCTGCGCTACATTGAGGCGAAGCTCCCGAATCGTCTTATTGAGGTGTCGTCCATGTACTATGCTCTGAAATACGGTGGCGCTCCCCCTGGGACGGTGCTCGACCTTCGCTTCGCCTCCATTCTTTCGGATTTGGGGATCCCTTCCCTCGACCAGCATGATGCGTTCAACGATGCCTTGATGACGGCCATGATGTACGTCCAGCTTCAGGATATGCAAAAACGCGGCGCCCGCATCGCTCGCACGAGAGCCGTGCACCAGGATGCGCCTATCGGCGCTTAATTGCCGAACATCCGTCCCAAGCTAAACTCGTTTGAAACTGCGGTTAGATGTTTGATCCCAGGGTTTGATGGTGCATTGTTTTCTCCGGAATGGAGGGATGCGCTATGGGCCAGGTTCTCCATGG
>NZ_QDAH01000167.1 GCF_003075415.1 Microvirga sp. KLBC 81
CGCGGTGGGCCATGACCGAACCTCCGGCGCTTAGAAGACGTGATGCAGTAAACCGACCACCATCAGAGCATACCACAAAAGGCCGGTGCTGCGCTGCCTCGTTGGCTCTGTCCTGCTCATGGGAGAGCGAAGCGCGAGCTTTCTGTTTCTACTTCCGCCCTTTGGTGATGATCCAGTCAGTAGACGATGCTGCGGTCGCACGCCATGACCAGCCGAACCAAGGTCGGTGGTGCTCCCTTCTCGTGGGGCACACCTTGGAGGTCCTCGTTGGTCACACCCCGTGCGGCGCAGGACCCGCCCGAGACGTAGAGACGACCGCCTCCCGCAATGATCTTCAAGTAGTGTTCATGCAGCGCACCTGTGCCGAGACCAGTCAGGCTGTTGCGCACGGGCTCGCGCAGGAGTTGGACGGCATCGCCTGCGAGAAAAACATGAACCTCATGCCCCGCCTCAACCGCCGCTGCTGCGACGAAGAAGGCGAGCGTCGCTTTTGTCGGGTTCTCAGGCCCGCAGGTGATGTGGACAAGAAGGCTGGGCATGAACACCTCACCCGAAAGCAGGACACGAGGGCAGAATTATGCGCTCAGTCACCATTGCGGTCTCCGAGGGCCTTGTCCTCGCCAACTATGCGCTTGAACCTGCAGCGCGCCAACGTGACGGTGCTACTATTCCAGGGGAGGCGGCGGTGATGAATACACCCGATTCAGATAACCAAAACCGGACGCGAGGCTTTGTTCTGGTGACGGCGAGCAACTGATTGTTGATCCCGTCGACAGATAAACGCGAACGGTCGCGGAAGGGTGCGGAAATGCAGCAGATCGCCGACAAATTCCCTCTAGAGCATTTTTCGGCGAAGTGGATCCGGTTCGCCGTCAAAAATATGCAGCCTGAAAAAGACGAGAGCTGATTCCACGCAAGTGGAATCAGCTCTCGTCGTGGATCACTCAGGAAGACCCGCGTGGCAGAGCCCCTCGCAGATTCGATCGAGCACCTCACCCTGGAAAACCATTGCCGTGCGGGCCGCTCCCACAGTGAGGTCGGGATAGCCCTCACGGAGTTTGCGGACACTGGCCTCGGCTTTGGCCGGTTGCCCCGCAAAGACGTAAGCTGGCGCAAGATTGCGATGTATCCAGGTTGCCGTGGGGTTTGAAATCAGACCCTTCTCGAAGAACTCAATGGCACGCTCATAGCGCTGAGCGATGAAGTGGGCCGATCCGATCCCGAACTCGGAGTTGAACACCATCGGATCGAAGGGGCTGAGGCGGATTGCCCGCTCGAAGTGCTGGATGGCGGTTTCCGGATCACCCAGGTAGTTGCGGAGATAGCCGCTTCGGTTCCAGGCCCAGGATGAGTTTGGATCGAGACGGGTGGCGGCATCCAGCATCTTCGCCGCCGCCGTGAATTCACGGGTGATCGTCAGAGCCGCTCCAAGAACCGTCAGTACAAACGGATCATCGGCAATCAAAGTCGAGGCAGTCTCCGCTAATCGGAGAGCCTCGCGCTTGTCCGCCTCGATGGTCGTGGACCAGTTGTAGACAGCGCGCTGACCGCGGCACCAAGCGAGCAGTGACAGTGCCAGAGGATAGGTTGGATCGAGTTTCAGTGCCTGTTCCAGCAGTCCCATGGCGCGGACATTGGCATCCCGGTTCAGAGACCACACATCCGGAAGGGCGCGCATCACCAAGTCATACGCATCCAGACTGTCTGGCCGCTTGCGTCTAGCGCGCTCGATCTCAGCCGCGCGGATCGAAGGCTGCACGGCTCCCACGACACTGGCGGTGATCTGGTCCTGGAGATCAAACACATCCTCGACGCTGCCATCATACTGCTCGGCCCACATGTGAGTCCCTGTTGTAGCGTCGATAAGCTGAGCCACAATCCGGATTCGACATCCAGACTTCCGTACGCTGCCTTCTAGGACATAGCGCACTCCAAGCTCCCGGCTGACTTGGCGAACATCAACAGCCTTGCCCTTATAGGTGAAGGTAGAGTTGCGTGCGATAACGAAAAAGGAGCGGATGCGGGACAGGGCGGCAGTGATCTCTTCCACGACACCGTCAGCAAGATAGTCCTGCTCGGGATCACCACTCATATTTGTGAACGGGAGTACGGCAATCGACGGCTTGTCAGGAAGGGGGAGTGATTTCGCTCGCTCCGTCCCCTGTACTGAGCCCAAGGGAGGCGATGCTGAAGCACGAACGCGGTAGACGTGAACCGGCTCGTCGATGTTCTTGATCTCCTGTGGTCCGAGATCATCGAAGTCGAGGTTGCGCACTCGACGAACATACGCAAGGGTAGCGGCAGAGATGTACACGCCTCCTGGCTCGGCGAGGCTTTCCAGCCGTGCTGCGATGTTCACCCCATCACCTAACAGGTCCGCGCCTCGGATTATCACGTCACCAACGTGGACCCCAATCCGGAACTGAAGACGACATTCCTCAGGGGTATCCTGGTTTGCTTGGGCGAGGGCCTCCTGCACGTCCAGAGCGCACTGGACGGCATCCACGGCGCTGGGGAACTCGGCCAGAACGCTGTCGCCAGCGGTGTTGGCGATCCGGCCACCATCTTCGGCGATCAGCCGGTCCATGATCGCACGGTGAGCGGTCAGGCTCCGGAGGGTTCCGACCTCATCTTGGCTCATCATGCGCGAGTAGCCCGCCACGTCAGCCGCCAAGATGGCTGCCAGCCGCCGCTCGATCTTATGCTCCTGCGGACCCATGAGTCTCTCGGTGCCGTTCCATGCCGGATTCTGCGGCGGGCCGGGAGTGGTGTCCAGCCTGCGTTGGCGGCTGATTGTTACCTCACAGCCAAGCTTCATGGGGAGTTTTATAGGGGAGTGGAAGTTTACGCAGAGTAGCGGAGCGAAGACCTTTCGGAGAACCCGTCTCAGCGCGTTCCTGCGGGGTGTATAGTGCTTCTCCTGCAGATTTCAAAGTAGCGCAGCGGCACCAGGAGCTTAGTCGTGCAGACCATATCTCCGTCTCACCCAGCTTTGCAAAAACCTGCTCGAACCAGAGGCAAGCCTCCTGGTCCCAAGGCGCTCCCGCTGGTCGGCCACCTTGTTGATCTCGCCTGGGACCCGCTTGGCTTTTTCACATGTGCTCACGCAAGTACGGTGATGTCGTTGCCCTCCAACTGGGGGCATGGCCGACCCTCCTGATCAACGCCCCGGAGCTGATCGAGGCCGTCCTCGTGAAATAACACGGCAATTTCATCAAGTACAATTTCCTGCGGCGGCACATCACCGCCGTGCTCGGAAATGGTCTGGTCACCAGCGAGGGCGAGTTCTGGCGTCGGCAACGCCGCCTCGCCGCACCCGCTTTCACCGGCCAATGCCTTGCGCGCTATGGCGAGGTGATGGTGCGTTGCACGCAGCACATGCTCGACGGGTGGAAGCCTGGAGTGGAGCGAGACCTCCATGCGGACATGATGCGGCTTACCCTCCGGATTGCGGCCAAGACCCTGTTCAATACCGAGGTGGAGCAGGACGTGGCCGAGATCGAGGCTGCCGTGACAGCGCTTACGAATGAAATCGCCTCCCGATCGGCACGACCCTTTGTGATCCCTGATGCCATTCCGCTTCCGGGAATGGCCCAGCCTTTGCGCGACCTGTCTCACGTCTCAGCCCAGGTTGAGCAGACGATGGAGCATCTGCGGGAGCGGATGGCCAACAAGCTCACCACTCGGCTCGGGGCAGTATTGTCGGGGGATGTGTTCATCACTGCAAGGAGGCCCGAGCCCGCCTCCAGGCCCTTGGCGGGGACATTGTGGACATGGAGTCGGCGGCGGTTCTCGACGTGGCCCGCCGGTTTGGCAAGGGAGCTTATATCATCCGCACCGTCTCGGACGGGGCAGGGGACGACAGCCATCTCTCCTATACCGAGATGGTGGCTGTCGTGGCTCACAACTCGGCGCTCTGCGTCGAGGATCTGCTCGAGAACATGCCCTGACGGATGCATCAGGCATGTGACGGGATCATTCTGTGGTGCGCCGCGAGACGGTTCGGTGTTCCTGACGACGCATTGGGTGTAGAATGCTCTCAACAACAAGAGCGAGGGAGGCTTGCCATGCTACGCGTCCCAGTCCACGAACCAGCAGTCCTGTCCCCACTTGGTCGCGGCGCTCTGACCGCAGAGATACAACGGGTGCTGGCCGTTCTGTCGGAAGTTGAAGCCTGCTACGAGAGCGAACGAGAATGCCTCAAGGGCTGGTCTGGTCCCGAGGCGATCAGAGTGCGTCTCGTCGAGCAGCTTGAGGCTCACCATGCCCAGGAGCGGGAGCCTCTCGTCCAGCGTCTTGCCGATCTGCATCAGCAGATTACCACGGCGTTGATGCTTGAGAGCCTGTGGCGTTCTCGGTAGTGAGGTGCCGAGATCGGAAATAGCTCTGGGAAGGCGAGGCCATCCCATGGGTTAGTGCCTGCGGTGCTCGTCACGATGGGGAGCATAGTCCCGGTTGGTCCGGCCATAATCCAGGACGTGTCCGTTTCGTCTTCGCCATTGGCTTTGGATCATCCAGGCAAGGCATACCCAGCGGCTGCGGCGAGCGGCATTGACCTCAGCGTGTTCTCCGCTGTGCGCTGGCTGGTCGCGCGGTGACCCTCCCTTGGACCCTTCGGCGCTCGGGGGACTGTCGGAATTTCCGTGTAAGGGCCGGGTTCATCAAACCGGCCTGAAGCGGCCGTCGAAGAGAATGGCGAACT
>NZ_QDAH01000168.1 GCF_003075415.1 Microvirga sp. KLBC 81
CAGCGTCGCCCGAGCCAGATCGGTGATCCGGCCCCAGTCGCCCTGGCGGATGGCATCCCGTGGCGCCAACCATGATCCGCCCACGCAGACCACATTCGGACAGGCGAGATATCGTTTGGCCTTTTCCGGATCGATCCCGCCGGTCGGGCAGAAGCGGGCGGCCGGCAACGGCGAGGCCAGCGAACTCAGCAGAGCCACACCACCCACGGCCTCGGCCGGAAACAGCTTCATGTGGGTGTAGCCGCGCTCCAGCACCGCCATGACCTCGCTGGCCGTGGCTGTGCCCGGCAGGAGCGGCACCGGCGAACTCGCCGCTGCGTCCAGGAGGGCCGGCGTGGCGCCGGGGCTGACCGCGAAGGCGGCTCCGAGGGTGGCGACCGCATCCAGCTGGGCCGGCGTGAGCACGGTTCCGGCCCCCACGATGGCGTCGGGAACCTCGGCGAGGATGCGGCGGATGGCTTCGAGTGCGGCCTCGGTCCTGAGCGTCACCTCCAGCACGCGTACGCCGCCGGCGACCAGCGCCTTGGCGAGCGGCACGGCATCGGCCACGTCCTCGACCAGGATGACCGGGATCACGGGCCCCTGGCCCAGGATTGCGGCGATCTGGCTGGCTTCAGACATCGCTGGTCCCCTGCGACAAGGATCGGATTGGGCGCTTCAGGCTCATGCGGCCTCCGGCCAGAGGCTGGCCGCGCCGAGATCGGCCGGGCCCACGGTTGCCCGAAAGGCCGAGAACAGGTCGCGCCCCAGGGACAGCCCACCGGCCACCGAATTCGAGCGCGTCGGAACGCGCGTCGCCAGTGTGTCCGCATCGACTGCAGCCTCGAGACGACCTTCGGACGCGTCGATGGTGATCAAATCCCCGTCCTGCAGAAGCCCGATGACCCCGCCACTCTGAGCCTCCGGCGTTACATGGATTGCACTGAGGATCTTGCCCGAGGCCCCGGACAACCGTCCGTCCGTCAGGAGCGCCACCCGCAATCCGCGATTCTCCAGCACGCCCAGGGCCGGCATGAGCCCGTGCAGCTCCGGCATGCCGTTCGCCTTCGGCCCCTGCTGGCGCACCACCACGACCGTGTCATGGTCGAACAGGTTGGCCTTGAACGCTTCCAGGAAGGCCTCCTGGCTCTCGAACACCCGCGCGGGCGCCGTCAGGGACTGGCGATCTGGCCGCACGGCCGAGGTCTTGACCACCGCCCGGCCGAGATTGCCGCTGATCAGCGCCAGCCCGCCCGTTGCCTGGAAAGGATTGTCGATGGTGCGCAAGACCGACGGCTCAAGGGTCTCGCGGGCCGCATCCCGGTAGGCGAGCTGTCCATCCTGAAGCCAGGGCTCGCGGGCGTAGGCCGCGAGATCAGGTCCCGCCATGGTCTCCACGTCGCGGAACAGCAGCCCGCCCCGCAGCAGTTCCCGGATCACGAATGCAATGCCGCCGGCGGCGTGGAACTGGTTCACGTCCGCAGGGCCGTTGGGATAGACCCGGGCCAGGAGCGGTACGGCCGTGGCCAGATCCGAGAAGTCCTCCCAGGTGATCACGAGCCCAGCCGCCCGCGCCATGGCCACCAGATGAAGCAGGTGATTGGTCGAGCCGCCGGTGGCATGCAGGCCCACAATGGCGTTCACGAACGCCTGTGGTCCCAGGCGCTCGCCCAGGCCCCGGACCCCTTGCGGCGCCCGCACAGCCTCGATCGACAGGCGCACGGCCTCCCGGGTGAGCGCATCGCGCAGCGGCGTGCCCGGTGCAACGAAGGCCGCGCCGGGCACATGCAGACCCATCATCTCCATCATCATCTGGTTGGAGTTGGCGGTGCCGTAGAAGGTGCAGGTGCCGGGGGCGTGATAGCTCTTCATCTCGGAAGCGAGCAGAGCCTCCCGACCCACTTCGCCGGTCGCGTAGGCTTGGCGCACGCGCGTCTTCTCGTCATTCGACAGTCCCGTCGGCATGGGGCCTGCGGGCACGAACACGGTCGGCAGATGGCCGAAGGACAGCGCGCCCATCACCAGGCCCGGCACGATCTTGTCACACACGCCGAGCATGAGGGCGCCGTCGAACACGTTGTGCGAGAGAGAAATCGCCGTCGACATCGCGATCACGTCGCGGGAGAACAGCGACAGCTCCATGCCGGGCTGACCTTGCGTGACGCCGTCGCACATGGCCGGAACGCCGCCGGCCACCTGGGCGGTGGCCCCCAGGGCTCGCGCCTCCTCCTTGATCAGGTCCGGATAGGTGGCGAAGGGCTGATGGGCCGACAGCATGTCGTTGTAGGCCGTCACGATGCCGAGGTTCGGCGCCATGCCGGTGGCGACCGCCATCTTCTCGCCGCTCGCGCAGGCTGCCGCCGCGTGAGCGAGGTTGCCGCAGGAGAGCTTGCGTCGGGGCGGATGATTGCGGCGGACCTCGTCGATCCGCTCCCGGTACTCCCGCCGCAGATCGCCAGACCGGGCACTGATGCGGGCTGCGACGTCGACAAGGACACTCGAGGTGGGCGCAAACGGCATGATGACAACCTTCATTCGGCAAAATAGACGCGAGGCGGAACGCCGTTCTCGAACAGGAGGCGGACCGGTGCGGTAACCGGGTCGGCCGAGCCGAGGGCGCGGTTCAGGGCAGCCAGCTTGTCCTGGCCGGAGATCAACAGCGCCGTCCAGCGTGCCCTGGCCAGGGGAAGCGGCCCGAGGGACAGCCTCGGCTCCAAATTGGCCGGATGAGCCGCAAGTACGGCCGGAGCCGCCTCTCTCCTGGCCGGTTCGAGCCACCGGTCGCCTGGAAAGAGCGAGGCGATGTGAGCGTCCGCCCCCATGCCGACGACCACGGCATCAAGGCGCCCCAGGGCGATGATGCGCTTCGCCAGGGCTGCGGCGGTCTCGTCGAGAGAGCCGGCGGCGGCGCGCAGCGGCACGAAGCTTCCCGGCTCCAAGGGGAGACAGTCCCGGATCATGCGCTCGTTGGAGCGGGGATCGTCCGGCAGAACATCCCGCTCGTCGGTCGGGACGACCGTGATGGCCTGCCACGGCAGATCGTGCTGCCCCAGCCGCGTCAGGAACGCCCGAGGTGTTGTTCCACCCGGCACGGCAAGAGCCGCCCGCCCCCGTTCGTTGACAGCCTGTCGGAGAACACCGGCGACATCGCCCGCCAGACGCTGCGAGACCTGCCGCAGGTCGGGGCCGCGGACGAGGTCGAGGGCCACTCCCATCACCCCTGCACCTCCGGGTCGGCCCAGCTGCGCCCGTCGCGCTCGATCATGCCGACCGCCTGCGACGGCCCGAAGGTGCCGGCCGCGTAGCGGTGGGGCGTTGCGTAGTGCTCGCTCCAGCCCTCGATGATCGGGTCGATGAAGCTCCAGGCCGCCTCCACCTCGTCGCGGCGCATGAACAGGGTCTGGTCGCCCCGGATCACGTCGGTCAGAAGGCGCTCATAGGCATCAGGCGTGCGTTCGCCGAAGGCCGTGTCGTAGCGCAGGTCGAGCGTGCGCGGGACCAGCTTGAGGCGCCCGCTGCCCGGCACCTTCATCATGAACTGCAGCTGGACGCCGTCGTCCGGCTGGACCCGGATGACGAGCCGGTTGGGCTCAGGATTGCCGCGGAAGATCGAGTGCGGCACGCTCTTGAAGGTGATCGCGATCTCGGAGCAGCGTGCCCCCATGCGCTTGCCGGTGCGCAGGTAGATGGGCACCCCGCCCCAGCGCCAGGTGTCGATCTCGCAGCGCAGGGCCGTGAAGGTCTCGGCGCCGCTGATCCGGCCAAGCTCCTCGGCATAGCCGGGCACCGGCTGGCCCGCGATGGAGCCGGCCGTATACTGGCCGCGCACGGTATGGCGGAGCACGTCACGCCCCTGGATGGGTCGGAGCGCCCGCAGGACCCGCACCTTCTCGTCGCGAACCGCATCGGCATCAAGCGTATTGGGCGGCTCCATGGCGAACAGGCACAGAAGCTGCAGGACATGGTTCTGCACCATGTCCCGGAGTGCGCCGACATGATCGTAGTAATCGGCGCGTTGTTCCAGTCCGACGGTTTCGGCCACGGTGATCTGAACATGGTCGATGTCACGCTGGGACCAGGAGCGCTCGAACAGGCTGTTGGCAAAGCGCAGCACGAGCAGGTTCTGGACGGTTTCCTTGCCGAGATAATGGTCGATCCGGTAGGTGCGGCTCTCCGGCAGCACCTCGGCCACGGCGTCATTGATCGCCTGGGCTGAAGCCAAGTTCCTGCCGAGGGGCTTCTCCAGAATGAGACGGCTGTCGTGCTCGAGCAGGCCGGCGCTCTTAAGCGAGCGGGCGGCCGGGATGAACAGGCCGGGCGGAGTGGCCAGATAAAAGGCGCGGACGCGTTCCGCATCGTCCAGGCGGGCGCTCAGCTCCGCCATGGTGGCTGGATCGGACATGTCGGCCCGGACGTAGGTGAGCCGCTTCAGGAGGTCATCGACGTCGGAGCTCCTCAGGCCCTGCTCCTTGAGGCGGGCGGCGGTGCCGGCTTTCAGGCTTTCCTCGGCCTCCCCCGAACGCACAATGCCCACGATGCGGCTGGCTTCAGGGATTACGCCCTCGGAAATGCGCTGCGCGAGTGCCGGAAAGAGCTTTCGGATGGCCAGATCGCCGCTGGCCCCGGCAATCGCCAGGTCGAAGACCGGGACCGGCGTCCGCTCGGGCAGCGGAAGCGTCGAAGAATGGTGATACATCAGACC
>NZ_QDAH01000169.1 GCF_003075415.1 Microvirga sp. KLBC 81
TTCAACAGATTGGCTGCGTGAGGCCTACGGGCGGAATAGCCCTCTTTCTGTCAACATCGAAAATTCGCGACAGAGCCAGGTGTCGAGTACTTGAGGAGGGTCATTCCTTTGATCCTTGCCAACCCTTGGTATCGCAACTAGCTTTCCTCCGCTGGGGACATGGTGGCAAAGGCAGAATGGCATGAAGACACCATTCGCGCCAACGGACAGGGAATCCAGACGACAATGGCGACGGGTACTGTGAAGTGGTTCAACGAAACCAAAGGTTATGGCTTCATTCAGCCGGACACCGGTGGCAAAGATGTTTTCGTGCACATCAGTGCGGTTGAGCGAGCTGGCCTCAGAGGTTTGAGCGAAGGGCAAAAGGTCTCCTACGAGGTTCAGTCCGACCGCAAGACCGGCAAGGAGTCGGCGGTTGACCTGAAGGTTTAGGACGCCTCCACACATGATGCGGATTCTCCGCTGTTAGGAACGGCCGCTCCTGGTGTGGGGCGGCCTTTTTGTTGTCCCTATCCGAGATGATGAAGTAGCATTGCCGCGCCCGGAGCTTGAATAGGGTTGTTCGGGTCCGTGGGGACGGCTCGATGATCTCAGGCGTCGCCATGGAGGGCTGCCACCGCCGGTTCTCGGCATACAGTCGGGGTGTTGCGCCATCCCGTGGGATCTTCGCCGCGTCAGCTAATCGGCAAACCGCTCATCAGGAATTTCACCTGTGGCGGACGAGTTCGCTTCGGCCGCAGCGGCGGGGGAAGCATCCGCCACAGTTGGGACAGAGCGCTCCTGACCCTGATCATCAAGCTCACGCTGTGCCCGGAACCAATGCTCTTCAGGATCGCCGGTGCGGCCCTCACTCTCCCAGATCTCGTAAGCCCGTTGCCGGATCTTCTCGTCGTGGCGAGTGGCGATGGCTGCAGCAGACAGAGTGTCGGACATCATTGTTCCCCTTACCGGAAGCACTTCATCAATGATCAAGCTGGGGAGATGTTCATCCCAAACTCGCGTCTGTTACAATGAACCCCAATGTCGTTGAGCAAACATCATGGAATTTGAATTTGTGCGGCAGAGGGCGAGAAGCTGTCCTTCTCGCGAAAAAAGCCTCTCACCAAGCAGCGGGATGAAGGCGCCGTTTCCAGCGTTCGTGGCGCGGGAGCCGAGCAGCGGCGGCCGGGCGCTTGGTTAGCGTGAGATGATGGGTCGTTCGCGCTCGCTCCGCTGGCAATGGTTCACTCACCTTTGTCGCCGATGCCTGCTCCTGCTGGGACATAGGTTCGGATGCTCTCGCCGGCCTGATGATCTTAGCAGCCTTCTTCCGTGGCTTTGCCTTCGCGCTCTCAACCTCTTGAGCCTGAGCCTCATGCACAGGTGCTGCGGCTTCTGCAACGACAGCAGCGTCCATCTGCGACACGGCGTCCAGGATCACGAGCGTTTCTGCGGGCGCGTCATTCGTGCCATCAGCGGCGATCGGATTCAGATCAAGCTCGCTCTGACCCTGATCGACCTTTGATCCCGAACGGCGCCTGCGACGGACAGGCTCAACGGCCTCGGAGTTACGCCACACCGGCTCAACGATGCTCGGCAGAATGCGCGGGGCGGCGGCCGGTTCAGGCACAGCTTGCGGCTCTTCCTTCTGGAAGACCTGTGTGGTCTCGACCGGTACCATCTCAAACAGGCGTCTTGGCAGGAGTTGATGACGTTGGTTGGGACTGCGGGATTTCTTGATCTCGACCGAGAAGGGTTTTGGATTCCGCTTCATCTCATACGCTGGTTATGAACTTGGGGAAGACGGGGACCTACGAGCTTGGTCGGCGAACGTCAACATTCAAATCGATCGTTGTTTGCAGGCTTTGATCTGAAATCGTCCTGCGTTCTGACTACCCCCGGAACACCTTCTGACGTGTTAATGCCGTTCACTCGAAGCATAAGATCAGCTCTCGATCGGACAATCACCTGCCCATGCTTGGCGAAGATTCCTCATTGCCATCGGATTGCCTGAAACTGCTGTCGTGGTGGCTTACAACCAGCTCTTGTGAGCCGAATGTCAGGCTCCCGGTCCAGAACCTAACGGCTGGTCCCAAGTAACCCCCCTCACCTCCTGCACAATGCGGTTGCACTCACATGTCTAGGGAACGATCATCCTGAGATGATTGTATCAGCCCACTATCAGCCCCGCGGCGGCTGCAGAGAGCGGGCTAGCTCGCGAATGACCGCGTCCTCGATGCCGAGATCATCGGCCTCCTGATCCGTCTTGGGCTCGGTTCCGGCATAGGCACAGGAGTCTCCGAGGGTGGAGTGTGCCGCGGACATCGTTCGAGACCGATCTGGTCAACGGGCGATGGTTCTGGATAGAACACACCATTCGGTAGCTGCTTCACTTGATCTCGACATGGGACGCACTGCCGGTCGACCCCTTGGTTAGGTGTTTAGGGAGCCCCTCTTCACGAACGAATGCTCGTCCGCTACTCAATGCCAGTCCCGCCTCATGCGGGGGACTCTGCTTTTCAGAGCGGCTATGTGGGGCACCCCGTCTCCAGTCGCTCCTCGCACGTATGAGGTCGCATGAGCCAGCGCCAGTCGGAACGCACAGTGCCAGTCAAGATGTCGGACGTCGCCCGTGCGGCGGGCGTGTCGCTGATGACGGTATCGAATGCGTTCCAGCAGCCTAGAAAAGTACGCGCCGAGACGCGTGAGCGTATCTTCGCGGCGGCGGCAGAGCTCGGCTACATACCCAATCTGATCGCTGGGAATTTGGCGTCTGGCCGCAGCCGTGTCATCGCTGCCGTCGTGCCGTCGTTACGCAACTCGAACTTCGCCCGCATGATCCAAGGCCTCACCGATCACCTGGAGCAGCGAGGCTACGAATTGCTCCTCGCTGTGGCGGATACGCCGGAGCGCCAATTGGCGGCTGTCACAACCTTCCTGGGGCGCCGGGTCGACGGCCTCCTGCTCACCGGCACCGAGCATAGCCCAGAGGTTCACTCTCTGCTGGAAGCAGCGCGGATCCCTGTTGTTGAGACCTGGAATCTTGACGGCCCATTCATTGATATGGTGGTGGGATTCTCGAACTACGAGGCCGCTCGTGCACTGACGGAACTGATGATCAGCCGCGGCTATCGCCACATCGGTTTCGCAGGCTTCGAGCCCCGCGACCTCCGATTCCGAGAACGCCAGCGTGCCTTCCAGGATGCCCTGTCCGCAGCCGGCCTTCGAAACGACTTACTGTTTTTCGGGTCCGAATCCTTGGGTTTCTCCGGCGGACGAGTCGCCCTTGATCATCTCCTCGGGCGGGAGCCAGACCTCCAGGCCATGGTCTGCGTCACTGACATCTTTGCCGTGGGTGCTTTGTTCGAGTGCATGCGACGTGGCTGGCCGGTGCCGGAGCGCTTCGCCTTGGCAGGATACGGTGATTACGAGATTGCCGCCGAGGTCCCGCCCGGGCTCACCACAGTACGTACGCGCGGCTACGCCATCGGCGGTGTGGCGGCCAAGCTGCTCGTCGAGAAGGCTGAGACCGGCTTCGTCGCCGAGGCGACCCATAACGTCGGCTACGAACGGCTCTGTCGCAACTCTTTCTTTCCTCTCGTGGGGCTATGGCCTGCGCTGGCGAGAGAGGGTGATGCGAGATGTTCAAGGGCAGGCAATTCGATCGTTCTGTAATCCTGCTGTGCGTCCGGTGGTACCTGGCTTACAGCCTGAGCCTGCGCAATCTGGAAGAGATGATGGCCGAACGAGGTGTGGCCGTAGATCACGCTACGATTCATCGATGGACTATCCACTACGCCCCGCTCCTGCTGGAGCAGTTCAACCGGCGCAAGCGCCCAGTCACCGGCAGGTGGCATCTCGATGAGACGTATATCAAGATGCGCGGGCAGTGGATGTATTTGTACCGTGCTATCGACAGCAACGGCGACACCGTCGAGTTCTGGTTCAGTGAAAGGCGGAATGTGGCAGCTGCCAAACGGTTCCTACGTAAGGCACTCAACCGGCATGGTCGACCCGAGCGGATCGTGATCGACGGCAGTCAGACCAATCGCGAGGCGATCCTCTCCTGCGATACGACAGACCGACTACAAGACCGATCACGACTTCAGCTCAAGCCGATCCGGATCCGGCAGAGCCAATATTTGAACAATCGGATTGAGCAGGATCATCGGGCCGTCAAGAGACGGGTCAGGCCCATGCTCGGATTCAAGTCGATGAACAGCGCTCAGGCGATCCTGGGCGGCATCGAGATGGTTCACATGATCCGCAAAGGACAGGCGAAGTGTGTCCGTGCGGCTCTGCTATCGTTGGCCGAACAGTTTGAGCGGCTCGCCGCATAATCGTTCTCAAGCCCTTCTCGCACCCATTGTGCCTATAGTCAGGATTTGCGACAAAACCCTTTTCCATTCGTTCCATGATCGATGCCGCCCGGTTGTAGCCGATCTGCAGCCGGCGCTGGATGTAGCTCGTCGACGCCTTCTTGTCGCGCAGCACCACCGCCACCGC
>NZ_QDAH01000170.1 GCF_003075415.1 Microvirga sp. KLBC 81
CCTCGTCTTCGTCATCGAACCCCCTCCCACTCCCTCAGGAGCTTAGCAAAGGTGTCCACCAACGCGAGGGAGGATCAAGAAGCGCATCCCTCCATTCCGGGGACAAGAATGCACCACCAAACCGCGGGATCAAACATCCCCTCTAAAGCCTCGGACGTGAAAAGTGGAATCCACTTTTGGGGTCAATCCGATGCTCTCTCCCATTGACGAGCGCATCGTTGATGCGGAACCGGAGGTCCGCGTCAGCGACCCGAACGGCCGCGCTAGCGAATACCGGGTCCACTTTTCCGCACGATGCGCTAGACTTCGCCTGTGGGAAGGAGTTGGGATAGTTATGGAGATAGGAGACGCGAGAACCGTAATCCTCATTCATTGCCTTTTCCTCCCAGTGGCGTGACCACTGCATGCCGACGCTGATGTCGGGGATGAACTTGGGTCCACCTCGACGCCATGGCTCACCAGTGTAGCCATGAGATCAGCCATCTCCTTGAATACGCTGAAAAGCCATCGGACTTCACCTCCCTTACCGCCGGGAAGTCCGCCTGTCGGCCAAATGGCCAACGCCCCCTCAAGGACCCTGAGGCGCTCCAGGAACTTGAGATAATACCGCATGTGCAGGGTGTTATAGACTTCCGGTTCCCACTCCACCTTCGCCGTATCGGCACTGGCCCCGCAGGTCATGAACGGGAGCAATTGCTGCCGCTGCGCATCGGTGGCTTCATCGTTCAGGAGCATCGCCAGACGGCAGATCGTGCGGGAGAAGCACTCAGTCATGCTCTCAACAGAACGCACCGGCTGATAGGGAAAGCCGGCAGCGACAATAGCCGCCTCGTTGATGCAGGTTCCGCCGTCAATGACGAGGCGTGCTGCATGTTGGTCGTGGCGCCGTCTTTCCCCGACCGGTGGACCGTCAGCCGCGCTGACTGTCCCGCCCCCGAGGCGCGCCGTTCATCCACCATACCATTATCATGAGGAACACCATGACTGCCACTCCCGACCGCAGGCGTAAGGGGCTTGTTCTCACCGCCAAGCGTGCCCGCGAGCTGCTGGCCTATGATCCGGAGAGCAGCGTGCTCACTTGGCGGGTTCGTCGCCAAGGTGTGCGCGGAGTTGGATCACCTGCTGGAGCCCAGCGCGACGACGGATACGTCACCTTCATGCATCAGCATGTGGGGACGAGATGCAGTTGAGCGACCCCTTCCCGCTGGAACATCTGACACCGCGGATCCAAGAGACCATCCTGGCCGAATTCCGGGGCCAGCATCCCACGGTTCTCGACGTCCTCCAAGTTCCTGAGGCCGAATGGCTGAAGCGCCCGTCCATGGGGCCGAGGGCACTGGCTCAACTGCGGTCTGTGATCCAGAAGGTGCTGGACCAAGGACCAAATCTTTCCGAGTCTCATAAGACCGACGCCTACCTGGTGAGTGAGAGAGTTCGTCCCATTGCCGAGCAGAAACTTTTGCGAAAACAGCTGCAGCAGGTTCAGGAGGCGCTGCAGGTCAACAAGGCCGAACTCTGGGTCAGAGGACTGGGGCCCGATCTCGACCTTGAACTCTCAAGGATGGCGGAGGAGAACTTTCAAAGTTATCGGATGATCTTCCTCTCTCCTCTAGGTTAAACTTGGCTGTAACGTGCAATATCGGATTGGTCTACTCACATTAGATTAGATAAATTCCCTAATTTCCCCCCCAAGGATGCGAAACCAATACTTATGAACCCAAGCATCTTCCGGCATATGATTTTTTAATGTACCGTTCTACAACTCCCTCGATAACCGTCTCTGGAGTCGACCATGTCAACAGTGACGTTCCAGGATGGCTCTGCCTACAGTGGCACCATTGACACCAGACTGCTACAGACCGCCCCCTCTACCGGCTATGGCACGGCGACCACCATCGGCATTGACACCGGCAGCAACGCAGAAGAGCAGGTACTGCTGGCCTTTACCAATCTGTTCGGCTCTGCATCCTGGCAGATCCCCTACGATGCGGTGATCACCTCGGCCACCTTGACTCTGCGGACCACCAATGGCTCCACCCAGGGCGGCACGCTGCACCGCATGAAGGTTGGCTGGTCGGAGAGTTCGACCTGGAGTTCGCTGGGTAACGGTGTGCAGATTGACGACACCGAGGCCTTTGCGGAAGCTGACCTGACCACCGGGGCTGTCAGCACCGGCAGCCGGGGGTTCGACGTGACCAAGAGCCTGCAGGCCTGGAAGACGGCAGGCACAAGCTCTGCGGCCCAGAACGCTGCCAATTTTGGCTGGGTGTTCAGGGCTGGCGGCACCGATGGCTGGGACTTCTACTCTTCCGAGGGCTCCGTCAAACCGCTGCTGGCAGTCACCTATACCACCGGCACTACGCCACCGCCTCCATCTCCGCCGGTGGTGTCGATTGCAGCGGCATCATCGAGCCCGCAGCCGGAGGGGCCGAATGGCAAGATCAGCTTCACGATCAGCCTGGATAAGGCCGCCACCGAACCGGTGACGGTCAACTACGCTACCCAGAGCGGCACCGCCACTGCAGGCAGCGACTTCATCGACATCACCAACGGCTCGGTGACCTTTGCCCCCAACGAGACGACCAAGACAGTCATCGTTGATCTGATCGACGACACGCTGGTGGAGGATCTGGAGACCTTCACGGTCCGGCTGGGCACGGCCACTAACGCCATCGTCAGCTCCACCAACAACACCGTAACAGGGACGATCAGCGACAACGATGCGCCCGATCCACCCCCGGTCCCAGTAGTGTCGATTGCAGCGGCATCATCGAGCCCGCAGCCGGAGGGGCCGAATGGCAAGATCAGCTTCACGATCAGCCTGGATAAGGCCGCCACCGAACCGGTGACGGTCAACTACGCTACCCAGAGCGGCACCGCCACTGCAGGCAGCGACTTCATCGACATCACCAACGGCTCGGTGACCTTTGCCCCCAACGAGACGACCAAGACAGTCATCGTTGATCTGATCGACGACACGCTGGTGGAGAATACGGAAAACTTCAGCGTCAAGCTCACCTCGGCCACTAATGCCACCCTCGGCACCGGCACCACGGCCACTGCCTCTATCAGCGACAATGACACGCCGCCTCCTGCCGGTCCCGTTGTGTCGATCTCCAGCGCGTCGCCAGACCCGCAGGTGGAGGGCTCAAGCGCCAAGATCAAGTTCACGCTGACCCTCAGCACGGCGACGACTCAGGATGTGAAGGTCAACTACTCGACCGTGGATGGCACCGCCAAGGCTGGCAGTGACTATACGGCTCTGCTCAACAAGAACGTGACCTTCCTGGCCGGGGAGACCACCAAGACGATCACGGTCAGCCTTCTGAATGACACGGTGCTGGAGAACCCGGAGGCCTTCTCGATCAAGATCAACTCGGCCACCAGTGCGAGCGTGAGCACCACGAGCCATACCGCCACCGCTACCATCGTCGACAACGACCTGCCGGCGACCGTGGTGAAGATCATCGACACCACCCAGTACAAGGCCGGAGATCCGTCAGGCTACGGCAGCGGGGATCCGTCAGGTGTGGCTTACATCCCGGGCAAGAATGGTGGTCCGGGAACCCTGTTCATTGCTGACTCCGAGCATGATGAGAGCCCGTACTACAGCTCAACCAACCTCTTAGGTCTGAATGACGACAGCAGCTTCCGCTGGCACAGCCTGACTAGTTTCAGCAAGGAGCCGACCGGACTCGGGTACAATCCCAAGAACGGCTACCTGTACATATCCGATGATGACAAGGGGAAGATCTTCTGGGTAGATCCGGCTAATCCCTCGGTGAAGCTCGGGGAGATCATCACGAGCACGCTCGGGCTCAGCGACACGGAGGACCCGACGTTTGATCCCAACACCGGCAACATGTACGTGGTGGATGGGACGACTCTCAAGCTCTACAAGTTCAGTGCAACGGGCCAGCTGCTCTCGTCGGTTGCGCTGCCGAGTGCGATGCGAGATGCAGAGGCGCTCACCTACAGTAACACCACCAGCGATGGCCGCGCGGTGTTCTTCGTCGCCAGCGGCATCAGTCCCACCATCTACCAGATCGATGATACGGGCCGGTTGTTAGGGGCGACCGACATTCTGGCTGGCCACATCAATCCGATCACGGGAGTAAAAGCTGCGCCTAAGGGCCTGGAACTGGCCCCGAGCAGCGATCTCAATGATGGAAACAAAATGAACCTGTATGTGGCAGACTATGGGGCTGATCAAAAGAACGACGGGCGCTTGTTCGAGATTGACCTGAGTACGGGCTGGTTCGTGGCGTAACTGGCCAGGGATGTTGCTCTTGTGAGGACGACCGCATTCACCCGCAGTTTGCTTTGCAGAGTGAAGCAACAGGGCTGCGCCATGCGCATTGGATCGGATGGCATTGGGAGTGAGTCAGCACGAGGCGCTAGAGGGTGTCTGGAGATTAAGCTGCTGCATGGGCTAATCTTTTGGTCATGAGGCGGCTCATCGCGAGATAGATCC
>NZ_QDAH01000171.1 GCF_003075415.1 Microvirga sp. KLBC 81
GGCTAACTTGGTGCTCACCATGTGTAGCGGCAATGCCTCATCTGGTGCAGATGCAAGAGCAATACAAAGACAACGGCCTTGAGGTCTTCGGACTTGCAGCTAGCGAACACACTCCAACGGCGGAGGAGGCCCGAACCGAGTTGGACGCGTGGTTGATCGACAAGTTCCCAAATCTGAACTACCGCATCGCATCCGACTACGCGGGCGAAAAGGCGCAGCGCCCAACTTTCGGAGAAAAGTCGTGACATTTCTCTCGGACGCAGTGCGCCGAATTAAGCCATCAGCGACATTGTCTATCAGTCAGAAAGCACGCGAACTGACGGCGGCAGGACGCAGCATTATAATCTTAAGCACTGGCGACCCGGACTATAGCACGCCGGAAAATGTAAAGAACGCAGCCGTGTCGGCAATCCAGAATAGGGAAATCAAGTATACGGCCGTCGCGGGAATACCGCAGCTGCGACGCGCAATATGTGAAAAATTTAAGCGCGAGAATAATCTTGAATATAATTCGTCGGAAATAATCGTATCGACAGGCGGCAAGCAAGTCTTATTCAACGCATTCATCGCGAGCCTAAACCAGGGCGACGAGGTTATAATTCCGGCACCTTATTGGGTTTCATATCCGGATATGGTCTCGCTGTGCGGTGGAACACCAGTCATTGCTCGCCCTTCTAACGAAGATAATTTCAAATTAACGCCCGCTGAACTGAGACGAATCATCAGCCCAAAAACAAAGTGGCTTCTTTTGAATTCGCCGTGCAATCCATCTGGAGCAACGTACAACCGTTCAGAGCTATTAGGATTAGGGGAGGCACTTCTTGAAAACCCCCACGTTTGGCTCCTATCCGACGATATATACGAACATCTTGTCTATGATAACGCAAAGTTTGCGACAATCGTTCAACTATTTCCTGAACTTCGTAAAAGGACGTTAATCGTCAACGGAGTTTCCAAAGGATATGCCATGACGGGCTGGCGTATCGGGTACGGCGCGGGGCCGGAATGGTTCATCAAAGCCATGGATTTGGTCCAAGGGCAACAGACTTCATCGGCTTGTTCAGTGGCACAATGGGCGGCGTTGGAAGCACTGAATGGACCGCAGAGCATCCTGCAAGAATATCGCCGTGATTACGAGCAGCGGCGCAACCTTGTTGTCGCGCTTCTCAACAGCATAGATGGCATCAGATGTCATCGCCCACAAGGAGCGTTTTATGTCTTCCCATCTTGCCGGTTGGTTGCAGGCAAAACAGCGCCATCCGGTCGATTAATCAGAAACGATGACGAGTTCGCGGAGGAATTGCTCGAGGAGGAAAGTGTTGCAGTTGTTCCGGGTTCAGCTTTTGGTCTACCTTTTCACTTTCGCATTACCTATTCAGTGTCGGTTGATGATTTGCGCGAAGGTTGCATGCGCATAGAGCGTTTTTGCTCTAATCTTCGTTAAATGAGGCCATCCATGGCTTCCTTTACTACTATCTAGCCACTTATGAACCCCTTCGCAGTCGGAAGAAGCCCAATGGACCAACAAATTAGCAGCCTTGACGCGAGGTCTGACTCTTTGCGCGGCATAGCTTTTGCCGCAGCAGGCTATGCTCTTCTTGCTACTCAAGATGCCATCGTGAAATGGCTGGTCACGAGTTATACGGTCCCCCAAATTTTGTTCATCCGAAGTATTCTGATCGTCGTCTTTGTAATTAGCTACTCTTGGTTTCGTGGTGAAGCGTCGATTCTTAAGAGCCCTAATAAGCTCGCGTTGATAACTCGCGCAGTATTCACCCTTGCAGCATGGCTCACGTTCTACACGGCCGCTAGGCAGCTGCAACTTGCGGAAATGACAACAATTTATTTTGTCGCGCCCGTCATCGTTGTCATTCTGTCTCTCGTGATCCTTAAAGAGCATGTTGGCGCTTCAAAATGGATCGCCGTGATAGTTGGTTTCGGAGGAGTTCTCATTGCCATGGATCCGAGTAGTCGGGTCGATCTAGTTCCGGCCTTGCTTGTTCTCTGTGCGGCTTTTTGCTGGGCGATGGCTGCAGTTCTTGTTCGAAGAATTAGCGGTAAAGAGACGTCCTTAAATCAGATGCTCTCGGGAAGTCTCGTATTCATGCTCGCATGCTTACTAGTATTGCCGAGTGTTTGGGTGACACCAAACATCGCAGACATCTGCTTGATGGCCGTCTTAGGAGGGGTTGGAGGCTTGGGACAGTTCATGCTTTATGAAGGACTTCGCTTCGCGCCCGCATCAACGGTGGCCCCCGTGGAGTATTCCATATTGGTATGGGCGGTTCTGTATGGTTTTCTTATCTGGAATGAACAACCATCGGCACACGTTCTCTTAGGCGCGAGTTTGATAATCCTGTCGGGAATATGGTTGGTCCGCCGACGAACGTAAAATTGTTCCGGGGAGAGTCAAGGGCTATGTCGCAGACTCAGAGAGGAGACGCGAAAGGGACAGTCGCTCGGTAGCAAGCTCAGGCGGCAAGCAGGTCGAACTGCTCGACCAGCGATGGTAGCGGATTGCAGGCATACTTCGCCTGTCCTTTCCGCTGAGGTGGCTCGGTTTGCTTGAACAGCGTTTTCGGCTTGCTAAGTGGAACGTCTGCCGGGTTAGGCCGCCGCGCGTTGCGGCAGCGGGTTGAAGTAAGCCCGATCGGGTGTCCGCCGGTCAAGGTTCGAATGAGGCCTCCGGCTGTTGTAAAAAGTGAGATATCGGTCGATCGAAGCGCGGGCCTCAGCCACACTGTCGTATGCTTTGAGATACACCTCCTCGTATTTGATGGAGCGCCAGAGCCGCTCGACAAAGACATTGTCACGCCACGCACCCTTGCTGTCCATGCTGATGGCGATCACGTGCTTGTGCAGGACATCCGTGAAGGCCGTCGACGTAAACTGGCTTCCTTGGACGCCCTTCTGTTTGTCAAGCGGCGATGCGGGTCTGATTGATCTCCCTGTGGCGTCTTGTGATGATGTGGAAGACCTCACGGGCGATGTAGCGCTTGAGGGCGCGAATAGCGTCGAGCTTCGAATGACCTCCGCTGGTGCGTCTGGCGACGTAGGCCTTCGTTGCTGAATCGGTTCGGATCCGCCCAATGGCGATAATGTGCAGGGCGCTGTTGGCAGCGCGATCGCCGCCCCTGTTGAGCCGGTGACGAATTGTCTTTCCGGAAGAGGCGGGGACCGGACTTACACCGCACAGCGCCGCGAAGCTCGCCTCAGAACGCAAGCGCTCGGGATTGTCGCCGGCCGTGAGCAGCTGTAGCCGATTGAATTGCGCGCGATGAGCTCGGGCGCAAGCTCATCGACGATGGCGCTGATCATTGCGTCAAGGTCGGCAATCTCGTCATGCAGCTCGAGATAGCGACGAGCCAGCGATTTGAGGCTGATGCGGTAAGCCGCTTCCACCTCGCGATAGGCTGTCAGATCCGGCCGCCAGGCGGCCAAGGTTCGCACGAGTTGCATGCGCGTCATGGAACGCAAAGTATCGCGCAGCCCGTCTGGCGCGCTCACAATCGTGGTCTGGATGATCTGGATGGCGACACGCCTCGCGGCGACGGCGGTCTTGCGGCAGACCATGAGGACGCGAAGGGATTCTACCATCCCATCTCGGCTTCTGGGCGTGACAGTTCTCCTTCCCGCCAATGCAGCATGGGCGGCATTCTGGGCATCGAGGTCATCATTCTTGCCGCGTCGCCGGCGATCGTGCTTGTCAGGCGCGGTAACCTCCAGCACGTCAATCCCTGCCTGCTGCATGAACCGGAGTAGGCCCGCACCGTAGCTGCCGGTCGATTCGATACCGATGCGCCGCAGGTCCCCGAACGAGCGCATCCAGACGAGCATCTGCCGATACCCCTGACGGGTGGTGGCGAAGCAGGCTGTTCCCAGAACGCGATCCTGTCCATCGACGACCGCGGCGACGTGCAAATCCTTGTGTGTATCCACGCCACCGACGACGTGGCGCGTCCCATCTTCGTTGTTATCCATTCCCAGCCTCCAGCTTGGACCGTTTGCCAGGCTTTGCCGAGACCGAGTGCGCGGACAGGACAGTCACGAGACCCTGAGGTCAGGCCCTTCTCGGGTCACAGGCATCGGCGAGGCAAAGCCCCACCGCAGGGCGTTCCCAGGCGGCCGACAGGTCCAGGGAAAGACACGGCGGTCGATCGGAGTGCGGGTCAGACCACACCAGGGCACCCTACGGAGCCAGCCTACCAGTCGGTCGATCGGTGTTTGAGTCAGGCCGCCCAGGAACTGGCTGTGATCTTCTGACTATCGGTGTTGAAGATCTCAGGGCAGCCGTAGCAGGCCAGCGCTTCCTCCAGCCTCGATGCAGAAGGCAGCTTCCAGGGTGATGGAGAGGCGCCAGGCCAGAACCCGCCGGCTGAACCAATGGCATCGTCACATTAACGAGATGCGAGCGGGAGCTGGCATATGAGGCGGTATGAAGAAGCCGCGCCCCTCGCTCTAC
>NZ_QDAH01000172.1 GCF_003075415.1 Microvirga sp. KLBC 81
CCGCTGCGCGTCGAGGGCACGCGCATCCTGCTCGCAGCCTCCGCCCTCAGGGCACAAGCGGCGTAAAGGATCCCATGCGCGAAAAGCAGGGCGAACAAGCACGGAACAACTCGAACGCAACCATCATCGCAGCCACTCACCGGATCCCCGGCTGCCTACACTCAGGAAAGGCACTTCGATGGCTTATCTCGTACCTGCCGAGTTCGTCACCAAGATGGTCGATGCCGGCGAATCTAAGATCTTCATGTCGACCCGAGACACAGTGATCCGCGCCTATATGGCCGGTGCCATCCTGGCGCTTGCAGCTGCCTTCGCCGTGACTATCAACGTTCAAACCGGGCAGCCGCTTGCTGGAGCAATTTTGTTTCCAGTAGGATTTTGCATGCTCTATCTGCTGGGTTTCGATCTGCTCACGGGAGTTCTCATGCTCACTCCCCTTGCTCTCATCGACAAGCGTGCGGGGGTGACCATCGGCGGCGTCCTGCGCAACTGGGGTCTCGTGTTTGTCGGAAATTTCGCAGGCGCTCTCACGGTCGCGGTCATGATGGCGATCATCTTCACCTTCGGCTTTTCCCAGGCGCCGGACGTGGTTGGTCAGAAGCTCGGTACTATCGGCGAAGGTCGCACTGTTGGCTACGCAGCCCATGGCGCGGCTGGAATGCTCACACTCTTCATTCGTGGTGTGTTGTGTAACTGGATGGTGGCGACCGGCGTTGTCGGTGCTATGGTCTCGACATCGGTCTCGGGCAAGGTGATAGCCATGTGGATGCCGATCATGCTGTTCTTCTACATGGGATTCGAACATTCCATCGTGAACATGTTCCTCTTCCCGTCAGGCCTGATGCTCGGCGGAAAGTTCTCGATTATGGATTACCTGATCTGGAACGAGATCCCCACTGTCATCGGCAACCTTGTTGGCGGCATCACCTTCGTTGGCCTTACACTCTACTCGACTCATGTCCGCACCGGAGCCAAGCGCAACGCGAAGCTGGGGCTGCAGACCGCCGCTTTCCCGGCCGAGTAGTCAGACGTGGACCGGAACCCCGCTCTCCAGCGGGGTTCCGCTACCCCTGTTTCCATGATGCCCCAGCTGACGATCTCAATCGGTCAACACTCTGAAAAGGGACGCAAGGAGATCAATCAGGATTTCCACGGTGCCCTGATGCCGAATGGGACGACCCTTGCCCTCAAAGGGATCGCCATCGCCATTGCCGATGGCATCAGCACAAGCTCTGTCAGTCACGTTGCTGCAGAATCCGCGGTCAAGAGCTTTCTTACGGACTACTACTGCACCTCTGACGCTTGGTCGGTCAAAACGGCGGCGCAACGTGTCATTAGCGCGGCCAATTCATGGCTCTATGCCGAAACCCGCCGCAGCCTGAGCTCCAGCGAAATAGACCGGGGCTATGTATGCACCTTCACGGCGATGGTCTTGAAGGCAGGTCTCGCACACATCTTCCACATTGGAGACTGCCGCGTGAGCCGATTGGCCGGTTCTTCGCTGGAGCCACTCACAGACGACAACCATATAGTCATCTCCTCACAACAGTCCTATCTCTCTCGCGCGCTTGGTGCGAAGCCAAATGTGGAAATCGACTACCGAGCTGTGCCGCTGAGAGTAGGGGATGTGTTCATGCTCTCAAGCGATGGCGTGCACGAATATGTCGGTGGAAGCGTCGTGGCGACCGCGATCACGGAACATGCTGATGATCTCGACAGAGCCGCACGGATCATCGCGGAGGAGGCGCTGCGGGCAGGCAGTGCGGACAACCTGACTGTCCAGATCGTACGGATCGAAGAGGTGCCGGATCCGGAAGCCGATGATTTTGTGAGTGATGCGACACGGCTTGTGCCGCCGCCTATGCCAGAACCAGGTCGCTTGCTCGACGAATACAGGGTTCTGCGAGAGCTCCACTGCAGCAGCCGCAGCCACGTCTATCTGGCTCTCGATACGCGGACTGATATGCTCGTGGCGTTAAAGATTCCATCGACAGACCTTCTGCATGATGTCGATCATCTAAAGCGCTTCATCATGGAGGAGTGGATTGCCAGGCGGGTGAGCAGCCCCCATGTCCTCAGAGCTCCGCCTCATTCCCACAAGCGAACCTGTCTCTATATCGTGACGGAATATATCGAAGGCCAGACACTAGCCCAATGGATGATCGATCATCCTGACCCGGATATAGAGACGGTACGGGACATCGCCGAGCAGATCGCACGGGGGTTGCGCGCGTTCCACCGCCTCGAGATGTTGCATCAGGATCTGCGGCCGCAGAACATCATGATCGACAAGGCCGGCACGGTGAAGCTCATCGACTTTGGCTCGACGCGCGTTGCCGGTGTGATGGAGGCCATGCCGGAGCGAGACCGGGGGGATATTCTCGGAACGGCGCAGTACGTGGCTCCAGAGTACTTCGTGGGCGAAACTGGCACCTCGCGCTCGGATCTCTTCTCTCTTGGGGTGATTGTCTACCAGATGCTTACCGGGCGGCTCCCTTACGGCACTGAAGTCGCGAAGACACGCAGCCGAATGCAGCAAGACCGACTGCGCTATACCCGGGCATCCGAGATTAATCCGAAGATACCGCAGTGGATGGACTTTGCCCTGGCCAAGGCCGTGCACCCGAATCCCTTCAAACGGTATGAGGAGCTCTCAGAGTTTACCTTCGATCTGCGCCATCCGAATCCAGCTCTCTTGAAGACCATACGTCTGCCGCTAGTCCAGCGAAATCCCGTGGTGTTTTGGAAATGCCTAGCGGCCGCGTTGCTTGTTACTGTCGTTATATTGTTATGGCAGCTGGCCTACACGAGGTGAGATCGAATCAACTCCGCCGCGATCAGAATTCTACGCAGATCGACATGCGCCAGATCTCTCAAGCTCTCTTCGGCTGAAGCGTACGGAAATGTTGCGGCGAATGCATTTTACGCTCCGCGAAGGTCCGGTTCCGGCACATCCCGGGAGTAGACCGAACGTCCGCTTATGATGGGATCGTCAGACGTTCCTGAAGGGCAGGGGATTTCCTGGTCTGACCCGCTGCAGACATTCGCGAGATGCCGATCTCCGGCAGCGCAGTGTTTAGCATCCCCACTGCAGCGGCTTAAATGGGACACTACCCAGAGCACGCGCGGAATCGGGGATGTCATGGTCATGAAAAATACTGATCCATGCTCAACCTGATGTCTCCCGGATGACCCCGAGCGGATGCATCTGTTTGGCTTTTGCCCGTTTTTTCACGGTTCAGGGCTGTTATCCTAGCTCGAAGGTTGAAATCCCGTACGTTTGAGAAAGTGGCAGGTCCGGCCTCTGGCCTCGGTACATCCGGGCTGTCTCGAATACAGGTGACAGGTTGTGGTCGGCTGCAAGCTGAACGGCAGCCTGGTTCGGCTCGGGCAAATCCAGGAAGACGGGAGCGCCCTTGGCCTGAGATGCAAGTGCTTGAAACAGCAAATCAGCTTCGCGCTCACTATCAGCGAAGAGCGGTCCGATCTTGTAGCCGTTTCGGCAGGCTCGGATGACGCCATAGCCCTTAACGGTCCCGTCTTCTACGAAGGCAATGGCGATGCGCGTATCAGGTTTGAGCCAGCAGCGCAGAAAGGTGTCGCGCGGCGCGGCAAAGAACGGCCTATCGTAGTCCAGAACGGCTTCAAGGATCCCTGGACTCACTGGCCGGAGGCGTTCGTCCCGGGGAGCTTCGGTCTGAGGGGTTCCGCCAAAGCGCACGTTGCGGTGCGCCAGGACGAACCCGGACCGCGCATAATTCCCTTGCTGGGCCACAACCCCATCCAGACCAACCGTGCGATCCCCGAGGTACTCCATACCGGCCTGCCAGAGGCGATATCCGAAACCTCGCCCGCGCTGATCCTGTCGGACAATGTACAAGCCTAGAAAGCCGAACGCGCTGGAGTATCGGACCACTGAGATGGACGCGACCGGCTCGTCACCGAGGCTGCCAACGAGAAAGCCCATCGGATCGGCAGCCTGGAAGCAGTCGGCATCGTTGAGACCAGGGTTCCAGCCCTCAGCCGCAGCCCACTCGATTACCACCTCCAGGTCATGGCGCTCCATGACGCGGACTGCTAGCTTATCGTGGTCTGCCTGCGTCATGCTCGGCCTCGTCAGGCTTTCTGATCTGGAGGGGGCCTGCCGTATCAACCTGGACACAAGGTATATTGGTCGTCACGCTATGCAAGTACGCTGCGGATTGTCTGGTTACGCAATGGCTACAACAGGTCGCCGCGGCGGGGATCACCCGTGAATCCTCAGCTATCTTCGCGTCGACGCCCAATGTTGGCTCCTGGCGTATTCTCACCTTCCATTATCGCCACTAATTTTACTGACTGCTCTCGTTTGCGCGGCTCATGGTCCAGCTAGAGCATCGGGCATTCAGACGAATCCGTATCCGGCGGCGGTGAAATAGTTGCGGCACGCCTCAGGCTCAACGAGA
>NZ_QDAH01000173.1 GCF_003075415.1 Microvirga sp. KLBC 81
CAGCACAAAATGTCGAATGAGCCCTGCATACCCAATTTCCGATGGCTTTCTCCCCCGATCTGCGAAAGCTCCTGCTACAGCATCGGACGAGAAAAGTGGATTTGCACTTTTGGGATTCCATCCGATGCTTCTCCTTCAATGAGAGCATCGTTGAAAGCGGAACCGGAGGTCCGCATCAGCGAAAACCGGGTCCACTTTTTAAGCACGATGCTCTAGTCGCCCTTCATGGGTGTGGATCGAAACTGGATCTCCTCCAGACCGGTGATGGTCACGTTACGTCGCTCTCCTCGCGAGGGCGTGGATCGAAACATGGTCGCAGGGTGCTCAGGAAACAGTATCGCGTCGCCCTTCACGAGGATGCGGGTCGAAGCGGAGTGATCCGCGCGTCGGACAGCGTGCGGAAGTGCTTTAGCCAGGAGCACCGTCGGCGAACCGTAGAGCAGGTTCACGCGAGACGGCCGGGAGAGCTATTGGCGCTAATGGCACAGCGTTCATGATTGCTTGGGCCACAATCGAAGGGGCTCACTTTACGCTGGAGGATTTCAAAAGCATCGCTTGAGATAGAAGGTGCAAACGTCCGATAGCGGCATTGAAGAGAAAAACGCCTACTTCGTGCTTCCGATATGGTTCCGGGAAAGCTGGCCTCCGGAAGCAGACTTACTCTAAGCCCTTGAAAAGAATGGTCGGAGCGGCGGGATTTGAACCCACGACCCCTAGTCCCCCAGACTAGCATGATAGGCGTTCATAGCATTCCATGTCCTTTCAGAACCATTCCTAAGACATTGACATTAAACGGAAAAGTGTGTTCATTTGTAAGCGTTGGCGTTCAGGCAGTTCCACTTTTTTGAACCCCGGCAGAACCCCCACTCGTCCATGCGCTTGAGCCCATGCCCATAATCGACCTAACCACTGCGTACGTCAGAAGCATAAAGCCGCCCCCAACCGGACGCCTCGAGATCTGGGACAAACGGACGCCAGGACTATGCCTGCGCGTGACGCCTACCGGGGCCGCATCGTGGTCATTTAGGTATCGCCCGCGGAACGGTAGCGGCTACGAGCGCATAACGCTGGGTAGCCTCCAAGACCTGACCCTCGCCGGCGCACGTGAGCGAGCGGTCAAGTTTCGTGGACAAGTGGTAGACGGAAGCAACCCGCAAAAGGACCGGCGTGAACGGCGGGAAGCCGCTAAACAGGTTTTGAGCTTCGATAGACTCGCGGAGCGCTATCTTGAGGAGTACGCGAAGCCGAACAAGGCCTCGTGGAAAATGGATGAGATGTACCTAAAGCGTCCCCGTGCCGCTCTCGGCGAGCGTGAAGCGAAGGCGATCACTAGGCGCGATGTGATCGACGTCTTGGACACTATCAAGAAGACGGCGCCCGTTTCGGCCAATCGAACTCAAACGGTCCTTGTAAAGCTATTTAACTGGGCCGTAGACAGCGAGTTCGTGCCCGCCAATCCGATCGCCGGTCTCAAAAAGCGCGTCAAGGAGGAGGCGAAGAGCCGAGTCCTCGATGACGAGGAAATCCGGGTCCTGTACGAGGCCCTCACCAAGGCGGACGGCGTAACGAGAGATGTAGCGGACGCCCTGCTCTTCCTGTTGCTTACGGGCCAGCGACCAAGCGATGCGGCCGGGATGGTGGTGACCGAGCTGTTCCAATTAAACGATCCAGCCAAGGCACGTCTTGAGATTTCCGCCCGCCGCCACAAAAGCCGACGGCTGCACGTAGTGCCACTTACCGGCATGGCTCGACACATCATCGCCAGCGCTCTTGAGCGACGAGCGAGGGATGGCGACGAACACGGAAGCGTATTTGCGTCGAAGTTCTCCAACAGAGCAACCCTCGCGCGCAACAGTCTATCGCAAGGCCTAGCCCGCGTAATTGAGCGGCTGAAGGATGATGAGCAGACTGCCCTCCCCGTTCAAAATCTAAAGAACAACCCGCCGACACCTCATGATTTTCGGCGCACCGTCGGAACTGGGCTTGCCCGGTTGGGCGTCCTGCGGGAGGACCGAAAGGCGGTTCTCGGTCATGCTGAGAGCGATGTGCATGGGATGGTATATGATCAGTATGAGCGCCTTCGGGAAAAGCGAATCGCTCTGGAGGCCTGGGACCGACATGTCTCGGAGCTGGTGACGAACAAGAAATCGACCGCCGCCGTCCTTACCCTAAAGAGGCGCAGCTCATGAAGCCGGGCCCAGGGGCCCAGGCGGGCCTTCAAGCACCTGACCCATCATGGTGCTCTTATCACCAAGCTCCTTTTCGTTTTTTCCCTAAGCCTGCAATCACCCCGGAACAAATCACATCCAGCCTGATACATCGTTGCGAACAGGTCATCGCACGATCTAACCTGCTTGTAACCGTTAAGCGACGGTATGGTGTGGTCGTCGCTTGCTGCGGAGACACTTGGAAGCTTGAGCTTCACGCGGACGATGGAGAATTTTGGCTCACCCGTGTAGACGACGACGACGATCAACTGGATAACGTTTATGGTTCACCAGTAGATTTCATGAACAAACTTGAGCATGTGCGACCAGCTTATCTAAGCGAGCCCGCACACGAAATCATTTTCAATCTTGCATCAGACTTGTGGATCGCCGGAGAGAGGGAGTTCGAGAGGGCACTTCATAATGGTTGGGCCTGCATTATGGCTAGACCCACCTCCCCCACTTCACCCTTTTCGGTGATCCCACCTGACGTTTTAAGCGCCTTCACGATCAGCCTGCGAGACGACTATGCGGATCCTGACGACCGCGTTTCCGATGCGACTGGGTTGGATGGCGCAAAACTCTACTCGGTTTTTGTCGCCCCAAAGCTGAATTCGATTGCGCTGGCCCGTAAATCTACATCTGGCGCCGAGGAGAAATGTTATCGCTGGCTCGCGAATGAAATGAAAAAATTGCCCCAGGATCCCCCGAAAACCCATGACGAGTTTAAAATGGTGGCGACGAAACAGTTCGAAGGTCTCTCCGGAGCTGGTTTCGAAAGAGTCTGGAAAAGGGCGCTTCGGGATACGGGAGCCACGTGGAACGCCCCAGGACGGCGACGCAAAAATCCAAAATCCCAAACCTCAAGGTAGAAAATCTCCTAGAAGTTTTACTCTGATGTGAATTGCACTTGATTGGGGTCGTCTGACGAAAGGAGACGACACGTGCAAGATAAGCTTTTATTTCCCATGGAGGTTGGGGCAATGACCCGCCTCAGCCAAACAACGATTTATCGCCTTCGCCGTAAAGGTAAGTTTCCCTCGCCTATCACGCTTGGCGAACGCCGTATCGCATATCGCCAATCTGAAATTGAGACATGGCTCGAGCAACGATCTCGCGTGAAGGCCGCACCGACCTTAGGCCGGGGTGGAGATAGTGAACAAGATGCACGGCAGTATCCCCTTTGGGAGGAGGCATGACTGTGCGTGTTTCGATTTTCACAATCATCAAAAACACGCAGGAGCAAGTTCGAGTTGGGCTTACGGACTACCGTGGCCATCAGCTGATTGATCTCCGGATTTACGATGCCCAAGGTTTCCCAACCAAGTCCGCCATCAGCCTTCAGGTCTCTCACCTTCCCGCCCTTCGAGAAGCTATCGATGCAGCAATCATAAAGGCGTCTGAGCTCGGGATTTTAGTGGAGGATCTGGTGCCAACGGAACTCCGACAGGCTGGTAACGGACGCGGAGGTAATCATGGGATTAGCTCGTAGCGTGCCTAGTCTCACTACCTTCACGGCCGCGGAGTTGGCCGCGCGCACCATCCCAGATGCGAAGTTCATCGTGCCGCGTTTCGTACCGGAAGGTTTGACCCTTCTCGGTGGGCGCCCGAAAGTGGGTAAGTCTTGGTTGCTAATGAACACCGCTCTGAGTGTTGCAGCAGGAAAAACCCTTCTTGGTGAGAGAGTAGAGGCGGGGGATGTCCTGTTGCTTGCACTTGAAGACAACGAGAGGCGGCTTCAACGCCGCCTCTCTCTCATGTTGCAGAGCGACGTTCCCGCCGAGCGCCTTCATATAGCGACTGCCTGCCCAACGCTCGGCAATGGCGGTATCGAGGCTATTGAGGCTTGGTGCGACGGGGTAACCAACCCTCGGCTTATCATTGTCGACGTCTTCGCGCGGGTTCGACAGCAGGCTCTATCTGGTCAGCGAATATATGATCAAGATTACACCTCGGCGCTACCGCTGAAGACCTTAGCGGATAAACGCCAGCTTGGCGTAATTGCATGTGTCCACACCCGAAAAGAGCCGGCTGCAGTTGACCCGTTCGACACGATTTCCGCAACAACCGGGTTGGCCGGCGCTGCTGACAGCATACTCATTCTAGAGCAACGGCAGTTCTGACGGAATCGTTGGGGCTATGCGGTGTGGCGGCTTCGTGATTCACTCATCTTGGCTCTC
>NZ_QDAH01000174.1 GCF_003075415.1 Microvirga sp. KLBC 81
AGTGTCTCGATCAGCATCCGGAGGATGGGCCGGGCGAGCTCTGGGATCGGCTCGGCCTCATCCTCGACAGCCTGCACGAGGTGCGGAACGTGAGCCGGGAAGGAATGCTTAATCTGCTTTCTGCGCAATAAGCGGACCTTCATGGAGCGCTTGGAAATTCAGTCTCTGACCCGGAGGCGACCTTCAAGGGGCCATGTTGCCTCGGGCCTATGGGTCTCGCACGAGGTCCGGCAGGGCCTGCACCAGGGCCTGAGGGTCGAACGGCTTCTGCCAGCGTGGAATGGCCTGGTACCGATCCGGCACGGCGCTCTCGTCATAGCCGGTGGCGAACACAACCGGGATGCCCCGGGCCGCGAGCGCCTCCATGACCGGGAAGACCATCTCGCCGTTCAGGTTGATGTCGAGAATGGCCGCATCGAGGCGCTCGCCCGTGGCCAGGATCGCCTGCACCTCATCCCGGGACGCCACCGGCCCGACCACCTCGGCCCCGAGCGCGCGCAGCGCCCGGGCGATGTCGCGGGCGATGAAGTATTCGTCCTCGGCAACCAGCACTCGGCGTTGCGCCAAAGCGCCACGTGGTGGAGCAATCATCCCCCGTTCCTTGTTGAACCCTCGTCAGGGGCTTCGGGCAGGAGTAAGCTAGCAGCGGCTGCGCCAGAGTAGCATAACCTCTGCCGCCGCGCTGTTGGATTCGATGGGGTAAGGCTGGACGGTAGACCTCCTGATCGCACCACCGACCATGAGATCAGAGGCTTACGCAAACGCTTGGCTTACAAAGAAAAGCTGTCTTCGGTTGATAATGTCGACGTGCAATTGGGAATAGATTTCTCCCTCCTTGCTGTTGTGCGCTTTGATATGCTTGCCGAGATTGCCCGCCTCCGGTTCCAGGACATCACATCGGACCATCCGCGGGCCAGGTTGGACCCTTGCTTCAATGTCGAGTGACAGACCATATCTAACCGTTGCCGATGACAGTTCTCGGCGCTTCCCAAGGGTCCGCGAGCTGGACAAGATCGCCGGCGGACACCCGCTGTTGCACATCCTCGAAGCCTTGCCGGCCGCTGTGTACACCACCGATGCCGCGGGGCGGATCACCTTCTACAACCAGGCCGCTGTTGACCTGTGGGGGTGCCGCCCAGAGCTCGGAACGAGTGAATGGTGCGGCTCCTGGCGCCTGTTCTGGCCGGATGGGCGGCCAATGCCGCACGATGAATGTCCCATGGCCGTCGCGTTGAAGGAGAACCGGGCTATCCATGACGGGGAGGCCATCGCCGAGCGTCCCGATGGGACACGGGTTCCTTTTCTGGCCTCTCCGACTCCGCTGCACGACGCGTCCGGGGCCGTGATCGGAGCCGTCAACATGCTGGTCGACATGACCCAGCGCAAGAAGGCCGAGGAGCACCAGAAGGTGCTGCTGGCCGAGCTGCAGCACCGGGTGCGGAACACGCTCGCGGTGATCCGCTCCATTGCGCGCCAGACGGCGGAGACAAGCGAGACGGTGGAGGACTACGCCATGCATTTCGACGGCCGGCTTGGTGCCTTCGCCCGGGTGCAGGCGGCGGTGACGCGCGATCCCACCGCCGGGATCGCTCTGGCATCCCTGGTCGCGGAGGAGTTGCTCTCCTTTGCGGCCCAAGAGGGCGAGCAGTTCAGCCTGTCGGGACCCGATCTTCGTCTCCAGCCCAAGGCGGCCGAGACCGTGGGACTGGCCATCCATGAGCTGGCGACCAACGCGGTCAAGTATGGGGCGCTGGCGAGCCCCAACGGGCACGTGACGGTGGTCTGGCGCCTGGAGGACCGGGATGTCGATCCGCGCCTGATGATCGAGTGGACCGAGACGGGGGTGGCGGAGTTCTCGCTCGTACCCCGGCGCAGCGGCTTCGGGACCGAGCTTCTGACGCAGACCTTGCCGTACCAGCTCAGGGGAACAACGACGCTGACGTTCAAGCCGGGCGGGCTCCAATGCACCATCGAGCTCCCGGCCAAGGGGGTGTTGCAGTAGCCGGAGCCAGCGGATTGGTGCGGCTGGCGCGCTTCATGCCACAAGCTTGGACTTTGCGCGTGCGTCCTATGCCTGGTCCGGCTGCAATCCCAGCAGTCGGCACGAAGGTCGCCTCCTTGCAGATAGTGTTGATTTAGTCGGACGTTGATCGAGGTGGGCTGGCGTGATTCCATCGTCCTGTCGCTTTGTGGAGGGCGGGACGATGATGGGCATGCAAGTGGCGCCGGCACAGCTCCTCTATGACTTCTGCCTCGACGATCATCTGCCTGCCGATCACCTGCTGCGCCGCATCGACCGCTTTCTCGACCTGGAGAGTGTGGGTTCTACCCTCAAGCTGTTCTACAGCGCGATTGGCCGGCCCTCTGTGGATCCCGAGTTGATGATGCGCATGCGCATCATCGGCTACTGCCTGGGCATCCGATCCGAGCGGCGCCTGTGCGAGGAAGTCCACCTCAACCTGGCGTGCCGCTGGTTCTGCCGGCTTGGTTTGGAGGGCAAGGTGCCGGACCACTCCACCTTCTCGCGCAACCGCCACGGCCGCTTCCGCCAGAGCGACATCCTGCGCCACCTGTTCGAGAGTGTGGTCGAGCGATGCCTGCACGAGGGGCTGGTCGGGGGCGAAGGCTTTGCGGTCGATGCCGGCCTGATCGCGGCTGATGCCAACAAGCAGCGTTCCATCCCAGGTGATCAGTGGCAGGCCCAAGATCATGGTGCCGAGGCCACCCGCGTGATCCGGCAGGCGGAGGTGGGAGCCTCTCGTACCATGCTCGAGCGCACCGCTGGCGCTTTGGGCTCAAGCCGCAGCATCTGGCGGCTCACTCGTCTGAGACTGCGTGGAACCTGTGGCGCAAGGGATGAGCTCCTGCTGGCCGCCACCGCCCAGAACCTGAGGCGGCTCGCCAAGCTGCGCCCTATGCCCACCTTTGCCGGGGCTGGGGCATGACGATGCGCCTCCAGCCATCGCGAACCCGGCTCAGGAGCCGGAGCACCGGGGCAGGCTTGGACGTCCCACAGTCCTGAAAACTCTGAGCAGACCTTTACGCTGCCGTACTCAGGGGCCGGTTTTGGCCTTAACCAGTCGTTCCGGCGCAGGCATTTATCGCCGGTTGGGCTTGGCGGTACCCCGGCAGAGCCGTCGATGGCCTCCTGCCGCAAGGCCGTTGTTACTTGCGCAAACTTGCTCCTATCCGTCATATGGGACTGGACCGGAGCGGGTAGACCCATGGCTCTCCTGACCACCCTGCCGTTATGGCTGTCTGGCGTTCTTCTCGTCGGCGCGACCACGCTTCTCGCAATGGCCGCTCCCGTCCTCGTTCGCCGGCGCGTCAGCTCGGACCGGCTCCGGATCAACAACGAGGTGGCTGGCTTTACCTTCGCGACCGTCGGCGTACTCTATGCCGTGTTGCTGGCCTTCGCCGTGATCATTGTCTGGGAAAAGTTCAGCGAGGCAGAGCATGCGGCGGCCCAGGAGGCTGGCGCGGCAGCGACCCTCTACCGCCTGGCCAACGGAATCGGCGAAGGTCCCGGCGGGGCTCTCCGCGATAGCCTGACCAACTATCTCAGGGCGGCTGTGACGGAGGACTGGCCTGCGATGGCGCGGAGTGGGTCAAGTCGCGAGACAACCCGTGCCCTCGACACCACCTATGCGGCCCTGCTGACGTTCACCCCGGGCGACGGCCGCGGGACCGCTCTCTTAGATGAGGCTCTCCGCCAGCTTGACGGCCTGACCGAGGCACGCCGCACGAGGCTCGTTCTGGCCTCTGGCGCGGTCCCTGGGGTGCTCTGGTTCGTGCTCGTCGGGGGTGCTGTCCTGACGATCGGCTTCACGCTCTTCTTTGGCACCGAGAACCTGCGCGTCCAGGCCATGATGACTGGGATCCTGGCCTTCCTGATCTTCTCGGGGCTGCTTGTGATCATCGCCATCAACCATCCGTTCGCGGGACCAGTGAGGGTGCAGCCGGAGGCCCTCTTAGCGGTGCTGGAGGACTTTGGAGCGAAATTCCAGCCGTAACCGCTGGTGGAACCCGGCGCTGCTGTTGCAGAGGAGCATGGCCCAGAGACAACTGCATGTCTCGGAAGCAGACCGAACGTCTGCTTTGGCTGGTGGCGAGGACAACCCACGCAATCCACCAGTTTGCCCGCCGCGCAACAGCGTGTTGTGTCCAGTCTCGGGCCTTCTGATAATCTTGCTTGAAAAAGTAGGCGACAGCCAGTGTCGTGTACCGGAAGAAGATGCTGGGGTCTGAACCGCGCCGAATTTTCCGGAGGCTGATTGGCTTGGATTTTACGCGGCCATCGGCATGACCTCAAGCTGGGCACA
>NZ_QDAH01000175.1 GCF_003075415.1 Microvirga sp. KLBC 81
CGCCCTGCTGATGGAGCCGAATATCGGCGGTCGGCCAACCAAAAGTGCCACGAACAACTCCGACCTCAATTCGCATCAATTCCCCTACTTTCACTTCGATTCAATAGGCCGGCGTCGGCGCTTAGAGAACCCTCATCCCACCAACTAGGAGGCTTAGCTTTCGAGAAGCTGACAATTCGCAAAGAATTCACAATGAGCGTAAGCGCGAAGCCCACTCCATCTCACACGCCGTAAGGTGGAAAGCGAGAGATGTTGACTTGAGTAGCTGCGGAGCTTTCGATGCCAGTTTCTATATCCGCGCTTATGACTGACGATAAACCTGTCCATCTCCTCGATGCGGTTCCGAACCGCTTTTACGCTACGCCGACCAGCGCAATCACTCTTTCATAGCGCGTCTCGACGATGCGTCGAGTGTACCTTGTAGGCCAATAGAGGCCGCGGCGGTATAGCGGAGATTGCGGAATGCTCCGCGATGATGTCCGCGTCGGCTTTGTTCACTGCTTGCTGCTGCATGGTTAGCGTCAGCTGCTCCGTGTTCGCAGCTATGGGTGTGCGACATCAGTCTGTGTTTATCTTCTCGACTGGGGAATCAGAACGGAGAATGGTTGGTGATGGCTTCAAGCTCCGGAACTCTTCGCGAGATCAGAGCAGTCGTGTTCGGATTAGAACGCCATAGCAGGAGAGCCAGCCCTGTGTGTGCACGGCAGAGCCGCGCGTAGACGGCCTCAATCCCTGCCGCACGCCGTGCTCGGTGGCGTGAACGATGAGGTCGACGCCTATTTTCGCTGTGCTCCGGTCACAAAACGCAATTATCTCGCGGAACTTCCCGGTACTGGTGATGTGCAGCAGAGAAAACAGCGGCTTTGAGGGATAAAAAGCCTTTAACGCCCGGTGCAGCACCATGGAGCTGTCCTTGCCGACCGAATAGGGCACCATCGGTCGGCGGAATTGGGCGCCCACTTTCCGAATGATGTAGATCGCCTCGGCCTCGAGAGATTCGTAATGGATGTTGTGGGTTGTTCTCTTTTGCAATGCATACATCCTGGTCTTCTCACGTCGAAAATAGGGCTCTATTGGACATGCCGCCTCGTCCGCCGTCTGGGATTCTGAGACAGCAAGCAGCCCGATCCAGAGGAACTTCCGGGCCATTGGGGTTGCGAATTGCGGGGCCTGCAACTGTTGCTGCAAGCGAACGTCATGGATGATCTATAGCTTGACCCATTTTTTGCTCCTTCAGGATGATCTCACCGCGGCTGAAGTAGACGTCAGCCGGTGTCAGATTCCTCGGGTTTCCGTGGGAGCGCTGGTGATTATAGTGCTCCACAAGCACATCAATTGGAGCCTCCAGATCACGGGCAGAAGGTGGTTCGCAGGACCGCTACGCCTCCCCATGCCGGAACTGCCGCGACTGCTCTGGCATCTGGTCTGGGAGCGGCCGCGTGCGGTCGAGGCCGCCGAGTACTGGTCGACCCGGGCGCCGGCGCCGTCAGCAGTGTGCGCGAAAATGCCACTGGCGCAGGCGCATCCGGCACCGATCCAATACCCGGCTGGAATATTGATCTGATCAATGTCCGCGAACGGGTGAATGCCGGGAGAACTGCGAATGGACTGGAGCACTGACCCCGGGCATGTCGCTGCCATCGGGCATCGGCACTCCGATGATCTTGCACGTCGCGTCGACGCCAATCTGGCTGATCAGAAAGGCGATCTGACCGGGCAGGCCGTCGTTGTTGGCCGCCGCGGCTGCCGATAAGGCTGCATTGTGAACTTCCTCGTCGAGGCTGCTGTCAGACAGTCCGTGTGACAGGGCAAGTCTCACTAGTTCCGCAATGAGAGTAGGCATCGGTGCCCCATTCGTATGAACAATGGGAAGAGAAGTACCATGTAGTATCTGTCTAAAGAGGCACATCAAAAGCGAACTCGCCGGCCATCACAAGAACGCCGAGGCGGTCGATCTCACTGATGAAACGGTAAGCCGAACGAAATCGTTTGATCATTTGTTCAGCGCGTTGGACACGATCGTGTCGCTCTTAGCTCCGAATTCGTGCATTATCGTCGGTGGAACCGCCAGAGTGATCGATTTGGGCATGCCGAAGACCTCGTCGACAATCGCGCCCTGTTGCTCAATGTCGATCAGCATCCCAGTGCGGCGTGCGCTGCGCTGGTCAATCTCATCAACGAGGGACGCGGCGGATAGCTCGTAGCTCGTAGACGGCGCTCTTGGCGGCTTTTAGCGTCTACTTCTTCGCATGCTGTAGCGGGCCGCGGACAACTTCGCCGAGGTGGCGGCGTCCATTCCGCCGGCGTTTGATGTAGCAGACGATGGCGAGCTTAGTAAGCCATGATTTGCTGACTCGCGCAACGCTTCGAGCTTTTCCGGTGAGACTTCTCGAGTCGCATCTACGCCCATGTTAGGTTTCCCCTTCCGTGGTTGGAATAAACAAATGACTCGCTGTTGCTGAGATTTTGGGAAGGTAAAAGAGTCACTGTTGTTGATGCAGCCGCGTCCAAATGAGCTTGCTAGTTTTATACTGTGCACGCTCGAGTTTGCCGATGCTAAGTTTAGTTTGCCGATGGGCGGGAGCGCCTTCCGCTCGCAACGCCAAGATGCCGGGTTCCTCACGCTTGTAGATCACAGTCCGCTTGTGACAACGGCCCGCCACCAGAGCGATCCGCTTAGGCTTTGATTCCAACGATCCAGTCCAGGCAGTCAGTGCCGCGGACGCGCTTGCCACTTTCACCTCTCTCAAGACCTTGCCCGTCGCTGCCACTTCGCACACGCTTGAGCATTTCACTGACACATCAATCCCGCCATATAATGACATGGTCATCCCCGCAGGTTGGTTGGAGGGCGTCGAGGAGCATCGCCACGACGAATTGATCACCAAAGTCGGACAGCGAATTTCATTGTTACCCAAAACGCTCCATGATCTCGGCTTGAAGCGCCTTTGCGGTGTATAGAGAAGCATCTAGTTGCAGGTTCCCAAATGCGAGTTGACAAAGAAGGTAGTTGGCACCTGCCACCTCCAGCTGATTAAGAAGAATCTGTCGCACAGAAGCTGCCGTTCCTGCTACACACAATTCACTCTCGACTGCTGCATCGAAGGTTAGCGGCAGGTTTGGGGGAGTCGGGATGGCATTAAGGTCGTAAAGGTACTTAAAGCTCCTGAGCCATTGTTCGTAAGCAGATGCCGCGAGTGAGTAGGCGTGTGTGTCAGAACTCCCGATCACGACCATGCGGAGCAATCCCAGAAATGGCGCTTGATGGTCCGCATCAGTTTTGTGCTCTCGAGTGGCGCGGAAGGCATCAGTAATTCTTCGAACAGAAGAGGAAGGTCCTACGCAGGCGATATTTGCGCCATTCGCAGCGGCCCAGCCTGCGCTCTCGGGTTGATTGGTGGTGATCCATATCGGCGGATGTGGGCGCTGATGAGGTCCTAGCGTCAAAGGAACGCCGTTCAGCTCAAAATGGTGGCCTTTATAGGACCGCGTGCCGCCCTTCATCGCCTCAATAAGGATTTCGCTGGCTTCCGCATAACGGCCTGGGGCCGCGTTCGCGCCAATCCCGAAATAACGCAGTTCGATCGGGAGAGAGCCGCGTCCGATACCCAGCTCGAGCCTGCCACCGCTCAATTGATCCAGCATACAGATCTCTTCAAACGCACGCAGCGGATGTGAAAGGACAAGCAGCATTACTAACGGGCCAACACGAAGTCGTCGTGTCCGCTGTTCAACACTCGATAGGAAGACGTTCGGCGATGGACCTCTTCCATGCGGTGTACAGTGGTGCTCTGCGAGATGGTATGCATAGAAACCGAGGTGATCACACGCCTCCGCTAAGGCTAGGCGAGCTGCGTATTGTCGGGCGATGTCGCCGCCGTCATCATCGAGATGATCGAAGATGCCGCAGGTTAACTTCGAAGGAGAGACGTGTCTCACTCAATTATCTCCAAGTTCGCGCAGGATTTTGACGTACGTTTGTTTAGGGGCGCACAGGATTTTGCACTCACTGCATTTTGCGCTTCTGATGCCATCGGTTTACGAGGCGCTATTCGGCGTCTGCGGGTCGGTTCTGCATTGCTTGTGGCCAGCTTGGCGATTTTGCAGGTTGCGATGCGCGCCCTCACTCGGCGGGTGCGCGATCGGTGGTTGGCCGGTCACTGTCTCGGCAAGCTGATGGC
>NZ_QDAH01000176.1 GCF_003075415.1 Microvirga sp. KLBC 81
CGAAGCCTCGTATTTCGCGCGGTAGCCGGCATCGTCCAGATAGGCGCGGTGGCTCCACTCGGACGGTACGTCGTAGACGGATTCACCGGACTCAGCGGCCAAGCTGCTCATGGGCCTAACCTCATGCGCTTTCAACTATATTGGATTGGAACGCTTGTATTGCTGATACTGCAGACGCCTGCTGCCCAGCGAAAGCTGGGAAGTTTGTCATAGATACTGGGCTTATGATGGTTGGCCATAAGCGGCCTTTCTGCCCAAAATTTAAGCTATGTGAATCAATCCAACCGAGCTTGAGAGGTTCCTGCGAACCTTAAGAAGCTGCAGTGCTGGTGAGCCCCCCTTATTTTGCAAGTTCCTGACAAGTGCTTCCAGTTAAGTCTGGGTTTTAAAATAGATTTTGTCGAGGAGCGTGTGGAGCCTGACTTATGCAAATGTCGCGTTTGGCACATCCCAGATCTTGGCCATAGTTCTATGTCTAGGCGGTCAGCGGACGTTCATTAGCGCAAGATTGGACGACCTTAGCTTCACCTTTAGCCGACCAGTCTTTCGATCCTTTACGCGCCTATCAGCGTTTCTCGTCTGCGGTGCAGCGGGACCTTCGGTCCGAACTAACCCAACCGGCTGCGGCCGCGGGAACAGCCGAACGGAGATCGATCATGGCCGATGCAAGACAGACCAGCCTCGAGGTTCCTGCGCAGATGCGCGAGGGAGCCGAGAGAAGTCTCGAACAGGCCCGCCAAGCGCTGGACACCTTCCTGGGGGCAGCCCGCAGGGCCGCCGAAACCATGGAGCAATCGGCTGACACGGCTCGGTCTAGCACCAGGGACCTGACCCAGAGGACATTTTCCACCGCAGAGGAGAACATCCACGCTGCGCTAGACATGGCCGAGCGGCTTGTTCGGGCCAGAAATCCGCAGGAGGCGGCGCAGATCCAGGCCGAGTTCGTCCGCTCGCAGTTCGAGGCCATGCAGGCGCAGATGCGCGAGTTCAGTGCCAGCATGCAATCAGCTCTGAGCCAAGCAAGCTCAGGTCAGACGAACACGGACCAAACCGGCGGAACGGCAGGCTCGAGAGGCAGAAGTACCAGAAAATAAGACTGGAGCAGCGGGAGCTCGAAGTGAGGAGGTCCCGGTCATTCATTCCGTGGCCGGGGCCGTACTCACTGGCGCCTTTGCCCTACCGTTCGAGCACATAAGTGCCTGGCGCATCCTGCAGGGGCGGATACTTCGCGCTGCCCATCCGTGGTGGTGCGCCTTTCCGCCCCGACCGGACCGAAAGCCACGCCGTCCAGTCAGACCACCAGCTACCCTCATGCCGGATGGCGCTCTGCCGCCACTCCTCGGGGCTGCTCACTGACGCGGCATGGCCGTCCTGCGTCCAGTAGGTGCCTTTCCCACCGGGCGGGTTGATGATCCCGGCAATATGGCCGCTGGAGGCCAGCACGAAACGCACGTCCCCGCCGAACAGCTGCGTGATGCGCCAGGCCGCATCCCATGGCACGATGTGGTCCTTCTCCGCCCCCACAGCATAGGTGTCCTGGTGAATGCGGCCGAGATCAACCGCCTCGCCCTTGAGCGTGATCGTGCCGGGCTTGATCAGATTGTTCTCAACATAGGTGTTGCGCAGATACCAGCTGTGGGCGGCGCGAGCCATCCGGGTGCCGTCGCTGTTCCAGTACAGCAGATCGAAAGCGGGCGGCTTGTTGCCCATCAGGTAATTGTTGACCACATTGGCCCAGATCAGATCGTTGGAGCGCAGCAGGTTGAACATGTTGGACATCTCACGGCTGTCGAGATAGCCGCGCTCCATCATCTGCTGTTCGATCAAATCGATTCCCGGCTCGTCCATGAAGACCGCGGTGTCGCCCACTCGAGAGAAGTCCTGCAGCGATACCATGAAGCTGGCTGAGTTGAATCGTCTGTCGCCTTTGGCGGCGAGGACAGCCAACGTCATCGTCAACAGCGTTCCACCGATGCAGTAACCCATCACGTTGACCGTAGGGCTGCCTGTGATCTCACGCACCACATCGCTGGCTTCAAGCGGCCCGAGGTCCATGTAGTCCTCGATCCCAATCTCGTCCATGGACGCATCCGGGTTCTTCCAGGAGATCAGGAAGACCGTGAACCCGTGCTCGACCAAGTAACGCACCAAGCTATTCTTAGGCTGCATGTCGAGGATGTAGTACTTGTTGATCCACGGCGGCATGATCAGCAGCGGCGTCTCGTGGACCTTCTCTGCCGTGGGTGCATACTGGATCAGCTCGATCAGGCGATTGCGATGGACGACCTTTCCGGGCGTGAGGGCGAGGTTCCGCCCCGGGGCAAAAGCCTCGGTGTCGACCATGCTGAGACGCCCGGCCTGGAGATCGGCGATCAGGTTGGCGGCGCCCGCCGCAATACTGGCTCCGCCGGTCTCCACGGCTTTCTGAAGCGCAACGGGGTTCGACAACAGCATCAGGGTGGGGCTCATGGCATCCACGAACTGCTGCAGATGGAAGTTGATGCGTCGCTGCTCGGCCTCGTCCACGCCGTCCACGTCGCCCTGCTGCAGGAGCCAGTCCGACGCGAGCAAATAGATTTGCTGGAGGGTGCGGTAGACCGGATTTGCGTGCCATTCGGGAGCAGCAAACCGCTTGTCTGCGGTGGAAGCTGGGCTTCCGGCTGAGGACGAGCCGGCAAGGCCCAGCCAGCGCTGCCCTGCCTCCTGCCACACGCCAAGGGCAGAGCGCCATAGATCCTGATTGAGATCCGCGACAGCTAAAGCCGTGGTAGGCTTGTTCAGCGAGCGTAGCCAGACGATACGCAAAGCCCGTGCGATCTCGGCCCAGTCGACCGGCACGACCTCGCGCAGGGGATTGGCGTTCCACATCCGGTCAATGGAGCGGAGGGTCGGATCCTTTGCCAAGCTTTCCTGGAACTGACTGATCCCTCCTGCGATCACGCTTGAAGCCGGGCTGCTGGTTGTTATCTCCCACCACGCCGCACTTGGGCTAAATGGGGGTTGGATTGCACCTGACATCTGGTCCATCCAAGAAGCCCAAAGGCCGAGCATCACATCGGGTCCAGGCATGGTTCCACCCACCAACTGTGCTTGCGTCTTGTGACTGTCCTCGCCGGCCATGAGCTTCCTCCAAAGTTTGTGGGCGCAACTCTCAGACACCTTTGCGTTAGGGCGTCTTTGGAGTGCCCGTTCCTGCTCCGCTATTCAACAGTGAAGCGAGATGAGCTGGGCTCGCCAAATGGTGTGGTCCGTCGCGTTGATGCGAATGGCGACCCTGGAAGAACGCGCTATCGCGTGGGGCTGGTTCCTGTGAGCTGAGGTCAAAGTGCCTCATGCAAGATCCTATGACAGCATGGTTCAAGACAGGTTAGGCGCGGGAGAAGAGATTAAGGGCCTCAGGCTCAGTGGAGGAGATCATGACTGTAACATCTCTCGTCACAAAGACCTGCACCCCTGTCGCGGCGGCATCCCGCTCACGCTGGATGAAGGTCGCCGCGTTTCGAAAGCAGGCTCCCGGTTGGTCACTCCAGGATGAGGCTCGGCGGATCGAGCGGACGTATAGGTTCAAGAACTTTGCCGAAGCGTTCACCTTTGTAAGAAAGGTGGCCGAATTAGCCGAGGCCGAGGGTCATCACCCAGATGTTAGCTTCGGCCGGGGCTATGCAACGGTGTCCCTTCAGACCAAGAAGATCCAGGGGCTGCACGAGAATGACTTCATTATGGCCACCGAGATAGACGACTTGGCTGAAAACCTATCAATTGGCCCGTGCCCGCTGCTCACGACCTGTACGATCCGGCTGGAATTGTAAGTCGGTCAAATGTCTGCAAATGGCAGATTTCGTTGAAAAACTCCCAAGCCCTACTTCATCGATCTATTACTAGCGTCAGTGTGCCGGACGAAGCCCAGCATCCTGTATGCTAATCACGCCAAAAGCGGCAGTTGCAGACTTTTTCAACAGTATCGGCACGTCTCGGACCTAACGCGAAGGTCTGTTCACACGGGGAGGCTGTGTGGAAACAGGCTGATTTGGTAGACTTGCTCTCCGACGTGGGAGGCCAAGATGACGCGCTTCATCGAGG
>NZ_QDAH01000177.1 GCF_003075415.1 Microvirga sp. KLBC 81
GGGATTCCTTGCGGCGTGCCATGCGATGTCTCCTTCCAGATCATCGTAAGGCCCCACACGAAATTCCTGATAGTCCCCTGCATGACCGGCAGCCCTGGCTAACCAACCTCATTCACCATTCCGACAGAGGGGTTCAATACGTGTCGATAAAATACACCGAGCGCCTCGCCGAGGCCGGCATCGAGCCGTCGGTCGGCAGTGTCGGGGACTCGTACGACAATGCCCTGGCGGAAACCGTCATCGGCCTGTTCAAGACCGAGGCGATCCATCGGCGTGGTCCGTGGCGCTCCTTCGAGGCTGTCGAGTTCGCCACCCTCGAATGGGTCGATTGGTACAACAACCGGCGCCTGCTCGAGCCCATCGGCAACATCCCGCCCGCCGAGGCGGAAGCCGCGTACTACGCTCAGCTTGAGGTCATGCCGGTGGCCGCGTAAAATCCAAGCCAACCGGCCTCCGGAAAAATCGGCGCGGTTCACATGGGAGCAAAGCCGGCCATCCCACCGCAACGCCATGAGGCACCGGTCGCCTGCCCAGACTGGATCTACAACAATCGCAATGTCGTCGAGCGCCTCTGGGCCAGGCTCAAGGAGTGGCGAGCCGTTGCAACCCGCTACGGGAAGACAGCTTCATCCTTCATGGGGCATTCTCTGCCTCGCCGCCGCTCTCGACTGGCTCAAGCGCTAACAGGGCCTAGCGGTGCTTCGAATGCATTCAATTGCGGCGTAAGGCGGCTTCTGCCTCAATTGTGGAAACACGGGCCGTTGGCTGATAGTTGAATCCTCCCTGTCGCCCGAATGACTCTATGCCGAATTCCTTAAGTGCGAATATCGCCTTCGAGGCCCGCTCAGCCGAGTTATCAGAATAGATTGGGTAAGCATTCGAGAGTATATGGTATCCTTCCAGCTTTAAGTCGCCGACGAACAATCCGTTAGTGAAGGTATGCCGGCGAAAATCCTCCTCCGCCGTTCGGACCGACGCTGCAACATGGTCCGCATTGATTTCGACGTTGAAGAACTCTCGACCCTCTGAGCGTCCATAAAAATCCGAATGCATCGTCAATCTCTTCCACGCACCAGCATAGGAAAAGTTGTAGAGAACTGACTCGGTAAATCCGCGGTTCCCAGAGAAGCTGAAGAAGAGGCTCATCAGAGTAACGGTTTGAAGACGTGTTTCACGGGGGATCGCGCACAGGTCCTGAACTCGTTCGAGAGGTATGGTGGAGACGACTCGCCCGCTGGAGAAATACCGATCCCCAACCTGAACCTGAAACGTTTCCCCCAATCTCCTTAGGCTCTTCAGCTCCACCCCGAGATGGAATGTCACGCCGCGCGTCTTTAATTTGTTGGCTGCCACTTGATAAAGTTGATCAAAGCCTTCCTTGGGACGCACAAGTTGCTGATTGGTAGGCGGACTTGCTGATGGTTTTAGCCATTTGCGGATGGAGGATAGGGAGGCGTGTTCTTTGATCCATCCCATCCTTTTCTCGGCGAAACCGAGATCAATTTGCTCGGCCGGTACTCCGTGGAAGCGCTCGATGTAGTTCTCTAGGCCGGATTTCTTCAGTAGCCTTGCCCCAATCCAATACTGAGCAAAGTTCCTCGCATTTGTCAGTTTCCGACGGGATAGCCGAGAGATGATCAAAGACAGAAGTATTCGGGATATCTCGATCGGCCCAGTAGAAAGGATATCATCTTTGATGGAGATCGGGTACCTCGTGACGAAACCTTGAGGGTTCAAACGGGCGAAGGTAGGTTTGATCGGGGTGTATAGCGGTAACAATTCGGGAAAGTGGTGAAGCAGAGGCGAGTCATCCTGAAAAATGAAGCTGCCAATATCAAATGTATAATTCCCTATCCTGCAATCGATATGATTGCCTCCAATGTGAGCGTATTCGTCGAGGACGAGGATACGTTCATAGCCCTGTTCTGCAAGTATCGATGCAGATACAAGGCCACTGATACCAGCTCCAAGAACAATCACATCGCAAGTTGTTTCCAGATTGTCGTCGCTTGCTGTGGCACAGTAATTCTCAAGCATGAAAATGATCCAGTGACTGAAACGCCAGCATACAGGAATATACTAATGTGATGGTGATGCATTTAGTGGCTGAGCCAAGCAGTTTTTAGCGAATGCCATCGAATGGATCGACGAGGCGTAAGGCAGTCAAAGTCATGGTAGCCATCGTGATCCATGTCCATACAGCAAACCCTCACTTATGCATGATTCTTTAATTCAGCGGATTCAGCGTCGGAATACCAGTGCTCTTCCGACCTCTACCTACTTTTTCCCGGTATCTACCACTCACGGTTGGCAGAACCGTCAAGCAAGTTGCTCATACAGTGCGAGAGCACACTGTTCACACACTGCAAGATAGAGAATGGAGGAGAAGCGATCATGGCGGAAACGCGCGTGTCGAAAGGCGATCACCTATCTGAGAGTCAACTGGAGAGGCGGCGCTTCCTTGAGAAGGCGAGGAATATGGCTGTCGTTGCTCTGGCAGCGGCCCTGCTTCTGAGTGCTTCCCACAAGCAGGCTATGGCAGCAAATCCCTACGGGGGGTGGGATTGACAGCCTAAATCCGGCAGGGTTCCAGGTGCCTGGACATGGTCAAGGTATCATTGCACCGAATACGGGTCTTACAGGTCCTGGAGGACGTCAAACCTCGGCTCCGGGTCTCGGTGGAGTGGGGCAGGGAGTCAGCCAGGTGGGCGACCTCAAATAGGCCGCTTTGGCGCGCCGAGATTCGAAAAACCTCAGCGCGCCAGCCCTGCATCGGCTGATCGGTTATGCAGAAGTCCGCGGTTCTGCTTCAGAAACCGCGATTGTTGCGTTCCCAGAGATCCGCAGCAGTCGGTTTTTCGAGCCCAGCGATGTGCTCATCAAAAAAGGAAGCATCGGATCGAATCCCAAGAGCAGATTCCACTTTTTCACCTACGATGCACTAGATGCCGTAATGGGCCTGCCGCTCGCGAGGTAGCGGAGCGGGGTGGCTGTCCCTCAGAGTGATGGTGTTGGAACGGGGTCCGACAGGTCGGCCCCAAGCATCATGAGGGACAGCCATGGACTACTTTGCCGGGATCGACGTGTCTTTGGAACTCAGCAGCGTCTGCATCCTCGATGCCTCTGGACAGATCGTTCGCGAGGCCAAAGTCGCCAGTGAGCCAGAAGCGCTCACCGCCTTTCTCGCCGGCTTGAACTTGCCGCTCACCCGCGTCGGCTTGGAAGCTGGTCCCCTGTCACAGTGGCTCCATGCAGGCTTGCAGAAGGCCGGCCATGATGTCGTTCTCTTGCAGACCCGGCACGTGAAAGCGGCCCTCTCGGCCATGATCGTCAAGACCGACCGGGGCGGGACGCCCGCGGCCTCGCCCAGCTGCTGCGCATGGGCTGGTTCCGCCCCGTCCACTGCAAGTCGCCGCCGGCGCAAGAGGTGCGGGCGCTGCTCATGGCCTGCAAGCAACTGCAGGCCAAGATGCGTGACATTGAACTCAGTCTGCGTGGTCTCCTGCGTGGCTTCAGCCTGAAGATCGGCAAGACCAGCAAGGGTCAGTTCGCCACGCGCGTGCGCACGCTCACGACCGGTCATGAGATGCTGGAGAAGATCGCCGAGGCCATGTTGCGGGCCAGAGAGGCTCTGCAACCGGAGTTCGCCAAAGATGGACGGCACGACCTTCCGCTGGAGCCGGGAAGGGCGTCACCGCATAGGAGGAGCAAGCGTTCGGAACAGGGCGAGTTCAGCTCCGTTCTCCTGAGGTCCCGTCGCCGGGACGATGGAGGTGGTCAAGCCGTAAGTAGTGCCGTGAACGCCTCGCAAGGCGGAACACGCGTCTTAGATGGGCTGACCGCATCCTCTCTGATGGCATGGTGGGGCGGCTGTGCGCCGACCCCGAACAGAAGCAAGACTTCGGCGACGTGACAGTCACTCAGGGACTTGACGCCAGACGGCCCATTACAGAAGCACTACTTTGGCAGGTTTGAGGAGCTGGATGAGCTCTGGCGACTTCTCTGGCTGAGGGATCTCAGTTGGAGGCCA
>NZ_QDAH01000178.1 GCF_003075415.1 Microvirga sp. KLBC 81
GGCTCTCCGATCGGGAACTCGATGACCTCGGCATCAGGCGCTTCCAGATCGACCGCATCGCTCGCCGGCGATAGCGGCCTGATATCTTGCTGCACCACAGTGGGCATCGACGCCCGCTGATGAGTGGGCGTTCGCGTTCTCGACGACATGCGGCACAGACGAGTGCCCCTCCTCTCCTCCCGCTTCTCTTCCAGCGGAGAAAACCGGTGCGAGGGTTCTCACGGGGCGTCTTATCGCGGGCCACTTCGCACGCTTTGTCTCGATACCTCACCCACTCGGGCTCGCGGTCGGGGCCGGGGAAGCACTGAGCACAGGCCTGATCGCGGCCTGTCCTTTGGCGCACGGGTTACACGCATGCCGGGCGACTTGATGGGCTTTCCCAGACCAGATGTTCCGATGGAGACGACACACTATCTTAGCCGCATGCGCCGCCCCGGGACCATAGGACCCGTGGATGCTCAGAACGAGACTGCCCGGCCTCTCCTTCTGGACCAGGCGAACCATGGACGGGGCGAGAAGAAAACGCTGGCCGGTGCTCATGAGAGATGTGCCTGAACAATCGTGCCTTGCCGCCCTTCGGGCACGGTCACGAAAGCTAATCGCCTCGCAGCCAGGACAGAAGCGCATTTGCGCCTGGTGTTCCTGCTTCTATGGGCAACCACGAGGCGCGGCTGCACTGTCCTCGTGATGGCGTGTGCGGCAGTCGTACCTTGGCAGCCGCTCGTCCTCGGCCAGCCTCCTTCCAGCACGACGGTTTTTCCGGTCCACTCGCCGTTGACTGGGGAAATCCATAGCGACTGAGACAAATAACTATGGTCAGCTTGCCGAAAGCCGTCTTCACAGGGACCCGACCGCCAAAGCAGCTGAGACAATCCCGTGATTTGCTTAGCTTTTGAGACAGTATCCCGGACGGGCATCATGCAGGATGACGCGGGGCAGGCTTGCCTCGATTACGCCATTTGTGTACACATAAGGGTACACAAAGGACTGGCCATGATTCACTCTGAGAAGGAAAAGCAAGTTCGCGTTGGAGTTCGCGAGCTGCGGGCAAACTTGAGCGGACTGCTTCGGCAAGCCCGCCATGGCACATCATTCCTGGTTATGTCACGCAATGAGGTGATCGCTGAGATCAAGCCGCCATCCAATCCGGAGCGTCCGCGCCGCGTAGCGGGTATGTTGAAAGGCAAAATTCGTATGGCGGAGGACTTTGACGTCCTCCCTGCTGATATCCTGTCTGCAATGGAGGGGAACGAAGATTGAGACTTCTTCTCGATACCCATGCCCTTCTCTGGTGGCTTGCCGGGGACAGTAGGATCGAAAGCAAGGCCCAAGATCTCATAACCGACCCTGCAAACGACATTCTGGTCAGCGCAGTCTCATTATGGGAAATTGTGGTGAAGGTGCGGGTCGGAAAGCTTGAGGCTGATATCACTGAAATCGTTGCCGCCATCGATGCGCAGGGTTTTGAGATGCTCGATATTCATCCCAAACATCTTGAGGAGCTGGTAGGCCTGCCGATGCACCACAAGGATCCCTTTGAACATTTGCTCATTGCTCAAGCCATCACTGAAGGGCTCACTTTTCTCTCACAGGACAAACATACTTCGGCTTACCCTGTTGCGCATGCTACCTGCAGCAATGGCCCTTGAATACAACCATTCCCTGGCCCGTCTCGAATATACGACCACGTCTCATTTACTCAGCAATGTTCCATTGACTTCCTCTCAATCCAGGTCTTTCTACGCGGGAAAGCGGATGGAGCGCTCCTGTGCACTAGCCGCTTTTATCGTGGCGGTGCTCTTTTCAGGGCATCCGCCTTACTCATCGGCATGAGCCGATCCGGTCGCAGCCTACCCGGTCAAAACAAGGAGCCCTCGTGAAGACTCTCGTCATCTGTTCCGGCGGATTGGACTCCGTCACCCTTGCCCACAAGGTCGCGGCGGAGCGAACCCTCACGCGCCTTGTGTCTTTCGACTACGGCCAGCGCCACAAAAAGGAGCTCGACTCCGCGCGGGCCTGCGCCACGCGCCTGGGCGTGCCGCATGACATCGTCGACATCTCCGCCGTCGGACGCCTCCTGACCGGATCGGCCCTGACCAGCGGCGAACCCATTCCCGAGGGGCATTACGCGGAAGATACCATGCGGATCACCGTGGTGCCGAACCGCAACGCCATCATGCTCGCGATTGCCTTCGGCATCGCTGCCGCCGAGCAGGCCGAGGCCGTGGCGGCGGCCGTCCATGGCGGCGACCACTTCATCTACCCGGATTGCCGCCCGGACTTCGTCGAGGCGTTCGAGACCATGCAGCGCCACGCCTTGGAGGGATTGGCGAACATCGCCCTCTACACGCCCTTCGTGCGGCTGAGCAAGGCCGACATCGTGCGCGAGGGCGCCCGGCTCGGCGTGCCCTTTGCCGAAACCTGGTCCTGCTATCAGGGCGGTAACATTCATTGCGGCCGCTGCGGCACTTGCGTCGAGCGGCGCGAAGCGTTCCATCTCGCCGGGGTTGAGGATCCTACACCGTATGAGGATCCGGACTACTGGATCGAAGCCTGCCGCGAGCATCAAGCCCGGCAACCAGCATAGGCCCAGCCATGTACACCATTGCCAAACGATTTGCCTTCTCCGCCTCGCACATGATCGGCGGCCTGCCGGCGGAACATCCTTGCGCCCGGCTGCACGGCCACAACTATGAAATCGAGGTTATTCTGCAATCGGCCGAACTCGACCGGGTCGGCTTCGTCCGCGACTACCGTGAGCTCTCCGAGCTCAAGGCATTCATCGACAACACCCTCGACCATCACCATCTCAACGAGGTCCTCGGACACGACCAAACGACCGCCGAGGTCATCGCCCAATGGCTCTACGACTGGTGCAAAGCACGCTGGCCAGAGGTCGTGGCCGTGCGGGTCAGTGAGACTCCGAAGACCTGGGCGGAATACCGTCCATGAAGGGCAGCATCCGCATCAGTGAGATCTTCGGTCCGACCGTTCAGGGCGAGGGCCCGCTGATCGGACGCCCGACCGTGTTCGTGCGCACGGGCGGCTGCGATTACCGCTGCCGCTGGTGCGATACGCTCTACGCGGTGCTGCCCGAGTTCCGCGGGGACTGGACCTTGATGGCGCCGATCGAGATCATGGCGCAGGTCGAGCGCCTATCCGGCTCCACGCCGATGCTTGTGTCGCTGTCGGGCGGCAATCCGGCGCTTCAGCCATTGGCACCCCTCATCGCGCTGGGCCGGCAGAAGGGTTACACGTTCGCACTGGAGACCCAAGGCAGCGTGCCCCAGCCATGGTTTGCCGCGCTCGACTGGCTCATGCTCAGCCCGAAGCCGCCCTCCTCGGGCATGGACACCGACTGGCAGGCCTTGGACGAAAGTGTCAGGGCCGCGGCGGGCGGACCGCACTGCGTCGTCAAGGTCGTTGTGTTCGACAAGGATGACTATGCCTATGCCCGGCGGATGGCCAGCCGGTATCCGGCTCTGTCGGTTTACCTGCAGGTCGGAAACCCTGCTCCGCTGGTGACCCACTCCGGTCCAGGCTGCGAAGAGGCCGACCTCGACGACGTGATGGAGCGCTTCCGTTGGCTCGTCGACACGGTGGCGGCGGATCGGTGGTTCACGGCGACGGTCCTGCCGCAGTTGCACGTCTTGGCCTGGGGCAACAGGAGTTATGCCGGAATTTAGGCGATGGGGCCAATCAGGCGACGTTGTGCGCTGGCGTCGGAATGATCTCGGCGCCGTCCTGGAATCTGACACCGGCGATTACCTTCGGCAACTGATTTTCGCCCATCCGGGCCTGGAGGTAGACGCCATCGGCCCAGACATAGACGTAGCGGCGGGCTGACAGATCGCGGGCCTGCCAG
>NZ_QDAH01000179.1 GCF_003075415.1 Microvirga sp. KLBC 81
TGGCATGTCTTCTCTTTGCCCCGCCAACGCGATCTCTGCGGGATCGTTCCGGCGGCCGTTGTGCGTTAGGACAGGCGCAGGAACGCCTCATAGTCCTCCTGGACACGCTCAGCAGCCCGACATGATGCGATCCGAAGCCAATCGTCGGGCAATCTATCAAGATAGGAGCGGATCGCGACGGCTCCGCCCGCCGAGCCAAGGTGAACATTGGCCAGTTCCCGCCCCATCGCATGCAGGAGGTGTTTCTGATCCGGGGCATGCTCCACTTCGTCGATCTCGACCTTGCGTGCCTCCGGCGAGAGCCGCCGGACCACCCAGCGCTCGCCGATGTGCAGGGCCGGATCCTGCGCTCGACAGGCTCGTTCCACTGCCTTACGAGACGAGCCGGTCGGATCGTCGACCTGGGACAGGGCGACATGCACCGCCGATGGGACCGCTGCTTTAGCCTCGCGGGCCACGAGGCCACCGCACCACTCCGCCACGGCCATGAAGCGGGGCCGACCCAGGCTGCCGAGACCGGCCATCCGGCGGAAGAACCGGACGGGGGCAGCCCCCTCCGGCAAATGGGACCGCAGAAGCTCACGCGCCTCTTCCGGGAGGGCGGGTTCGTCCACCTCCTTCTGGTTCAGTAGCTTGCGCCAATGCTTGCGGGCGTTGCTCCCCGTCGCTGCGGCGAGGTCGCGCAGCCACGCGTGTCGGTCCTCAAGGATGAAGGGTTCAGGCCCGAACTTCAGGTGTGCCCAGTAGCCCTCCAGGATCGTATCCGCGGCCTCATGAGCCGTCAGCTGAAATGCCTCCCGCCGTGCTTCCAGCACGGCGCTCGTGGCGAGCCGCACGAGGTCGCTGGTGACCGGAAGTTCGGCCGCCTCATCGAAGTCATTGATGCCCCAGGCCAGCCGGCCCTCACGGTCCCGCCAGGTGCCGAAATTTTCCAGATGGATATCCCCGACGATCAGGAAGGATGGGGCGGATCGGACCTCGTCAGGCGTCGCCGCGAAGTGGTGGGACCAGCGATAGAACGTACCCCGTAGGAAGGCGAAGGGGCTCTCGCGCATCTTCGCCTGCTTAAGCCTGAGGCCGTGCTCGTCAAGGATGCAGTAGCGAGCCATCCAGGCGAGATAAACCTGTGTCGCCGCTTCAACGGATAGCTCTGCCCCATGCCGAATCATTGAAATCTCCTCCACCGAACTCTCGGCCAAGACTGCGTCTGCCGTCCTAACGTCCAAGTACCAAAGAGATCTTCAGAGAACCTGCAGCTCTGAAAATGCGCCTGGGGCAGGAACATACCTGCCAAATGTCAAGTTTGAGCCTCGGCCATCAGCGATGGGTAGAGGAGGCGTGGAGCAGTTCCTGGGACCCTCGGTTATTCCATTCAACGAGATGCTTTGTGGTTTTGGCTTTGCCTCCACCTTCGGGCTCCAGCTGGCTTATTCTCGATGGGGCCGGGTGAGCCGCGCCCTCTTGAGTCGGATGATAGGCGGCAGGGACTACAGGCCCTTTCCGCGCGCCCGGAGGATCTCGGCCACAAGTCGTCCCGGGAGGACCGGCTTGCGAAGCGCCACCAGTTCCGGGTGTCGTGCTCTGACCTTCTCCGGCAACTCGCCGCCGCTGTAGACCACGGTGGGAGCTTGGCGGGCGTGGAGCGCCTCCAGAACCGGCGTGACGTCGCCGTCGGGCAGCTGAAGATCGAGCACCGCGGCGTCGAAGATCAGCAGCTTGACCATCTCGCGGGCCTCGCTGACGGTGTGAGCCACGCCCACAACCTCGCCCCCGGCCATCTCCACCGCGTCCGACAGCGTCGCGGCGACCAGGGTGTCATCCTCGACAATCAGGACCCGGATGCCGCTGAGCATGATGAGGCCCCTTGCGGTGCTTCCCGAGTCAACCGCAAGGACCGTGTGGGGTTGCACGCTGGAGACCGAGCGGAACTCTTGCTCATGTGAGCGCTTCAGACAGCATGGCAAGCGGCAACGGCAAGGCTGTCCTGCGACGGGCATTCAGCCAGCTGGAACAGGAAGTGCCCGGCAAGGTGGCGCGTGTGCTTCGAAGCCTTCGGCACCCGGACGCTCGCTGGATCCGTATCCCGGCCGGGGTGCTCCTCGTTCTCGGCGGTACCTTCTCGATCCTGCCGCTCCTGGGCCTCTGGATGCTGCCGCTCGGGCTCCTGCTGATCGCCTATGACCTGGCATTCCTGCGGGAGCCGGTCGGGCGGTTTACGCTCTGGCTGATTGCGAAATGGACATCCCTGCGGCAGCGGCTCTTTCCAAGTCGGTCGGAGGACTAAAGCATCGGACCCAAAAGTGGAGCCCACTTTTGGGTCCGATGCTCTCTCCTATCAATGAGCGCATCGGCCGGCGGAGTTCTCAGTCGCAGAGATTGTTCTGCCGTTGAATGCGCCGGAGCGGCACATTGGCCTCGTCTGGCCCCACATGTTTCCCGAACAAGGCTGATCCGGGCATTGCTGGCCGTCACAACACAATGATGAAGTGACCCAAGCACGGTCGAACCGGGAAATCGCCTGCCCTTCAGGAACGTCCGGTGTTCCCCTCTTGAGCGGACATTCGGCGTAGTTCCGGGAAGTGCCAGAATGCGACATTCGAAATGATCGCAGCCGTGCTCGCGGCGCAGGGCCAAGGACTGAGGCTTAAACTGTAATTTCCCCTTTTGGGAGTAAACCTGCTACGGACTTGCACAATGTACGCTGTGGAATGGCTGGCACGAATGATGAGTATATCCGATCAGCTACCCTCTTTGCTCTCGGTTAAGTTGCCAACGGTCTGATGGACGTCACAATGGATCAAAGCCCCACCAGTCTTCTGGCTCAAATCGAGGCTGCTCGCGACGGCCTGAGCCGGTCGGAAGCTCGGGTCGCCGACTACGTCCTGAACGCCCCGCAGAGCGTGCTGGAACTCTCAATCGAGGCTCTCAGCAAGGCAGCGGGCGTCAGCGAGCCAACGGTGGCACGGTTCTGTAAGTCGGTTGGGTTTTCGGGCTGGAAGGAGTTCAAGATCCAGGTGGCCCGCAGCCTCGGGGGCAGTGTACCGTTCGTCCATCAAGACGTCAGGGCCGATGATCCTATCGGGATCGCCGCGGGGAAGGTTGTTGACAGGTCCGTCAGCGCCCTCCTTTCCCTGCGCGATCGACTCGACAGCGGCATTCTCAAATCAGCGGTCGCCATCCTGACTCGCGCGGCTCGTATCGAGTTCTATGGGCAGGGCAGTTCAGGGATCGTGGCGCTCGACGCCCAGCACAAGTTTTTCCGGCTCGGAATTCCGACGGTCGCGTACTCGGATCCTCACGTCCATGCCATGTCGGCAACATTGCTTGGCCCCTCGGACGTCGTTGTCGCCATCTCGGCCGGGGGGCGGACGCTCGATCTGATCCGGTCGGTCGAGATCGCCCGGGGCGCCGGGGCCCAGGTCATCGGCATCACCACGGGCGGCTCGCCCTTGACGCGCCACTGCAATCTGACGCTGTCGACCGACGTTCACGACGATGAGACCATCTATGCCTCGATGACCTCGCGCCTCACTCATCTTGCCATCATCGACATCCTGGCGGTGCTGGTTGCCCTGGAGCGTGGACCAGAGAAGATCCGGTCGCTGGAGCGTGGCAAGAAAAGCGTGCGCGAAAAGCGGTCCGCGACGTAATAGGCCGTTATGCTTCATCGGGCGGAGATTTCCGGTTCGCTGGATGCTCACATGGCTGAACGCGTCTCGTGAGATTTCCGGGCAATGAATGCCGTTTATTGTGGACTGTTCTCTTTCAGGCTCAGCGTCGCCCGAGCCAGATCGGTGATCCGGCCCCAGTCGCCCTGGCGGATGGCATCCCGTGGCGCCAACCATGATC
>NZ_QDAH01000180.1 GCF_003075415.1 Microvirga sp. KLBC 81
TACATCGACGCAGCTCTCATGTTCGTCAGCCTGCCAACTTCATCTCGAGACGCACGGTCGGACCATACATGTGGCACATTGGTTGGCCTGCAACCGAAGTCACAGGCCGATCCTCTTCGTCAGTGGCCTGCCATGTCATTCCACTCGGGCAGGAGCACGATGCTGTTGGGCGCAAAGCCCTGGTCCTTCAGCGTGTCGATACTGTCGACCGCCTCGCCCTTGTTCAGGTCGACCAGCGTGATCGAGCCATCATTCATGCCCGGAAGGTTGAGCAGCGAGTTCTGCACGTAGGCGAATCGTCCGTCCTTCGTGTAGGCCACGTGATGGGCGCCCTCGGCCGCCGCGATCGACTTGAGCAGCTTCGGCGCGCCGGCATCCTGACTGATATCGAACACATGCAGGTGGCCGGGCTTGGCGGTCGTGACATGAAGCCGGTCCGGCCTGCCGTTTTTGCTGAGCACGTAGAGTTCGAGAGGCACCCCGGCCTTCACAGATCCAAAGTCGAAGACTTGCGCGACGTCGAAACCCTTCTTCGCCGCGTCCCAGGTCGCCGTCCAAAGGGTGCCGCCGTACATGTTGGTCACATAGGCAACGGGCGGGTCCGCACCTGGGACAAACAGGATCTCGACGGGTGCCTCTCCGGAGGGTGAGGGCTTGTTCGACACCTTGTAGCTCTCGAGCACCTTTCCGGTGCTGGCCTCGATCGCTGTGATCGTCTCCCTGGCATCTCCGAGATCCGACCCGCGGACCGTGCTCGTCACCAGGATCCGGTCGATCCCGTCGTGAATGCTGATGCCATGCGCATAGGGATGCGGGAGGGCAATGGTCTGGGTCGGCTCATCCTTGATCGCATCGCCCGCGATCACGTTGGCCGAGCCGAGGCAGGTCAGGAACCAGCGGGTGTTGTCGGCCGAGAACACGACGTCCTCGCCCATTTTGCAGTCCGGCACGGCAACCTGCTTCATGGTCAAGGGGCGCTTCGTGGTGTCGATCACCCCAAGCTCGCTCTTGCCGAGCGAGGTCACATAGGCCTTGGTCGAGTCCCGGTTATAGAAGATGTGATGGGCGACGAGATCCGGCGGCAGCGGAATGGTCTCCACAATTTTCTTGTAATTGGGCGAGGCGGGGTTGACGTCGATAACGGCGATCCCTTCCTGCCGCGTCTGCCCCGCAACCGGGTGCTTGAAAGCCTTGAGAGCGTCTGGCGGCTTGCTCTCATAATTGGCCATGGCGAGAATTTCGGCTCGAGCACTCACCGAGCCGAGAAGAGCTGCGGTCAATCCCGCTATCAGGCAAGCGCGTAACATAGGATTCTCCTGTGACGCTGGATAAGAGCGTAAGCTCTGACTGCACGATCCGCCCGCCTCGGAAGGGGCGGCGGAATGCGGGAATGCTGACGCTGGTCAGGATGGCCGTCGCGCCTTTCCAGGCTGATCCGCGCCTACGCCATATCGAGATCAAGCCCGACCTGACGAACACAGACGCATAGTCTACACTCGTCACGTGTTGATGAGAAGCGGGAGCGGGGATCATGTCCCGAGCCGCAGGCACCTTCCTGACCCGCCTTGGCCAGGATCTCTTCGCAACGATGCTCGTGATCGTGCCGTGCACTCTTCCGGCCATGGGGCAGGACGCCAGCACGATAAAGCACTTCGACATGATCCTCGAGAATGGCCGGGTGGCGGGCGGGCCACGGGTGCTCCAGGTGGTGCAGGGCGATCAGGTAAAAATCGTCTGGACGGCTGACCGGATGATCATGCTCCATCTGCATGGCTACGACATTGAGATCACGGCCGCCCCCGGCAGCCCCCAGCACATGACTTTCACTGCCTATGCCACCGGCCGGTTCCCGGTCGAGATCCATGGTGGCGCGGGACGCGACCGGATCCTCGTCTATGTCGAAGTACACCCACGCTAGAGCATCGGACCCAAAAGTGGATTCCACTTTGGGGATCGATCCGATGCTTCCTCTTTCAAGCCGAGCATCGTTGAAAGCGACCCAAAGGGCCGCGCTAGCGAATAACCGGGGCCGCTTTTCCGCACGATGCTCTGGAGCAGGCAGAGGCTCGTTCCTCCGAACCGGTGCCACATCTGTGCTTTGCGCCATCCTACCCGGTGAGGCTCAAGCCCATGGGCTGGGGGCGCGCTATGATCTTCCCCTGCCGCTCTGGCTGTATCTGCTGGGGGCCGGAGCGGCCGTTGCGGCTTCATTCGCATTCCTGACCCTCTTCCGGACTTCAGCTCGACCGATCAAACCGCGCAGCCTCGTTTTCGCCAGGGGCAGGCTTCCCTGGTCGCTCGTTGCCGTCCTTCAGGGCCTCTCGATGGGCCTATTCCTCCTGATCGTGATGGCGGGCCTCCTTGGCAACCAGAACCCGTTCAAGAACATCACCCCGGTCTTCGTCTGGGTGATCTGGTGGGTGGGCATGACCCTCCTTGCGGCCTTTGTCGTCAATCCGTGGCCGCTCGTGAACCCGGCGGTGATTGCCTGGGAGTGGGGACGGCGCTGGAGTGACGGGTTTCGGACCTCGGCGCCTGGACGAGGCCGGTTTCAGGCATACCCTCCCTGGCTGGGAGCGTGGCCGGCCGCCGCCCTCTTTCTCCTGATGGCTTGGCTTGAGCTGATCGCACCGGGACGCGACATCCCGCGCAATATCGCGCTGGGAGCCCTGGCCTATCTCGGTCTGAGCTGGATCGGCTGCCGATTGTTCGGTCCGGCTGTCTGGCTGCGGAACGCCGACCCCTTTGCCGTGGCCTTTGCCATTCTCGGGCGCTTTGCCCCGCTCCAGGTGGCGAGAACCGGCCTTCGTGGGTGCTGGTGGCTGCGGCCTTATGCAGTGGGGCTCCTGTCCGACCGGCCTCTGTCCATCTCACTGACCGCTTTCACGCTTCTGATGCTGGCGACGGTGTCGGTGGATGGCCTGCTGGAAACACCGGCTTGGATGATTGTCGTCGAATTGGTCGACCGGCTCGGTACGGAAGGGGAGAGTTCGGGTGACGTTCTCGCGACTATGCTTCTCTGTCTGGCGCCGCTGGTCTTTGGAGGAGCGTATCTTGTCGTCATTGCCATGATGCGCATGGCGTCGGGTGAAGCGGAGCATTCCTTAAGCACGCTGGCGGGCCGGTTTGTGCTGCCTCTCGTGCCCATCGCCATCGCCTATCACCTGGCGCATTACCTCTCGTTCCTGCTCCTTGCCGGGCAATTCGCGATCCCGCTGGCGTCGGATCCCTTCGGGTTCGGCTGGGATCTCTTTGGCACTGCCCTTTACCGGATCGATATCGGCATCGTGGATGCGCGCTTCGTCTGGCTCATGGCGGTCGGCGCGATCGTGATCGGCCATATCGTGGCAACTTGGCTCGCGCACGAGACCGCCCTCGCGGTGTTCGTAACATCCAAGGCAGCACGCAAAAGCCAAGGGCCCATGCTGGTCCTCATGGTGGGCTATACGGTCCTGAGCCTCTGGATCCTGTCGCAACCCATCGTGGAGCCGTAGTTGCCGATGGTGCTCCTGCCTGCGGCTTCGGCGGCATCATTGAGGGCCTCACGCGGACAACAAGTCGAACATCAGGCCTGAGGATCAAATATCTGCAACTGGCACGTTCCGGAAATAGACCGAATGTCCGCTTAAGACGGAAACACCGGACGTTCCTGAAGGGCAGGGGATTTCCTGGTTTGACCGAGGTCGTGTGAAAACGCGATGTCGGACTGTCCGTGATGGCCGCTGTTTGCGTATGCAGCCCCGGCCGGCATG
>NZ_QDAH01000181.1 GCF_003075415.1 Microvirga sp. KLBC 81
GAGAGCCAAGATGAGTGAATCACGAAGCCGCCACACCGCATAGCCCCAACGATTCCGTCAGAACTGCCGTTGCTCTAGATGTGAGCTTGTGTCGAGTTGATAATGCGGGACTAAAACCTTCGAGGTATAATATCATTGATAGATCGAATGGCTGCACAAGCAGCGGGTTGGAGGGAACGATAGGATATTGGGAAGTGGGGGGCTCAGACCTTGAGAGGAGGTCGCCATGAGAGTCTTGAAGACACGTGAGGATGCCGCAGTTAATGGTCTTAATGCTGCTCTTGGCATCATTCTCCTGATCGCCCCCTGGCTGTTCGGCTTTGCCGCTGCTCAGGCTCCTGCTTGGACGGCTTGGATTGGTGGACTGGTCATCGCCGGCGTGTCGTTCGCGGCGTTGCTCCGGATGCTGGAGTGGGAGGAACGCATCAACTTCGTCGCTGGGCTCTATGTGATGGGCGCGCCCTGGCTCTTCGGCTTTTCTGGAATGCCTGCGGCCACTTGGACCCATGTTCTGATCGGATTGGGGGTCACGGTTCTGGCCATCATCGAGCTTTGGCGCATTCGCGTAAGCATGTCCGCAGGGTCGCCATGAAGTCATGATCGCCTTGATACCCTGGAACTCGCCTCTTCAGTAAGACGCAGAGAGGGACTGGACAGGTGTTCAGCATTGCCTCCGTCATACCTCCCAGCACGAGTTCTCTCAGCCATGAATGGGCGGAGGCTACTAATCACGGAAGTGGTGAACCCAAGTCTCCGATTTAGGCTTATGCCTACAGGCTCAGGAACTCTCGCCTCTCTAGACCGTTCGGCATTTCCATCTGAACGTTCATAGGGAAATTCTTGAGGTCGCATAGAATGCAAATCTCCAGTGACTTGGACAGGCGAATTGCTGAGTTGGCCGCTTTTCTTGATCCCGTAGCATTTGAGCACGGGCAAGATCGCTCTCTGGCTAAGCGCCGGGATGCCGCGTGGCGGGAGGCGGCTAACCGGATCAGGTCCTACAGCATCGGACGTGAAAAGTGGATTTGCACTTTTGGGACCCATCCGATGCTTTCTCCTTGAATGAGAGCATCGTTGAGAGCGGACCTTCGGTTCCGCACGATGCTCTAGCCTGCCTAAACGGACCTTCCCCTGCATGCGCCAGGGACTTCCTGTGCAACCTTTAGCATAGCCGAGATTCCAAACTCACATGGGGCTTCATCTGTGAGCGCTTCCTCAGCCACAGGGCTGTGCAAAGGTCCTTTCGAGAAATGGTGCTCAAGAGTATCATTCCTCTCGAAAGAGCATTTTGCACCAGACGAGCCCTTCCTTTCCACCTTCGGGGGGGCAGCCAGATCCATAGGCCAGGAGGTTGGCAATGCGTGTGCTCACCTCATTTCTGAAAATTGCCGGACTGGCAATCTGCTTGGTGGGAGGGGGTGTATCCGCTCAGACACTGCCCCTGCCAGAACCTCTGATCAGTCTGAACAGCGAACGCGGGGCCCATTTGCTGCTGGAAAGCGAGGCGAACCGCGCCTACTGGCCGCTCAGCATTCAATTCGTGACGCAGAAGAACCAGGCCTATTGTGGTGTCGCGAGCCTCGTGATGGTTCTCAATGCGCTTGGCGTTCCGGCCCCGTCTACTCCAGAGTTTGAGCCGTTCAAGACCTTCACGCAAGATAACGTGCTCAACGACGAAACTGAGCAGATTCTGCCCAAGGCGGTCCTCGCCCGGATCGGGATGACGCTCGACCAGATCGGCGCCATTCTCACCTCCTATGCAGTGGAGGCTGACGTCCGCCACGCTGCCGACATGAGCCTGGACGAGTTTCGCAAACTGGCGGTTGACGCCCTCAGCACGCCTAACCGGTACGTGATCGTGAACTACTTGCGACGGTCGATCGGTCAGGAACGTGGGGGGCACATTTCGCCCTTGGCGGCTTATGATGCCGACACGGACCGTTTCCTGATTCTTGATGTCTCGAGGTACAAGTATCCGCCTGTCTGGGTTCGAGCCGATGACCTCTACGCAGCCATGAACACACCCGATCCTGATAATGAGAACCGGACGCGCGGCTTCGTTTTGGTTGAAGCGGGAAGGTAATCGAATGGTGCTTAGCGCATCGTGGGACTCGGAAAACCGGATCCACTTTTCCGTACGATGCGCTAGGAAGGACCAGACCGTTCGGGAGATCAAAGGCTCCTCGAACTGCGGCTATATATCGAAGCGAGGCAAGGAGCAGTCCGGCGCGACCCATAGCAATGTTCAATCACGTTTCAGTCTGTACGTGATGTGAGACCAAGCTGAAGATCATCTGTTCGTTCGGAATACCTTGCAGAACGAAGCTGCCGATAGGCTTTGTCGTGTCAGTTGGAAAGAACATCGCCACCTCCCGTGAGCACAGGGCAGTCAGGTTCAGGCTCTTGGCAACCGCTTCCAGCCGGCTCATGAAGTTTACGGTGGGGCCGACCACTGTGAAGTCCAATCGATCTGCACTACCGATATTGCCGTAGATGACCCGCCCTATGTGCAGGCAGCCGATAAAGTGCAGGCCGCCAATTTCAACAGCCTTCACCAAGGCTGCCTCCAAGGCACGACGTGCACGAGCGCTGGCCTCCGCTCGTCCACCTGCGCCGACAGGAAAGATTGACAGTACCCCATCACCAATGAACTTCAGCACATCACCTCGTTCTGCCCGGACAGCCTCGACGACGATCTCCAGATACAGATCAAGGCGTTCCAGGAGTTGGTCGGGTGCCAGTTGTTCCGCGAGAGCGGTGTATCCGCGCAGATCCGTGAGCAGAACCGCCGCTTCGATTTCCACCTGATCACCTCGACGAATTGCGCCTGCCGCGATGCGTTCGGCAGGACCATCTCCAAGGTAGGTTCGGAGCAGGCTCTCGGTGGAGCGACGCATAGCGGCAGGCTCCAACGCAGCAGCGAGGAAGGGACTGAGTTCCTCAATGAGTGCCATATCATCCGGACGGAAGCCATCGATGCGATCGGTTGTGAATGCGGCTCCTTGAACTGAGCCGTCCCCGTAGGTGATGGGAAGGGCCAAGTAATCTGTGCTGCCTGCCGCTGCCAACTCGAACAGCACCGGATGGTCATGGGCTGGATCAAGGTGCTGCAGCGAGCGCTGAAAGCGAGTTCGGGTCTTGGCGACATGCTCGAACGGACTGCCCGTGTAAGAATCCGTTGCCAGAACGCTGCGAGGAACCGTGTATTCCTCGGCTCCGGTCCCGCGCACCCAGATGATCCCCCAGGCTCCGATAAGAGGGTTGGCCAGCCGCTGCCCGACGCGCACGCGCCAGAGTGGGATGCCGGCACGCACCAGCCGCTCGCAAATCTCTGTCACGATCTCGACAGGAGTGAGGGTCACACGCGCAGGACCGACCAGCCAACTTGCAAGGCCGAAGACATTGACATTTGGCTTCGGGCGACGGAGCACGCTCGTTCCCTCCGAATTGTCGTGGAGGTCACTCGGAGTTCGATCTTATTATTGCAAATTACAAGTGTCAGCCGCCAATCGGCTTCACCGGTGCTTCACTTGGAATCCTGGTGAGAAAGCGCTCAAATAGCGAGAGCGAACGCAAAGACGAGGAGGGGTAAGGCGCTGAAGAGGCCGACCCACCGGAGAGCACGGGCAAGCCGATCATTCGGTGGACTTAGAGTGCCTAACAAAACTGGAGTGAGTGCGTTGGTTTGGCATGGCCAAACCTCTTGTTTCCAATGCTCTCTGG
>NZ_QDAH01000182.1 GCF_003075415.1 Microvirga sp. KLBC 81
GCCATCAGCTTGCCGAGACAGTGACCGGCCAACCACCGATCGCGCACCCGCCGAGTGAGGGCGCGCATCGCAACCTGTCGTGAACGGACAGCACCAACGATGTGGAAGGCGGAGACGGCGCCTGTTCTTACCAACCTCATACATGTCGATACGCAGTGATCTTCCCTCGATTTTGATACTGCTGGCGAATGAACCTCATCCGCATTAGTGCTTGGCTCGCGGGCACGCCACTTGCACGAACGCGTCAATCCGCATTCGCCAAGCTCATGATGACTTCCATCCCGGCATGATGAATTCGCCAGCAGTATCGATTTTGTGGCTCTCCCGCACTTTGCGTGGATTACGCTGCCCGGAGCACTCTCCGGCGCAGGAGATCGAAGTTGGCTTGTCCGTACATCGAGCGCTTGAGGAGTTTGAGACGCGTGATCGGACCCTCGGCTTGCCCACTGCTCCACGGCCGTGTCAGGGCTGCGCGAACCGCAGCCCCGTCTTGCTCCAGGCTGACGGCATAAGTCTCGACAGCCGGGATGCCCAAGGACCGAGCTTTGGCAATCTATCCCGTCACAGCCTTGGTGGACGCCTGCTCACTGTTTCGGGTCTGGCGCTCACGATACCACCGACGAATGCGGGCGCAGAAGCGCTCGGCGCGTTCGGCCATAGTCGCAGCCTCGGGATCTTCGCACCCGGGCCAGGACGGCAGCCTCCGTTGCATCAAGTGCTGTCGGAGGGCGCCCAAGAAGCCATGCCAGCTGCTTGGGCGAAGGCAGCGAAGCATCTGCCGCGGAGCGGCTCGGACCGGGGGAGCGCCATTTGCGGGCTGTCGTCTTCGCCGGAGCCGTGCGATGCTCGGCCATCCAGCGATAGACCTGCTTGGGGGAGCCCGCACAGCCAAGATCCTGCAGTTCACGCCAGAGGGCAGTGGCGTTCTCGCGGCCGGGCGCGCATGGAGGCGGGCGAGATCCGACAGGATTGCTCCGCGGGAACAGGCAGTTCACCCGTCATCCAACCGCGTTCCGCATGGTCCAATAGTCGACATTGTCGGACAGGCGGCATCGCAGCATTAGAGCCATTATATTGTTTTGAAATGAGTTTCCCCTTTGGCACGGGACATGCATGGTTCTCCGCACATGCGTCACGGAGTGAGGAGACAGGCTTTGTCGCAAACTGATTGGCACCGTTTATCCGGCGTGAGTGCTCCTCGTTTGCACACGCCAGCGCCATCAACGCGCCCCTTGCGCAACACCGCCGCTGTTATTGAGCATGCAGAACCGCATTTCCGGCAACCGCGCGATGACGGATCAATGGACGTTTACGGCCGTTCGGGAAACGGTCGGACCATCCGTCTCCCGCGCGGCGACCATCCGGTCAGGACATCGTCGATTTCGTCAGATGTTCCTATCTTGGCCTCGACAACCATCCTGACGTGATTGCACCGCCCGTTTTTCTTCTCGAGGAGCACCATTGATGACCCTGAGAAAGAAGGTTCCCTTCGTCACCTTTCGCACCCGTGTTCGCGATGAGTCCATCGAGGGGCCAAACCCCTACCGCTGGGAAGACAAGACATCCGACGACTATTTCAGCGGCAAGCGCATCGTCTTGTTCTCGTTGCCTGGCGCCTTCACCCCGACCTGCTCGACCTACCAACTGCCCGATTTCGAAAAGCTCTATGACGAGTTTGAAAACGAAGGAATCAACGCGATCTACTGCATCTCCGTCAACGATGCCTTTGTCATGAATGCGTGGGGCAAGGCCTTGGGGCTGCAGAAAATCAGGCTCATCCCGGACGGCTCGGGTGAGTTCACGCGTAAGATGGGCATGCTGGTCGCCAAGGACAATCTTGGCTTCGGTATGCGCTCCTGGCGGTACGCTGCCGTGATCAACAACGGCCTAGTAGAGCAGTGGTTCGAGGAGGACGGCTTCTCCGACAACTGCGAAACCGACCCCTACGGCGTCTCGTCGCCGCAGAACGTTCTCGAAGCGCTGAAGGCCTTTCAAACCGGGGCCGCCGCATGACCTGGACGAGTCAACATCTCACAGATCCCATGAGACCGACCAAGTGCGTCGCCTGACAGGAGCTTCACCATGAGATTCTCAGCAAGCCAGCTTCAGCGTCAGAAGCAATCTCTGAGTGTAACACCTCAACTCATTGAGTCGATCCGTTTGCTGCAACTGACGCATGCCGAACTGCGTCAGTTCGTGGAGCAGGAAATCGAGAAGAACCCGCTTTTGGAGCTGGCGCGAAACGACGGCGGGGCATTACGCGATGTTGTTTCGACTTCGGCCGAGGATCCGCACATCGGCGCACGCGAAAACGACGTTGATGGGCCGACCGCGACCGGGGCCCCAGAACAGCTCATGCAATGGAAATCAATGCGCGACACAACCAATATCCCGCCCGGGCAAAGCCTTGCCCTCGGCGAGTTTACCGCCTCCACCGAAACATTGCATGACCATGTCGCTCGTCAGATCGCCCTCACTGCATTCACGCCGCAGGAGCGGCTGATTGCTCGCGAGCTTGCCGATCATCTGGAAGACACTGGGTATCTTCAGATAGACCTTTTGGAGCTGGCCGGGAGCCTAAATGTCCGGGAGGCTGATGTGGAACGGGTTCTCGGAACCTTGCAGCTCTTTGATCCACCGGGAATTTTCGCGCGTACTCTCAGCGAATGCCTCGAGATACAGTTGCGCCAGCGAGACCGGTTCGACCCGGCGATGGCAACTTTGGTCGCCAATCTTGAGATGCTTGCGCAACGCGATTTTCAGGCATTGAAGCGGCATTGCGGGGTCGATGAAGACGACCTTCTCGACATGCTGCATGAAATCCGTGCGCTAGATCCCAAGCCGGGAAACCGATTCCAGTCCGGAGACCCGGAATCCATCATTCCTGACGTCTGGGTCCAACCCTCGCCCGGAGGCGGATGGCAAGTCGAACTTGAGCCGAACACGCTGCCCAAGCTGCTGATCAACCAAACCTATTTCGCCGAAGTCTCACGGGCGACCGCCCAAAATTCGAAAGATCAGGCATTTCTCAACGAATGCTTCCAAAACGCGAACTGGCTAATCCGCAGCCTCGACCAGCGCGCCAAAACGATCCTTAAGGTAGCGGCTGAAATCGTTCGCCAGCAGGATGCCTTTCTTGAACATGGCGTCGCCCACCTGCGGCCTCTTAATCTCAGAACTGTCGCTGATGCGATCAACATGCACGAGTCGACGATAAGCCGGGTGACGTCGCACAAATACATGCTCACCCCGCGCGGGGTGTTCGAACTGAAGTATTTTTTCACTGTCGCGATCGCCTCCTCCCAAGGTGGCGACGCGCACTCCGCCGAGGCTGTCCGCCATCGGATCAAGGCGATGGTCGCCGTAGAATCGCCTGATGATGTTCTGTCCGACGATGACATTGTCGTCCGACTTAAGGAAACTGGTATCGAAATTGCGCGCCGCACCGTCGCAAAGTATCGCGAGGCGATGAACATCCCCTCCTCTGTGCAACGCCGCCGGGAAAAGCGCCTGTGGGTCTAGATGCCGTAATGGGCCTGCCGCTCACGCAGTAGCGGAGCGGGTGGCTGTCCCTCAGAGTGATGTGTGTTGAAACG
>NZ_QDAH01000183.1 GCF_003075415.1 Microvirga sp. KLBC 81
GCGAGGTAGCCCCAAACGCAGCAAGGTCATGCGGGTCAACCCGCAGATGAGAGTTTGTTGACCGACGTTGGCGTCCCGCCTCCTGCACCATGGATCCGCCGTACACATCTCTGCCGTCGCGTCGACGCGACGGGCCGACGCTCCATGTCAAAACCCCTTGTCCACAATCATGAGAGTAGACCGTTGTTCCGAAGCGAGCGAGCTGCAGGCCCAAAATGAGAAGAAAATACCTGGCCAGAAAGGCAATATTGCCGTCGGCGCTTCGGTCTGGCGGTTATACTTCAAGGGTTACAGTAAGGGTTGAGGCAAAATAGCGTGACACTCGGCACAAGTGGCTTTAACGATTCCAATGCGCTGGCGTCAACACATCATCGCAGCCTTTCCGCGACGTGCAAGTTCAAGAAGGTTTCGAACACTAGCGATTCTTTTGATAATCGGCCGAGTTTATCCCGTGGCGTTTCAATTTATCGTAGAAAGTTTTGCGAGGGATTCCAAGTGTTTCGATCACTTGTTGCATATCGCCGCGATGTTCCTGCAAGGCTTCGTGAATTACAGTTGCTTCGTAACGGCGCACCTTTTCAGCAAGACTTAGGCTTGGTGCAGTCACGCATTTTTGAGTCGATACAACCGAGGTTTCCAATTCCGGTTCGAGCCCCAGGGCGACACGGTCGGCAAAATGAACGAGTTCGCGAACATTGCCGGGCCACTTGTGGCCCATGAGATGGTCGCGCACGGCCGCGGTCATCTCCCGCACCGGCTGGCCGAAGCGTTTCGATGCACGCTCCAGGAAGTGGCCGAAAAGCGCCGGAATGTCTTCGGAGCGCTCGCGAAGCGGCGGGATGCGCAACGTCACTACGTTCAGCCGGAAATAGAGGTCTTCCCGGAAATCCCTGCGGGTCGCTGGATCGCCGAGATCGACCTTCGTCGCGGCGACGACACGAAGGTCGATGCTTCGGGTTTCATTGGTGCCGAGCGGCGTGATCTGCCGGGTTTCGAGCACCCTGAGCAGCTTCACCTGAAGCGGGGGCGGCATAGACTCGATTTCATCGAGGAAGAGCGTCCCACCGTTTGAATGCTCGATCCGCCCAATCCGGCGCCTCTGTGCTCCCGTGAAGGCGCCTGCCTCATGTCCGAAAAGCTCGCTCTCGATGACGCTTTCCGGGAGCGCGCCGCAATTCAACGCGACGAAGGGTTTCGCGTGCCGGTTGCTCCACCGGTGCAGCAGCGCGGCGACCACCTCCTTGCCGGTGCCTGTTTCACCTTCCACGAGGACGTCCACGTTGGTATCGGCGATTTGGCGAAGCGTTTTGCGCAGCCGCTTCATGGCCGGCGCCTCGCCGATGAGCGGCATATCGCCAGCGGATCGGGCGACCGCGTCCTTTAGACGCCTGTTTTCCAGAACCAGGTGCCGTTTCTCCGAAGCACGATGCAGCGTCTCTAGAAGTCGCTCCGTCGCATATGGCTTCGGGATGAAATCGTAGGCGCCGTCCTTGATGGCCGCAACGGCCAACTCGACATCGCCATGTCCGGTGATGAGGACGATTGGAATATCCGGATCGATCGCCTTCACCCGCTCGAAGAGCTGGAGTCCGTCCATTCCGGGCATGCGAATGTCGCTCACTACAAGCCCCTCGAAATCCTTATCTATCGTGGCGAGCGCCGTCTCGGCCGAGCGGAAAAGGATCGGAACGAAGCAGGCAAGCTCCAGCATCTGCTTGGCTGCCCGTAGCAGATCCTCGTCATCGTCCACAAAAATAACCCGTCCTTTTTCAGCACTCATGCCGCACGCCTCAGCTCGACCGTGAAGGAAGCCCCTTTGTCATGGTTCGTATCGAGCCGCAGTGAGCCGCCGAGCTCCCGTGCGATCTCTTCTGAAATGACCAGGCCAAGACCGAGGCCTTTTTCCTTATTGGTGGTGAACGGCATGAAAAGGTTCCGGCGGATGTCGGGGGCAAGGCCGGGACCGTTATCCCGAACGGAAATTGCAACCATTTCTTCCTTCGCGGTGAGCGCGATCTCGACCTGGGGCTCCGGTTGGTCCTCCAACGCGTCGAGCGCATTCTGAAGAAGGTTGACGAGGATCTGCTCCAACCGGATGCGGCTTGCCATCACCATTGGAGACGAGTCGGTCCGCGTTCGTTCGATCATCACCCCGGAATCGCGGATTCGGCCTGACAGGAGCGAAAGCGCACCATCAATCGCCTCTTCCGCTGGTAACGGCCATATCGCTCCGGTCGCGCGGCGGGAGAAGGACCGCAGCGTTTCTGTAATTGACCCGATCCTGCCGGTCATGGCGACGATCGAGCTCATATTCTCAGCGGTGTCTTGCGACTGGCCGTTCTGAAGAAGGCGCGCGGCACTTTCAGCATACGTTCGGATCGCTGCCACCGGCTGGTTGATCTCGTGGGCGACCCCGGCCGCGATCTGCCCAAGAATAGACAGCCGGTTTGCCTGGGCGAGTTCATCGCGCAGGCGGCGCACCCTCGCCTCGGCGTTCTCGCGCTCGGCGATCTCGTGGGCGAGCGCTTCGTTTGTGCGGCGGAGATCCGCCGTGCGCAGATTGACGCGGTACTCGAGTTCGGTATTCATGCGCGCAAGTGCTTCCTGCCGCTGTCGGATCGCCCGCCGCCGTCGGACAATGACGACAACGGCGAATCCAAGGAGAATGAGGGCAAGCAATGTCGTTACGCGGCCCGTTATTGCCGCCGATGAAATCTCAGCGTCAGCAGGAATGAGCAGGGAAAGACGCCAGCCCGGAACTGCTTTCCCAAGATCCTGCGAAACCGCAACGAAGCCGGCTGATCTGCCCGCAGGACTTGCGGTGACCATGTTGCCGCCACGCTGGGAAAGCGGCACCGGCTTGAAAGTCGCGCCTGATAGCTGCAGACGATCTCGGGTGGTTTCCGTCTCCTCTTCGGAAAGAGGTGAGAGAGCGCCAAAACGCCATTGGGGCACGCTCGTCGCAAGGACAGCGCCGCGCTCATCCGTCGTGAAGACCACGAAGCCGCTCTCCCTCCAGCTCGACTCGACCCGGTCGAGCTCCACCTTCACCACGACCACGCCGAGCGGACCCTCCGACCCATCAACCCGGCTCGCCAGGTATAGGCCCGGGCGCGCGCTGGTTGTGCCGAGCGCATATTGCGTGGCCGTGCCATTTGCCATCGCCTCGGTGAAGTAGTGGCGGTAGCGGTAGTCGTTGCCGACGAAACTGGTCGGCTCGCCGGCGTTGCTCGCGGCAATCGCTATGCCCTCGGTGTTGATGACATAGACCACGGAAGCCATGGCGTCGCGGGCAATGCCGCGAAGCTTGTCGTCGAGCGCGGCTTCCTTGGCAGGGCTCGGACTGCAAAACATCTCCTGAACCGCACCGTCGCGGGCCAGGATCAGCGGAATCAATCTCTGCTTCTCGACGTCCGCTTTCAAACTGTCGGCTGCAAGCGGGAGGGCGGCAAGCGCACGGTTGCGTAGGGCATACTCCGCTCTGGTGCCGGCGATCTGGCCC
>NZ_QDAH01000184.1 GCF_003075415.1 Microvirga sp. KLBC 81
GCCGTTGTCACTCGCGCTCCCGCCGTCAGAGGACCACACGGGCGAGCTCAGTCGGTCGCGATCTGCGTTCTGACACGGCCTCGGTCAGGGATGGTCTTTAATCGCGACCCTGCGAAGGTCGGCTCACCGCGCTGATCCGGGCATTCGGCCGCCTTGTGCCAGGAGCTGACCTTTGGCTAGCATCATGACACGTCTCAGAGAGCGAACGACGTGTTGCAATAGCAAAGCTTCCTAATGCGACTTTAAGGCCATCCAGGCCCTAACCGGATGAATTGAATTCCCGCCAAGATCATCCCGATCTAGGATGCGCATGATGCTCATCCGTTTTATCTGCTGCGTATTCGCAGCCCTGCTTGCCGGAGCCTCCTGCGCCCTTGTGGCGGCGGAGCGCTCGCCTGCGCAGGCGCAGAGTTCAGACACGCGACAGCTGGTTGAGGATCAGTTTCGCGATTGGCTGGCGGCCACTGTCTGGCCTGACGCGCAAAAGCAGGGGATTTCCCGCGAGACGTTCGACCACGCCCTCGTGACCCTCACGCTCGATTGGAGCCTTCCGGAACTGCAGCCCCCCGGCCAAGTACCCCCGCGGGACGATCAGCGGCAAGCCGAGTTCCAGAGCCCCGGTCGCTACTTCTCGGAAGCCCAGCTCACTTCGCTCTCGACAGCCGGTCGAATCCTTTTGGACGAGTGGGCCGCCGTTCTCGACAGGCTGGAGCGGCGCTATGGTGTGCCGCGGGAGATCCTTGTCGCGATCTGGGGCCGCGAGTCGCATTTCGGTCGTGTCAGGCCAAAGCACCAGGCCTTGAGGGTTCTGGCCACGCAAGCCTTCATGGGCCGGCGGCGCACCCTCTACTACCCGGAGCTCCTGGCGGTGCTGCTGATCCTGGATCAGGATCACTGGCCGGAAGAGACCTTGCTGTCCTCCTGGGCTGGGGCCATGGGACAGCCGCAGCTGCTGCCGTCGAAGTTTCTGCGCTATGCCGTTGATGCAGATGGGGACGGACTGCGCGACATCTGGCGCTCGGTGCCGGACAGCCTCGGCTCCATTGCCAATTATCTGCGCGAACACGGCTGGAAACCAAAGCGGGGCTGGGGGATTGAGGTGCACGTTCCGGCGAGCGTCTCCTGCACCCTGGAAGGGCCACGGCAAGGCAAGCCGCTGAGGGAATGGGCACAGCTCGGCCTCACGCGTGCCGATCGCACATCCCTGCTAGGCGAGAACAGCGACGTAACCGCGTTCTTGCTGATGCCGGCCGGTCGCTTGGGACCGGCTTTGCTGGTGTTAGAGAACTTCTACGTGCTTAAGAAATACAACGAGTCCGACCTCTATGCGCTGTTCATCGGCCATCTGGCCGATCGGCTACGCGGCGGCTCCGGCTTTCTGACAGCATGGAGGCCAACCGATCCTATGAAGCGAGGCGATATCTGGACCATGCAGGAGCGCCTGCAGGCCCAAGGTCACGATGTCGGAAAACTTGATGGTCTGATCGGTTTTGCAACCCGCACTGCCACCGGCCAGTGGCAAGCGCGAAACCAGCGCGCGGAGACCTGCTTTCCTGATGCTGCCTTGATCCAAATGATCCGCTAGGCCGCTTTCCTCATGACGCCCTCAGTGTTCGCATGACGGAGCCCCTCATCCCTCACCTGACGAGTGAGCTTGGTCTCACGCCCGACGAGAAAACGGCTCTTGCCAGCCTCGAACCGCGCCTCGGTCGTGCGTACATCGTGCAGCGCCTCAGGCGAGAAGCGGAATATGAGACTCTCGCGCTGCGTGAGCGCACCTATCTCTTCAATCGCGAGCACTGGCTCTCGAATCCAGCCCTGATCCGAAGCGGTCTCCGGCTGCTGGGCTTGCATGAGAGAGCCCGGCGCAATGCCCTTGCGATCGAGGTCCGCCGCCACGAGGTGCAGCTTCCTCATCTGCCGGGTGCCTTCGACGGGTTCGTGCTGCTGCATCTCGCCGATCTGCACTTCGGCATGAATGAGCATTTCGTGGACACGCTCATCAGGCGCATCGAGCCGCTGCGCTATGATCTGTGTGTTCTGACAGGCGATTACCGCGCTCTCACCTATGGCCCCTATCGGACGGCGCTTGAGGGACTGGAGCGTCTGCGAGCAGCGATCAAAGGCCCTGCTTATGCCGTCCTAGGAAACCATGATACGATCCGCATGGTGCCCGCCATGGAGCGCATGGGATACCGGCTCCTGCTGAATGAGGCAACGCGCGTTGCACGCGATGGCGAGGCCATTTACTTCGCCGGTGTCGATGATGGGAACTTCTACCGCATGGACAACATCGACAAGGCTGCGCGCGATATCCCGCCAGGAGCCGTGTCGATCCTGCTATCGCACACCCCCGAGACGTACCATCGGGCGGCCGATGCTACGTTCGATCTAATGCTGTGCGGACATACGCATGGCGGCCAGATCTGCCTGCCGGGCGGCATTCCGATCCGCACCGAGGCTGCCAGCCCCCGCCGCTTTGTCAGAGGCTCATGGCGGTATGGCAGGATGATCGGCTATACCTCGACCGGTGCCGGCACCAGCATCGTCGATGCGCGCCTGAACTGCCCGCCCGAGGTGACCCTGCATCGGCTCCGGCGCAGTCCCGCCCCTCTCCGACGGAGCACTCTTCAGTAGGGACGATCGCGGATCTCCAACCGGAACAGGATCCGGGACAGGACAAGTTCCAGCACGATGAATGCGATGACCAGAACAGCAATATCCCCGCTTGTCAGATCGAGCCGCCTCTTGACTGCCAGAAGAGGCAGCAGGGCCTCGGGGATCTGATCGAGCCCGAACGCCTGGGCATGCGGCGGGAGGTGGAGGCGGCGCTTAATAAAGCTTGAGAGGAGGTCCCCCAGCATGGACATGGCTGCAATCGTAACGCCGATGATCCAGCCCATGTGCAGCAGGGATGCGGCTCCCATTGTGCAAGCAACGGACAGAACGACACCGCGGACGGTTTTGGAGGCTCCGAAGAGAGGTTGGCCGTCAGGTAAGGTGAGCCCGCCATCAAGCGGTGTGCTGAAGCGGCCCTGGAGCAGCTTTTTGGCAAAGATTGGTGTGCCATTGGCGACCCCGAGGAGCACCAAGAGTTGCAAGCTCAGCATCCAGTCGGACATGCCGGCCACCACATCAGAAGGTGTCTCGACGATAAGCAGAAGCAGACGAGATTCGTTCAATACCTACCCATAGGGGCGTACGATGGCCGGACCTCACCTTATCTATTTTGCGGATTGAACCGCACCGGGATTCCCGGAGGCTCCAACTCCTGACAGGATGGAGCCATGACGAAGCGAACCCCCCTTATTCACCAGAGGTCCGCGAGCGGGCGGTCCGGATGGTTTTCGATCACCGCGACGAGCACGCCTCGCAGT
>NZ_QDAH01000185.1 GCF_003075415.1 Microvirga sp. KLBC 81
CGGCGTCCACATAGGAAGGCTCCTCCCGCGGAGCTCCATCATGCGGCGACAGCTGTCGACCGCGAAGACGACCCTGCCCCCGGCATACGTCGAAACAGCCCGTCACAAGAGACCGGCCGCGATCGGGATTGTCTGCAAGGCTCCCTCGGCTCAAATCCTGGGCCCGAGCAGGTGAGCTGTTGAGAAAAGGCTTGCAAAATGGTTCGCGATTAGACGACGCCATCAAAATACGCGCTGGCTTTGCGCAGGATCTCGTTGGCCTGACGCAGTTCGCGCACCTCGCGCTCGAGCGCCTTGATCCGCTCCTGGTCCGCGCTCGTCGGCCCAGGGCGAAGGCCCTGGTCGCGCTCGGCCTGCCGCACCCAGTGGCGCAGCGTCTCGCCCGAGCAGCCGATCTTGGCCGCGATCGACCGGATCGCGTCATACTGCGAGGCGTACTCGTCCCGGTGATCGAAAACTATCCGGACCGCGCGCTCGCGGACCTCTGATGAATATGGGCGTGTTCTCTTCGTCATGGCTCCATCCTGTCAGGAGTTGGAGCCTCCGGGAATCCCGGCGCGGTTCAGTCTCGATCCGCCCCTTTTTTCGGCGAAGGCCGGATCGACCCGCTTGCCGAACCAGGTCTCGTGCTTGCGCCAGCGCAGGCCCTCGTGGAGCAGGATCTCGTCGATGCGGCTGCGCTGCATCGCAATCCCTTTGTGCTCGTGCAGGTAGGCGGCTAATCGGTCGAGCGTCTGAGGCTTGGTCAGCGCGGTGGCGATCACGGTGGCTGTCTGCTCGGCCGAATACGTTGGCCGGCGCCCCGAGCGATGTCGGTCCTTGAGGGCTTCCAGTCCTTCCGCATTGAAGCGGCGAATGCGCTTGCGCACGGTCTCGCCATCCAGGCCGACGCGGGCTGCAATCGCCGATGCACTCTCGCCGCGACTGGCGCGCCAGATAATCTGGGCGCGTTACACGCGTTGGGCCGGAGCGATGTGGGAGTGGGCCAACTTTTGCACCGCTGCACATTCCGCAGGGGTCAAGTCCCGTAAGCAGACGGGTGCCATGGGTCACCTCCACCGGCAGGTCACAAGGGGCTGCCATTATACCCCGCAATCTGCCGGATGCACCACTAAGGCGCCTGCGCAAAGAATGCGCCGTAGCTGTTTGCCCAACTAAGTGACCGGAAGTGGTCGCTCCGCCATTTCTCTCGCGACGGCATCGTCTATCGGCGTTTCGTAGGTCATCAATAGACAGCCCAGTACCGAATAGAAGCCGACTGTAGTGATTAGATCGAATACACCTTGTCTTCCTATGGCGGCGGAAAGCGCGTACTCAAGATCAGACGGTAAGTGATGTGTATCGAAAAGCGCATCAACGGCCCGGACGATGAGCCCGTCTTCTCTATCTGGCATGCCACGCATCGCCTGGATGCGCGCATCCGAAATACCAAGCGCACGCGCGCGGCTGACATGATGGGCCCATTCATAGTCCGAACCCATCCGATGAGCAGCACGTAAAATCACGAGCTCGGACCAAACGGGGCCAAGAGCGCTGTCCTTGACGATATGTTGGCGCAGCGGAGCCCATGCCTTCAGCAATGCCGGATGATGAGCCATTGTGCGATAGACGTTCAATGCGCCGGCGAAGCCAGTCTTCATATCCGCGATTTCGACGGGCCAGTGTTCGTCGCTTATAGGCGGACACGGAGATGTCGTCATTGGATTGTCTTTCATTGCCCCGAACCAAGAGTCCTGTGTCAACTGGCGACGGCGGCGTTTATGGCGGCAGCTAGCCGTTCTACGATCAAATCGATTTGCTCAGGTTGAACAATATAGGGAGGTGCCAACAGCACATGGTCGCCGTGGACACCGTCGATGGTGCCACCCATCGGGTAGCACATCAAGCCTCGCTGCATCGCCTCGGTCTTGATCTTGGAGTGGATTTTCCGGGCCGGATCGAAAGGCTGCTTTGTGTCCTTATCCGCCACAATTTCGATGCCGCGGAACAGGCCCCGGCCGCGGATGTCGCCAACATAAGGCGATTGCCCGAGTGCTGCATCAAGGGTGGCCTGGAGGCGTTCGCCCATCTTGACGACATATTCCATAAGCTCCGGGCGTCTCAGGATTTCGACGACCTTGTTGGCCGCAGCTGCCGCGATTGGATGGCCGATGTAGGTATGACCATGCTGGAAAAGGCCGGAACCTTCCGCGAAGGCCCGATAGATTTTATTAGACAGGAGCACCGCGCCGATTGGCTGGAAGCCCCCGCCTAATCCTTTCGCGATTGTTACCAGATCGGGCACTATGCCCTCCTGTTCCAAAGCGAAAATCGTGCCTGTGCGTCCCATGCCGCACATGACTTCGTCAAGGATGAGCAAGATGCCGTGCCTGTCACAAACCTGCCGAACCAGCTTGAAGTAGTCGGGGACGGGCCCGACGGCACCGAGGGTCGCACCCACCACCGGTTCCGCCACGAAAGCCATGACCTGATCGGTCCCCAACTCGATGATCTTCGCCTCCAGCTCGGTAGCGAGGCGCTCAGCATAGGCGTCCGGCGTTTCGCCCACCTGCATATCTCGATAAGCGTAGCAGGGCGACACATGATGAGTTTCTGGCAAAAGCGGTTGAAATTGCGCGCGGCGCCATGCATTCCCGCCAGCCGCCAGTGCGCCAATGGTATTTCCGTGATAGCTCTGTCGGCGTGCAATGATATGGCGCCGCTGCGGCTGGCCGATTTCGACAAAGTACTGACGCGCCATCTTGAGAGCGGCCTCGACAGCTTCGGAACCACCTGAAACCAGGTAGACATAGTCAAGACCCTCGGGCGCGAGTGCAACCAGCTGCTCGGCAAGCTGCTCAGCCACGTCGGTCGTGAAGAACGAGGTATGAGCGTAGCTGATCCGCCCCATCTGCGCCTTCATCGCTTCCAAAACCTCTGGATGGTTGTGGCCGAGGCAGCTTACCGCCGCGCCGCCCGATCCATCGATGTAGCTCCGACCTTCGCTGTCCGTAATGTAGATGCCTTCTCCGGCTACGGCTCTTGCTAGATCTGCCCTGATGGAACGATGGAGGATTTTAGTCACTAGAATGCCTTGGCTGTCTTTCTGGTCGGCGCTCCGGCGCGTCCAGCCATTGATTTACAGATTTCACGGAGAAATGCAACAATTGTTTTAAATAGTGCATGCTTGAAGCATTTGTTATTATCTCCCAACGGCGATCCAGCCAGCATGTGCCGTGCAGGGGCGACACTAAAAAATTGTTTGGTAGCGGAACGTTATTGGGACCGGGTGCGTTGCGCGATTGAGGAGTACGCTTGGCGCTTTGACGGCCTGCGACGCCGAGCTCCTCACCGCA
>NZ_QDAH01000186.1 GCF_003075415.1 Microvirga sp. KLBC 81
CCAGTGCAAGAGCGGCACATTCAAAGACTACGACCTCGGCTTCGTGCATCTGGACATCAAGCACCTGCCCAAGCTGAAAACCGCCAATGGCGAGAGCCGCAAGCGCTGCCTCTATGTCGCCATCGACCGCTGCTCGCGCTGGGTGCACCTGGCGGTCAAAGACGACGAGCTGACCACAAGTGCGGTCGCCTTCCTGAAAGAGGCAGTTCGCGCGTTTCCCTTCAAGGTCACGCACGTCCTGACGGACAGAGATTCCTGCTTCACGGCTGATGGCTTCGAGGACACCTGCCGCCAGCTGAAGGTGCAGCATAGAAAGACCAAGCCATAGATGCCTCAGACGAAGGGCCTTGTGGAGCGCTTCAACGGCCGCGTGCAGCGCGAGGTGCTGGGGATCACGATCGATAGCCATCCGTGACTTCGAGACGCTGCTCAAAGGCTTCAATCGGGCTTACAACAGGAGACGCTAGCGCGTGCTCAAGGGCGCCTCACCGGAGCAGGTGGTGCAACGGCGCCTAGCTGCCGAGTCCAAACTCGCCAACCGGCGCTTCAAGCCACCCGATCCCCACGCTTTGCCGGATGCCCTCCAAGTCGTCGCTCGCGCCAAGGAGGTCTCGCATCCAGACAGCTTAGCCCTCCCTGCTGTTTGACTTTTGCGTCTGCTGGAGAGATCGTCCGGTTGAGTTACTGCAACTTAAGTGAGGCAAATGTTGCAAAAGGGCCCTCTGCACGCTCGTATCATTGAACGTTTCGACGACATGCCCCAACAGTTGCAGCAGGCGGCTCGTCATATCTTGGAACATCCTCAGGAAGTGGCACTCGTTTCGATGCGAGAGTTGGCGCGTAATGCGGGCGTGCAACCCTCTACGATGACGCGGCTGGCGAAGTTCCTGGGATGCTCCGGATACGAGGAATTTCGTGGTCAGCATGCTGACGTCATACGGGTCAGCGCCGAAGGGTTTGCCGCTCAGGCATTGCGGAGAGACGAAGGCGGGGCGAACGGGGGGGGACTGGCGCAACGCATACTCCAGAGTCTTTCCGCACAGATTGCGCGCCTCTGCGAACCCGACACGCTCTCGCGGCTTGGCACGATGGCGGATCGCTTGAACAAAGCTCGGAGGGTCTATGTTCTCGGGTCACGCTCCTGCCACTCAGTGGCTTGGCATTTTTACTATGTTATGACGTTGCTTGGTGAAAAGACCATTCATCTCGATGGTCCGGCCGGCACAAGCGGCGACGCGCTCATCCGCGCCAGCGCCGAAGACGTCCTGCTGGCAATTTCGATAAGCCCTTACGCGCTTCACACTCTTGAGCTTGCTGAGGCCGCCCGCGACAAAGGCGTGGGAATTGTTGCGATTACTGACAGCGAGGTTTCCCCTTTGGCTACGATCGCCGAGCACGTTGTCCTGTGCTCGACGGAGAGCCAGACCTTTTTTCATACCTTGACGCCGGCCCTCGCCGTCTCGGAGGTCTTATGTGGCCTGCTGGCAACCCATGACCGTGCGGCAGCTCTGGAAGAGCTTAAGCGCACTGATCGTCACCTTTCTGCGATGAACACCTACGCGACATCCATCCCGCGGCGGAAGATTTGAGGTGGTGGGAACTTTATAGAGCTACAGCTTGTCCCGACGCAGGGCGTTGCAGGGTGGTTAATTTGGATTTGCTTCGGGAGAGATACTGCTGGGAGGGGGCGCGAATTCTCAATCCGCCTGTGGCGGGAGAAACAGGGCGCCCTATGATCGGCTGCGGAGGGGAGCGGCCGATCCCAATGTGGTGGTCCCAACCCCGATGGCGACCATGGTCCACGGGCTGCTGCGCCCTTGAGAGTGGTGACGCCCAGGCGATCCCGGTTAGGAATGTGAGGTCTTCGCGCAGCCCCGCCCTCCGATGATGTCCCAGAGGGAGGCTGCCATGACGCGCACGTCACCGTCCCGCCTCGCGCGGGACCCCGGTCCACCCGCATGCGGCCGCCGTCGACATCGGCGCCCGGATGCATGTGGCAGCCGCCTCGCTGCGATCCCGAGCCGGTGCGCACCTTCGACACCTTCACGGGCGACCTGCACCGCTTCGCCGACTGGTTTGAGCAGTGCAGGGTCACCACGGTGGCCCTGGAGTCGACCGGGGTCGACTGGATTCCGCTCTCCGAGCTCCTCACCCAGCGCGGCTTCGTGGTGGTGGTGGTGGTCAATGCCCGCGAGGTCAAGCAGGTGCCGGACCGCAAGACGGACGTGGGCGACGCCCAGTGGCGGCAGCGCCTGCACGAGTACGGGCTTCTGCGGGCCAGCTTCCACCCGCACGGCGAGATCGCCACTCTGCGCTCATCTGCGCCAGCGCGAGCGCCTCCTCAAGGCGGCGGCCGCCCACATCCAGCCCATGCAGAAGGCGCTGACCCAGATGAATCTGCAGCTCCAGCAGTGGTGGCCGACAGCACCGGCCAGACGGGGCTGCGCATCATTCGGGCCCTGGTGGCGGGCGAGCGCGATCCGGACCGCCTAGCCGCCTTGCGCGACGGGCGCTGCAAGACCCCGCTCGCGACTCTGCGCGCCGCGCTGGTCGGCAAGACCGGGAGGAGCACGTCTGCGCCTGGTCCCAGGCGCTCGAGCTGTATGAGATCTACCAAGCAAAGGTGGCCGCCTGCGACCAGCGCATCGCGGCCGTGCTGGAGCGCCTGCAAACCCACCCCCAGCGGTGCCGCCGCCCCGCCGCGCAGCCGCAGGCCAATGAGCCGGCCGTGCCGGTGCGCGAGGCCCTGCATGCGATCCCCGGGGGTCGACCTGACCCAGATCGATGGGATCGGACCCTACTTGGCGCTCAAGTTGGTCAGCGAGTGCGGCCCGGATCTCGCAGCCTGGCTAAACGCCCAGCACTTCACCTCCTGGCTGGGCCTCGCGCTGCACAACAAGATCTCCGGGTTGCGGCGCTGGGCGCCTTCCGGCGGCTCGCCGCGCGGGTGGGCAAGGCCAAGGCGGCACGGCGACGGCGCGCAAGATCGCCGACCTCCTGCGCCGCGGTGGTGATGAAGCCAGACACGACCGGCATGGAGAGGGCATGCAGGTCACGACAGTCCAGTCGCTCGAGATAAGCCTCGAACTTCCGCAGGTTGTGACGGTAGAGATGGATCGAACTCGGCCGCAGGCCCCTTTCGTCCCGAAGGTAGGTGATGTCAATGCCGAGTGAATTTTCCTCAGAAGTGCCGAAGTAAAAATCCCCAGCTTTATCGGTTGGCTCATCGGTTCGA
>NZ_QDAH01000187.1 GCF_003075415.1 Microvirga sp. KLBC 81
GCTCAAGCAATGGCGGAGAATTGCCACCCGCTACGACAAGCTCGCCACCAACTTCCTCGGCTTCGTCAAACTTGCCAACATCATGCTCTGGCTCAAATGATTAATTGGTCACTACAGCCTAGAGACAATACGTTCATCAATCACCTATCTGAGCCCGCGTGGACGACGCGATAGGTTTGCTCGCGTCTATCAAAAGTTGGTTCCAGCACTTGGTATACTTTTCAGCTGATACCTGAACGTCGAATTCCGTGCGAATCTTCTGCGACGCCGCGTGGCTCATCTGCGCAGCAGCGTCAGACTCAAAGCCGAATGCAACAGCCTTCATGATCCCTGCCATGTCGTCGGCGTCGCAGATGAACCCATCGGACCCGTGCTCGATGAGTTCCTCTATACCGGGAGAGGGGCTGCTGATGCAGATGCATCCTGCTGCCATGCCTTCCTTCACTGCGTTCGGGAGTCGCTCTCCAGGCTTGTACGAGAGCAGCAAGAACACCCGGGATCTGAACAACTGCTGGCGAACCTCGTCTTCGGAGCACCAGCCGAGAAAATTCACTCGATCCTCAATCTTCAGCTCCCGAGCCATCGCCACGAGGTTCATGCGCTCAGGACCGTCTCCAGCGATCGCAAGCGTGGCCTCCGGGTAGAGCGCAGCCACGCGCTCGAATACCCGCAGAATTCGGTCGAAACCTTTTTCGGCAATGAACCGGCCCGCAGTAAAGATGCGAAGAGCCCGTTGCTGAAGCGGCTTCCAATCGCCCGATAGGTAAGGTTTAATCTCAATTCCTCGGTGGATGACTTCAATTCTATGTCTGCCTATGAAGTACTCTATAGCCCTACGATTGACATAGGCATGCGTGAACAGTACTGGGCTTAGATGTGCAGTCCATTTCGTGATCGGGAGGCGCTTCTCAAGATCGTAAGCTCCCAGGAAAGCGGTAAAATGGGTCTGCGTCAAGAATGGCTTAGCAAGCAAGGCGACCATCGAAGGATAGTGCCCCCAGAACAAGTGGACGATATCGGGGCGGCTCTCAATGACGCGGCTTGCCACGCATGCTGCCGAAGGAAGTAGAAACAGGCACTTCAGCTTTTCCCGCCATGTCCAGCCGCCCGACAGGATAATTCGCAGCCCTAGTTTGATCACGATCAAGGCACCAGGCCTGCGCATCGCCCGTGGAAATTGTTTGAGAGACGAGAGGATCTCCGAAAATTTCCTCCCATTAAGCAAAGATAAAGTCTCGACCGAGTGTCCCATTCCGCGAAGGGCACGAACATCGCGTACTGCAAATGTCTCGGATGGTACGGGGTAGGATACGAACACCATGCTGATCCGCAGCAGATGCCTTTCAATGGTCATTTGCCTATCTCACCCTAACATAGCATCGAGATATTGCTGCGTCACATGGGAGACGTCGTATCTATGCAGAACCTCTCCTGGCCGTATGCCTGCTTTACCATTGATGCTGTTCAGAATGGCGCAAGCCATTGCTTCGGCATCACCCACTGGGACCAGAGCGCCCCATCTCCCATCTTCAAGAATCTCATCGGGTCCGCTAGGGCAGCGTGTTGCAACTACGGGCGTGCCACACGCCATAGCCTGAATGAGAGTATTCGGGAGACCTTCCCATCGCGATGATAAAACGTAAACACTGGCCCGTTTCATATGGGCGAAGGGATTGATGACGAACCCGGGCATCCAAAGATCGTCAGAAACCCCAAGTTCAAGTGCAAGTTGCTCTAACTTGGACCTCTCCTCGCCCTCTCCTAGAATAATCAGCCGAGCTGAAGCACGCTGCCGCACTCGTGCAAATGCATGAATGAGCGTTGAGAAGTCTTTCTGCGGCACAAGTCGGCCGACACCGAGAACAACTGGAAGTCCGTCGTCCCAAGGCCAACTCGGTGATGGTTCCGCACGTGCCTTTGCAGCGAATTTATCGTCGATGACAGGATTGAGGATCACTCTGGATGGATGCTGATCGGGAAGATCAAGCGCTTCGAACATCAGCGCGAGCGATCCCTGGGACACACCAATCAGCATGTCGGCCTGACGGTAGGCCCAGCGTGCCAAACCGACCTTCACCATTGATTTGAGCGAGCTATAATGGTCCTTAACCCCGATTGAATTGGCTTCTCGGATTAGGAAGCGAAGCGGACGTCGGGCCAGTATGCATGCGATGGCCGCTGCAACATTCGCATGCATCAGAGATGAGAGAAGAACGGCTGGCTTCTGTTGGCGAATATAGTGGCGAAGAGGTCGAATGCTGGTTATGACCCTGCCCGCTCCCAGATCGTGAACATTGATCCTTGGATCGAGCTCCTCAAGGTACGGCCCTGATTTGGAACTGAGGAGGAGATCAACCGTCAGATCTCTCTGAACCATCGCGTTCGCGAGAGTCACAATCACCCGCTCGGCACCGCCGCCAGCCAGAGAAGGAAGGAAGAACGCGATCCTTTGCGGCTGTGACACGATTTGGCCCTTCATTTGGATCCCCTGATGATCTTGAACCAGAATGAAGGAGTTTGAAAAACAGCTAGCTCTGGTATTCGGGCGTAACACGATCGATATACCTCCGATGAGATGAGCAGATGCAGTCAAGCTCTGTCATCCTACGCTTAGACTGTTCATGAAACGTGCACTATGGGGCTCCAGTTACTCTTAAGATCGCTCGCATGGCTCCTGATAGCGGCAACTGCTGCCGTTACCCTTTCTCCTCATCAGGTCAGGCCCTCCACTGCCGCCCCCGCCGACGTCGAGCGGGTTCTGGCGTTTATCCTTATTTCCGCGACACTTGCCTTTGCCTACCCTAAACAACGAGTCTCTGTTTTCATCCTAGCGGTGGTGATCGCAATCGTATTGGAGCTTGGGCAGAACCTGGTTCCGGATCGCCACGCCCATATCCATGATGCCTTGGTCAAGATAAACGGATCCATCGCTGGAGCACTCATTGCCGAATTCATGCAACGCTTCGGAACGCTCACATGGTTTAGGCTGCCGTCTGCCCTTAAGAGCATAATTCGAAAGCGCCGTAGTTAACACATGCAAAGCCTGCGATCTTAATTCCTTGAGAGCTCACCCCGCACGGACGGGAACTTGGCGCATCGGACGGGAACTTGCGCATCGGATCCCCGTATTGAGAGGAAGTTAAAGTGAGACTACCCATTCTCGTGACCGGAGCGGCCGGTTTCATCGGCTATCATGTGGCCGCGCGGCTGTTGGCCCAGGGCCATCAGG
>NZ_QDAH01000188.1 GCF_003075415.1 Microvirga sp. KLBC 81
CATGATGAAGAGACGAAGGATAGGTCGATGAGAGATCAGTCGCGCGAAGACAGTGACTATTGGGGCGCCGAGATGGGTGGCTATGATACGGTCGGATCGACTGCGACGAACGTTGCGGATGGCTTCACGATGGCGGCCGTTGGCGATCTGATCGTGACGCGGGCGCTCACAAAGGGTCACCATCCGGGCTTTGGCGAGATCGTCGAGATCCTTCGTAAGGCCGATGTCACCTTCGGCAATATGGAAACCAACATCTTCGACATCCGATCGTTCAACGGAAGCCCGCAGGCCGAGTACGGGGGCGCCTATCACGTCAGCACGCCAGAGCTCGGACCTGATCTGAAGGCCATGGGCTTCAACCTAGTGAGCTACGCCAACAACCATACCTTCGACTGGGGTGTTGAGGGCATGCGCGAGACGTGCCGGGCACTCGATCAGAACGGAATCGTTTACGCCGGTGTTGGCGAAAATCTCGCACAAGCCGGTGCCGCCCGGTTCCTAGAGACCCCACGCGGCCGCGTGGCATTGGTGTCGTTCGCTTCAACGTTCATGCCGATGTCTCGTGCGTGCGACCCTGCAGGCGAGGCGCCGGGCAGGCCAGGACTCAACGCCCTTCGCCTGGAAGAAAGCATCGTAGTTCCTCCGGCGATGCTCGAAAACGTGAGGCAAATCCGCAGTGCCTTGCCGGGCCCGGAGCTACGCAGTGATGACGCGACCCGGGTCACGCTTGCAGGGAAGACGTACAAGCTTGGCGAGAAAACTGGCTTTAGCTATGAAGTCAACCCCTACGATCTAGCCGGAATCTTGCGGAATATTCGCCGAGGCAAGCAGTTTGCCGACTTCTGCATCGTCACGAATCACGGTCACGAGCCGGAGAACTGGAGTCAGGAGCCGCCTGATTATGAACAATCATTTGCGCACAAGATCATTGACGCAGGGGCCGATGCATATGTCGTGCATGGACCGCATCAATTGCGGGGCATCGAGATCTACAAGGGCCGGCCGATCCTCTACAGCGTTGGGAACTTCATTATGGACGACCTCCGCACGCCTGTAGGTGCTGACATGTTCGCTGCATACGGTAAGGACCCGCGGACCGACACAGATGCCGAGGTCAGTGTCGCCGAGATGGCACAAGATTTCTCAGACCGGGTCTTTTATGAGAGCGTTATCAGCGTCAGCCGATTTGAACAGAACCAGCTTGCCGAGTTGCGGCTTTATCCGATCGAACTCGGCTACTCGAAGAGGTTGGCCAACCGGGGCGTTCCCCGACTGGCTGTCGGCCAGCAAGCAAGCAAAATTCTGGAGCGTCTCCAGAAGCTCTCGAAGCCGTTTGGGACCCGAATTACCATCGAAAGCGACATTGGAGTCATCAGACTGGGACTGACCTCGCCACGGTAACGTGTCTCCGATGAGCGAATTTGCGGATTGAAACGAACAGGCTCATGTTCGGCCGGAAGGAAACCTGGTCCGACGTCGAGAACCGTTTCGCGGCCGAGCACGATGTTCGTCAAAACGGTCCGTATCCGCAAAAACGACACCCTCGGAATGGGCCGTATCATTGAACTATCCAGCTGGAGCGCACTCGCTCCGACGCCGAGCGGGCTCGGTGCCATTACGATGCAGTCGAGCCGGAGAACCGCTTCGTGGCGCGCTTCCTCGAACGCATCTGAGAGGGAAAGCCACGCGCAACTGTCAGGCGGAGATCCCCACGATGATCGCGGCAGACCACGAGGGCCTGCCGACGACCTGGCCTGCCGCCACTGTCATAGCGGCCAACCGCAAGCAGATGATCCACGAGATCATCCTCGATCAGAAGCGGTCGCAGGGGCAGGTCTGGCTCAGGATCGTGTGGCAGACGGAAGCGACCAGCGAGCACCGCCTGCAGCAGCGTGTCTACAGTTACTGCGATCAGATCAATCTCGACCGGCGGCGGATCACGGATCTGAACGCCGTCGGCAAGATAGACAAGGAGATCGCGTCCGAGCTGAATCGAAGACTTCGTCGCCTCCCGCGGCTGTTCGTTCAAGGGTGAGAGCGTCTGGCTCCTGTGCACCCGTTGGCGGATCCCGACGTCAAGATCAACAGCGCCTACGCCAATCCCCGCGCTGGCCCGACGGCAGCTACTCGGCACAAGGGGCGGCCTCAGCCTTCGGAATCACGCCACAGACCGTGTTCGACTATCTGGTCCAAGGTCTCTTGACCAGCCGCTAATCGGCCAAAGGGCAGCCCGATCGCGCGAAACACGCAGACAGCCCCGGCAGATCGATCTCCCGGACGAACAGATCAAACGGCTGCGGACCCGTCTCCAACACACGAGACGCTCCAGGAAGAGGGCATCATGACAACTTCGGCGAGCGGAACGGGTTCTGGTTTGGTCAGTTCGTCCAGTTCATCCGGCGTCAGCGTCATAGGGGCGAACCGCACGTCGTGATCGAAGGACCTGATGGTGGGCGACAGGTTCTGCTGGCTCGCCACCTGGAAGCGGCTGCACCGCTGCCCGGTGCGACAGCCCCGGCTCTCACCTTTGCCCTAGGCAGTCTCTGCGGGCGCTGGCCCGCGTGGTCGCCAGTTTAGGGAGTGCGTCACTCTCTGCGCCAGAGGACTGTCATGCGCCCGCGCTCCCAGATCCCGCTTCCCCACGTGTGGAGCCCCCTCCAGCCCGAGATCCATCAGCACATGGTGATCCCCTGGACAGATTTGCTGCAGCGTCAGCTGTGAGCCGCGCAGGAACCCGCGCTCCCGCGAGGAAAGCCGTGTCATGACCGCGATCTCCCCCGAAATCGAACCCCGACACCTGCTGCGGTGCACCACCGTATATGTCCGCCAGTCAACACCCTAGCAGGTGCAGAACAACCAGGAAAGCACCCGTCGGCAATACCTGTTGGCCGAACGGGCGCGGCAAATGAGCTGGACCGCCCCGCTGGTCGGGGGCATTGACGAGGATCTGGGTCTCTCCGGTGCCAGCTCCCACCAGCAGACGGGCTTTCAGCGTCTGGTCGCGGCGATTGGCTTGGGAGAGGTCGGCATCGTGCTGGTCACCAAGATCTCACGACTCGCGCCGTAATAGCGACTGGCACTGGGTCATCGAACTGTGCGCGGTCTTCCGTACCTTGTTGCGGATGAAAATGGCGTGTACTGCCCGCAGGATCCGAACGACAG
>NZ_QDAH01000189.1 GCF_003075415.1 Microvirga sp. KLBC 81
AAATGCGGCGACGAACTGGTGCGATCCTACCTGTTCGAGGCGGCTGGTGTCTTGCTGACCCGGGTGCAGCGCTGGTCGCCGCTCAAGGCCTGGGCCGTGCGGCTGGTGCAACGGAGTGGGTTCAACAAGGCCCGAGTGGCCTTGGCCCGCAAGCTCGCGGTGATCCTGCATGCGATCTGGCGGACGGGCGCGCCCTTCCGTTGGACCAAACTGGAAACAGCTGCAGCATGAGAATGGGAAGGATGAGATTGATCTGGCATTCATCGTGAGATGAGTGCCAGGTGCCGTGCTTGCTCCTCGGGGCGAGGGTACGAGTCATTCCGCGAGCGGGGCTTGTGAGAGCTGGATTCTCCAGCTGATCACGTTGTGGACCTTGGAAGGCTCGTGCTTTTGAACCCGATGATGCGGCGGCCAGTGCCGACCGCGGAGAGAACCGTGACCCGGGGAGAAGCAAGGATGCCAGAGCTCTTTGCGCTTGACTGGAGACCCGCGATTAGAGAACGAGCCATTCCGCCTGGCCTGTTGCACCTGCGAGCCAATAGGCCCGTAGTGTGCGTTCCACACCTTGGAAGATTCCCCCGCATAGCCCCGTCATGCGGCGACACTGTCTCGACCGCGAAGACGACACTGCTCCCGGCAAACAATAGCCTCTGCACCAAAAAGGGCTTGCATTCCACCGCGCGATCAGACGACGGGCTGGGCAGGCATCAGGGCGCTTACTTGGTTGGAGCAGATTAGGCTGACGCTGTCTAGGGTTCGCTCATTTATGCGCCCTCCGCCAGTCAATGTCCGATGCCGTGCTATGTTCAGGCCGCCTTGGCAGCCCCGGCTCAAACATTTTCGGCCGTGTAGATCTCGAAGGGAATGACACGTTGCACGATGCTGCCGCCTTGGTTGCTGATCGTTGATTGCGCCATCGCCTCGACCAGTGTGTCGGCCAACAAACGCCTCGGATGCGACAGGACAACATTGATCACACCATCGACGAGCCCGGCAATGGTCTCAGTTATCAGTTCCCGTCCGATAACCACGAGGTTTCGGGATAAGGCGCTCTGGTCCTCACGCAAGGCTCGGATGACGCCAGTGATGCCGCCACCGGCGACGTAAATGCCAACCAGATCCGGTGTCCGCCGCAACAAGTCCAGGGTGATTTCATAGGCGTAGCGCGAGTCCTCGAGGGTTGCCACGGAATCGAGCAACTGAAACTCCGGCGCATGTTCGCGGAAGTACGAACGGAAGCGCATTTCGCTGACATCTTGGCTCAGGAAGCGATGGCTCCCCACATAGACGCCGATCTTTCCCGGCGTCCTGCACATGTTGGAGATGAACCAAGCCGCGGTGCCGCCGACCTTCCAGTTGTCCAGCCCTACGTAGCCGGCACGGTTCGCCGCAGGGAGGTCGGAAATGAGCGCGAACACAGGCACGCCTTTCCCGTGCAGAGTGTCGATCGCCTGCGTCACCTTGGGGTGATCTGCGGCGACGACCGCCACGGCATCGCATTCCCGCCCAAGCTGGAGGAGGCGTTCCGCGGCGACTTCCGGCGTCAGGTCGTCCCGGAACCTCACCACCGCCCGGCCCCTGATGGTCGTCGAGGCATCCGTCGCCTCCTTCAGGTCCTGCCCGAGCATTTTGTAAAACGAGCGTTGCGGCTGCTGGAGGAGGAAGCCGAGGGAGCGGGCAGGCCGATCCTGTCCGAGGCGGTGACGGATCATCCCGGTGCCATAAAAGCCAATGGCCTCTGCGGCACGTAGCACCTGTTGGGAGGTTGCCTCCCGCACGCGATGGCGGCCGCTCAGGACACGATCGACCGTTGACACGCTGACATTAGCAACCTTGGCCACATCGGCGATGGTAGGGCGGCTCACCTGACCCTCCTTGACAGATTCTTTCATTCTTTCCCAGTGGCGCGATGAAAGTTCTTGAAAGAAAATTGTCAACTTTCATTGCAAGATTTCTTTCATATTGGTAGCGATTTCAAACCTCGTCAATGAGGGTGCTCAAGAGCGCCCACGACACAGGAGGAAAGACCAATGCCAGACAAGATCCCATAGGCCGCCCCACGATAGGAGCCCCTGCTCGGGAGCAGGAGAACTCCGGATGGTCCTGCAACCATCTGTCGGCCAGTCCAGACCTAAGTCCTCATACGGTGAAACAGTACTCCTCGATCCGATCAGGATGCGAGAGAAGGTTTAGTCTCCCGCAATGGGACAAGCTGCTCCTCCCATGACCACAGATAGGCATGAAGCCCGCCGGAAATGCCATCCACTTGTCGTGCGGACCTGCCTCGGCTCACGAGGTGCCGGTGTCGAGGATCCGCTCAGATCGCGAAGCGATGGACCGCGCCGACACGGGTGCGCCATCGACTGATGAAGGGCGGAGCCAGCGGTCTCCGACAGACCCACGCATCGAGGAGGAACCTACATGAAGATTGCGCTCGATCCCTATATGCACCGCCACGTGCCTCTCCTAGAACTGCCGCAGTTCGTCGCAAAACTGGGCGACGAATACATCGAACTGTCCCTGCGTGCGGATTTCCTCGACCGGTGGGTCACCCCCCGCGTTTATCCCGAGCGTATCCGCGACTTCAAAAAGGCGTTGCGCGACAGCGGTGTGAAACTGGCCTCGCTGCTGCCGATGTCCCGCTGGGCAAGCCCGCATCAGGTCGAACGACTGGCGGCCATGCGTTACTGGAAGAACGCGATGCGGATTGCGGTGGAACTCGAGTGTGACACTATGAACTCGGAATTCGGCCGCGGACCTGCGCCGAGTTCGCCTTTCACCTCTTACAATTGCTGTGCGGGCGGTCATACGGAATTCTGTGAAGCCGCCTTCTGGGACAGCATGGACGAGCTGGTGCCGATCTCCGAGCGAGAAGGGATCCAACTCAACATCGAGCCGCACCCCGAGGATTTCGTCGAGACGCTCCAGCCGGTGGTCGAAATGATACGCTCGATCAACAGCCTTGAACGGCATGGTGGAGATCCGAGATCTGGAGGACGCGGTTCCTCTATGCCATGCGGCTTCGGTCGCCAAATCGCTCATCCGCGCAACAAGGCGAAAAAAGGCGCTGGGGAGGAGCACCCTGGACAAGCCCTGAGGTGTGTCCATGACCCACATGCTGCGGGATCGGGTCGA
>NZ_QDAH01000190.1 GCF_003075415.1 Microvirga sp. KLBC 81
CTGTTCCTCCGCTACTGAGACTGCTATCCAGTAGCTGAAACTCCGAAACAAACGGTTTGCGACAGAACCGTCTCATTTGGGGTATGCCGAGACTCCACTTCAGCATGCTCAACTGCCACCAGTCGAATGACCATCAGGTTGTCGCCTTCGGTCCACTTCAGAGAGGCTTTCAGGGCAGCGGTCTTCCGCTCTTCCTCCTCGTCACTGGCCACCATGATTGTGTGCCACTTGCCCGTGTCCAAGGGCGCTTGCCGTTCCAGTTTCCTTAGAAATAGTAACAGGGCAGGTAGGGTTAGTCCAAGAGCCAGTTGTTTCAGCGCATACGAGATCGAAGCAGAGCAACCAAGAGACCGCCGAAAATTGCGCCTGCGCTTCTCCAGAGCATGCCGTCAAGCCCCAGATGCCGACCGGTAGAAAAGTTCTGCAAAAGCTCCATGAGACCGCTGTAGGTTGAGAGTGATCCGATGATCAGCCATACGGGCTGAACGAGATACGCCAGGACCAAGAGACCAGCAGTAATCCCGTAAGCAACGGTGTGTTCGATCCCTGGAGGTGCGGGAGGCAGAGGAAGCTCAAGCTTCCTCCACAGGAGAATGCGGCATGGTCAAAGATGTAGTCCTGCGCACCGTCGCCATTCACGTCCCGCCGTTGGATGAACCCCTTCTCTAGTGTTGCCTTCTCGGGTGCACACGCTTCTTGGCTCTTCTGAATGGCTGCCGCACGGTTAGCGGGAGGCCCTGCAATGACTGAGCCCAAGTGCCCGACCAGCCGAAGGAGAAGAACCCTCCGACCAGCACCGCGAAAGGACCTTTATTTTTATTTTCAGTTTCACCTCACTGATTTTGCATGGCCTGTTCCAAAGGTGACAAACCGCACAAACTGAGTGACCGCATTATGCCATAATTAACGACTGTCGATGGCAATGACGGATCGAGGTCGTCTGGCGACCGATGGATTGCGCTTAAAGGCCCCTGCTCTGGTTTGAGGGATGAACTCTACAGCATTCCGCCCGTGCTGACTGAGGCATGCCTAGCAGTTATCTTAATGACCTGTCCTTTTAGGGGCGGCTTCAAGGGGAGGCAGCAATGCGCATCTCACCCCTTCCGATAAGCACCGCCGCGCTATGTACGACCTTCGCGACCATTATGTTCGTGGCAGCGAATGCTATGGTACCGGTTTGGGCAGCGTCGCAGATAGGTTCTGTACTAGCTACTACAGCAGGCCCACTGGCGGAAGGCTCCCTCTACAGCTGTCTGCTAAATGCGGTGAACCAAGGGGGCAAATCAAACAAGCAATTGATGACTGCGGGACTAAGCTCCATGTGGACGCCGCGCGCGGGTTTGGCGAGAAGGGCATTCCCGGTCCGCTTGGCGACCAAGGCGACCGGCCCTTCGATCCGGCTACTATCACTGGCGCTTGCGCCGGTGGCGATCCCACCATGTCCAAAGGGGAGTTCGTCGGGTGGGATGTAACCAAGAAAGGCGGTGCCTACTCGTGGGGGTATAAAGGCGAGATGCGAGGCAGCGATGGGGAGGTTTGGAAGTATCTCGGTCTGAACAAGCAGGACTCCCGCGCCCAAAAGGAAGAATGGGAAGCCTATGCCGAATTAACTGCTAAAGAAAGAAAGGAGGCAAGCGATGCTGTCGGTAAAGCAATCGATGAGGACATAAAAATTCAGGAAGGAAAGGACGAGGCTGCAAAGAAGGCCTCTAAAGCCAAGGTGAACGAGCTTTGGAAAAAATACGAAGAGAAAGCTCGTGAAGACGACAAAGCGCAGCAAAAGGCACAAAGCGATCCCAACCGCGGACCTATTGACCCTGCACATCCTTCACATGAAGCCTCAGCCTGCTCTAAGGCGTTACAGGCAGCGCGTGAAGTGCTCCGAGAATGCCAAAGGGTAAACTGGACGAGCCACAGGTGCCAATCCCTGCAAGCGAAGATGAACAACTGTCCCGATCCAGCCTTAATTCTTGTAACCGCCGAGTCCGGCTACACGTGTATGGCCACCGTCAATTCCGAAGAGCTGCGTAAGGCATATGTAGCTCACTGCCGAGAACTTAGCCGACCCGCCGATCCTAACGTTGACCCCTGCGCGCCGCCTGAGATCCACCACGGCCGCTTTTTGCGCACTTCAAGCCCATCCCACCCAGACACCTGCTGGGATCCACGCGCCTTTGAGATATCTGACGCGTGCTTCGGGACATTGACCATACCGGACTTCGGCTTTAGAAATTTACGCGAACTTCTAATTATTGCCCTTGAGAAGCTGGGCGGGCCGACGATTGTTCTGCCGTTGGATTTCGACTCCCCTCCCGGCGCTCCAAGCGGCCCGGACGGTGGCGATCCACGGCCTCCTCGCTGAGAATGCTGAACGACGAGACAGCAAGTCATCAGCACTCCATCGCCTTGACAAGCGGTTGAGTGCTCTATCGCGACGTCCCTGGACCCTCCTCGCACGATCCCACGCGGCTGCCATCCTTCTATGATGGAACGTATGAGCTCCTGCTTCAGGCTGGCCTAAAAGAACTTTCTAATATTGAGGCCGGGTCAGCGGAAGAGCCCATGGCCAGGTCGGCAGAGGTCAAGTAATGAGCCGATGGGGCGCGATAGCTGGAAGGCAAACACTCGGATCTGAGTAGGCAAGCTATAGGAGATCGTCGACTTTATTTTCGTCGGATTGAACGGGTGCACGTCTGTGGAGCGGCCTCACGCTCAATCCCTAGAAGGCCAATAGAGAGTCAGTCCTAGCCGCCGCTATCCTTATCAATGAATCTCAGTATGTCTTCCCCGCCGGCCGCGGAGATGGTTTGATGTTGTTAAACCACTGGCACTTGCCCTGAGCTTCCACGTATTCGTCCTGCGACAAGCCAACAGCGCTGATAGCATCCGGATCGGCGTTATCTTCGAGATCAATGGACGGCTGCAAGCCCTTGGCTTGCACTTCATAGTTCTTGTAGTAGCACCACTGAGCCTCCGGCTCCATTGCGGTACTATTCGCATAGCGCCAGCCGGTATCAACAACGCCGGCTTTGTCGCAAACACTTTGTTTCAGAGTTTCAGCTATCGTGACAGAGGTCTCGATAGCGGAGGATGGA
>NZ_QDAH01000191.1 GCF_003075415.1 Microvirga sp. KLBC 81
GCGGGTCGCGACAACGAAGTCGCGTGTCTCCGCTGAAGTGTCTGATCAAGGACGATCGGACCGCTTCGCCTCTCATCTGGCACTGCTCCGACAACGACGTCGCATGAATGGCCTGGATGCTGCGCAAGCAGCCCGGGGCCACCTCAGGCGGCGCTGTTGTGCTTGCGGTCGCGGGCCCGGAAGGAGGCGTCTTGGACTTTTTGACTTTCTCAGGGAGACTGGGATGCCCAAGAAGCTGGTGGTGATCGGAAACGGCATGGCGGCGGGCCGTGTCCTGGAGGAGCTCTGTGCGCGGGCTCCGGGCGCCTACGAGGTGACGATCTTCGGGGCCGAGCCGCGGGTGAACTACAACCGCATCATGCTCTCGCCGGTTCTCTCCGGCGAGAAGGCCTACGAGGACATCCTGATCCACGATGACGCCTGGTATGCCACGCACGGCATCACCCTGCATCGCGGCCAGCCGGTGGTGGCGATCGACCGTGCGGCCAGGCGGGTGATTGCGGCGGATGGCACGCTGGCGGCGTACGACCAACTCCTCGTCGCCACCGGCTCGCTGCCTTTCGTGGTGCCGATCCCGGGCGCGACCCTGCCGGGCGTGGTCACCTACCGCGACCTCGATGATGTCGACGCCATGCTGGAGGCCGCCCGCCAGGGCGGGCGCGCGGTCGTGATCGGCGGCGGCCTGCTCGGGCTCGAGGCGGCGGCCGGCCTCAAGGCGCAGGGCATGGAGGTCACGGTGCTCCATCTCATGCCGACCCTGATGGAGCGCCAGCTCGACCCGTCGGCGGCCTATCTGCTGCAGCGGGCGATGGAGGAGCGCGGCATCGCGGTGCGCTGCAAGGCCAACACCCATGCCATCCTCGGCGAGACCCATGTCACCGGCGTGCGGCTCGACGACGGCACCGAGCTTGCCGCCGACATCGTCGTCATGGCCGTCGGCATTCGGCCGAACGCGGCTCTGGCCAAGGAGGCCGGGCTCGAGACGAACCGGGGCGTGCTCGTGGGCGACGACATGCGCACCAGCGATCCGGACGTGTTCGCGGTCGGCGAATGCGTCGAGCACCGCGGCCTCTGCTACGGCCTCGTGGCGCCGCTCTACGAGATGGCCAAGGTCGTCGCCGCGCAGCTCGCCGGCGATGGCACAGCCGCCTATACCGGCTCGGTCACGGCCACCAAGCTGAAGGTCACCGGCATCGACCTGTTCTCGGCCGGCGATTTCAGCGAGGCCCGGGACCGGCAGGACATCGTTCTTCGCGATGCCGCGCGCGGGATCTACAGGCGCCTCGTGCTCCAGGACAACCGCCTCGTCGGGGCGGTGCTCTACGGCGAGACCGCGGACGGCCCCTGGTTCTTCGATCTCCTGCGCCAGGGGGCGGATGTGTCGGAGCTGCGCGACACGCTGATCTTCGGACAATCCTATGCCGGGGGCGTTCCCCTGGACCCTACGGCGGCCGTTGCAGCCTTGCCGGATGAGGCGGAGATCTGCGGCTGCAACGGCGTGTGCAAGGGCCAGATCGTGCAAGCCATCACCGACAAGGGCCTGTCCACGCTCGCCGACGTGCGGGCGCATACCAAGGCCTCGGCGTCCTGCGGCACCTGCACCGGCCTGGTCGAGCAGGTGATGACCGTGACGCTCGGCGACCGGTTCGCCCGCGCCGCCACGGAGCCGCTGTGCGGCTGCACCGATCTCGGCCACGACGAGGTGCGCCGCCTCATCCGCGCCGCCGGGCTGACATCGATCCCGGCGGTGATGCAGGAACTCGGCTGGAAGACCTCCTGCGGCTGCGCCAGGTGCCGCCCGGCCCTGAACTACTATCTTCTGTGCGACTGGCCGGCGGAATACGCGGACGATGGTCGCTCGCGCTTCATCAACGAGCGGGTGCACGCCAACATCCAGAAGGACGGCACCTACTCGGTCGTGCCGCGCATGTGGGGCGGCCTGACCAATCCGCGCGAGCTGCGTGCGATCGCCGACGTGGCCGAGAGGTACAGCATCCCGACCGTCAAGGTGACGGGCGGCCAGCGCATCGACCTCCTGGGCGTGCGCAAGGAGGACCTGCCGGCCGTCTGGGCCGACCTCAACGCGGCCGGCATGGTCTCGGGGCACGCCTATGCCAAGGGCCTGCGCACGGTGAAGACCTGCGTCGGCTCGGAATGGTGCCGCTTCGGCACGCAGGATTCCACCGGCCTCGGGGTCAAGATCGAGCAGTTCATGTGGGGCTCGTGGACGCCCGCCAAGGTCAAGATGGGCGTCTCGGGCTGCCCGCGCAACTGCGCCGAGGCGACCTGCAAGGATGTCGGCGTGATCTGCGTCGAGTCCGGCTACGAGATCCACTTCGCGGGAGCGGCCGGGCTGCACATCAAGGGCACGCAGCTGCTGTGCAAGGTGGCCGAGGAGGACGAGTGCCTCGAGATCATCGCCGCCCTGACGCAGCTCTACCGCGAGCAGGGCCACTATCTCGAGCGCATGTACAAATGGGCCGACCGGGTCGGCGTCGATGCGATCCGCGCGATCGTGGTCGCGGACCGCGAAAAGCGCCGCGCCCTGTTCGCGCGCTTCGAGCTCTCGCAGCGCAAGGCGCAGGTCGATCCCTGGGCCGAGCGGGTCGCCGGACGCGAGGCGCATGAGTTCAGGCCGATGGCTAACTTCACCCTGGCGGAGGCGGCGGAATGAGCGAGTGGATCGATATCGGCGCGGTCGAGGACGTGCCGGTGCTTGGATCGCGCGTCGTGCAGGCACCCGGAGGAGACATCGCGGTGTTCAAGGCGGCGGACGGCACGCTCTTCGCGCTGCGCGACCGCTGCCCGCATAGGGGCGGGCCTCTGTCGCAGGGCATCGTGCATGGCCATGCGGTCACGTGCCCGCTGCACAACTGGGTGATCAGCCTGAAGACCGGGGAGGCTCAAGGGGCGGACCGGGGCTGCACCCACACGATCCCGCTGCGCGTCGAGGGCACGCGCATCCTGCTCGCAGCCTCCGCCCTCAGGGCACAAGCGGCGTAAAGGATCCCATG
>NZ_QDAH01000192.1 GCF_003075415.1 Microvirga sp. KLBC 81
GAGAGCCAAGATGAGTGAATCACGAAGCCGCCACACCGCATAGCCCCAACGATTCCGTCAGAACTGCCGTTGCTCTAGCTGCAGGATTTTTCGTCATGTCAACGACGTCATCCACGTACCACCTTAGGGCGTTTGCCGCCCGTCGTGGACAGCGTTAGCTTCAGCTTGTCCACGACAGGGTTGGAGCGCGCTCATGCATCTCCAGCGCATTGTTCTGCCCAGCGGCAAAGTCACCTGGACCGCCTATGGCGGCGATGCCGTCATCCCTGTGATCCGGGATTTCGTCACCTACCTCGAAGCGCGTCACTACGCGCCTCGCACTGTCAGCCACTACGCCCGGCACGTGGTCCGGCTCGGCAACTATCTCGCGGCGCTGGGCAAGAACTTCCGCGAGATCACGGCCACGGATCTCGACCGGTTCATCCCAGCCGTCGCCACATCCGGCCGGAAGCTCGATGTCCAAACTGCCACCGTCATTCCGCTGCGGCCCGAGCATGTGGAGGTCTCGGCCAGCCTGCACAACCAGATCCTGTTTGGCATCAAGGCGTTCTACGCCTGCCTCAAGATCCGGGGTCCAGCGGCTCTGTTCGGCACGGCCGAGAGGCCGCGTGCCTATGCGCCCGATGCCTATCAACCGTTCCTGGCGCATGTGGCCGCTCGCAAGCCTCGCCGGTAGGTCGAGAGCCGATCGAACGCCAGCGCCCGGGCTGCCTCGACCAAGCGTGCCGCCGATCATCGCCTGACGCCGGACCAGGTTCTCAGGATCATCGAGGCCGCTGCGTTGATGCGGGATGCCTTCCTCGTGGTCGTTCTCTACACGACCGGGATGCGCATCGGTGAGGCGCGCGGCTTGCTTCACGAAGACGTCCGGCCGGATGAGAACCTCGTCTGGGTCACGCCGCGCAATCTCGAGAACGGCGCCCGGGTCAAGAGCGGCCAGCCACGACCGGTCCCGGTGCCGGACTTCCTCATGCGCATGTACGAGGACTACATCGCCAGCGACGAGTTCCTGCTGGCTTTCAAAGCCAGAACGGACCAATAAAGCATGAGGTTCTGGTGCGGAACCATGGAGGAAGCATTCATCCCTGATAGCAGGGATGAGGCGATCATGCGTCGTCTCTCTCCTGTTTCAGGAGGTATATGTCCATAATCCATCCCTTCTTCTGGCGAAGATTTCGACGGACCTCCTCGATCTGATCCGCGACCTCTTCAAGAGGGCCTGCAATGATCGTCTCATCCGGCATTCCAAGATACGCGCCCCAATAGATAGTGGAATTCGCGGCCGGTGCGGCCCTGAAGCTGTTCTCGCCGTCGAGCATGACCAGGATGCTTTCGGCATCGCCCGTGCGGCCCTCGGCGAATTTCCGTCCTGTCGTGATGTGAACGGCTTCGCCGATGTTGTTCAATGGGATCTTGTGGACTGCCGCCAGCGCCTGAGCACTGCTGATTCCTGGGATCACCTCATACTCGAAACTCACATTCTGCTGCGCCAAGACGCGCTGAAGGATCCTGATCGTGCTGTCGTAGAGCGCAGGATCACCCCATACGAGGAACGCGCCGCACTCATCCGCTTCGAGCTCATCGCGGATCAGGTCCTCGAAGATAGCGGCCCTTGCCTTGTGCCATTCCTCGACGCCGTGCCGGTAATCGGCCGACCGCGCATCGCGCTCGGGATTGTGGGCGCGGACGACACGGTAGTCAGAATTCTCGATGAAACGCCGACAGATTTCCTCGCGTACATCGATGAGTTCGCTGGCAGCCGCCCCCTTGTCGATCATGAAGAAAACATCGACCTTATTGAGCGCCTTGATAGCCTGAATGGTCATGTGATCGGGATTTCCCGATCCAAGGCCGATCACGTAGATTTTTCTCATGCGATGCCCTCCTCGCGCTGGGACGTTGCGGCCCTCTCGACCTTGCTGGCGAACTCGGCAAGCGCCGTTTCGAGACGCGCCCAGGCTTCATCCGATCCCGGAAGTCCGAAGCGCAAACGGTTCGGATTGTCCTTGAAAGGCCGCGTCCAAATTCCGCGTCTTCCGAGATGGGTGAACAGGTTCGCTGCGGCAGGGTTCTCGATCAGCCGATAGAGGGTTGTACCCATCGAGGTTGTTCCGATCGCCTGTTGCAGAAGCCTGTCGAGATGAGCGGCATCGTTCGCTCTGGCCTCAGCAGCGGCAACCCGCCATTGCCTGTCCCGCAGAGCCTTCCGCCCCACCTCGATCGCCGGTCCGGCTACCGCCCAAGGCCCGAGAGCCGCGCGCACGAGACCTGCGATGTCAGGCTGCGCGACGGCAAAGCCCAGTCGTATTCCTGCAAGCCCGTAGGTCTTGCCGAACGAGCGCAGAACGATAGTCCCGTTCGGGAGAGAAGACACCATCGTCTCGCCGGAGTCGAAATCGGCAAAGGCTTCGTCCACCACAAGCCAGCCGCCGCGCCGATGAAGCCGCGATGCCAGATCGATCAACATTCGCCGCTGAAGGACGCGACCGTCGGGATTGTTGGGATTGACGATAACGAGAACATCCGTCTCGTGATCGTCGTCGGGCGAAACGATGTCCACAACCTCATGCCCTGCTCTGCGCCAGGCATGCGCATGCTCGGCATAGGTCGGCCCGAGCACGCTAACCTTCGAGCGTGGTCGTAGATGCGGCAGGAGGCTGATGAGGATCTGCGTGCCTGGCGCAGCCACCACTCCCGCAGCATCCGTCGCTTCATAGGACTCGGCGGCAGCCGCTTCCAGATCCGCGTGAGCATCAGGTGTCGGCAGCCGCTCGAACGAGGACGCTGGCAAGGCAGGCATGGGATACGCTATGGGATTGATCCCCGTCGACAGGTCCACCCACGGCTCGGGCGCATCGGGAAAGAGCCTCCGGGCTTCTTCAAGATTTCCGCCGTGAGGGATCTGTGTCTCAACCATTCGATTCAACCCATGTCCTGGTCCGATAGCTTCCTGGTTCTG
>NZ_QDAH01000193.1 GCF_003075415.1 Microvirga sp. KLBC 81
GGTAGTCTCGGTCATGACGTATCGCTCTTCTTGAAGAGGTTCTGGCAGGCTCGACACCCGCCTCGATACGTCGCCCTGCTCACACCGTCATCACCCAGATTCCGTCATAGCTCTCCGTCAGCATGGCTCCTCCTCAGACCGGACGAGCAAAACGCCTCCAGGTGCAAAGGGTTCAAGTCATAACAGGCCGTAGCCCTAGAATTCTGCAGAATTCTTCAGCCTCTCGGATCCGCGCTGCAATTTGCGCATTAGGCCATATGACCGAATGATCGAAAAGACGCCCACGCGGCTCGGGTCAAAAACCCTCTGAATATCGTGTTTTTTGAAGAGCCTTGCGAGAGTTGGAGAGTTGCCGTCTTGGATATAGATTCGGTCTACCTTGACGGTCACGAAGTCTCTAGGACGAGCACTGCCTTCGCCCATATGGTCGCTTATGAGATCGTCTACTAACATTTGGGATCACCTCAAGCGGGGGATTGGCGTCGAAGATCGAGGTCCGCAACACTTAGTTTGGCGCGGCATTGCCCGTCGCGTCGCTTTCGACTGCCCGATAGATGTCGATAAGTTGTGCCGAGGTAATCTCGCTCCCTTGGAGGATCGATTGCTGCCGAACTTTGTCGAGACAGTCGACCAGCAGATCCGGCGCAACAGCAATATTGGCGTTTTTAAGCGTATACTCGATTGCTGCTCGGCCAGCGTGTTTACCGATCACTATTCGTCTGGTGCCTCCGACCTCATCTGGTGAGATCGGTTCGAATGACCGAGGATCTTTTAGCATCCCGTTAGAGTGGATCCCGGATTCATGAGCGAAGACGTTCTTCCCGACGACAGGGCGCCACGGCTCATTCGCTACGCCTGTATGGTTAGACACCAGATTCGCGAGGTCGGTCAGTTTAGTTGTATCGATCCCAAGATCCCGATCATAGATGCACTTTAGGGCCATGACCATTTGGGCGAGGTCAGGCATGCCTGCGCGTTCGGACATTGAATTTACGCAAACGTGGAAGAACTTGGCGCCTGCCTTGAGGCCGGCAATTGTGTTAGCGACAGCAAGTCCAAAGTCATTGTGACAGTGACAATGCACGGCAATATCTGCTGCTCGAACGGCGCATGAGACGCGCTCGGCGTAGCCTTCAGGTCCCAGTATGCCGATCGTGTCAGACAGTCTTAGTCGGTCTGCTCCGGCTTCAGCGACAATCCCGGCATAGTCCTGTAAAAATGAAGCGTCAGTGCGGCCTACATCTTCCGCACTTATGGATACAAAAGCCCCGCGGTCTTTCGCATACTTAACCATGTCGGAGGCTTGTTGCGATACCCAGGATCGGTCCTTAGCAACACTCGATTTGAGATGAACATCGGACGTCGGAAGCCCGATATGAACAGCTTTAAAGCCCATATCTAAGGAGAAGCAGATGTCGTCCTTTACGCCGCGGTTCCATGCAACAAGAACAGCTTGGTCCGCGTAATCCAGGGATGCGTGAAGGTAGTCAAGTTCCTCCCCACCCATCTTGGGGATCCCGACCTCGATCCATTTCACACCTGCACCGAGCAGTGCCTGGAGTATTTCGAGTTTCTGGACCTTCGATAGTGCTACACCGGGAGCTTGCTCTCCATCACGGAGGGTGGTGTCTTCTAGGATCAAGTCAGTCCGCATTTGCATGATTGCCTCCGCTGAACATGGGTACTCAGTGAGCCAACCGGTCTGGGATGATAAGTACACAACCTGTCGGAGATCCAGATGTACGATCAACCAGCACCAGTGGTAAGCTACAAGGCCGAATCGACGGCATTCAAGCGAAAGATGCAACCAGAGCGTGTTTTTTGGCTGTAACACTGCCCTATGTGGCATCTGATGGCCATTCTCGGGTTTAAAGGCCAGAGCAGAGCTATCAACGGTTGATTCAGAAGCGGTGGCGAATGCGGAGTGAAAGGCGAGAGCCGCATGAGCGAACCGGACGAAGATCCTCAGCGGTTTTCGCCCATTGAAGACGGCCCGAGACGAGCAGCGGCAGGCACGCATTCTAGTCGCCAGCTCCGAGGAATAGGTGATTACCCTGGCGGCGAAGAGATCGGACAGATCGTCTTCCGGGTCACCAATCAGACCGAAATTCAGCCGGGTTCGGGAGCAGGACCAATGAAGCGAGCCATAGTCCTCGATTGCGGCAAGCACGCCTGCGATGACGTCAGGATGGTGGTCGAGGCCAAGATAGCAATATTTAACGAAATCAACATGTCCCGACCGGCATGATCGCCGCGCTCCAGACGGATGGTCCGACCGTTTCCCGATCGGCCGTAAACATCCATCAATCCCCGAGAATGAGATTCCCCATGTTCAATAACGGCGGCCGTGTTGCGCACAGGGCGCGTTGACGACGGCGTGTGCAAACGAGGAGCACTCATGCCGGATAGGTGTTGCCAATCAGTTTGCGACAAAGCCTGTCTCCTTAATCCGTGACCCGTTTGCACATACCTATGCATGCACTGTGCCAAAGGAGAAAATTACTTCTAAACAATATGATGGCTCTCATACTGCTATGTCGCATGTCCGACATCGTCGAAAATCGGACAATACGGGGCACCATCAAGTTAACTGGTGGGTGACCGCATAGAGGCATATGTGAGGGATGAAGAACGTCCGTCACCCTCGCAATGCCCGCCACCGCTTCCCGGCTGAAGTGATCAGCTACGCCATCTGGTTGTACTTCCGCTTTCCCTTGAGCCTGCGCATGGTCGAGAAGATGCTCGCAGCTCGAGGCATTCTGGCGAGGGGAAAGACACGGATCTGGTCGATCAGAGTGTGGGTCAGGCCACGCCGGGACACCTTGCGGCGAGTTATTTCGGAATGTGGGTGATGACGGTGTGAGCAGGGCGACGTATCGAGGCGGGTGTCGAGCCTGCCAGAACCTCTTCAAGAAGAGCGATACGTCATGACCGAGACTACC
>NZ_QDAH01000194.1 GCF_003075415.1 Microvirga sp. KLBC 81
CCCGACAGGTGACATCAGCCGAACTGACGGAAAGGGCCGCTCAAAGGGCTTGACCAGAATCCCCAGAATAAGAGAACGGTGCCCGAGTAACACGGGTCACCGCATCTAAAATCTTCCTCAAGGCTCGTTGCCGACTTGCCTTTGATCCCGCTACAAGGGGCACTCAAGAAAAAGGCCACTGTCACCAGCGGCCTGGAGTCTGAAGAGGAAACGCTCAAGACGGGCAGCCATGCTGCGACCTCTTCGCCCTATCGCAGGGTAGGATTTAAGCGGCATCCCTGCGCGACAGCAATCACATCAAAGTATAGGTACCCTTATCCACTGGGCAGAATGCTGTCGCACCTTCGTAGATGCTAGCTGGGTTATGGCGCAAACAGTTTGTTTCAGAGTTTTAGCTACTGTGATTGAAATCCCGACAGCGAAGGACGTGGTGTTCAACGGCAGCATTTTGATTGTTCAGCGATCCTACTCTGCGTCCGATAAAGCCATGCTTATGCGAGAATCCTTTCGCAGAAGGCCGACCACATGCGGCGCCAAGGTCCGTTCTCAGGCACACCCCTGAAGTCAGGCTCTGGCACTTCTCGGAAGGGCGTTGCCACGTCAACGAGTTTTACTTACCCAAACTGCCCCTCGCGCGGATGCCCGATGGTGAGTTTTCAAGGACTTAGGCAGGCGAGGCCCGCCTCGGAAGGGCATTACTTGGTTGATGTGGCATCCCCCGCTTATACCGCGCATATCGCCGGTCCATACCAAGGTGTAATCGAGACAGCCACACGGACAATTGGCGTGGAGTGCGCCCGCGATCATCATCACCTTGTAGTGGCCCAACTCCGTACGGCTGCGGGTGACGGCGCTCGTGACCACTGAGGGCGCGACGCCAACCGAGCCGAGCTTTGATCTTGATGAAGAGGAGGCTTCGATGCGGCGTGCTGAAGTCTGGGCGGCCTTTAACGCCTTGGCCGTCGTAATCACGATCGTTGCCATTGCAGCCCTCTTCCATCCCCTTTGTGCTCGCGCCGAGGAGGGACACTCTGACGAGCACCAGATGGCGCACGGCACGTATCATCACCTCTATAATGGAATCATGCGCCCGGACGTGAAGAACTCAAGCTGTTGCAGTGAGCAGGATTGCGCTCCCACCGAAGCGAAGTGGGACAGTGTCAGGAAGCGCTGGACAGCGCTCAAATACGGTCAGTGGGTGAACATTCCTCCCAGCAAGATCGTGCCGCGGGATCAGGTGCCCGATGGACTGGGCGCTGAACCTCACCTGTGCGCTCCACCTCCTTCATCGTCCGCATTCGGCAAGGACGAGGTGTTCTGTTTCATCGAGCCCAACGGCGGAACGTGAGAACCCGGTGAGGTTTCAATGAGAATCCTTGGCATCCTGATGGACCCCTCGAATGTGCCGAACCCACGGCTCAATCAGCGGAGCCGATGTGCGCACTGCAGGAGGCCCTACGTGTTCCGGCGCGGCATCCTCGCCAGGATCGAGCACAAGACGAAGGAGATGGGGCGTGATGAGGACGGCTGTCGGTATCTGAAGCGAGATGTCGGGGTGTACGCCTGTCACTCGCTCGAGTGCTTCCTTGCGATGATCGAGCCAGGTGGGCACGCATGAGGGTTCTGACGTAAACGCTTTGCGTCAGACTTTCAGTTTTTGGGATGATAGTTTCGGGAGCGGAGGACCCAGTGTTCAAGGGCAGGCATTTTGATCGATCGGTGATCCCGCTCTGCGTGCACCGCTACTTGGCCTACAATGCCAGAACCTAACCGGGCCAATCACTAGAATGACCCGCACCTGTCAGTTTTCACAGACTGACATCGTAACACGACGACCGCATGGTCGATGCAGGCCATGTCTCTACCGCTCGAATTCCCGCCTCAGGATTCTATCGCTTCACAGAAGGAGCATTGCTCGATGGCTCGGGTTGCCAAGAAAGCCACTCAGGACGGCACCTTCACGGTTTATGTTGAAGAAACACCGAGTGCATGGGGACTTACCAGTGCTGCCGCTGACATCTTGATGCAAAGACTGTCAGCCGTTGAGACATTTGTAAAGCGAGCAACCAGAGGTGACCGGGGGCTCCGGTCTTCTTACCGGGCCAGCTTTTGGAACGACGCTGTGTGAGCCGCTCGTTGCTCCACCACACCCCGCCTTCCGCTGGCGGGATGCGGCTCACTGGCGCACGAAGTGCGTCACGTTCGCTGCTATGCTAGTCCTGCACGGACCTGGAGATTAGGCTATGGCTCAAGGTGACTATGATGAAACAAAGGTAACCGCGCACCTCCCCAATGCGGATATCGAGATCCTCCATCGCCGCGCCTGGGAAGGTGGGCAGGAGCAGATGCTTCTTACCGTCCGGTCAGTGCCTCCCCTTGAAGGGTTGGGGCGCTTTCTGGAAGCTACCAATCCGCTACTGTTCTGGACTCGGGTGATACAAACATGTTGGCTCCCTTGGCTCGGAGAGTTCACCAAATCGCCCGCAACCCGGAGATCTTAGCCAGGCGCTTCGCTGTCGGATGGGTTCTGCGGCTTTGTTGCACGGATCGGATTACGCACGCATTGAATGCACCCATCGCCTGCATTCAGACGATACGGACGGACTTCGGGCGTCCAAGCTCAAGCATGCGGTTCAGCGTATGAACTGCAATGGCGACCTCAGTCGCGCGACGCCGATCCGTCCGCGAGCACAATGCATCCGCGATCACTCGTTTGAAGTGGCTGATGGCGCTCTCCACTCGGGCTCGCTGATTGTACCCTGGATTTGCTCCGCTTTTGTGGAGAGCGGTTTATTAGCTATCCGGCCAGCCTTTCGAACTGAACCGGACTGAGATAGTCAAG
>NZ_QDAH01000195.1 GCF_003075415.1 Microvirga sp. KLBC 81
GAGGGTCACACCGCATTCCGTCCGCACACCACCCCATTGGATCATCAAAGCGTGCCAATCAGCCTGTTTCCACACAGGCTCCGCTTGCCAACGGACCAAGACGCAATGTCCGAGAAGTGCCATGAACGGACGTTCTTGGTTCACAAGTTCATTTCGCGGATGCCACAATGAAACGTGCCGCTCCGTGTGACTAGATCGCCGCTGCATCGGTCCGGCATTCGGTAGCAAACGCCACCAGACTTGAGCCACGCCTTCCAGCGTCTGGACGCCCTTACTCGCGATGAGCCAATCACGGGGAGCGTTTCGGCGATAGCTGAAGCGACCTTTGTGTTGGCAGCTTTGTTGCGGCGGCCGCGAGATGGGCTTCCACGCAGCACAATTCCGAAAGTCGTCGCGACATGCTGCCAGGAACGCTCCTCACCGGTAAGCGATCGGTTCTCGAGGTCAATCCAACCCGTCAATCCAGGCCGGCACGGGCAAGTCCCTCGATCAGGCGCGCCCGATCCTCGGCGCGGACGAAAGAAGATGTTGCTCCGACCGCGTCCCGTGAGATGTCAGGGACTAGCGACTTGAGCCGTCCGAGCAAGTCCGTGGCAGCCTCCTGGTTGTCCAGAAGTCCGGCACAGGCCGTGCCGATGACCAGCGGAACCGCGTGGCCGGACCGCAAGCGATGCGCCTCCCGTGCATGACTCAATCCAAGCTCGTAATTCGCGCCCTGGAAGTAAGCCATGGCGTAGTAGAACTGAAAGTCGCCGAGAAAAGCCTCGCGCGGGCTCAGTCTGAGGGCGTAGTCGATGCAAGGAATGGCGTCCGCCGCGCGGCCCCCGTTGGCATGCGCAAGTCCCAACTGGCCGTGTGCAAACGCGGAGTTGGGGTTGATCGCGACAGCCTGGCTGATCGCTGCCATCGCCAGGACATTGTCACGCGTCGCAAAGGCTATCATCGCCTGCGCAAGGTAAGCCCACGGTTCCTTGTCGTCCGCGGCAATGGCTTGTTGGACGATATCCCTGGCAAGGGCCAGGGCGTATCCCATGTCCTCCCACCCCTGGAACGCGCGCCACATCGTAATCCAACCTTTCATGGCGAGCGCCTGGGCATAATCGGGAGCCAGTCCGATTGCCCGATCGAGCAGGGGGAGCATCTTCCGGCTGCTCTCCTCAGACAACTGGGAACACAGGAACACCGCCCGCACGACACATTCCCAGGCATCGAGGCCATGATGCGGCTTGCGGCTTTCGCGGGCATGCTCTGCCGCCAGGAGTTCCGGACCGATGCGGCCGACGACGCTTGCGGTGATTTCGTCCTGAATGGCGAAGATATCGCCGAGGTCGCCGTCGTACCGCTCGGCCCAGAGATGGGCTTCGGAGGCCGCATCGATGAGCTGCGCGGTCACCCTCACGCGGGTGCCGGACTTGCGGACACTCCCCTCGAGAACATAGCGGATCCCGAGTTCGCGCCCGATGGCGCGCACATCCACGGGCTTTCCCTTGTAGGTGAACATCGTGTTGCGGGCGATCACGAAGAAGCCCTTGAGCTTGGATAGCGCGGTGGTGATGTCCTCGGTGAGCCCATCGCTGAAGAAGTCCTGCTCCGGGTCGGCGCTCATGGCGTTGAACGGCAGCACGGCAATGGATGGTCGGTCCGGAAGTGCGGGCCTGGGCGATGCCGTTCGTGCGGTCGTCCCTTCCAGAAGGGGGCGGTACAGTCGCACCGGCCGCTCCATGTTCTTGAGCGCGCGTTCGCCGAGGTACTCGTAGTCGCAGTCAAGCTTGCCCTGGAGGTGATCGTACGCCGTGCCGGAAATGCAAATGCCGCCTGGATCTGCCAGGGTCTGGAGGCGGGCCGCGATGTTGACGCCATCGCCGTAGAGATCCCCATCAACCTCGTGGATCACATCACCGAGATTGACGCCGATCCGGAAGATGATGCGTCGCTCCGTTGGGATATCGGCCTGGTTCTCGGCAACGCCCTTCTGGATGGCGACCGCGCACGCGACGGCATCGACGACCGAGCCGAACTCCACGAGCGCACCGTCGCCCATCAGCTTGACAATACGGCCCTGATGCTCGGCCAGCAGCGGATCGATCACCTCCTGGCGCAGAACCTTCAGGGCCGACAACGTCCCAGCCTCGTCATGTTCGACGAGGCGGGAATAGCCGACGACGTCAGCCGCCAGGATCGCGGCCAGCCGCCGCTCCGCTCTTGCAGTCGCCATGGCTGTCTCTCCCTCAGGAGATCCGCCGGATGAAGCCCAGGCGATTGACGCGACATGCACCATCCGGCTGCCCGACACCGCGACCGTGCTGGTTCATGATACCACTGAGACGGTCATGTGGCGACGCTTCACGAGAGAGCCGCCTTCACCAGGAACAGGATCCGCGAAGCGGTCACTGCAAAGGTCTGTTGCGGTCCAATGGAAGGACGGCGTCATTCGAAGGAAGGTTCGCTTTCGGGACTTCGAACCCACTGGCGCGCTGAACTTGCCGAAGCGGTTTCTTCCGTCGTTGGCGGTGGGAACAATCGCTCCGTCAGCCACGTGTCCCAACCTCAGGATGGTCCGGAGTGGGTCAAAATTTCACATTCTAGCCGCTCAATGAGCGTCAGCTCTTGATCGCTGAAGCGGACTAAGAGCGCCTAACAAAACCGTTTGCATTGGTTGAAGCAAATGAGAGCACATCCAAGCGTGGTGAAGGCCAGATGGA
>NZ_QDAH01000196.1 GCF_003075415.1 Microvirga sp. KLBC 81
TCTCGTTGAGCCTGAGGCGTGCCGCAACTATTTCACCGCCGCCGGATACGGATTCGTCTGAATGCCCGATGCTCTAGTGTAACCCCAGGAAATGCTGGTGATGAGGCGCCGACCAAAAATGATTTGGAGCTCGCTCAGGCTATTACCGGCATTAGGAGGCATGGGATTGATCGGATAATCGAAAGGGGCGTATCTCCCTCAGACATACTGGATGCAGTGCGGAATCCGCTTTCCGTAAGGCCAGGGAGTAGCCCTGGTAGCATCCAATATCGTGGAGCTCGGGCAGTGGTCGTCCTAAATCCGTTTGGAGAAATCGTGACGGTTTGGAGGAAGTACTAGGATGAAAGAGCAGATGCTTAATCTGGTGAGAGATATACTCAGATACGATTGGAATCCAATTGGCGTAGATGATGAGATCGCTCTTCGAGATGAATACGAAAGATACGTCGGGGAAATTTATAGGATGATATCCGATGGCGGGACCATAGATGAGCTGGCTCAGTATCTAAATGATATAGTTACAAGAGAAATGGGTTTAATTCCAGACATGGAATTGAATGAGCGGGTTGCGAAGAAGCTAAAATCCTTGGCCTGATGTTGAACACAAGCCGACAATAAGATGCAGACCGCCTACACCTATGGTCCGGACGGCGCACGCTGGAAGAAGAGCGCGAACACCGGCCCGAACGGGACGGTCCAGACGACACTCTATCTGGGCGATCTGGAGATCGCGCCTGATGGCACCTGGTCGCTGTATCCGCATCCGGATCTGCGCCTGAAGAAGAGCCCGGGCGGCACGGTGCGGACGGCGTTCCTGCACCGGGATCATCTGTCGAGCGTGCGGGCGATCACCGATGCGTCCGGGGCGGTGCTGCAGAGCAGCGGCTACAGGGCCTACGGCGACAGGTTCTTCCGCACCGGAGCCGACCAGGAGAGCCACGGCTATATCGGCGAGCGACAGGATGCCGAGACGTATCTCATGTATCTCAACGCGCGCTACTACGACGTGGACCTCGGGCGGTTCATCTCGCCCGACGTGCTCGATCCGATCCGGCCGGGTGTCGGCACCAACCGCTATGCCTATAGCCTGAACGATCCGGTCAATAATCGTGACCCGAGTGGTGCTGCTATCGATGGCCCTGATGATAAGGCGTGGGCAGATTCTTGGAACGGCTCGGGTTCATCGAGCCAATCATCCGGTGGCAATAACGGAACATCCTCCACGTCTGGAGGAACAGGCACAGGGGGTGGAGCGGGTACAGGAGGTGGAACGGAGACGGGAGGCTCTTCTGATGGTACCGACCCTTCCGGTTCGGTTCTTGGCGGAACAGGAACCAACCCCAACACACCCAGTCCAGCGCCTGAGCCCGTTGTAGACATACCTACGCTAAACGTGGAGCCGTGGTCAGAATACGGGTATCAAGGCACTTTTGGTATGCTCTCTGGCGTTGGCTATTCACTAAGCCAGTCTATTACTAATCCACTTGAGAATATGTTCGGAGTTGAGTTCGCATATGAAGGATTCGGTTTTATACCAGACGTCGAAATAACCGGTGGAACTGTCGGAACGCCCCGCAACAACCAAGCTCAAAATAAGCAGGTTAACGACATTGTTAGGACGCTTGATCTTAACAAAGATCAGCGCCGTCAACTTCATAATGAAATATCGGGCCAAAATATGAGTTATGGTGAGATCCTGCAAATTGCCAAAGAAATGTTCGGGAAGTAGTCCATGAAGCGGAAAGCAGTAGATAAATTGCTAGGAGAATTAAGAGGTCTTTCGCTAAGCCATATTTGGCGAGGATATGGATCAGCTATCTTCTGTGAATTTGGCACTCTTAGAGCAACTTACAGAAGAGACGGTTCTCTAGGCGCTCCTGCGGGTATCATGTCTTTAATGATCGAATGGAGTTGGCGCATTGAACGTGGGGACAGGATCCTGTGCGGTAGCTGGAGCGACGATCAGCATTGGAGTGATGTATTCTCTGAGCTTCTCGATGCCAAAGTTACACAGGCTTCTCTTTTTGGGCGTATACCAGAAATCGAAGTGAGCTTATCCAATGGAGCAAGAATACTATCTTTTATGACCGGCGAAGGCTTACCTGCATGGACGCTATTCGATAGAAGAGGTTCATTTGAGAGTTGGCTAAGCGTGGAGAATGATGGTCTAGAAATAAACAGAAAACTATAACTCAAAAACTATTCGTGGCTCGCGTGTTTTTACGCGCTATCAGGAAGTTCGCCGCAATCTGGAAATATACCATCATGAACAGGCTATGGGACTTCATCAAAGAATTCGACCGGCCTGACCCATCGGAAGATCAAGCTCGTGAACGCTCCTGGTACCTGATCACGGTCTCTGTTGTGCTATTGGCATTAGTGACCTCTCAGCATGGTGTTTTTCCAGACATCATGCCAGCGGTAATATGTGTGGCTTTAGTAATCGTGTTCTGGAGAGGTGAGCGTGGAATTCACCCTTACAACAGGCGGCACCATATTGGGGATAAAGGGCATTTCCTATTGGCAATTATTGTCTTTGTGGCGATTGGGGGTGTGTTATTGAATTCAGCGCCAGCCAAATGGTATCCGACGTCTAGTTCCTATTGGGGACTGTCGGAATTTCCGTGTAAGGGCCGGGTTCATCAAACCGGCCTGAAGCGGCCGTCGAAGAGAATGGCGAACT
>NZ_QDAH01000197.1 GCF_003075415.1 Microvirga sp. KLBC 81
CCCATCTCGCTCTCGCGCCGGGATCCCGAGGCCTCCAGTCCGGCACCACCATTCCGTGGCCGCCGTCGATGGAGAGAGTTCTAATCGAACCGGGCCGCCAGGTCAACACTCATTCAGAAGAATTTTCCGAATTTTTTGAAGTGTTCGCCGGCGCCCCCGGACGACAGACACAGCAAACCCGTTCCCAGAAGACGGCTTTCTTCTGGGCTGTACTGACCGAACGGGCCGGAGCCCTTCGACGAATACTCGGATGTGCTCCAGAGGAGCCCGTCGAACTCACGAAGGACTTCGTGACCAAGGGCTCGTGGATAGGGCCAGACACAAAGGCTTCAGGCGAGGCATCCTAACCAGTGACGGCGTGAACGGCTCTCGTCTGAAGACACGACATCGCTCCCGAACAAGGGTTCAGGAACTGACGGTCAGCGTGTCTGGAAAACACGCCCACCTGCTTTCGCGGCGGCGCGGGGAGGGGACACATAATCAATCCTGCGATTATTGCAAGTGGGAATGATTGTACGTCCACAAAGCCTCATGCAGCTGCGCCCGATCAAAAGAGCAATCGAACGCGTCAGGAATTCGGAGGAGGCTTCGGGGTCTGCCGGAAGGGCAGAACCACAACGGGATATGGTGATATCTCTCAGGAATACAAGGGCGAAGGAGCGTTCGGACCCCGCCTTGCCAAGCTCACGGCGATAGATGCCGCTGCGATTAATAACCCTGTCTTTACCCGAGTTGGCCAGAGTCCGCGAACCGCACCAGCGGTGCCCTTTTTCCAGCTCCGACGGATTTGCCAGTTCACATGCGTAAGCCATTTAAGCCCAACGACTTTCTTCCAGCCGCAGTCCAGCCGGGAGACAGAATTTCCACGATTCGAGCGGAGGTTCAGAAGCGGGACGATTCGGCGCAGACGAGTAGCGATCGATCTGTTTGGGAGACCCCTTGGTCCTCTGCCGGGGAAGCGGAGCCCGGATGGTGGAAGGCCTTTGCGCTCGACAAGGATGTGAGAGCAACCCGCACCCCTGACCGCTTTATCAAGAAGCAGCCGGACACCAACGTGGTGGCTCTTCCGGCGAGCGAGGCCATGGACGTCGCCCGTCTCGCTCGTGCCGCCGACCGGTCCTGCGCGGAGGCCATTCGCAGACGCTTGGAACGGCTGCGGAGCGCAGTCGAGCCCGACTCACCCATTCCTTCTACGTCTGAGCCGGAGGCCGAGTGTTTGCCGGTCGCAGCATCTATATGTGCAGCAGCTGGGATGGAGGAGACGATAGAGGAGCCTGCTTCGGCTCTCGAGACGACCGAGGGGGCAGGCGACGGCGACGTGGCTCCACTATTTGTCGCCGACTCGGCAACTCCGACCGAAAGTCCGAAACATCACCTGGATGCCGTTAGCAGCGAGAGCATCGAACCCGCGACGGAGAGGTCTGAAATCGAAGAGGCCGTTCCGGAGCGGCGGGCCGAGTTGTTGCTGCCTGTTCCTGTAGGAACCGCAAGGCCGGTCTTTTCTGCATTCGCGTTCCAGTCCAGCCTGTACCGGATCACAGTTTCCTCGAAGCCTGAGCTGTCGATCGACCTATCGATACAGGATGCGGTTCCTGACGGAGGCCCCGCTGTCGAGGAGGAGGCCGCGTTCACCCAGGTTCAGGAGATCCCAGAGGATATGTCCGAATGGATCGGGCCTGAGGAAGTGACCGCTTTCGACGTGATGGAGGTCCCATCCGAGCAGATTACCGAGGAGTTTGACTCAGGTTATCTCGCCCTGTACGGGGAAGAAATTGCACCTGCTTCAGTGTCGATGAAGGTTGAGGGAGAAGCGGAGAATTCACTCCCCTCATCCGCCGATGTCAGCCCTGTTGCTCCCGAGGTGTCCGTTTCGGCTGCACTTGCCTCAATGGCGCAGGTCATCAACTTCCCCGCGCCGGAGCGTGTGAGGAACTCGGGTTACGAACTCCCTGATATTGAATTGCTGGCCGAGCCTCCCGAGAGCGAGGGCCCCGTCCTCACCGAAGATATCCTTGAGGAGAGAGCGGGCAGGGTTGAAAAGGTCATCCGTGACTTCGGTGTCAAGGGTGAAGTCATTCATGTTCATCCGGGCCCAGTCGTGACTCTTTATGAGCTTGAGCCCGCTCCGGGGGTCAAATCCTCGCGTGTCATTGCACTCTCCGAAGACATCGCCCGCTCGATGAGTGCGGTCTCCGCCCGTGTCGCGGTCGTTCCAGGCCGCAACGCCATCGGCATCGAATTGCCGAACGATACCCGTGAAACCGTGTACCTTCGCGAGATGCTTGAGACGGCCGATTTCAAGGCATCGACGCAGAAGCTCCCGATCTGCCTCGGCAAGACCATCGGTGGCGAGCCGGTGATCGCCGATCTCGCCCGCATGCCGCACCTCCTGGTGGCCGGCACCACCGGCTCGGGCAAGTCGGTGGCGATCAACACCATGATCCTGTCGCTGCTCTACCGGTTCGCGCCGGAACAGTGCCGCCTGATCATGGTCGACCCGAAGATGCTCGAGCTCTCGGTCTATGACGGCATCCCGCACCTGCTCACCCCGGTGGTGACCGACCCGAAGAAGGCGATCATTGCGTTGCGCTGGGCGGTGCGCGAGATGGAGGACCGCTACCGCAAGATGTCGAAGCTCGGGGTGCGCAACATCGACGGCTTCAACGC
>NZ_QDAH01000198.1 GCF_003075415.1 Microvirga sp. KLBC 81
CCTCGTCTTCGTCATCGAACCCCCTCCCACTCCCTCAGGAGCTTAGCAAAGGTGTCCACCAACGCGAGGGAGGATCAGACGGTGCTCCTCGGGATGATGTTGTCCCTATAAGCTTCCTCGTCGCCGGACTGGTGGAATGCCTCGCGCTTCCAGCCGTCCCCGCCTCAGCCTGCTTAATCCCCCCTTCCGCCGTTCAGAAAGAGCAGGCAACGGACAACCTAAAACTTTCGAGCTACCTCTACAGATAACGACATGGCACCAGACTCTATAAATTTGCAATCATTCACTAGCGATAAAGTACCCAATACGAGTTACCGGTTCTACATACCTTGTTTTTGCCAATAAATTATCGTGTTGAAGACAATGAATATGTCGATTTGCGTCAAAATCCTGCTCTCTCCTCCCTGTCCATACAAGCGAATACTTGCAGTACAGGGACTACAATCGAGGAGACGGCCCTATGCCAGAATTGGTCCTCCAACAAGGCGTGAACGGCTACAGCGGCACCTACGACACGATGTTGAGGGAAGCCAAATCCAATACAAGCTATGGCTCTGCGACCAGCCTCAGCGCAGACAAGGATGACGATGGCGGGGCCAATCAGGTCCTGCTGCGGTTTGACAATCTGTTCGGCCTTGAATCTGGGCGGATCCCCACAGGCGCACACATCACCGAAGCCACCCTTACCCTGCAGACCACGAACACTGGCGGTGGAGCCATCCTCCACCAGATGCTGACCTCCTGGGACGAGACCGACACCTGGACCTCGCTCGACGGCGGTATTCAGGCCGACGGCACCGAGGCAGCAGCCGCAGCCGACCTTGCCATTGGGTATCAGTCCTCGCTCAGAGCGAGCACCTTTGACGTGACCGAGAGCCTGCAGGCCTGGGCCAACGGAGCCGACAACTACGGCTGGGTCTTCCTGGGCCAAAACCGAGATGGCTGGGATTTCTCATCCTCCGAGAGTGGCTTCGCCCCGATCCTCACGATCAAGTACACCCTCGACACGCCGCCCCCGGACGACACCAACGTGGCGCCGGTGGCGACCGACGATACCTCCTCCACGGACCAGAATGTCCCCGTGACGATCCCGGTGCTGAGCAACGACACCGACGCCAACAATGACTTGCTCTCGGTCAGCGACGTCGCTGATCCTGGGCACGGCACGGCGGTCCTCAACCCGGACGGCAGCATCACCTACACCCCGGATACGGGTTTTCTCGGCGATGACAGCTTCAGCTACACCGTCAGTGACAGTCAGGGCGGTACGGACACAGCCAGCGTTCTCATCAACGTGAGTGCCGCTACCACACCGCCGGATACACCCTTCACGGGCACGGTGGCGGCCACGACGGAGACACCGTCGGTGGCCGGCTCCGGCGATGTCGCCGATGATCCGGCCATCTGGGTCAACAGGGCCGATCCGTCCAAGAGCGTGGTGATCGGCACGGACAAGGGCGGCAGCGATGGCGGGCTCTACGTCTACGACCTGCAGGGCAACGTCATCCATCATATTGCAACTGGCACAGCCCAGAACAATGTCGATGTCCGCTATGGCTTCAATCTAGGCGGCAAGATCGTGGACCTGGTAGGGGCCTCCAACACTTCCAAGGACACCATCGACTTCTGGACCGTCGATCCGGACACCCGCGAACTCACCGCAGTGGGCAACGTTCCGACGGGTCTGAGCATCTACGGCTTTGCGATGTCTCATTCGGCGGATGGCACCTATTACGCTTATACCACCGAACAGGACGGCACTCTGCGCCAGTTCGAGCTCGACGGCAGCAGCGGCACGGTCAAGGGCACGGCGGTTCGCACCCTCGAGGTGGGCTCGCAGTCCGAGGGCATGGTGGTCGACGATGAGACCGGCGCCTTCTACGTCTCCGAAGAAAATGTCGGCCTCTGGCGGTACAGTGCCGATCCGGCATCCGGGTCCTCGCGCACGTTGGTAGATCCAGTTGGCAAGGGGCATCTCACGGCAGACGTGGAAGGGCTGAGCATCTACTATGGCCAGAACGGCACCGGGTACCTGATCGCCTCGAGCCAGGGCGACGACCGCTATGCAGTCTATGACCGTGGCAGCAATGCTTATCTCGGCTCGTTCAAGATCGGAGCCGGCAATGGCTTCGATGCGGTCACGGGAACGGATGGCCTGGATGTAACCAACGCCGGGCTGGGCCCGCTGTACCCGAATGGGCTTTTCGTGGTGCACGACCATGACAACACCGGCAGCAGCACCTCCAATTACAAGTTCGTCGATTGGGCCGATGTGGCGGGGCTGGGCAACCTGATCACCGACACCACGCACAGGCCCTGGGATTTGGCCCTCTAGCGTATCGCAATCCCAGCCCTCGCAGGGTGGATCAACCCACCCTGCGAGCTTTGTCCGTTACGGGCTGGCGCGGGTTGCTCGCGCTCACAGATCCTGATAGCCCCGCCGCCGCTTGGCCTGCACCACGGCCTCTAGGCTGTAGTGACCAATTAATCATTTGAGCCAGAGCATGATGTTGGCAAGTTTGACGAAGCCGAGGAAGTTGGTGGCGAGCTTGTCGTAGCGGGTGGCAATTCTCCGCCATTGCTTGAGC
>NZ_QDAH01000199.1 GCF_003075415.1 Microvirga sp. KLBC 81
GCGGATCAGGTCACGCATGGCTTCATGCGCCTCATTCCGGCACCCAGACCGGTGTCAACTCACCCGCTCGCTGGAGAGGCGTCGACATCGGCAAAGACGTCTTCCCCTTGTCGGCTTCGATGCCGAAGGGAAGATCGCCTGCCGTCGCAAGATCCAGCGGGGTGGCAATCACGCCGAGGTGGTATAGGAATGCCTGAGCTATCCCGTGGTCTCACGCGGGGAAGCCATGTGGGATGCCTCGTGTAATAACATCTCTCGCATCCAGATGCTTGCTGGATCATTCTTGTGAAAGGCAGGCCATTGGACAGCTTCGGTGAATGCAGGAAATGGCAGCGGCAGTTCGACGATCCGCAGGGGTATCGTCTTTGCGAAATGCTCAACCAGCCGTAAGGGCATGGTTGCTATACGGTTGGTGCCTGATACCAAGGGTGGGAGCATGCTAAAGCTGTCCACCGCGACCTCAAGACGTCTCTTGAGACCGCGCTCGAGCAAAAACCATTCCTCGATGGAGGGCTTCTGCGTCCGTCCGAACTTGACCGCAACGTGCCCCATCGACATGTATCTCTCGAATGTAAGCTGCCGCGGTAGCTGCTTGTTCATGCGGCAGCCTACGCACACAAGTTTCTCATCGAACAGTGCCACTCTAGGATGCGCGCTCGACATGAACACTTCCGGAAGGATTAGAAAATCGACGTCGCCGCGCCGGAGAAGCTCATCGGGGTCGTCGTCGAGAGGCAGCAACTCGAAGCTGACGGCGGGAGCTTCCCGGGCAACACGCTCCACGACCTTTCTAAAAAATACGAGTGTCATGAAATCGGAAAGGATGATCCTAAAGCGGCGCTCCGATTGGGCTGGGTTGAACCGGTCCGAGGAAATGATGGAGAGCTGGATGTGCAGCAGAGCCTCGCGAACTGCGGGGGCGAGCCCTGCCGCACGCGGTGTTAGGACAAGTTCGCGGCCCCTCATCGTGAATAGCTCATCGCGGAAATAGGCGCGTAACCGGCCAACGGCCGCGCTCATGGCTGGCTGGCTCAGGTTGATGCTGCGTGCCGCCGCCGTGAGGTTACGCTCGGTCGTCAAAGCGTCGAGCGCGACGAGGAGATTGAGATCAAGGCCCTTAAAACGCATGTCTCAGTGTATCCATAGGGTGAATGGGTACCATCGAAACAATCAATTTTACCATCCTTACGGAATGCTGCATGACGAAAATATCAGTTCGACCGAATTCAAGTACATCGAGAGCAAAATTTACGAGTGGCGCAGGAAGAACGGGAAGAATTGAGAGGGCCCATCAGCTCTGGAGCTCGGTGCTATGAAGGTTATTCGGCCCAATTGGCTAGCATCACGATCGCTGACGACAGCGTCTGACGTGCGCCAATCACGCGGCTGCTTCGACCGCAAGATGCGTCCTTCAAGAACGGCAAGAAAGAGGAGGTCATTGCATGCGTCCTCAGGTGCGGTGGAGGCTGTGATGGACAATAAGTTGCAACTCTCCGACTATATCAAACTCGCCGAGTTCCTTCGAAAGACCTATGGTCAACGCGATTGACCTAATCCAACCGTTTATGGACTCTCTAATTGAGGATGGGGAGGGCTGCAGCAGGCGGGAAGCAGAAACGAGCTTGCTCTAAAAATCCCTGTTTCTAAGCAATACATCACCTTCCACTGCCCGGGGATATTGGTTCGCCACTTCGAACGAAGGTAAGAGCTCGAGAATCGCTTGCAGGGATAGCTGCCCTTCATAGAGCTCCCGGTCGCTGTATTCCGTGTAAATGAAGCGCGTCTTGCTCAAGGTCTGTCTGCCGCCAGCGATGACATCGGATTCGGCTCCCTGCACATCCATCCAAATGAAATCGATCGTGTTCAGGTTCGCTTCGCTGCACCAGTCATCTAGCCGTCGAGTTTCAACCGAGATGGGATGATCAAACCGGACCCAATCATATTCCACAAGATGATTCTTGGGTCGGCGTATTGACCCAGAGAGATCCCATTCCTTCGCATTTCCATCTCCGTTGCTTGGATGGAAATCGATCCTGCCATTTCGATCACTGATCGCGATCTCAAATAGCTTCACTTTCTCAAGATACAGATCCATGTTTTTCTTGAAGCGAGCAGCCGCTCGGGGGTCCGGCTCAAAGCAGTAGAGCTGAGCCTTCGGACACAGCCTGAGAAAACGTCGCGTGTCGGTTCCGTCGTTGCAGCCGATTTCCAAGACAACGGGATTCGGCTTTTGGAGAAGTGAAATAATGTGCTGATGTACCTTTAACGAAGATGCGGGTTCTCGCATGCGCTCAAGAAGCTCTCGCATAGACCGCTGTATAGACTTTGACATGCCTTCTCTGAAAGATTGCAGTATGTCCATTGGTACCAAACTACCTTTGATTGCTCTCGGAGATCTATTGAACCCCGTCCTTGAAGCCTCAATAATTCGCGCGACGTCCCGACGAAAGGTATATCAACGTATACAGTGCGTATGCAGGAAGGATGATAAACCTGATTGAGTGGATTATGTGAGGTCCGGCACGGTGTAGTTACTGTTGATCGGAAAATCACTAACAAGGGCAAGGGGCCCAACTTGCCGCGTC
>NZ_QDAH01000200.1 GCF_003075415.1 Microvirga sp. KLBC 81
GTAAGCGCGCAAATCTCCGCACCTTTTCATTGATGAAGCAGTGATGGAGTCTGTGTCCGCAATGGAGACTGTGGACGCAATGACATTGAATAGCGCGGACCTTCCGGGGCAGCTGAGGGTCGTCAGGGTTCTTCGCAACGGGAAGCGGTGGTTTGATCCGGTTGAGAAGGAGCGTTGATCGATGCATGCCTTGAGCCGGGGTGTCGGTTGCAGGGCTCGCGCTGGCGCACGGGATCAACGCCAATCAATTGCGCAAGTGGGTCAAGCTGCGCCAGGACCGGAAGGCGACCGAGAAAGCGTTGCCGGTTATGCGTAGCTGCGCGCCGTCGGCCTTCGTTCCGGTGGTTGAGACCGCGCTGATTGCGCGGCTGCCGACCACGTCAGCTCGGCCGCCATCGGCATGCGTCCGCGTGAAGGCGCCGCTGCCGAACGGTGTGCGGCTTGAGCTTGAAGATGTGGATGCGCAGGTTCTGTCGGCGATGATCGAAGCGCTGGGACGTTGCGATGTTCCGGCTGGCTGATGATCTGCGCGTCTATCTTCACCGGGATCCGATCGACTTCCGGGCGGGGATCAACAGCCTTGCGATCCTGGTCGAGCAGTCGATGGGCCTCAACCCGTTCGAGCGCGCGGTGTTTGCCTTCTGCAATCGCCGTCGCACCCGGATAAAGTTGCTGTTCTTCGATCGGTCGGGCTTTGTGCTGGTGCTGAAGGCGCTGACGGAAGACAAGTTCCGCTGGCCTCGGCGGCAGGAGACGGTGGTGTCGCTTAACGCCGAGCAATTGCACTGGCTGCTCGACGGCATTGATCTCGACGCGATGGTCCGCCATCCGGTGTGGCAATATCAGTTTGTCGGCTGAACTTGGCCGTTGACGTCGGGGAAGGCTTCCGATTCAAGACTGCGATGAATCGAACCGGCCCCCGACCGTTGCGGAGTTGATGGCGCTTTTGGCGGCCAATGCTGCCGAAATCGCCGCGCTGAAGGCTGAGAGGGAAATCCTTGCGCAGCGCGTGTTCAAGCTCGAGGAAGAACTGGCGCTCGCGCAATTGCATCGTTTTGCGCCACGCAGCGAAAAGCACATGGATCGCGTCTTCAACGAAGCCGAGCAGGCCGCCCTCGAGGCCGATGCAGACGAGGGCAGCGCCGACACCGACGAGGCGGATGCCGTTGATCTTCCGGACACGGGATTGCCGGCCACTAAAAAGCCGGAAGGCAAGAAACCCGGCCGCAGGCCCCTGCCGGCAAACCTGCCACGCGAGCGTGTCGAGTATGATCTTGCCGACGACCAGAAGGTCTGTCCGTGCTGCAGCAACCCGATGCATCGCATGGGCGAGCTGGTGACCGAGCAGCTGCAGATTGAGGTGAAGGCGAAGGTTTTGCAGAATGCGCGGTTCAAATATGCTTGCCGACACTGCGACCGCACCGGGATCAGCACGCCAATCGTCATCGCGCCGATGCCCGCGCAGCCCTTGCCCGGCAGCATCGCCACGGCCTCGACGTTGGCCTTCGCGCTCGTTCACAAATATGTCGACGGCACGCCGCTCTATCGTTTGGCACGAGCCTTTGAGCGTGCCGGGGTTCCTGTCAGCCGTGGCGCTCTGGGCCACTGGGTGATCGGTTCGAGCGAGAGGCATCTGCAGCGCATCTATGACGCGCTGAGATCGCGGCTCCGGTCCCAGGCCATCATCCATGGCGACGAGACCACGGTTCAGGTGCTGAAGGAAAAGGACAAGGAAGCCACCAGCGCCTCGTATATGTGGGCCTATCGCAGCGGCGAGGACAGTGAGCAGCCGATCGTGCTGTTCGATTATCAGCCCGGTCGCGGGCAGGAATACCCGCAGACCTTCCTTGGCGACTATCGCGGCATCTTGATGAGTGACAGCTACTCGGCTTGGCGCACGTTGAAAGGCGCTATGCATATCGGATGCATGGCCCACGCCAGGCGGCGCTTTGTCGACGCCCTCAAGGCGAGGAAGAAACCCGGCGGGCCGCCGGCACAGGCCCTCAAGTTCTTCGACCAACTCTACCGGATTGAACGGCAGGTGCGGGACGAAGAGCCAGATGATAGAGAAGCGCAGGCCGACGACAGGCGCCGCTTTCGCCAGAAACACAGTGTCCCGGTCCTGAACGCCCTCAAGGGGTGGCTCGACGCAATCGCTCCAAAGGTCGTGCCCGACACCAAGCTTGGCGATGTCGTCTCCTATACGCTCAATCAGTGGGAATATCTGACGCGCTATACGGAAGATGGCAGGATGCCGATCGACAACAACCTTCTGGAGCGTGACATCAGAATCTTCGCCACCGGAAGGAAGAGCTGGCTCTTCAGCGATACCGTGGATGGCGCCAAGGCCAGCGCCGCCATTTACAGCCTGATGTTGACCTGTCGTGCCTGCCGCGTCGAACCCTTCGCGTGGTTACGACACGTTCTCACCGAACTGCCGCAGCGTCCCGACGATGCCGATATCGAGGACCTGCTGCCCTTCAACTGCAAAAAACAGCCAGCCTGAACCCCGCCTTACGACGTGCACTGAAATGCGCACTTACG
>NZ_QDAH01000201.1 GCF_003075415.1 Microvirga sp. KLBC 81
ATCTACCGGTGACGGCTCGCTTCCGGAGATTGAACTGCTCCAGCAGGAGCGGGGCATAGTGGACGGTCTAGCGATGATCGTGTGGAGTGATCGACCAGCAGACCCTGCTCAGCCATCGTCTCTTTCAGATCGTGCCGGCTGAGATTGTAGGTCAGGTACCAGCCTTCCGTCGGCTCGGTGGCGCGGGAAACAGCAGTTTTGAGCGCGGCAACAGCATTGCTGATGAGCGTGATCACAGGACGATGCTCCTCGATCCATGACGCGTTTGCGGACGGCCGTGCATGCACCGTGCCAAAGGAGAACCGTTTCAAAACAACATGATGGCCCTAACGCTGCTATGTCGCATGTCCGACATTGTCGGAAAGCGGGCAACGCGGAACGCGGCTGGATAAGGTGTGAATTGCGCTGTTCCCGCGCAGAACTCCTGTCCGCCACCGTGGGAAAACGCCGGGCACCTACTGTCGAGTTTATCGGTTCCGCGACACGACGGTGTTCGGCCGGCTTCCTGCTGCACTCTCATTTAAGAGCCCGTTTGAGACCAGACCAAAGCCGCAACATGTAGGGGCTCGCAGCCTGAGTGCGCTACAAGATTTCGTGTTTGTGGTGAATTTTCAAACGGGCTCTAAGTCCTTGAATAAAAGTCAGAAACTTTTTCTGACGCTCTTTCTGCGCGGTTGGCACGACTTTTGAAGCTCCCTCGTCGCGGGGCGGCATGAAGCTGCCGGCCGATACTCATTTTGTGGTTCACATCGCTCGATGGACTGCAGGAAGCGAAGCAACGTGTCAGGTCTGCCTCAGATCGATATTGTTAGAGCTTTAGCAATGCCGGCCCGCTGACATGGCGCGCAGATCGGCAGCCTTTTATTGCCGGCAGTGTTGTGCACCAGTGACAACATGGCGCGCAAGTGGCTACTAAGGAGAGACTATTGGAACGCCCGCTGATGACCGCGGTCCCTCTAGTTCGAGGGCCGGCAGCCAGAGTGTCTGATCAGTTTTCTTTGGTCGCGTCAACGGGTTTCCCGAACGCAGCCAGTGAGGTGTTTGCGGTCGAGTTCGGCCGATTTCTCGACCGGACTGATGGTGTTTCTCAACCCGAACAGTTGTTCGATTTATTGTCTGCTTTTGCCCTAAAGTTTGATTGCCCGTGGATCGCCTATATTCCTCTTACACTTGACCACAAGGTTTTGGAGCAGGTCCGACGCGGTCCGGCGGCCATGCTGAATTATCCTGATGAATGGCAGAAGCGCTATTTCGCAATGGGTTATGATAGGATAGATCCCATCATCAAGATAGGTCGAAAGCGGACCGGCGCCTTGCGATGGAGCGACGTGTACAATGACGCAAGCACGACTGAAATTGAACGGCGCGTTTTCGACGAGGCTGCGGAGTTCGGCTTAAGGTCAGGCATTTGTGTTCCATTGCACGGCCCCGATGGCAGCCTGGCGATCATGAGCTTTGGTCGACCCTGGGACCGCGAATTCCAGAATAGAACAACCACCTACTTGCACCTTGCCGCGCTACATTTCCATCTGAAGGTCGCAAACTTTGCGAATCCGACAGGCATCGAGAAAGCTCCTAACCTATCTCCAAGAGAAAAGGAATGTATTCTGTGGGTGGCGAGAGGGAAATCGTCGTGGGATATAGGAATGATATTAGGGATTTCTGTAAATACCGTCGATTTCCATATAAAAAACGTAATGCGAAAATTGGACGCCGCTAGCAGAACGGTCGCGGCTATAAAAGCCGTAAACTTCGGAATTATCGAATTGTAAAAAGCAACATCCATGCCTTAGCCACGATCGGTCGGTCCCGACTGAGGCCTGTTAGCCGTTCTTATTCGCGAGGCGGCTGGAGAAGGGCTGGCGGATGTAGCTGAAGCACTTGAAGCAGCGTAGGATCTGGTTGCTGAAGCCGATCCTGCACTCCGTTCAAGGCTGTCACATCCGCCATGCTCGACAATACCCTTCCGACGTTTCCGTTTCCAGCCGTGGGCCGCAAGAAGATCACAGCTGCTTTCGATGCTGGACGATTGTCATCGGACGGCGGCGTCCTGCTCTTGGCTCAGGCCGAGCGCCGGCTCGGGATCGCCGAGCGGCTGGCGCGCTTCATCCCGGACCGACGCGATCCAGCCCGCGTGATGCACGCGATCACCGACATGATCCGCGCCCGCATCCTGGCAATGGCGTGCGGCTATGAGGAATGCAACAACTTTGGCCCGCTGCGCGCTGATCCGGCGTTCAAGCTCGCCTGCGGGCGTCTGCCAGAGAGCGGGGCCGATCTCGCGTCTCAACCGACGCTGTCCCGTCTGAGAATGCCCCGAACCTACGCGATGCAATCCACCTGACCTATGCTCTGGTCGACCAGTGGATGGAAAGCTATCCCACTCTGCCCGATGGTGTGGCGCTGGATATCGACGACACCTGCGATATCGTCCACATGGGGTAATCGCGGGAGCGAGTCGCCCTGGATCTGCAGTCACGCTCATGGAAGCTGGTGGCTGTTCCCCGA
>NZ_QDAH01000202.1 GCF_003075415.1 Microvirga sp. KLBC 81
GGATAGATTGATGCAAACCGTCTCTCATCCAATCTAAAGCAGCCCTCTTGCAACGCACGGCCGGTCCATAGATTTTTTCGCCAAGGAGGGAAGTCGATGAAGTTCCGGTTCATCGATGCGGCGAAAGAGAGCTTCCCCGTCTCGCGCCTATGCCAGGTTCTTGGTGTCAGCCAAAGCGGCTACTTTGCCTGGCGATCTCGTCCGGCCAGTCCTCGCCAGCGCGAGGACCTGGTGCTGCTGGCCCATATCCGCTCAGCCTTTGCGCGTTCCAACGGGACCTACGGCAGTCCCCGCGTGACCCGCGAGCTGCAGGACGAGGGCTTGGAGGTTGGTCGACGCCGCACCGCCCGGCTGATGCGCGAGAATGGCCTTAACGCCCGGCAGAAGCGCCGGTTCAAGCGCACCACCGACAGCCATCATGCCTTCCCGGTTGCTCCCAATCTCCTCGAGCAGGACTTCTCGGCCGAGCGCCCGAACCAGAAATGGGCCGCAGATATTTCGTACGTATGGACAAACGAGGGCTGGCTGTATCTGGCCGTGATCCTGGATCTGTTCGCCCGGCGGGTGGTCGGCTGGGCGGTCAGCGATCGGTTGCACCAGGAACTCGCGTTGGAGGCGTTGCGCAAGGCTCTGGCAATCCGACGACCTGGAAAGGGGTTGATCCATCATGCGGACCGCGGCAGCCAATACTGCGCGACAGCCTACCAAGCCGAGTTGAGGAAGCACGGCATCCGGATCTCAATGTCCGGGAAAGGTAATTGCTTTGATAATGCGGTGGTCGAGACCTTCTTCAAGAGCTTGAAATCCGAGCTCGTCTGGCGCACCGTCTTCCAGACGAGAGCCGAGGCCAAGGCGGCGATCGGCCGTTACATCGACGGCTTCTACAACCCTATCCGACGTCATTCGACCCTCGACTACATCAGTCCGGTTCAGTTCGAGAAGATGGCCGAATAGCGACCAAACCGCTCTCCACTAAACCGAAGCAATTCCTGCCGGTCCCAGCACCCCATTGTGGAGCAGATGCGCGACCCGATAGCCGAGATGCATCTTGGGCCTCGCGTAGCTCGTCTCGACCGGCAGCAGTCCCGCCATAGGATGCACTTGGCCGCTCCCGTCCTCAAGCGTCTTGCCCAGGACCATGTATCCTCCGCACTCACCATGGACCGGACGATGTGTGGAGAAGGTGCGAAGACCTTGAAGAAAGCGGTGCGCGCCGGCGATGCGGCCTGCATGAAGCTCCGGATAGCCTCCCGGCAGCCAGCATGTACCACAGTCCGGCGGTGGAGGCTCGTCCGCAAGCGGGGAGAAGGTCACGATCTCCGCTCCCGCCGCTCGCCAGCCTGCGAGCACATGAGGATAGATGAAGGAGAAGGCCTGATCCGATGCAAGCGCGATGCGCTGTCCGGGCGGCGGCAGGGCCCGTACGGCGGCGTCCCTGTCGATGAGGGTAGGGCGGCTCAGCGCGATGAGCCGGTCGATGTCGATTGCGTTTTCCACCGCATCGGCCAGATGTTCCAGCCGCTGATCGAGTTCATCGGTCTCGCCAGCCTGCACGAGGCCGAGATGGCGCTCGGGCAGGGACAGCGTGTCGGTTCGCATGAGCGCGCCAAGCACGGGCATGCCGATGCGCGCCATGCCGTCCTCCACGAGTCTGCGGTGACGCTCGCTCGCGACCCTGTTCAGCACCACGCCGGCAACTGTGATCCTCTGATCGAGACGGGCGCAGCCGAGCGCGACCGCTGCGGCGGATTGCGCGTGCCCGGAGACATCGAGCACAAGAACTACCGGCCAGCCGAACAGGGCCGCGATGTCGGCGCTGGCTCCGGTGCGACCGATCTCCTGGCGCACCCCATCGAAGAGGCCCATCGACCCTTCAGCGATAATGAATTCCGCATTGAATGCAGCCTCGGCGGCAAGAGCCTTCAGCAGGGGCGTGCTCATGGCAAAGCTGTCAAGGTTGTAGCTCGCCGCGCCTGTGGCTTCTGCATGGAAAGCCGGATCGATGTAGTCCGGACCGCATTTCATCCCACGTACGCGCAGGCCACGCCGCGCCAGCGCTCTTTGAAGCCCCAGCGTGATTGTCGTCTTGCCCGATCCGGAGCGGGGGGCTGCGATGAGAATGCCCGAAGCCTGAGTCACTGAGCAGCCTCGCTGCCGAATTCCAGCAGATGGTTGACGATGGCCGAACGGAAGGTCGCGATTGCCCCAATGACGATAATCGCGGGAGAGCGGATCATGCCTTTCTCAGCAAGACCTGGCAGACTTTCGAGCGTTGCCTCCACCACGCTTTCCCGGGATGTCGTGGCCTCATGGACAGTGAGCGTCGGTGTGTCGCCGGCGTGTCCACCCTCCATCAGGGCGCTGACGATCAACGAAATGCTTGAGACGGCCATGTAGAGAACGATCGCTTGATCAGGGTCGACATGGATACCTCTTGGCCACCCCTCCGGCGGCATTTGGGTTGCACGATGACGGCAGGTCTCCTGGCTCACGGGTCGATGCT
>NZ_QDAH01000203.1 GCF_003075415.1 Microvirga sp. KLBC 81
GCGGCATTCGACACTCGACTACGTCAGTCCGGTTCAGTTTGAGAGGCTCGCCGAATAGCTGACAAACTGCTCACCACTAAACCGAAGCAAATTCATCTCGCGCTTGGCCCCGCCATGTATCACAGCATCGACCCGCTTTAGGCGCTTGCGTGTACAGACTTGTCCAGAATGTCCAGACCACGTTGAAGCGTCTGCCCATCAATCGTCAAAGGAGGAAGAAGCTTGATCACTTGGTCCTCCGCGCCGCATCGCTCTACCACAAGCCCATCCTTAAAGGCCTTGCGGACGATTTTTTCGGCCAGTTGCCCTGTACTGCAATCGAGCCCCAGCATCATGCCCCGTCCGCGCACGGACAGACTATGATTTCGGCAGCCTTGAGCGATCTGTCGAAGGCGTTCGCTCATGATGCGCCCTGTCTCTATAACACCCTGAGACAGCTTTTCATCCGTCCAATATTTTCGCAATGCAGCAGTCGCCGTCGTGAGCGCGAGGTTGTTGCCTCTGAAGGTCCCGTTGTGCTCACCCGGCTGCCAAACGTCCAGTTCGGGTCTGAGCAGCAAAAGGGACAGCGGCAATCCACAGCCGCTAAGAGACTTCGACAGAACAACGATGTCTGGCGATAAATCGGCAAACTCGAAACTGAAGAAACTGCCCGTTCGTCCGCAACCTGCCTGAATGTCATCAATAATCAGGAGGATGCCATTCTTTCTGCAAAGCCGCTCGAGCGACTGCAGCCAGTCCTTGCTCGCAGGGTTGATGCCCCCCTCACCTTGGACGGTTTCCAGAATGATGGCTGCCGGCAGGTCGACACCACTGCTTGCATCAGCCAGCACCTTGTCCAGATATTCCGAAGTGTCGTTATCGGCTCTCCAATAGCCGTCATAGGGCATGAACACTGCGCCGGTTGGAGGAAGGCCCGCCGCATCGCGGTAGTATCGATTACCCGTTACCGCAAGCGCGCCTAAGCTCACTCCATGAAAGCCGTTGGTGAATGATATTATACTGTGCCGTCCAGTGACCTTGCGTGCGAGTTTCAAAGCCGCTTCCACGGCATTGGTGCCCGTGGGACCGGGAAACTGAAATTTGTATGTCAGACCACATGCGCGCAGTATGATCGCGTCAAAATGCTCCATAAACTCCCTTTTGGCTGATGTAGCCATGTCCAATCCGTGGATGATTCCATTTGATTTTAAGTATTGCATCGCCTCATTTAGCAAATCGGGATCGTTGTGGCCGTAGTTGAGGACGCCCGAGCCAGAGAGAAAATCAATAAACTTGCAACCGTTCTCGTCCTCAAGAATGGCTCCTGCGGCCTTCCTGAACACAACAGGAAAGGATCGCGAATATGACCGCACGTTCGATTCGAGGCTTTCGAAGGCAAATAGCGAGTTGGAGCTGCTCTCTTGAGGCATGATCTTCCTCCCATACTCTTGAATTGATCGCTGCAATCTTGGTCTGCCGTCCCAAGCCAGTGTCCAATCGGAATTCTGGCGGTGGCGCCGCAGTTATAACTGACAATCTCAGCCCGTGCGCCTACCCAGGATGGTAGTACCGTCACTGGCCTTTCTTTCGTATTCGCCTATTCCGAGTCCAGAAGGAACAGCGCAGTTGCACCTCATATCCCGCACGCACGAACTCCCCACTCTGGCAGACACACGCAACTTCCTAAAACACCTGGGCAAACCCTGCGTTGCACAATTGCTTGCAGAGGCGAAAAGGACAGGTACGGTCGCCGTTCAGCCCAGATCCGGCGTCGGCGGCCACGACGAGATGCTTGCGCTTCTATCAGGATCGCGGCGGAAGCCAGTCCGGATTTTTTGACCCTCACCATATACTCCGATTCTCGGCTTAGAATGTTTGATCATGCCAGCCGGATACTCGCCACGAAACCCCGCGGCCCTGAACGGTTACCCACTGGTGGCTCACGGCGGGCGCAGAGGTCGCGATCTCAACGAGCGAACGAAGCAACCGCTCGACATTCGCCACGGCTCAACGATCGCTGACCATCTGTTCGAAACTGCGATAGCTTCAGGAATCACATCCTTCGAGGGCGGGGACATCACTTACAATCTGCCCCATGCCAAGAAAGTGCCACTTGAAGACACATGTCCGGATGCGAGACCTCCTTGGCGTGAGCGACGACTTGGAGGGCTTGCGGCAAAGCGTGTGGATCCGGCGGCTTGAAGCGCACGTTGGCGAGTTTGGGCGCGGCAGCCAGGCGCCGTTGCACGACCTGCTCGGGTGAAGCCCCCTTGAGCATGCGCTGGCGTCTCCTGTTGTAGGCCTGATTGAAGCCTTTGAGCAGCGTCTCCGGATCCCGATGGCTGTAGATCGTGATCCCCAGCACCTCGCGCTGCACCCGGCCGTTGAAGCGCTCCACGATGCCGTTATCCGGCATGATGTTCACGGTGCCTTATGCGTCCATCTGCCTTCTTCGGAAAGGGATGCTATGGTGAGCCCATCTGGGACGCGGGGCACCGGGA
>NZ_QDAH01000204.1 GCF_003075415.1 Microvirga sp. KLBC 81
ATAGTTGGCAGTGATGTGCCCAATGGTCTGGGCGTGCCATGATAGGAGATGACATGCGAACACTGCTCGTTGATCATCATGCGGAGTTTACGCGCGCAGTGCAAGGAGCGCTTGTGGATAGCGGTTTCGCCGTTGATGTGTCTCATACGCTCGACGAGGCTTCGATCGCTCTTTGTTGCGCGAGCTATGACATTCTCCTGCTCGAGTTGGCCCTGCCGGATGGAGATGGCTTGGTCTGGCTGAAGCAGTTGAGGCGCGAGGGGCATTCGATGCCTGCCATTATGATGAGCGGCCTCAACAATCTCGATACGCGCATCGCAATTTTCAATGGTGGTGCGGACGACTTTCTGCCGAAGCCCGTCTCAACCGATGAGCTCATCGCCAGGATGCGTGCCATTCTGCGGCGCTCAACGCAGGTGACTGATCCCATCGTTACATTCGGCAATCTCACGTTCGATCCGATCGGCCGACAAGTTTTCGTTGATGGCCGGCCACTCAAGATTGCGCGCCGCGAACTGTGCATTCTTGAGCATCTGCTCAATCGCGCAGGCCGCACCGTGCCGCGTACTTTGCTGGTGGATAGTCTCTATGCGTTCGACAACGAGGTCTCGAAAAATGCGCTTGAAGTCGGAATCTATCGCTTACGCGGTCACTTGTGCCGGTCCGGTGCGACGCTGCGGATCAAGACCGCGCACGGCATCGGATACATTCTTGAACTGAATGACGCGGCACCGGAAGCGTAGTTTGTCGAACTTGAAAGCAAAGACTGCCTTGAAGGCCGGTTTCAATCGCCATTCTGACGGTGAGCGACGATCAATCATTGTCAATGTTCTGAGGTCTACCGTGCTTCCTTGTCTTTCCCAGCTCCTCTGTGCGGGCATTCTGCTGTTTCCACTGGCTGCCGCAGCCCAGATGAAGCAGGATGACAGAGGGACGCCACCGCGTTCCGCTCCTGACAGCATCAGCGGGACGCTGAACCTGTCCTCTTCGCTGGGCAAGACAATTCATTTGCCCGCGCCGGCCGCAAGCATTTTTGTTGCCGACCCGACGATCGCGGATTATCAGGCGCCCTCGAACAAAGACATCTTCGTGTTTGGCAAGAAATCCGGGCGGACGAGCCTGTTCGCCCTGAACGGGAACGGAGAGGCACTCGCCGAGTTGTCTGTCGTCGTCACCCAACCGATCGAGGATCTGCGCGCCATGTTGAGGGCCCGGGTCGGCGACTATCCGATCCAAGTCAGCTACACGCCGCGCGGCGCAATCCTCAGCGGGACAGCGCCCAATGCCGAGGTCGTGGACACCGCGATGAGCGTTACTGAGCAATTTCTCGGCGCCGGTGCGGTGGTCCTCAATAGGATCCAGGTGGCCGGGTCGTTGCAGGTCAATTTGAGCGTGCGCGTGGCGGAGGTCTCGCGCAGCGCCATGAAGGAGCTCGGCATCAACCTCTCCGCTTTCGGTCAAATCGGCACGTTCAGTGTCGGCCTGCTGCGCGGCGGCAGAGATGCTGGTATCGGCGCGAGCAGTGGTGGCGGTACAATAGGAGCTGGATTCAACGCGGGCAATATCAACGTCGGCGCGGTTCTCGATGCCCTCGCCAAGGAGCACCTTGCTGCCATCCTGACGGAGCCAAATCTCACCGCGATGTCCGGTGAAGCCGCCAGTTTTCTCGCCGGGGGCGAATTTCCGGTTCCGGTCCTGCAGGCCAATCAGCAAGTCTCGGTCGAATTCCGCCACTTCGGCGTCAGCCTGGAGTTCGTGCCAACCGTTCTCGACAACAATCAGATCAACATCCGGGTCAAGCCAGAAGTCAGCGAACTCGCCGGACAAGGTGCTGTCCAGATTACCGGGATTTCCGTGCCGGTGATGTCCACACGGCGGGCCAGCACCGTGGTCGAGCTCGGCAGCGGTCAGAGCTTTGCGATCGGCGGGCTGATTAGGCGTAACTTCAGCACCAGCATTCGTACGTTTCCTTGGCTCGGCGATGTGCCGATCCTTGGCGCGCTGTTCCGCTCGTCGTCGTTTCAAAAGGAGGAGACAGAGTTGGTTATTATTGTCACGCCTTACATCGTACGGCCGGGATCGAACCCGGGCCGGATGAGCGCGCCCACCGATCGCATCGGGCCGCCCTCGGACATGGGACGCGTTCTGACGAACACGTTGGCAAGTCGGCCGCGCGGCCGGGGTGCGGCCCGCACCAGCGCACCAGGCGCGCCGGGCGGTGGCGGCTTTATCGTTGAATGAGGATCGCCAATGAGCTTGCGAAGCGCGTGCCTCCTGGTTGCTTTGACAACGAGCGTCGGCGGCTGCACAAGCCCTGCGTCGCTCGATGTCGAGCCGACTGCGCCCGCGATTCTGGTCCAGCGAGAGATCTATGTTCTACAGCTAGGCAGCCTGCGCGGTGGCGAACGGCAGCGTCTGCATGACTTCATTGCAAGTGCTAGCCGCGGTCGGCCGGATGCGGTCCATCTCGA
>NZ_QDAH01000205.1 GCF_003075415.1 Microvirga sp. KLBC 81
AAGCGCAATCGCCTGTATATCTGCGCCACTACGTCACTCTATGCCATCATGCTTCCCGTGAATGGGGCGAAGACGTTTTAGATACCGCAATGACGTCCAAGGTCCGCTGGTTAAGATGGAGCGTCTGTTGCGGCGTGTGCATTGGAATGGGGGAACCTCACAATGAACAAGCGTCCTTTTGAATTCGCAATTTATCCCAGCTTGCGTGACAAGGTCGTCCTGATTACCGGTGGAGGATCGGGCATCGGGGCATCGCATGTGGAGCAGTTCTGCGCCCAGGGAGCGAAGGTCGGCTTTATCGATATCAACCGCTCCGCTTCGGAAGAACTGGTCGCGAGGATCGCCGAAGCAGGGCATCCCAAACCGATGTTCTTCGAAGCGGATCTGCGCGATATTGCGGCCGTCAAGGAATGCATCAGCCGGTTTGCGGCTGCCGTCGGGGATGTGGATGTCCTCCTCAACAATGCAGCCCATGACGAGCGGCATCGGATTGAGGACGTAACAGTCGAGTACTGGGACGATCGGATCGCCGTGAACCTGCGTCATCTGTTCTTCGCCGCGCAGGCTGTCATTCCCGGCATGATCCGCAAGAAGAAGGGCGTGATCATCAACTTTGGATCCCTCAGCTGGCATATCGCCATGGGAGGCATGCCGGTCTATGTGACAGCGAAGGCCGGAATTGAGGGGCTGACAAGAGGGCTGGCCCGAGATCTCGGGCCGCATGACATTCGCGTCAACTGCCTCATTCCTGGGTGGATCATGACCCAGAGACAGCTGGACCTTTGGGTCACTCCCGAATCCGAAAAGGAAATCGAGCAGAATCAATGCCTGAAGTCGAAAGTATATCCAGATGACGTTGCCCGCATGGCGCTCTGGCTCGCGGCTGACGACAGCCGGATGTGTACCAATCAAACTTTCGTGGTCGATGGCGGCTGGATTTAGGCTAGGCCAGGATTGGCGAAGTTCTCCCGACCATTGCTCGGAGACCTCGCAGGCCGAGCAAACGGATCTCACCGGACGGTTCCGAACGATCGAGCGTGTCACCCGGTGCTGAAAACGGAAAGGCGCATAGAGGAAACAAATGTCTTTGATTACGTATCTGACGACAATCCGGTTCGAGTTTGGAGCCTCGCAGGGCCTCGCTGATGACGTTGCAGAGTTAGGCATCAAGGCGCCTCTGGTCATCGCCGATAAGGGCATTGAGGGCGCTGGGCTGGTCGATCGTCTCAAAGCCGTCCTGCCCAGGGGACAGGACGTGCCGGTGTTTACCGAAACGCCCACGAACCCGACGGAGCGCGCGGTACTTGCGGCGTTGGACCTCTACCGGTCGGAGGGCTGCGACGGGCTGATTGCCATTGGAGGGGGCTCGCCGATTGATCTGGCGAAGGGCGTCGCTCTTTTGTCGACGCATGGTGGGCCACTGGAGCAATACGCTGCGATCCTGGGCGGTATTCCGAAGATCACTTCTGCGGTTGCCCCGCTGATTGCAATTCCAACCACGGCCGGCACGGGCAGCGAGGTCGGCCGGGCAGCTCTGATCACCTTGGACGATGGCCGTAAACTCGGGTTCATCTCGCCACACCTGATCCCGAAGCGGGCGGTCTGCGATCCCGAACTCACGCTGGGCCTTCCGCCTGGCCTGACAGCCGCAACGGGAATGGACGCCATTACGCATTGCATCGAGACTTTCCTGAGCCCCCGGATCAACCCACCTGCGGAGGCGATTGCTCTCGATGGCTTGGTCCGCGCCCTGAGCAACATCGAGCAGGCGGTAGTTCAGGGCTCAAACCGCGAAGCGCGCTACGAGATGATGATGGCGGCGCTGGAAGGCGGCCTGACCTTCCAGAAGGGTCTCGGTGCTGTTCACGCACTCTCTCACCCTCTCGGGGGACTGAAGCAGGTGTCGCTGCACCACGGCACTCTGAATGCCGTGCTGCTCCCTTATGTGCTCGTATTCAACGAGGACCATTCCAGGACAAAATATGCAACTCTTCGTCAGAGGCTCGGCTTGGACGCCGACGCCGATCTGGCCGACTACATCCGCAACTTGAACAAGCGCCTCGGGATGCCTTCCACGCTGGTCGAGATGGGTGTGCCGCACGAGAGCCTTGCGGAGATCGCGGAGAGCGCGACGAAGGATCATTCCTCGGCGACCAACCCACGCCCTGCGAGCGCCGGCGATTACTTGGCCATCTTGGAAGCTGCCTATTCGGGCGGGCCGCTGCGGTGAATGGTTGAAGGCAGGCAAGTCTGCTCTGGTCGCCAATTCTCTCCGTTTCGAAACATATCATGCTCGCAGATACATTCGCCTTTCCTTTCACAAGGTTCTCCGAGAATGCCATCTCTTACAATATCCGCTGCTGATCTTCTTCCGGTTGATGGTTGCCGGGGAGCCTTGGCGGGTCGTGTTTGGCGCCCCGGCCTGGGTCCGTGTGTCGTGGCTGTTCGGGAGGAGGGAGTATT
>NZ_QDAH01000206.1 GCF_003075415.1 Microvirga sp. KLBC 81
GCGGCACCGTCATGCATGAAGTGAATCACGAAAGCCGGTCCGGAGGAATCCCTCGCCCCCCAAACTGCCCCGCTTACGCTTTCGAGGGGACGCGCCCTACACCTCCCCGCCGATGTGGCCAGCCTCACCTACTGGTATGTGCCCGTCTCCTGGCTGATGCTGGGCCAGTTCCGCTCGCTCGACATCATCCCGAAGGTGAAGGCGCCGATCCTGATCCTGCATGGCACGGATGATCGCACCATCCCGTTTGCGTTCGGCGAGCGGCTGTATGCGGCCGCCCCCGAGCCGAAGCGCTTCGTCCGCATCGAGGGCGGGAGCCACTCCCAAAACCTGGAGCAGGGCGGGATCGAGGCCCGCCTGGCAGACCGCTCTACAGACAGCGCTGGCACGTCACGTCGACTACCATAGGTCCGATCATTCTCGCGACAGCTTCGCGGCATCAGCGGAAAGGCTGCGAGATCTCGCACATGCGGACCGGTCTGTTCCCCGAGGCTACGCGGCAATGTGACGAGCCCCGGAAGCTTGGGGCAGGACAGCCTGATGCCCATTTACATCCTATGCCGCACAAGGGATCTTCACCCCGCACTCTCGACCTGTTCGAGTACACGCTGACCATACCGAGCCCGCCGTCCGAACCGGCCTCCGCCTCGGCCAGGCCACTGGAGCTTGCCGGCTTATCGGATGCTGAACTGGCACAGCATCTCGGTCGGCTCTTGGAGGAAGTGCAGCGCCGGCTGCAGGAGGGCAGGGGCAAACGGCCGGAACTGGAGGCGGCAGCCCGACAGGCCAGCCTGTCGCTCAAGCACCTCGCTCCAGCCCCTGCAAAGCAGGGCAGATCCGTAAGAGCTGGCAGAACCGCATCGCTGCTGCAGGAGGGACAGCGCAAAGCCGTGCGGGCCGCTGTTCTGGCCGGCGTAGCACCCACTCAAGTGGCGAAACACTTCGGCCTGTCGCTGGCTGCCGTGCGCAAGGTGCTCGAAGAGACCACGTAGTCTCGGCCACCGGTAGTTGTTGGGCCAGAGATTACTGGCTCGTCCCAGACAGGCGAGCCGGGGTACCCCGAACGAACGTGCCAGAGCCGAGGCTTCTCGCCGCCCGGCACTTGCGCACGGCCGCGGTTCAGTCAACCATCAGCACATGAAGCTGTCCTCGCTCTTGCTGGCCGCTGGCCTGTTCCTGACGGCCTCTCCCGCCGATGCCTCTCCCCTGCTGCTGGTGGATGCATCCACCGGGGACGTCCTGGCCGCCCAGGAGGCGACCCGGTCCTGGCACCCGGCCTCGCTCACCAAGCTGATGACGGCCCATCTCGCCCTCATGGTAGTCCGATCAGGCAAGCTCGCCCTGGACACCTCCATCGTCCTGAGTGCGCGGGCTGCTGCTCAGGCCCCCTCAAAGTTGGGGGCCCCACCGGGCACCTCTCTCCGCCTGGAGGACGCGCTCCGCGTCATGTTGGTCAAGAGCGCCAACGACGTGGCGGTGGCGATCGCGGAAGCTGCCAGCGGCAGCGAGGCAGCATTCGTTGCAGCGATGAACGCGGAGGCCTCACGTCTTGGGATGAGCGGCACGCGCTTTGTCAATGCCAGTGGCCTGCATGATGACCGCCAGGTGACCAATGCGCGGGACATGGCCGTGCTCATGCTGGCGGTCCTGAGCTCTCATGCGGGCTACGCCGACCTCTTCAGGACGTCGGCTGTTGCGGTCAACGGTCGGACGCTCAAGAACACCAATAAGCTGGTGGAGGACTATGCCGGCCTGGAGGCAACGAAGACCGGCTACGTCTGCGCCTCGGGGTTCAACGTAGCCGTCTCGGCGGTCCGCGGTGGCAGGCGGGTTGTCGGGGTGGTGCTCGGGGCTCCCAGCGCGGCGACGCGGACCCGGATCACGAAGGAACTCCTCGACATCGGTCTTGCGGGAGCGACAAGCTCCATCGGCAATCTCCGCATGGTGAGAGCCGACGCTCCTGCACCAGGCACCGACCTGCGTCGCCTCAAGTGCGGCCGACAGGGTCCTGCAGTCGCGGGAACCGTCACCGCCGGTGGTGACGGAAAGCCTACAGCGGTCCTGCCGCTTCGACGTTGATAGTGGGCCGGCGCGCAAGCCGGAGAGCTGATGCGAACACAGGAGTTCACCCGCCGCTCCCGTGCTCAGGGCCTCATCTAAGGTGGTTGAGAGCGGATTGAATTGCCGCGGCAACACCGACATCTAAGCTGTTGGGCTAAGACAACATCTGAGTGCCATCTTCGCCATCTGCAGGCGGAGGCCGACCAGAGCCTCTGACTTTTAATCAGAGGGTCCTGGGTTCGAGTCCCAGCGCGCTCACCACCTCAAACCCTTAACCCGCAAGGGTTTATCGATCTTCATTCAGCTTCAGCGCTCAGGCTAATTGTTCTTCGGGTAACACGAAGGGTAACAGCAG
>NZ_QDAH01000207.1 GCF_003075415.1 Microvirga sp. KLBC 81
CCCCCGGCCATGATGGTCATGCCATCCTTCACAAGCCCAGCCAGCGCAGACCGCGCATCGCTGTAAACCTTATTCATCGCCGTGCCTTTCTTGAGTGGGACCCGCTTTCACGCCAACTCCTCGCCGAGCACGTCCCTAACCCAGCGGAACGCGGCATTCGCGGCCGGAACCCCGGCGTAGATCGCGCTCTGCAGCAGAAGCGACTGCAGCTCGCCAGCCGTCACCCCATTCTTCAGCGCAGGCCTGACATGCAGTTTGAACTCTTCCTCCCGGTGCAAGGCCACCATCATGGCCAGCGTCACGAGAGAGCGTGTCTTCCACGGCAGGCGCGGGTCGCCCCACACCTCACCCCAGGCGGTTCGGGTAATGAAGTCCTGCCAGGGCTGGGCGAAGGTCCCGGCCTTCGCCAGCGAGCGGTCCACATGCTCCTCGCCTAACACGCTCTTGCGATTCAAGAGCCCGACATCAAATGGCACTGCGCCCAAGGCTCCGTCGCCTTCCCAGCCGCGGTACTGGTCCAGGAACGAGACCAGATAGGCCCCAACCTTCTCGGCCTGTTCGACCGCAAGCAGGTGTGCGGCACGCGAGAGAACGATCATCTCGGCACCGGGAATCATAGACCGGATCTCCTCGGCCATTGGTACGGGCGTGGCCGGATCATCCGCTCCCGCGATTACCAGCGTTGGAGCGGAGATCTGTCCGATGACAGATCGCAGGTCCATGCGCCCGATCGCGTTGCAGCAGACGGCATAGCCCGCCGGTTCGATGCTGATGAAGGCCTCGCGCACGGGAGAGACCCGCTCCGGTGCCTGGGCCGGGTAATCCGGCGTGAACCAGCGCCCCATCGTAGCCTCGACAATGGCAGCCGTGCCCTGCGAACGCACGAGGGAGGCCCGCTCGTCCCACGATTGCTGACTCGGCATGTAGGCGGCGGTGGCCATCAGGGTCAGGCTGGCCACGCGATCCGGATGGCGGCTCGCCAGCGCCTGTCCCGTCATGCCGCCCAGAGACAGTCCGACCACATGGGCCTTTGTGATTTCAAGGCCGTCCAGAAGCCCTACAAGGTCAGCGGCCAGGTCATCGATCGTGATGGGAGCATCCACGACCTGAGAGCGACCGTGACCGCGCGTGTCGTAACTCAGAACACGATAACGCCCTCGCAGAGCCAGAACGACCCAGTCCCACATCGCTAACGTTGTGCCAAGCGAGTTTGAGAAGACTACAACCGGTGCACCCGTCGGTCCGCTCAGCTCGTAGAAGACTTCGACACCATTCACTTTGAGCAAGGGCATCGGTTAGATCCGATCACGCACAGAGAGCCAGGGAGTTTGATCAGGCAGCCCGTGTGCCCTGGGCAGGCCTGATTCCGAGGATCGCGCGGGCCTCGTCAGCGGTTGCGACAGGCCGGCCGTGACGGCTCACCGCGTCGGCTGCCAATGACACCAACTCCGCGTTCGAAGCTGCCAAACGGTCTTTGGTGACGCGGATGTTATCTTCAAGCCCGGTGCGGACCGCGTCGGCTCCGCGGGCCAGCGCCCACTCCATGACCGGAGCTTGATGCCGACCGATTCCGGCTGCGGTCCAGGTGCAGGCCGGAAACAGCCTCTTGGCTTCCTTAAACAGGATGTCGAGCAGCCGCTCCTCAGCCGGCAGGGCATTCTGGACCCCCATGACAAACTGGATGTGCGGGCGCTCGTCGAGCAGGCCCTTGTCGGCCAGACGCCGCGCCCCGTGCAGATGGGAGAGATCGAAGATCTCGATCTCCGGCTTCACCCCGAACTCTTTCATCTTCGCCGCCATCTCCTCCACCAAGGTGGTGTGGTTCTCGTACACGATGGTCGGGAAGTTCACCGAGCCGGTGGAGAGCGAGGCCATGTCGGGCTTCAGATAGAGCGCACTGCTGCGTTGGGACGGGTCACGCCCGCGTCCGCCAGTGGAGAACTGCACGATCATGCCGGGGCAGAGTCGGCGTACGCCCTCCTCCACCTGACGAAAACGTTCCGGGTCGGACGAGGAGGACTCGTCCTCGTTTCGGACGTGGATGTGCACGAGCGTCGCTCCGGCCTCGTAAGCCTCCCGCGTGCTCTCCACCTGCTCGGGCGGCAGGATCGGAACGGCTGGATTGTCTTTCTTGCGCGGCACTGAGCCGGTGATGGCAACGGCAATAACAACAGGATTCATTGCAAAGGTCCTGGAATGAGGATCAGACATCGAAAAACACGGTTTCCTTCTCACCCTGCAGATGGATGTCGAAGGTATAGGTCGGCACGCCGTTCTCCTCGCCGC
>NZ_QDAH01000208.1 GCF_003075415.1 Microvirga sp. KLBC 81
CGCCTCCAACTGAGATCCCTCAGCCAGAGAAGTCGGCAAAGCTCATCCAGCTCCTCAAACCTGCCAAAGTAGTGCTAACCTGAATGATGCTGCGTACAGGCCTACATACTGGCTAAAAGCTCCGCTTCAGCACTGCAATAGTAAGTATATCCCCTGGCATTACGGAATCCTGGGCTCGCGCACCTATAGTTGTCATCTGGCCATCGGATGCTCTGCGCGTTAGGGTAAAGTTCAGCCCATCAATGCCTACATCCTCACCGATCGCCGCACCTCTATTCATCTGCATACCCTGAGCGGGATCGAGAGAAGCCCTTGTCGCTCTGCTGACCTCAAGCGTCTTGATGGTCTTTTCGACTTCTCCCAGCTCCTTCTCAATCTCTGTGAGCCTCGTTTGCTCAAGTTCACTGCCGGATGCCTCAGCTTTTACCATCTGAGATTTCGCACCGGCATGGGCTACAATCGCGGCACGCAGATTGGACTGTAGGGTCGTTAGTTGGTTATCGACAGTAACGAGATCAACTCGCCGAATCAGGCCTCTTTCCAGAAGGGATTGTAGGCGCTTGTATTCCTCTTCGACTTTGGATATCGCAGCCAATATTTCAACCATGTGGCCCTTCAATCCATCGATCTCCTCCTTATAGACTGAAGCCTGCTGAATGATCGCCGACCTTTGCTGTGAGAAAGCACTTTTCCTTGCTACGAAAGCAGATTGTTCTTGTTCCGCGATGTCCTCCTGTCCAGCAGCTTTGAGCATTGATGCAATATTGGCCGGCAACTCAAGCTTGTCTTGATTGACCTTTTCTGCGAGCAGGCGCTCACGGCGCACTAGCGCCGATAGGTACTCAATTTTATCAACACTGGCCTTTTCGTAATACTCTACCTGACGCACCGCTTGGTCGAAGGCGCTGCCCCGAGGAAACAAAGACAGCGGACCGCCGGACAAAGCTAAAGCATCCAGAACAGTTAAGCCGACTTCGTATCGGTGGCGACCGGGATTATTGACAGCGCCGAGGACGGTGATGGGGCGGTACTCCGCAATACTCACCACAATAGGAGCATTTCTTAGATCGATCTGCTTGGAAAGTTCAGTACGGAGCTTCACCTCGATCTCTTCGAGCGCTTGTCCGGCAACAGGAATGTGACCCACAGCAGGTCGGGATATTTCACCGTTAATATCAACGCGCACATCACCAGAGTGCTCGGGCCACTGATAGACGGATATACTGAGCAAATCTCCTGGCTGAACCACGTACCTGCCAACATCTGCGGCAAATACAGAGCTTTGGAGCGCAACAGTAAAGGCCGGGAGAGTCACTAGAAGAGACAGATATTTATGCACCGGAACAAGTGCGGCCTTTACCGCTCCCTCCAAAGCCGCGTCACACCACCGTTTTCTAAAGCTCACCATGCTGCACGGCCTATATCCAATAGAGAATGAGGAGAACCTGATCTGACAATTGACTTGCATTATCTTGGCACATCAGAGGAGATAGAGAATGGCGGCTCCTCATAATGGTTAGAGATCTTAAGAGGTATAGTCGCTTTAATAGAATTACAACGACCTGATCGGCCTGATCGAGCGCGCGCTCGACCGGAAAGCCAAGCGCGTCGACGTGGCGCTGCCGCCCAGCGACGTGCTCGAGACCCGCGCGACGTCACGGATCTGCGCCGCGCCGTCGGCTTCGCCCCTTCAACCTCCCTCAAGGACGGCGTCCGGCGCTTCGTCACGTGGTACAAGCAATACCACGGGAGCCATCCCATTTCTCACGATAGAGCATCCACCTTCGTCAGCGGCCCGAGCGGCAGCGTACGACCGACGTTGCCGACTTAAATCGTCATCCTTTTGATAGGTCCGGAACTCCCAAGCAGTTTGCCAGCTACCTCCGTTGAATGCGCTTCACGTGGGAACCCACATGGTAAGGTTCATGACGAATTTCGAATGGCGAAAAGACCAAAGGACGCCTCCCAAGGTGGTATGATTGGTCAGGACGGGCTAACACCATGAGAATGATGTTTGGCTAGATCAATCAATGCCTGAAGAAATAGCATGCGCATTGCGATGGTCGGGTCGGGCTATGTGGGGTTGGTGTCCGGGGCGTGCTTTGCCGATTTCGGGCATGAAGTGTGCTGCGTGGGGGACTATCAGGAATTTCGTGTGGGGCCTTACGATGATCTGGAAGGAGACATCGCATGGCACGCCGCAAGGAATCCC
>NZ_QDAH01000209.1 GCF_003075415.1 Microvirga sp. KLBC 81
CTCCACAAGGAGCTGGCGCTGGAGGCGCTGCGCAAGGCTCTGGCGATCCGACGACCATCAGCGGGCCTGATCCATCATGCGGATCGCGGCAGTCAAGGCGGATTCAAACGGTCGTCGCAACACGGATTTTGTTGACCTCCCGCAGCCACTCGTCAAGCGCCTCTGCAGGAGTTTTCCAGCCCAGCGTCTTCCTCGGCCTTGAGTTGAGGGCGGCCGCCACGGCAGCGATCTCCGCGGCACTGTGCGTACTCAGATCAGTGCCTTTCGGGAAGTACTGACGCAGCAGTCCGTTGGTGTTCTCATTGGTGCCACGCTGCCATGGGCTTTGCGGATCGCAGAAGTAGACCTGGACGCCCGCATCGATCTTGAGACGAGCATGCTGAGCCATTTCGGCTCCCTGATCCCAGGTCAGCGATCGGCGCCGCTCTTCGGGTAAGGTGATGATGGTGCGCGTGATCGCGTCGCGCACAGCCTCGGCCCCATGGCCAGCCAGCGCCGGCCCGTTCTTGATGCGTGGCGCATCACCGTGGCCCGCCAAGCGGGGAAGATGCAGCAGCATCGTGAAGCGCGTTGTGCGCTCGACCAATGTGCCGATCGCCGAGCTGCCCAGGCCCAGGATGAGGTCTCCTTCCCAGTGGCCTGGCACCGCCCGGTCAGCGGCTTCAGCAGGACGCTGGCTGATCATGATCTCGGGCGAGACAAAACTCTTGCCGCGCCGGCGGACTCGCGCTCTCGGCACCCGCAACACTCGCCCTGTTCGCAAGCAGGCCGTGAGTTCGCGGCGCAGCGCTCCTTTGCCTTGGACAAAGAGGGCCTGATAGATGGCTTCATGGCTGATGCGCATGGTCTTGTCGTCCGGGAACTCGATCGGCAGGCGTCGAGCAATCTGTTCCGGGCTCCAGGCTCTGGCCCAGCGTCGATCCTGTCGCTGGCCATGCCGACGGCCCTTCCAGGACACGGCAGGACCGGGAATGGGAACACCGCTCGGAGCAACGACGACGCCAGCCAATCTCTCCTCCACATAAGTACGCAAGGTTGCGTTGAGAGCAAGCTTCGTCGGCTTTGGGCGGCGGGCCGATCGCTCGGCATGCCACTGGGCGGTCGTCGCGCGATACTCCAGCCCACCACTGCGGGTGGCTGCGTTGCGCCGCAGTTCACGAGAGATCGTCGAGGCGGATCGGCCGAGCCGGCGCCCGATCGCCTGCATGGAATGGCCTTGGACCCGCAGAAGCGCAATCTCCTCACGCTCGAGCAGCGACAGGTACCGACCGGAGAGCGGCTTTGCTGAAGGTCTGAACATCGCTGGGGACATGCCACCTGCCTTTCGGAACCATCTGGTCCCGACAGGCTGCGACACACCGGCCTCGACCGCAGCATTCTCGCTGCTCATTCCTGCTGCGATAGCCTGCCAAAACCGCCTTCTCTCATCGCGTCCCGCCACAGGTGGCCGACCCGGTGAAGGCAATGGCGCTCGTCCAGACCGATGCGACCGTCGCTTTCGAATGCCCATCGCAACTTCCTCCTTCAGGGTGTTGCGACGACCGTTTGAATCCGCCCAATATTGCTCGACAGCCTATCAGGCCGAGTTGAGGAAACACGGCATCCAGATCTCAATGTCAGGGAAAGGCAATTGCTTCGACAATGCCGTTGTCGAGACCTTCTTCAAGACCTTGAAATCTGAGCTGGTCTGGCGCACCGTTTTCGAGACCAGAGCCGAGGCCAAGGACGCGCTTGGGCGTTACATCGATGGTTTTTACAACCCCGTTCGACGCCATTCAAAACTCGATTATGTCAGTCCGGTTCAGTTCGAAAGGCTGGCCGGATAGCTAGCAAACCGCTCTCCACTTAAGCGAAGCAAATCCAAGAATGGCCGGCTTCAACAAACGCTACCACCCGCACACGCAAGTCGAGAGAGTAGCTCTGGGTCATGATCCACCTCCTGGTCAGAAGGGAATCACAGCTTCGCCTCAGAGAGAACCCGTTGAATCCGGGTTCCTGTCCGGTGCTCTAGCACTACTTTGGCACTCCCCTCATCGAACCAAGGGTGAAGCGGGCCCGGCAGAATGGACATCGCAGGCGCATGGCGTGTGCCAGATGATCAAGCAGCATGCGCCGAATGGCTGGCAAGCGCGGGTGCGGCGGCGGTCCCCCCGCATCTTTTTCCCCGACCGGCGGCTTGCAACCGCAGATGCCGCAGGAACAGGCAGGCGAT
>NZ_QDAH01000210.1 GCF_003075415.1 Microvirga sp. KLBC 81
CTGCATCGCATGTGGATCGATGGCACCACCTTCCGCTGGGGTCGGGAGGAGGCTGCCGCATAGGAGGAGCAAGCGTTGCCGGTCACAGCCTACCAGGATGGCGCTCTTAACCTCAGCACGTCCAAGCGAGGCGTTCCGCTCTGGTTCCCGTGCCCGAAACCTCTGAGGGAGATCCTCGACGCTCTTCCGAGGCATGACGGCATCCGCATGTGCGTGAACAGCCGGGGACAGCCCTGGACCGAAGACGGATTCCGGTCGTCATTTTTCAAGCACATTGGCAAGCTCGAAAAGGAAGGGAAGGTCACGCTGGGCCTGACTTTCCATGGCCTTCGAACCTCCTTTGCTGAGGAGGCCTCGGAGAAGGGTTTCACGTCTCGCGAAATTGCGTCAGCCCTAGCACAACGGGACCAAAAGTCGGCGGATCATTACACGCGGAACGTTGAGCGGAGGAGGGCGGCAAAGGCCGTTTCGGAGGCCTTGGGCGGAACAGATGCGGGACAAGACTTGTCAACAAAGGTTGTCAACATGAAGTACCGCAAAGGTTCTAAGGGGGGCTAAGCTCTTGATTTTAAATGGCTGGGGGACCTGGATTCGAAGCAAGACTAACGGAGTCAGAGTCCGCAGGTCCGATGTCGGCTGTGGCGCACCATTGGAGTGACTGCTTCGGCCCTTGGTCGTTTAGGACGATCTGTAGCGCCATCCGTCGGACGTCGCTGTTAATCGGCGCGAGGAATGACGCGGCGACCACCGCGTCATCAGTGTTGCCGAGGCGATCGGCCTCCGCGAGTAATTGTTGGACTTGGGCGGGATCGCCCTTAACCGCTCGCCACTTCGCACAGGCCGCTATAGCCGCCGCGCCCGTCGCGTCGGTGGCCGACGACAGGTCGCCTTCCACGAGACGCTTGGCGAGCGCAGCTGGTTCGGCTTAGGTGTCAGCCCCGTGGCCGGCTTCCCATATTTCGCGGTAGGTGATATAAACCCTCGGACTATAGAGCCTTCATTCCGAGCGATCGTATCAATGCCCGAACCCACCTCCCAGCGCCAGATCGCCCATGGTCTCCTGACGACGCGCGGGATCGCGCGTCTCGCGGAGCTGCGGGACGCTGGAGTAACCGCGGCAACGATGAGTCGAATGGAACGGGAAGGTGAGGTGATTCGCCTCGCCCGAGGCCTCTATCAGCTCTCCGACGCACCTCTTGATGCCAACCACAGCCTAGCCGAAGCTGCCAAACGTGTGCCCAGAGGTGTTGTCTGCCTCGTGTCGGCGCTCGCTTTTCATGGGCTGACTGATCAGCTTCCGAAGCAAGTGTGGCTTGCCATAGGGCGGAAGGACTGGTCCCCGAAACCCGACGGTACGCCCATGCGCATCGTCCGCTTCACCGAAAGCCTGCTCAGTGAGAGCGTCGAAACCCACATCGTTGAGGGCGTATCCGTGAAAGTCTTCGGAATCGCCAAGACGATCGCGGACTGCTTCCGATATCGCAACAAGATCGGCCTGTCAGTCGCGATCGAGGGAATCCAGGAAGCACTACGCCAACGCAAAACCACTCCCGCTGAAATGGCCCGACAGGCTGAGAGGGGCGGTGTTGCTACCGTAATCCGGCCGTATCTCGAAGCGCTCACCGCTAATGGTTAAGGAGATCAAGAACATCGGCGCTTCGGTGCGCGCCCGCCTGCTGCAGCTTGCAAAGGCAAGCGGCCAGAGTTTTGAATTGGTGCTGACCCGATTCGCCCTTGAGCGGCTGTTGTTCCGGCTCGGCCAGTCACGCCATGCCGACTGCTTCGTGCTCAAAGGAGCGATGCTGATGATGAGCTGGTTCGATGATCCGCATCGCGGCACCCGCGACCTTGACTTGTTAGGCTTCGGTGACCCCAGTCCGGAAGCAATGCTCGCGACGTTTCGGGAAATCCTGGCACAAGCCGCAGATGATGGCGTGGAATTCGATATCGACACACTTCGCGTCGATCGTATTCGCGAAGGGTTGGAATATGGCGGACTGCGGCTGCGGACCCAAGCCACTATTAGCGGCGCCCGCATCAGTCTGACTATCGACATTGGTTTTGGCGATGCGCTGGAGCCGGGCGCTGAGGTTCTGGACTATCCCTCAATGTTGGATTTTCCGACGCCCAGACTAAGAGTGCCTAACAAAACCGGGGTGAGCGCGTTGGTTTGGCATGGCCAAACCTCTTGTTTCTGATGCTCTCTGG
>NZ_QDAH01000211.1 GCF_003075415.1 Microvirga sp. KLBC 81
TTACCCCGCTACCTTGTATATCTCGGCAAGGTCGCACAAATCCCAGTTCCCTCCACTCAACACCGCGCAAACTTTTTCATCCGGTTTGACTTTTATGGAGCCGGCCAACAAAGCTCCAATACCAATCGAGGCGGCTGGCTCAGCGATCAATTTCGCATCCTTGGCAAGGGTACGCATACCCGCGATGATGTGCTCGTCTTCAACGAGAACGATCTCGTCCACATACTTTTCGATAATCGGATACGGGTTTTGACCCGGAACGCTTATCCTCAGGCCATCCGCAATCGTGTTCTTCAAGGGAAGCGATGTGCGCTCCTTGTTTATCCGGCTGTGAAAATACTTCGGTGTCAAGGCAGGCTCTGCCCCGACAACGCGCACCGATGGTTTCGTTTCTTTGATAGCGGTCGCGATTCCCGAGATAAGGCCCCCGCCGCCTACGGGAACAATGACCGTGTCCACATCGTCCAGGTCCTGCAGTATTTCACACCCAATCGTTCCCTGGCCGGCCATCACGATGGGGTCCTCAAAAGCGTGAACGGCCGCGTATTTGTTTTCTTCAGCGATTTCGTACACCCTTTTCCATCTGGCAGCGGTGTCGCCATCGAAAAGAATGACGTCTGCCCCGAGGGCTTTTGTGTTTTCGATTTTGATTTTTGGTGTGGTGACCGGAAGGACCAATATCGCTTTCACGCCGAGCATTCTGGCGGCGTAAGCCAGCCCTTGGGCATGATTGCCCGACGACGTAGCAATGATGCCGTTTGCGATCTCTTCTCTCGGGAGCGAAAGGGCCTTGTTCAGGGCGCCGCGAATTTTGAATGCGCCAGTAATCTGCAGGGTTTCGGGTTTGAGATATAGCTGACAACCAGCGGCTTTCTCTATTTTTTCCGCACGCAATAGCGGCGTGTGCCTGATGTGCGGTTTCAGCCGTTCCTGGGCTTCCCGAATGTCCTGAATGGTGGGATAGTTGCGCATAGTCATTACTCAAAAAACTGAAAGAAAGTGCCGACGTTATTGGCTATGGCGTTCTGATAGATTTTGCTGGCTGTCGTATTGTCTTGTATGGCCATCCCCGTGGAATCGAAAATCGTGATTTCGTCATCACTTTCTCGTCCCGGCTTCCTTCCCAACAATACCTCGCCGATTTCGCCATGGATGTCGTCTTTGGCGATGATATTTTGATTCAGCGGGTGCCAGGTCTCGCCCTTTTCGGTGCATTGCGCGATCGAGTCCACGATGATTTTCGCGTTCCTGAAGAGCTCCGGATCCAGCTCCTGTTTGCCACGTTGATCTGTGCCGATTGCAACGATGTGTGTGCCGGGCCTCACCCAATCCGCTTCCACAAGCTCCCCTTTTCCCCGGGTCGTCGTAATCAAGATATCGGCCTGCTCAACCGCTTCCTTCTTGGAGCTTGCGACGATGACAGGAATGCCGAATTCGCGTTCGATGTCCGTCTTGTATTTCGAAAGCATATCCGGGGTGCGGCTCCAGGCGTGGATCTCTTCGATCTTCATGACCTCGTTGATCGCCCGGATTTGCATTCTCGCCTGATTGCCTGTGCCGATCGACGCGATTGTCCTGGCGTTCTTTCTCGCCAGTGCTTTGACGGAAACGGCTCCAGACGCCCCGGTTCTGAGGCCAGTGATGGAGCTTCCATCCATGATGCAAATCAACGCACAGCTCCTGGCATCAAACAGGAGAATGGTGCCCATGCTATTCGGCACGCCGTGTTCTGCCGGGTTGTTGGTGAACCCTCCAGAGTGCGCTTTCATGGAGATGATTTCACTGACTTTGTAATAGCCAAGCTTGAAGTCAATTTCTCCACGGAGAGAGGGGAGATGTATCCCGATATAGTCAGGTTGTTCCACCTGATCACTGCTGAAGGCTTTGTAAGCCTCTTCCACCGCGCCGATGACTTCCGTCATACCGATTAGCCGTCTTACTTCATCCTTCCTAAGCAGCAGCGTTTTCATTAATAATACCTACCCGTTTTGAAGTCGGGGCCTACGCCACACGCCCGCATCCGGAGCGTGACGCTTTTGCCATCGGCTCGCCTGATGCTGACTGGTCCACGTGCAAGCACTGTCGCACCGGGTACGCAGCACAAAATGTCGAATGAGCCCTGCATACCCAATTTCCGATGGCTTTCTCCCCCGATCTGCGAAAGCTCCTGCTA
>NZ_QDAH01000212.1 GCF_003075415.1 Microvirga sp. KLBC 81
GACATGCTCTACATGGCCGGCGGCGGCCGCATCACCCGCGTGCACGGCCCGTTCTGCTCCGACGAGGAGGTCGAGAAAGTGGTCAACCACCTTAAACGGCAGGGCGAGCCCGTCTATCTCGAGGCGGTCACGGCCGACGAGGAGGAGGCGGAGGAAATGGACGCGTCGGAGCTTCCGGCAGATGATGGCGATCTCGGTCTGGCCTCGTCCGATATCTACGAGCAGGCGGTCAGCATTGTCCTTCGGCACAAGAAGGCGTCGACGAGCTACATCCAGCGCCGGCTGCAGATCGGCTACAACCGGGCCGCCTCGATCATGGAAAGGATGGAGAAGGAAGGGATCGTCGGCCCGTCCAACCATGCTGGTAAGCGGGAGATTCTGGGCGGGGAGTTTGAGGACTAGAAGATAGAGATATCTCCATAGGACTTCAGGAGGAGGTTCCGTCCGCGGGCCTCCTCCTGACACAACGATGTCGGCATCAATCCAACAAGTGAGCGCTCTCATCGGACCAGGCTGTCGTTGCCGAACATGGATCGCAAAGCAAACGAGATAGCAATGATTAGCCGCTGGACCGTAAGGCTCTAGAAGGCGCCTGCACACAGGATCAACTCTGGGGCGGGACAGTTCCTCCATAGGGATAGCACCGGGCCCGGTCTAGACTGAGGCCAAAGTGCTCGCCCAACTTTCGGATGGCCGTCTCGTGGACAGGGTAGGGATCCTCGTTCTTAGGGCCCACGATAATGATCCTCGCATTGGGATCATGCCGCCCGCCCGGTGGCAACATTGCTGTAACAAGCGCCTCTCCTTCTGCATCGCGCAAGGTCAGGAACAGCGGCATGACGCGACGCACATGAGCTTTGAGGCCAATATCCTGCTCGATAAAAGAGCTGGAGGTCGACCGATAGGTGTTCGTTGCAGCCTCACAGGCTCGGCGAAAGTGCTTCTCCACTGCGTGACCCATCGCATCTGACTCGCGCACAGCCTCGGCTTCGGTTTCGATCTGAAACCAGCTCTTCGATCCCGGAGTGTCGCAGATGTATTGCATGTCTTAACAACGCGGGAGCACGGCGAAGGTTTTCGAGACATATCTGATTTGGCTGACGCGCCTTTCGCTTGTCATTGACAGTCTTCGGCCGGCGTGCGCTCGTTGCTGGAGAAAGGTCCGGATCGGGCACGCTCTTTACATGGTGTGACTCTGAGCGTTTGCACCAGCTCATGTTCGAGTGGGATACCAGAGAAATCAGCGTCAGACGACCGTGACGGCCCAGCCATTCCCTCACCCGGGGAGGCCACAACTCCTCACCACAACACCTCACGTTATGTCCGCCCTGGGCTCTGCTGAGGCGTTCTTATCCTCAGGAACTGGTGTTTTTGGGACAACTCCATCTGCTTGCGCCTCTTGGAGTTTATTGGAAGCGGTTGACTGACCTGCACGCTTTCCTTCCGACCACCTGTAGACCAGCCAGCCCAGTCCCGAGACAAGAGCCGCAAGCACGACCAAACCTGTACTGGGGTAGTCACGGAAGCTGATACGCCTGCCGGTCCTCAACTCGTTGTCTATATCGAGGTTAGGTTCGTCATCCCTGCTGGGCATAGAGGACACCTCATTATCGAAACACCTTATCTAGGTGCTTCGCCGAAGTCTTTGAAGAACCAATAGGCAGTTGCGCTATCCGCCAGCCGCCCAAAGGTATTCTTTCGCAGGAAGTAGAGAACTCCCGGACCCTTCCCAGCCCGATTGTTGGCTCGGAAGAAAGGCAAGGCTCACAGAACGCGCAGTTCCTCTATCGCTGAGCCTCTCGGACGATTGTTTGCCGTGAGCATCAGTGGAACAAGTCGCTATTGCACAAGCCGTCTTGTCACCGCGACTCGTGCCATGCCTTCTCATCCAGGAGGCCTTCAAAGGGGCGTGGTCCAAGCCCGGTCGGGTCACCTTTGGCCGCGATCGCCTGTCCTAACGCACAACGGCCGCCGGAACGATCCCGCAGAGATCGCGTTGGCGGGGCAAAGAGAAGACATGCCA
>NZ_QDAH01000213.1 GCF_003075415.1 Microvirga sp. KLBC 81
GCCCCCGGTCAGCCTCCTTCCGGCGCGACGGTTTTTCCGGTCCACTCGGAGTTGACTTCCTCTCAATCCAGGTCTTTCTACGCGGGAAAGCGGATGGAGCGCTCTTGTGCACTAGCCGCTTTTATCGGGGCGGTGCTCTTTTCAGGGCATCCGCCTTACTCATCGGCCCATGAGCCGATCCGGTCGCAGCCTACCCGGTCAAAACAAGGAGCCCTCGTGAAGACCCTCGTCATCTGTTCCGGCGGATTGGATTCCGTCACGCTCGCGCACAAGGTCGCGGCTGAGCGAACCCTCACCCGCCTCGTGTCCTTCGATTACGGCCAGCGCCACAGGAAGGAGCTCGACTCCGCACGGGCCTGCGCCGTCCGCCTCGGCGTGCCTCACGACATCGTGGACATCTCGGCCGTCGGACGCCTCCTGACCGGGTCGGCCCTGACCAGCGGCGAACCCGTTCCGGAGGGGCATTATGCGGAAGACACCATGCGGATCACCGTGGTGCCGAACCGCAACGCCATCATGCTCGCGATTGCCTTCGGTGTGGCTGCAGCGGAGCAGGCTGACGCCGTGGCGGCGGCCGTCCATGGCGGCGATCACTTCATCTACCCGGATTGCCGCCCGGACTTCATCGAAGCGTTCGAGATCATGCAGCGCCATGCCTTGGAGGGATTGGCAAACATCGCCCTCTACACGCCCTTCGTGCGGCTGAGCAAAGCCGACATCGTGCGCGAGGGCGCCCGGCTCGGTGTGCCCTTTGCCGACACCTGGTCCTGTTACCAGGGCGGCGAACGCCATTGCGGGCGCTGCGGCACCTGTGTCGAGCGGCGCGAGGCCTTTCACCTCGCCGGGATGGACGATCCGACGCCGTATGAGGATCCGGACTTCTGGATCGAAGCCTGCCGCGGGCATCAAGCTCGTCAATCAGCATAAGCACAGCCATGTACACCATTGCCAAACGTTTTGCCTTCTCCGCCTCGCACCTGATCGGCGGCCTGCCGGCGGAACATCCCTGCTCCCGGCTGCACGGCCACAACTATGAGGTCGAGGTCATTCTGCAATCGGCCGAACTCGACCGGGTCGGCTTTGTCCGCGACTACCGTGAGCTCTCGGAGCTCAAGGCGTTCATCGACAACACCCTCGATCATCGCCACCTCAACGAGGTCCTCGGACACGACCAGACGACCGCCGAGGTCATCGCCCAATGGCTCTACGACTGGTGCAAAGTGCGCTGGCCGGAGGTTGCGGCCGTGCGGGTCAGTGAGACCCCGAAAACCTGGGCGGAATACCGGCCATGAAAGGCAGCATCCGCATCAGCGAGATCTTCGGCCCGACCGTTCAGGGCGAGGGTCCCTTGATCGGCCGCCCCACCGTGTTCGTGCGCACGGGTGGCTGCGATTACCGCTGCCGCTGGTGCGATACGCTCTACGCGGTGCTGCCCGAGTTCCGCGAGGACTGGAGCCTGATGACGCCGGGCGCGATCATGGCGCAGGTCGAGCGCCTGTCCGGCTCCACGCCAGTGCTGGTGTCGCTGTCGGGCGGCAATCCGGCACTTCAGCCATTGGCACCGCTCATCGCGCTGGGCCGGCAGAAGGGTTATACGTTCGCGCTGGAGACCCAAGGCAGCGTGCCCCAGCCATGGTTCGCCGCGCTCGACTGGCTCATGCTCAGCCCGAAGCCACCATCCTCGGGCATGGACACCAATTGGCAGGCCTTGGACGAGTGTGTCAGGGCCGCGGCGAGTGGACCGCACTGCGTCGTCAAGGTCGTTGTGTTTGACGAGGATGACTATGGCTATGCCAAGCGGGTGGCCAGCCGGTATCCGGCTCTGCCGGTTTACCTTCAGGTCGGAAACCCTGCTCCGCTGGTGACCCACTCCGGTCCAGGCAGCGAAGAGGCCGACCTCGACGAGGTGATGGAGCGCTTCCGCTGGCTTGTCGCCACGGTGGCGGCGGATCGGTGGTTCACGGCGACAGTCCTGCCGCAGTTGCACGTCCTCGCCTGGGGCAACAAACGCGGCGTCT
>NZ_QDAH01000214.1 GCF_003075415.1 Microvirga sp. KLBC 81
GGATCTATCTCGCGATGAGCCGCCTCATGACCAAAAGATTAGCCCATGCAGCAGCTTAATCTCCAGACACCCTCTAGTCTCGCCGGATCTCAATTGTCTTAGGACAGGTGTCGGCGAAGCGGATCCATTTCGCTGCAAAAAACTGCGGTTGAACCAAGAAGAGAGCTGATTTCGCGCAAGTGGAATAAGCTCTACAGCATCGGACGGGAAATAGGACTCTTCGGCTTCTGCGCGAGCAGGAGTTGTGATTCACTCTCTCGAATGGGAGGTGGATCATGGGCCACTGCTCTTCTCTCGATCTTCGGGTGCGGGTCGCAGCCTTTGTCGAGGCGGGCCATTCCTGCCGGGCAGCCGCCCAGCGCTTCGGCGTCAGCGACAGTTTCGCCATCAAGCTGGTGCGGCGAACGCGTGAGCTCGGCTCACCGACACCGGACCGCCAGGGCCGCCCGCCGGGGCGCGGCAAGCTGGTGGCTTATGAGACCTTCCTGATCCAGACGGTCGAGGCGAGGCCCGCCATCACCATGCCCGAACTGGCCGCTTGGCTCCTCGAGGAGCATGGAATCGTTGCCGCCCCCGCGATGCTCTCGCGTTTCCTGTGCCGGCGCGGCTTCACGTATAAAAACACCAGATGGCCGCGGAGTGCGCACGCGCCGATGTGCGGGGATGAGCGCCGCGTCTGGACCTGTCAGCGTCAGGCGCGCATGCGCGAGCAGCCGCACCGCTTGATCTTTCTCGACGAGACCTACGTCAACACCAAGATGACGCGCCTGCGCGGGCGCTCCCGCAGGGGCCAGCGGCTGCGCATGAGCGCACCCTTTGGCCATTGGAAGACCCACACCTTTCTGGCCGGGCTGCGGTGCAACGAGTTGAGCGCCCCGTGGATCATCGATGGTCCGATCACCCGCGAGGCGTTTGAGACGTACATCGAGACCCAGCTCGCCCCGACCCTGCGCAAAGGTGACGTGGTGATCCTCGACACTCTGGCCGTTCACAAGAGTGAAAAGGCTGCCCAATATCTGAAGAGACAAGGCGCCTGGTTCCTGTTTCTGCCGGCTTATTCGCCCGATCTCAATCCGATTGAGCAGGCCTTCGCCAAGATCAAAGCGCACCTGCGCAAGGCCGAAGCCCGAACGTTCGACGCGCTCTGGCGCGCCCTCGGCGACATCTGCAACCTGTTCGAGCCGCACGAATGCTGGAACGACCTCAAGGCCGCAGGATATGCGGCCGTTTAACCGTCCGAGGCTCTAGATGCCAGCCTGACAAGACTTTTCGGCGTGCCGCCTCAGACTAGAGCATCGTGCGGAACCGGAGGTCCGCGTCAGCGAAAAGTGGATCCGGTTTTCCGCACCCAACGATGCTCTCATTCAAGGAGAAAGCATCGGATGGGTCCCAAAAGTGCAAATCCACTTCTGGGTCCGAGGCTGTAGAGGCTGTTATGAATTGTACCCGTCGTAAGTGTCTGAAATTGCTTGCGGCCCGTTCAAGTGTCCGTTTCATTCCAGGCGAAGCTAAAACCGAATGACGACATGAGACGCCTGTATGCCTGTCCTTGCAAGTAGACGCTCCCATCACGGATGTATCGGAAAATAAAACTTCCGTATCTCCATGCCGTTCGGTTCATAACAGCCTCTAGGTTCCCGACCATATCGGCCGACCGGGACATCGAATAAGCGATGTCCCGATCGGCCTTCTGAGCAGTGTGAGATCATGCGCTTATCGCCTGACCTTTCGTTACTTTCCATGTCTGTCTCGGCTTGCCTGTGTGCTCCCCGACTTGGGAGTTCGCCAGCCAGGGGCACCGACACCGAGATACCGGAAACCGTGTCGGACGGCCTCATCCAGGTTGTAGATATTCCGCATATCGACAAGAACCGGTTGGCTCATCTCTTTACGGATTCGTCCGAGGTCGAGTGCCCGGAACATATCCCATTCGGTGACGATCACCAGCGCATCGGCTCCCTGAGCGCAGCCATAGGCGT
>NZ_QDAH01000215.1 GCF_003075415.1 Microvirga sp. KLBC 81
TCCTGCAACCAGAAGGGAATCACAGCTTTGCCCCGGAGAGAACCCTTTGACTCCGCGTTTCAGTCCGATGCTCTAGGAACGGGCTCTCCTTAAGTACACCCTCGACCCTGATCCCAGCGTCGAGCCAGTGCGTTTTTGAAAGATCACGCGCGGGCAGCTGCAATCCTGCCTCGCCAACCTGCCGGTCTGTCTAATTGGGATGGAGGCCTGCGGCGGTGCTGCCTTGGGAGGTGGCAATGGATCAAACTCAGGATGTGGGAGTAGCGGCGGTTCTGGTGGCAATTGAGCTGAGCAAGACAACGTGGCTCCTGGCGATCCACGATCCTGCTATTGGCAAAGTATCAATGCGGCGTGTCAGCGGGGGGTGAAGCAGATACGCTCATCAAGGTAATCGAGCGGGTGCGGCACAGCGCTGAGACCCGATTAGGATCTCCCGTCGAGATCGAGTGCGTCTTCGAGGCAGGCTATGACGGGTTCTGGTTGCAGAGCCGTCTCGCCCAAGCCGGGATCGCGTGCCACGTGATGGATCCGGCCAGCCTCAAGTTCGACCGTCGGGCGCGTCGCGTCAAAACGGATCGGGTCGACGCAGAATGCCTCCTGCGGGCACTGCAGGCCTGGCGTCGCGGTGACCGGCATGCGTGCTCCTTCGTCCGGATCCCGAGCATCGAGGAGGAGGATGCGCGCAGACCCCATCGCGAGCTGGCGCGACTGGTCAAGGAACGAGTGGCCCACACCAACCGGATCAAAGGCCTGCTGGCATTGCATGGCGTCCGAACCTTCCAGCCGCTCCGCCGCGACCGACGTGAGGCACTGGCTAAACTGCAAACAAGCTGTGGCGAGCCTCTGCCGGCACGGTGCCGGGCTGAGGTCGAACGGGAGTTGTCGCGACTCGAGCTCGTGCTGCAGCACATTGCGGAGGTCGAGAGTGCGATGGCAGAGCCGGCATCCGTCACGCCGGCCACGCGCGAGGGAGTATCCGCTCCATCTGAGGCCCCTACGCCGGATGTCGTGACCATGCTGGAGAAGCTCACCTGCGTCGGCCGCAAGACAGCCGTGGTTCTCACCCGTGACGTGCTGTGTCGTGACTTCCGGGATCGCCGCAGCCTGGCAGCCTTCGCCGGACTGACGCGGTGTCCATTCAGCAGTGGCCGCCTTCACCACGAGCAAGGCATCAGTAAGGCCGGGAACTCGATCGTGCGCGCACGCCTGTTGCAGTTGGCGTGGCGCTGGGTTCGCTTTCAAACGACGAGCGACGTCACTGCCTGGTTCTTGGTCCGAACGACAGGCAACAGCAAGCGGAACCGCCGCATTGCCATCGCCGCAGTTGCCAGAAAGCTGCTGATCGCGCTGTGGCGTTACGTCACCACCGGCCTTGTGCCAGCGGGAGCAAGGATCAGATCGGCACAGACCTGACCGCGATTGGAGAAGATCGTCCCGGAGCGACGGCTCCGTGACGTCCGGGGTGGACGTGTGATCGTGTAGTCGTTGGGGCTCACGGCCCGAACCAAAAAGTTGGATCCCGTCCGCCTGCAGCTTGCACGCCGTGCATGAGGCACCTGGGTTGGTTTGGCCGACCGGATACGAGTGGATGGCGCCAAGCGCCTGACCTGATGCAAGCGCGCCCCGGACGTCGAAAACGGCTGAGGGTCCGAGCATGACTTGACACAACCATCATACGAACGATTACCGCGATGCCGAGGCCATCGCCGAGGCGGTGCTCCGCCCGACCATGCGGCCCGTGCCGCTGAAGTCAGCCGAACAACTCGATCTGCAAGCCCTGCACCGTGTGCGAAGCCGTCTGGTCGGGCAGCACACGGCGGTGATCAACCAGATCCGCGCCTTCCTGCTCGAATGCGGCCTTCCGGTGCGGCAGGGGCTTGCCGGTTTACGCGAGGCTCTTCCCACCCTTCTGTCGCAACGCACGGACGTGCTCTCGCCGCGGATGAT
>NZ_QDAH01000216.1 GCF_003075415.1 Microvirga sp. KLBC 81
TGTTCTGGCGGTTGGAGATCAGGTCGTCGACGACGGTGGGGTCGGCCAGGGTCGAGGTGTCGCCCAGCGAGCCGAACTCATCCTCGGCGATCTTGCGCAGGATGCGGCGCATGATCTTGCCGGAGCGGGTCTTCGGCAGGCCCGGGGCGAACTGGATCAGGTCCGGCGAGGCGATGGGGCCGATTTCCTTGCGCACCCAGGCCACCAGCTCCTTGCGGAGTTCCTCGGAAGGCTGCTCGCCCGCCATCAGGGTCACATAGGCGTAGATGCCCTGGCCCTTGATGTCGTGCGGATAGCCCACCACGGCTGCTTCCGACACCTTCGGATGGGCCACGAGGGCGGATTCCACCTCCGCCGTGCCCATGCGGTGGCCGGAGACGTTGATCACGTCGTCCACGCGACCGGTGATCCAGTAATAGCCGTCCGCATCGCGGCGGCAGCCGTCGCCGGTGAAGTACTTGCCGGGATAGGTGGAGAAGTAGGTCTGCACGAAGCGCTCATGGTCGCCATAGACCGTGCGCATCTGGCCGGGCCAGGAATCGGCGATCACGAGATTGCCCTCGCAAGCACCCTCCAGCACCTTGCCTTCCGCATCCACCACCTCCGGCTTCACGCCGAAGAACGGACGGGTCGCGGAGCCGGGCTTGAGCTTCGTCGCGCCCGGCAGCGGGGTGATCAGGATGCCGCCGGTTTCCGTCTGCCACCAGGTGTCCACGATGGGGCAGCGGCTGTCGCCGACGACACGATGATACCATTCCCAGGCTTCCGGATTGATCGGCTCGCCCACGGAGCCGAGCAGACGCAGCGACTTGCGCGCGGTCTTCTTCACCGGCTCCTCGCCCGCCTGCATGAGCGAGCGGATCGCGGTCGGCGCGGTGTAGAAGATGTTGACGTTGTACTTGTCGATGACCTCCCAGAAGCGGGAGATCGACGGATAGGTGGGCACGCCCTCGAACATCAGCGTCGTCGCGCCGTTCGCGAGCGGGCCGTAGAGAATGTAGGAATGGCCCGTCACCCAGCCCACGTCGGCGGTGCACCAGTAGACGTCGCCGTCGTGGTAGTCGAACACGTATTGATGCGTCATCGCCGCATAGACGAGATAGCCGCCGGTGGTGTGCAGCACGCCCTTCGGCGTGCCGGTCGAGCCGGAGGTGTAGAGGATGAACAGCGGATCCTCCGCGTTCATCTCCTCGTAGGGGCACTCGTCGGAAACGAGCTCTGCGGCTTCGTCGTAATAGACGTCACGGCCCGGCACCATGTTGACGGCGCCGCCCGTGCGGCGAACGACGAGCACGTGATCCACCACGCCCGGACCGACGGTCTCGATGGCGGCGTCCACGTTGACCTTCAGCGGCACCTTGCGGCCGCCGCGCAGGCCCTCATCGGCGGTGATGACGAAGGCGGACTTGGCGTCCTGGATGCGGCTGGCGAGCGAATCCGGCGAGAAGCCGCCGAACACCACGGAATGGATGGCGCCGAGCCGTGCGCAGGCGAGCATCGCATAGGCTGCTTCGGGGATCATCGGCAGGTAGATCGTGACGCGATCGCCTTTGCCGACACCGCGGTTGCGCATGATGTTGGCCATGCGGTTCACTTCGGCGTGGAGCTCGCGATAGGTGATCTTCTTGGATTCCGACGGGTCGTCGCCTTCCCAGATGATGGCGACCTGATCGCCGCGGGTGTGGAGATGCCGGTCGACGCAGTTATAGGCCACGTTGGTGATGCCGTCCTCGAACCAGCGGATCGAGACGTTGCCGGGACCGAAATTGGTGTTCTTGATCCGGGTCGGCTGCCTGAACCAGTGGATGCGCTTGGCTTCCTCGGCCCAGAACTTGTCCGGGTCCTTCACCGAAGCCTCGTATTTCGCGCGGTAGCCGGCATCGTCCAGATAGGCGCGGTGGCTCCACTCGGACGGTACGTCGTAGA
>NZ_QDAH01000217.1 GCF_003075415.1 Microvirga sp. KLBC 81
GTCGAGATGGTCTAATCACAAATGACAAATTCTGCCTGAGCCGCTTTGGACAGCTTAAGCTGAACTGGTGGCGATTGCCGTTGCGCCTGCGCCAGCCGGAACCAGGGAGTTGCCCTGTGCCGCAGAGCAGATCTGCAGCAGGAGGCGACGATGCGGGACTGGCGGGTGCGTCGCGTGTGGCAGCCCCATCCGGACGGGCAGCGGCACTGGGACCGGACCTATCAGCAACTGATGGCCTGGACCCGCACCAGACCAAGATGCGCCGCGCTCCCGGCCGACCCCGCGCCTCCCGCACAGGAGGGGAAGCATGAGAATCGGGATCTATGCCCGGGTGTCGACCCAGCGCCAAGCCCAGGCGGACGGCCTCGCCCAGCAACTGGAGCGTCTGCAGGCGCATGCAGGCCAGCACGGATGGACCGTCACGCCCGAGAACGTCTTCCGCGATGACGGCTACAGCGGGGCCACGCTCAAGCGACCCGGACTGGAGCGGCTGCGGGACCGCGTGGCCATGCGGGGCCTGGATGGCATCCTGATCACGGCTCCCGATCGGCTCGCCCGCAACTATGTGCATCAGGTGTTGCTGCTGGAGGAGATCACGGCCACCGGATGCCAGGTCCACTTTCTCGACCGGCCGATGAGCCAGGATCCGCACGATCAGCTTCTGCTGCAAATCCGTGGGGCCGTGGCCGAATACGAGCGCAGCCTGATTGCCGAGCGGATGCGGCGCGGCCGGCTGCGCAAGCTGCAGGCTGGCGTCCTGTTGCCATGGGTCCGGGTGTCGTACGGCTATCGCGTCGATCCGGATCACCCCCGCGATCCAGCCGGCGTCCGTCAGGATGAAGCCGAGGCCGCTGTGGTGGCCGAGATGTTCGCCTGGTATGCTGACGAGGGCCGCAGCTTGTATGGCTTGGCCAAGAAGCTGCATCAGGACGCCGTGAGGCCACCGCGGAGCCGGACACGCTGGAGTGTGCCTGGTCTGCGGGTGATCCTGACCAATCCCGTCTACACCGGCGAGGTGTATGCGGGGCGGATTCAGGAGGCCTGCCGGATTGGGAGCACGACCACGCCTCGACGCATCCGAGCACGGGAGGACTGGATGGCCGTAGCGTCGATCCCGGCCATTGTCACCCAGGAGCAGTTTGATCGCGTGCAGGCCAAACTCGCCCAGAACCGGCAATTCGCAGGCCGCAACAACACGGCTCAGCGCTACCTGTTGCGGGGTTTGGTCAGCTGCGGCGTGTGCGGGTTGGCCTGCTTCGGTCGCTGCTTACATTCGCAATATCGCTACTATTGCTGTCGCGGCAAGTTGACGGCCCTCCACTCCTATCGCGAGACGAAGTGCAGCTCGCGCTTTATTCCGGCCGAGCCGATTGAGAGCTTGGTCTGGGTGGATCTCTGCCGGTTGCTGACCCATCCGGAGGCCATCCGCTACGCGTTGGAGCGGGCGCATGGCGGGCATTGGCTGCCTCAGGATCTCCAAGCCCGGCGCGATGCCTTGAAGCGGGGGCAAGTCCGCGTGGAGCAGCAGATCGAGCGTCTGACCGAGGCTTATTTGAGCGAGGTTGTGGGCCTGGAGGAATATCGCCGGCGCCGTCACGACTTGGAGCAGAAGGCCCAAAGCCTTGGGGTCCAGTGGCAGCAGCTGGAGGCGCAGGTCGATCGTCAGAGCGAGATCGCACGCGTGAGCCTGAGTATCGACGAGTTCTGCCGCCGGGTGCAGGAAGGGCTTGAGCAGGCGACATGGGAGCAGAAACGGCAGCTCATCGAGTGGCTGGTGGTGCGGGTGATTGTTACGGACGGCGACGTCGAGATCCGCTATGCCATTCCAACCAGCCCAAATGGCGAAGCTACCCGCTTTTGTCATTTGCAGTCAGATTATCGA
>NZ_QDAH01000218.1 GCF_003075415.1 Microvirga sp. KLBC 81
CAGGTTGCGATGCGCGCCCTCACTCGGCGGGTGCGCGATCGGTGGTTGGCCGGTCACTGTCTCGGCAAGCTGATGGCCGCAGAGGGCAGCTCGCAACTGCGCTTGGTCCAATTCACCTTCCCAGCGGGCGACGACGAGCGATGCCACCGCGTTACCGACAAAATTCGTCAGCGCCCGGCATTCGGACATGAAGCGGTCGATGCCCAGGATCAGAGCCATGCCAGCAACGGGAACACTCGGCACGACGGAGAGCGTCGCCGCCAGTGTGATGAAGCCGGCCCCTGTGACACCTGCCGCACCCTTCGAGGAAAGCATCGCAACGAGCAGCAGAAGGACCTGGTCGCTCATTGACAGATCCGTATTCGTCGCCTGCGCGATAAAAAGGGCCGCCAGCGTCATGTAGATGTTGGTGCCGTCCAGGTTGAAGGAGTATCCGGTCGGGATGACGAGGCCCACCACCGAGCGTGTGGCGCCGGCCTTCTCCATCTTCTCCATGAGCGAGGGCAGCGCGGCCTCCGAAGACGATGTTCCGAGGACCAGCAGCAGCTCTTCCTTGATGTAGCGGATGAGAGAAAAGATCGAGAAGCCATTGTAACGGCAGACCGCGCCGAGAACCCCGAACACGAAGAAGAAGGCCGTGATATAAAACGTCCCGACCAACATCGCGAGATTGATCATCGAGCCGAGGCCATATTTGCCGATCGTGAAGGCCATTGCGCCGAAGGCGCCGATCGGGGCTGCTTTCATCAGGATGCTGACGAGCTTGAAGACGGGCGCGGTGAGCGCCTGGAGGAAGGAAAGGACCGGCTTACCCGTCTCTCCGACCATCGCCAGCGCAATCCCGAAGAAGACCGAGAAGAACAGCACCTGCAGGATGTCGCCTTCCGCAAAGGCGCCGACGATCGTGGCCGGGATGATGTTCATCAGGAAGCCCGTCACGGACTGCTCGTGGGCCTTGGCGGCATAAGTATTCACGGCCTGGACATCGAGCGAGGCCGGATCGATGTTGAGGCCGGCGCCCGGCTGAATGACATTGGCGACGATGAGGCCGACGATCAGGGCGAGCGTCGAGAAGGTGAGAAAGTAGACCATGGCCTTGCCGACGACCCGGCCGGCCTTCTGGGGATCGTTCATGCCGGCAACGCCGGTCGTAACGGTCAGGAAGATCACCGGTGCGATGATCATCTTGACGAGCTTGATGAAGGCATCGCCGAGCGGCTTCAGGTTTTCACCAATTCCCGGATAGAAATGACCGAGTGCGACGCCGAGGGTGATTGCGGCAAGCACCTGCACGTAAAGTGGGGCATGAAAGCGCTTGCGGGGCGCAAGGTTTGCGCCGTGGGCTTGTGGGGTCAGCATGTATTTCTCTCCCTGGCCGGATCAGGGCGGGCTCTTCGTCCCTCCCCGGTTTTCTCCCGTCGCGACGCGCCGGTCGAACATGGCTGCGATGTCAGCTGCAAGAGCCGTGCCAAACCAAACAATGAGCGAATCGCGTGGTTTTCTCAGGTATTTCGGAAGCCTTGTGCCGTACGCTTGTGCGGATTTCCGCACTGGCTGTCTTCCCCGTGGCGGAATCCCGCACTAAGATTCGCCAATGGTCGGTCTGGAGAATGCGGTGGCAGAAGACGGCATCGACAAGGGCACCTTCCAGCATGCCCCATTGATGGTCCCTGGCAGATCGGCCGCCGGTCGATCTCTCTGGCTTGCGATTTTGCTCGCGCTGCTTGGTGCGGCCCTCGGTTTCGTGGTCTTTGCAACGGGCCAGATCGCCGGCACCAGAGCGGAGTATGCCCTACGCAACCGTGCGCTTGCCGCCCTCCCGCTTGCAGCCGACA
>NZ_QDAH01000219.1 GCF_003075415.1 Microvirga sp. KLBC 81
CTTGAACACGCTACCCTCCTTCGCTGAGCTCAAGGAGGATTAGCTGAAACTCTGAAACAAATTGTTGCGACAGATCCGGCAAGCTTCGTCCCGTTAGGAAAGCAGCCCTCGATCATTTTAGGAAACGATAAGTGCCTGGTATCATACGTCAGTTCGAGCCACACATTACTCGTAGCGGTGGCGTTCCTTCCAAGTACCGTTTCACCACCCGCTGCTCTACGTGTCCTAAGACGGACAGCTACGAGACCAGTCCGTCTGTCAACGATGACATGATCAGAGGCTACTTCAAGGAGCGAGGCTGGCTGTTAGGCCGGGACCGCTCCTACGATCTGTGCCCGGCTTGTCTGGCAGGACCGCGAGATACTGAACGTCGTCGGGTAAATGATACTGCACGGCAGCCGGATCGCAAGATTGCTTCCAAGGATGCACGCCACAAGGAAACGGCAGACATCCTGGCGCGGCACCAGGGCAAGCCCGAAGCCCTGGCGGCAGAGGTCTTCCGGCCCAAGGAGGCGCAACCACAGCGCCCACTTGCTCCTAGCGCCATGTTAGAGCCAGTGACGTCTCCTGCCCTACACCTGAGATAGAGCAGGCCCTGACCGGGATGGCTGCGGATCTGACAGGCCTCCGGTCCACCATGGAGCTCATGGCCGAGCAGATGAGCAAGTTGGTGGCTCTTGGAGGCCAGCAGATCGAGGTGATCGCACGACTGACACCTCTGATGATCCAATCAGCGGAAGGAATTTCCGGCAGCGTCAGAGAGGTTGTGTCCGCTGTTCAGACGCTCTCCCCGCCATCGGCTGTATCGCTCGCACAACAATTCATTTCAGCAGGTGAGGTTCACAATGACCCGCATCAGGACGTCAGCTCAATATCAGAACCTGTTCAGACCTCCAAAGCGCCGGCGAAGCGGATCCGGCATTCAGGAAAGATAGAGGATCCGGCACGCAAAGCTGCCTCTGCTCATGTTGTGGTGAAATCGATTCCTGACGCCAAGCGGCCGGACCGGTTCTACACCACCATCCGGCTGCCACGGGAGTTGTGGGACAGAGCAGGCTTTGGCCCTGAGGATCGCATCCAGATCGACTGGCAGAAGAAGGCCCTGTCCATCACTCGTGTGTCGGATGGCGGCGTGAAGCCCAAAACAGTCGGCGATGCTGTTGTGGTTCTTCAGTCGTGGCGGTTAGGAGATCTCACCTTTGATCCGGCAAAGATCACTGCTGGGGAAGGGATCTTGCGCCTGACGGCTCCATAGCAGAGCCGCTTACCGTGTAGCAGTCATTGAGCCCCTGATCTGTTCGATCTAGATCAAGAATCAGTTGGGCCGCTCAGGCTGGATGCTGCCCCTCGCCTGCTGCATGACAGAACGGTCGGAGTTCGGTACCGGCAACAATCTCCGTATCGATCCATGGTTCATCGCTGCCATGAGCCAGTTGGATCGGAGCGTCGATTATGGACCGTCGGTGCCTGCGGCGTGAGCCTCGATCCACTGATGGGCCTGAGCCGACACGGCCTTTCGATCGGCACCAAGGACAGTGCTCGCCCCCTCCCGAGGAGTCGTAATCACGGCCATCCACTCAAGATCCGTTTGGTCCAGATGAATTGCATATCCGGGATGTTCAGGCACGGCTAAAGTCGCGGAAGATGCCGGCTGGGCGGGGCGAGGACGCGGATCGGTCGTCAGACTCAGCGGTTCAAAGTCACACTTCTTGGCGAGGCGTGGCGGGCGGCTCGCCGCTGGCTCTGTCACAGGAACTTGGTTGGGCCCAAGTAAAGCCCCGCAAGCCTCGACCTCTCAGGCCGCGACTGTCGCCT
>NZ_QDAH01000220.1 GCF_003075415.1 Microvirga sp. KLBC 81
CCATGCCGGCGCAGGGCATAGCCGACCTGCCGCGGCGTGAGGCCCAGGATACGCGCCGCCTTGGCCTGAACCCAGCCGGCCTTCTCCATCGCGTCGATCAGCCGGTCGCGTTCCACCAGACGCGGCCCCATTGTGGGCCAAGCGGGATCGGGCGGAGCGCAGGCCTTGACGGCCGGCCCATCCCCCTCCGAGGCGCCGAGGCGCCTGGCCGGCGGCGGTCCAGCCGGCATCCTGGTGCCGCGGGCGAGCGCGCCGGTGGCCTTGCCGCCATGCGGACGGTCGGCGCCGTTCCCGAGCAGCGCAGAAAGGCACTGGCTGTTCTGGCAGGCGAAATCCGCTGCCGCGATCGTCCTTGACCGCGCCAGGGTCGCCGTCCTTCGCACGCAGTTTTCCAGCTCCCGAACATTCCCCGGAAAGTCGCAGCGCGAGAGCACCTCCAGCGCCGACGGCGCCAAGGCGAGCTCGCGCTGGTTCTCCCTGTTGAACCGGTCGAGGACGGCTTGCGCCAGGCGTGGAATATCGCCGGGTCGGTCTCTAAGCGGGGGCAGGATAATGGGCACCACACTGATGCGGTAATACAGGTCGGCCCGGAACTCCCCCTGGACGACCGCCGTCTCGAGGTCCTTGTTGGTGGCGCAGATGAGCCGGACATCGACCTTTAGCGTTCTGGTGCCGCCGACGCGCTCCAGTTCGCCTTCCTGCAGGACGCGCAACAGCTTGGCTTGAAAGGCAGGCGATATCTCGCCGATTTCATCCAGGAGCAGGGTTCCGCCATGCGCCAATTCGAAACGGCCGGCGCGCTGTGAGACAGCTCCGGTGAAGGCGCCCTTTTCATGCCCAAACAGCTCCGATTCCAGCATGCTTTCAGGCAGCGCGGCGCAGTTCAATTTGACGAACGGCTTCCTGCTCCGGGGCGACAGCTCATGGATGGCCCGTGCAAAGACTTCCTTGCCGGTGCCGCTTTCACCGCGCAGAAGCACGGTGGTATTCGTCCGTGCCACGATCGCGATGGTCTCGAGCACCTGCGTGATTGCGGGACTTTCCCCGACAATCCAATCGAGTTTGGCATGCGGATGCCGGGCGGGGCCGGTCCTCTCCTCATCGGGCACGTTCTCCGGTCTCCGTTGCTCCTCGATCAGCCGCTGACCATCCCTGCTCAGGAGGCGATGGAGGCGGATGGTCTGGCCGCCAAGGGGGCGACCATGGTCAGGCAGCGTACGCCCTCGTCGCAGCCGACGCTGGCGGCATCGTCCCTGACGCGGTCGATCGACAATGTTCCACTGAGTTGATGCTCAGCCTTGACCGCGACCCCAACAAAGGTACTGGGGCCGCGGCTCGAAGATGGTTGACGGTCAACCTGACATGGTTCGGACGTGCTGATAGCCGGGATGACGAGCGGCATCCCCGTAGTGGCGATTTAGTCGATGACGGCGTGCGGGATGACGCGGCGAAGGCCTGATGGAGGTGGGTGTTGCCATTTGCGGTAATCTCCGGCTCTGCTTCAGTGTCCAGGACGACGCTTGCTCCATGACCTCCTGGCCGAAACGGGGAGAGGATGTTCCCGACATGGGCAAGCGTGACCTCCAGCTGGGCGGGCGTGGCCCGGACCCCAGAGATCTCGTGGATGATGCTGAGCGACATTTCCGCCTTGCGCATGGTTTTGATGGGGGGGTCAGGCCGGGTGTTCCAAGGTCCGACGTCATCGACCCGATCCCGCAGCATGTGGGTCATGGACACACCTCAGGGCTTGTCCAGGGTGCTCCTCCCCAGCGCCTTTTT
>NZ_QDAH01000221.1 GCF_003075415.1 Microvirga sp. KLBC 81
GCCGGCATTTTACAATGCTTCGCGAAGACGAAGAATCCTTCAGCCGCAACAAGTTGTGGGTTGTTCAGGGTCGACTAACTTGGTCCCATTCATTGCCCGATGTCGATCTCGATGGACCGGCAAACCCCTCCGATGGGGCATTGGCCGACATCTGCAGTTCTTACTCACGCAGGTCGGACTGTTTCTCCGAGCGCGCAGACGTTTGAGTTCCGAACGTAGCGGTCTTAGGTCGTTGGCCCCGTGCGCAGCACAGCCGCGCCCTGAGAGGCCACGATCCCCTGGCTCGGGTACAAGTCATGTTCAGGGTCGTAGGACCGGACTGTGCCATGACACTCGTCGAGAAGCTTGCAACAGCGAGGGATACAAGGACAGCCTTCATGCTGGAGCTTTATCCTGTCTGTCTCAGCTCCTTAGCAACAAACTCACCTCTCTCCTGTTCCATAACGACCTTTCGCGAAATTCATATAAGCAGGTCTCACCCTCCCCTGGCAGGACGGCCGGAAGGCATGGGAAGCACCCAAGCGCCATCGGTGCAGATCATTGGGAGTTCCTTACTCTCTTCCTGCAGGTGTTGTCACGACAGCAGACCCCAGCTCAGGTAATCCATTGCGCCAGCAGTGCCGATCAGCGTACCGTGCACCTGAGTCACTCGCGTCAGAGCGATGCACTGGACCCACTTGAGCGCGTTCTGTTGCGGCGTTTCATCAAGTGGGATTGACAAAATCACGTGCCCTGACCTGTCGGTAACGTTGAGCTGCCAGCCCTGCCAATCCTCATCGGCTTCGCTGTCCTCTTCTCGCAGTTCCTGGATTGCTTTCCGCGCTTCGGCCTCCGCCGCCTCAAGGTCGGCGACTTCCACGCCTTCCTCGTCGAGGATGACATCGTGAGAGCTCACGAGATGAAAATAGCAGCGCATCGAGAGTCTCCCGCAGCAGACAACACGACCGCGCCCGTCTGCTACTCTAGAGTTTAAGCCTATTCTTTTGAGTAAAAACCTAGATAGGCGCCGAGCGTTCCTCTCTTCGCCGGAGTTAATCCTTTAGAGGTAGGCGGAGCTCGGCCAAGGCTCTCACTTCCTGCTGCTATACCCGAACCAGGCTGCGTCGTGTATCAAGCCTCCAGAACGGAACCCCGTTCGGCTCTACCCCGAACGAGGTTTCTTTTTTGGACACCTCTACACCCGTCGTCGGGTTGCGCCCCACCCGCTGGCCCTTCTCCCGCACGGTGAACGTGCCGAAGCCCGAGAGCTTCACGGTCTCGCCCGCGGCAAGGGTCGCGCAAATCTTCTCAAGGACCTGCTGAACCAGCTCGGCCGACTCTACTCGCGAGAGGCCGAGTTGCTGACGAACGGCCTCCATCAACTCCTCTCGGGTGACGCTCTTGCCCGCCATCGTCGTGCTCCCGCCAACAAGAAACGCCCCAGCCATGGGCCGAGGCGTTTCCCCAGGACCCAAGGGAGTGCCACCGCAGCCCTCCTTTTTGGACACCAGCAGAATGGCTGATTTGCGGGGCTCTGGCTGTATCGGGAAGGACACAGGCACTGCGCTTCACCAGCAGGCTGTGGGTCTTATCTTTCCTCTTCTCTGGCAGGGCGAGTCCTGTCCGGACAAAGAGAGCTCTTGAATGATCCCTTCGACCACGGCGGACCATCGCGCCAACCATCTCCTGGCGGCGTTGCAGCCGGACGACTTCGCCTTCCTTGAGCCGCATCTTGAGATGGTGAGCTTGCCGAAGGGCACGGTGGTCTATGAGACCGGG
>NZ_QDAH01000222.1 GCF_003075415.1 Microvirga sp. KLBC 81
CGGCTCTCCCGCACTTTGCGTGGATTACGCTGCCAGGAGCACCCGGCGGCGCAGGAGATCGAAGCTGGCTCGTCCATACATGGAGCGCTTCAGGAGCTTAAGGCGCGTGACCTGACCCTCGGCTTGCCCACTGCTCCACGGCTGTGTCAGCGCCGCGCGAACCGCAGCGCTGTCCTGCTCCAGACCGGCGGCAAAAGTCTCAACAGCCTGGATGCCCGATAACCGAGCTTCAGCAATCCATGCTTTTAGAATCTCGATGGAGGCCTGCTCACTGTTGCGGGTCTGACGCTCACGACAACATTGACGAATGAGAGCGCAGAAGCGCTGAACGAGATCAGCTACAACCACAGCCTCGGGATCTTGTCGTACTCGGGCCAATACGGCAGCCTCCGTTGTATCAAGCACTGTCGGAGGGCGCACAAGAAGCCATGCAAGCTGCTTGGGTGAAGGGAGTGAGGCGCCCGGAGCAGGGCGGATCGGGCCCGGTGAGCACCACTTGTGAGCTGTTGTCTTTGCGGGAGCCGTTCGGCGCTCGGCCAGCCAACGATAAACTTGCTTGGGTGAACCGGCAAAGCCGAGATCCCGCAGTTCACGCCAGAGAGCGGTGGCGTTCTCGCATCCTGCGGCAAGGCGTGCATTGAGGTGCGGGAAAAATGGATCGAGCATACTCGGTCCAGGTTGGCGCACGGCACGTGCCGGGAAGCTGTCGGCTTGGGCAAACTTCCTGACCGTGCCGCGTGCCAGGCCCATCGTACGGCTGATCGCCAACAGCTTCTCCCCACCGGCATACCGTCGCTGGACTTCCTCATAGAGAGTCTGCCAACGAGCCCGGCTGTCAGCACTGGCGGCCTGCTCGGCTCGCGTGCGAGGGTAGGCGCGGGCTCGTCGTCCTGAGGCTGCAGGCGATCCCTCAACGAGGGGCAGACGCCGCAACCGGGCATGGGCTCCCGCCAGCCAGCGCTCGACCATTTGGCGGGCATTCAACAGCAGATGCCAGCGATCCGCCACCTGGATGGCCTTGGAGGCCGTGGCAGCACCCTTTGCGTACTCACTGGAGCGGTCGCGGGCGATGATCTCGATATCGGGGTAGCGCTGGAGCCAAGCTGAGAACGTCGCCGCTGTCCGGTCGGGCAAGAGCTCAATCGGCTTCCGGCGCTCCAGGTCCACCAGGATGGATCCGTAGGTGCGCCCCTTCCTCATCGCCCAGTCATCAACGCCGACAATGCGCGGCGGTTGGCGCGTGGGAAGCGGCTGGTTACGAACGAGGCGCAGGATGGTGTCGGCACTGGCCGGTATGGCGAGATGCACGAGGAGCCTGGCACCAGGCTCCCCTCCCAGGGCGATGCCAATCCGCGCCTGAGCTTTGGTTAGTCGCCGTGTGCGCCGGGCATGAGGCTTGAGAAGATGCGGTAGAGGCTCCGTGAACGTCTGCTTCAAGCAAGTGTGATTGTGGCAGTAGAAACGCCGCACATGGACACGCAGGCGAACCTCACGCCCGAAGGACGGGAGGTCCGCCGGCTGCCGGACATAGGAGCTATGCACGCTGCCACTGATGTGCCGGCATGCAGGGCAGCGGCCATGGGAAGCGCGACCCTCGACTGCAACAACGAGGGCGTTCTGGCCTAGAGGAGTGACGTGACGGATCCGGCAACCGGGAATGAGCGAGAGCGAGTTCATGCTCCGCTCTGCCGATGGAAATCGGCGGGATCAGGTCACGTTGCTGCGACTCATCCACGCAAAGTGCGGGAGAGCC
>NZ_QDAH01000223.1 GCF_003075415.1 Microvirga sp. KLBC 81
ACGCTCCCTCTCTTTGTGGCGATCTTCATGACGGCCACCCTTTGGCACTTTGATGCCGGTGAGCAGGGAGCGTCCACTCCATCAAGTTGTCGGAGAAAGATACACCGATCGTAGGTCGGGGTTGGATCAGGCGGCATTCGCCGCGTCGGTTACCTCGGCCCAGACTTGGAAGACCCGAAGCGCGGGCAAGGCGATGATCGACGACGCCGGCGTTGGCAGGGCGCCCAAGATGGCGACAGAATGAGCGGGCGCAGACCCGCGTCGAAATCGCCCGCTCGCAGGCCCTGAGCCAAGCCGAAGCGGACTTGGCGCGGGCCATCGAACGCATGGTCGATGACCACGATGGCTCCGCCCGCGACCAATGAGGCCGCCTCAATAAACACCGCCCCAGGGCCTGGATGCCGGCCATCGCACCACCCGCCTCCTGGCGGCTCTGGGGCCGGAGGAGTTTGCGGGTCTGGAGCCTCATCTCGAACTCGTCGAGCTGACACTGGGGCTGGTGCTCTATGACACGAGCGACACGACCGTGTCCTACGCGTACTTCCCGCATGACACGGTCGTGTCGCTCGTGAATGTTCTGGAGAATGGCGCGACCGTCGAGGTCGCGGTGTTCGGGCGCGAGGGCGTGCTCGGCCTGCTGAGTGCGCAGGTCACGCACGAGGCCTTCGGGCGCTATGTCGTGCAGATGTCAGGCACCGCCCCGCGCATTCCGGTCGGGCTCCAGAGCGAGGCTCGGAATGCCTGCCCGGCCCTGCGACAACTGATCATGAATTACGGCGAGGTCTTGCTGGCCTAGACCTTTCATCGGGTCACCTGCAGTGCCGTTCATCCGGTCGAGGCGCGCTACTGCCGCTGGATCCTGAGGCTTCATGACCGAGCAGACGGAGATACGTTGCCGATCACGCATAAGATCCTTCTGATGCAACTCGATGCGGAAACCGGGCGCGAAGGTGCGCTTGATCATGCGCTGGCCATGCAGCTCGAGAATGCGCGAACTCGCGAGCCCACCCAACAGCGCCTCTCGGACCTTGGCAGGGTCTGCCCCCGCCTTCGAAGCAAAAACCAGAGCCTCTGCCACAGCTTCGATGGTCAGAGCCACGATTATCTGATTGGCGACCTTCGTCGTCTGACCGACACCGCTCGGGCCAATGAGCGTGATGTTTTTGCCCATTTTTTCGAAGGCCGGCTTGGCGCGCTCAAACGCCTCTTCTTCACCGCCGACCATGATGGTGAGAGAGGCAGCCTTGGCGCCGACCTCGCCACCGGACACGGGCGCGTCGAGATAATCGCAGCCGAGCTGACTGATTCTGCCGGCGAATTCCTTCATCGCGATCGGCGAGATCGAGCTCATGTCGATGACGAGCTTACCCCTCGTCAGACCTTCGCCCACACCCTGCTCGTCGAACAGCACTTCAGCCACCTGAGGAGTACCCGGCACCATCGTGATGATGATATCGGCGGCCCTAGCCACGGCATCATGGCCCGATACGGTCTTTAGGCCTTTGTCGAGCAGGCTGGAAGGCGGCTTCGAGCGATGGTCACTGGTAACAACGCTTTATCCAGCATCGATCAGGTGCCCCGCCATAGGGGCTCCCATGATGCCGACACCGATGAACCCTATTGTCTCCATAGTCCTGTCTCCTCAGACATTCGCCTGCTTCTAGAGCATCGGGCATTCAGACGAATCCGTATCCGGCGGCGGTGAAATAGTTGCGGCACGCCTCAGGCTCAACGAGA
>NZ_QDAH01000224.1 GCF_003075415.1 Microvirga sp. KLBC 81
GTTCTCTTATTCTGGGGATTCTGGTCAAGCCCTTTGAGCGGCCCTTTCCGTCAGTTCGGCTGATGTCACCTGTCGGGTCATGGTTCTCTCCGCGGTCGGCAGACGCCGCCGCATGATGGGGTCGGAAGCCTCAGCCTCGCCATGTTGCATACGCGGTCAATCTGCTCCCTGAGGTTCAGGTTTCAGGCCGCAACGGTGCCCACGCGATGGCTGCTGCCTCGTCCCGACAAGGGACATCACTCCGCCGGGTCGGCGGATCTCTTTGGGTGTCTATCTCATGCGGGCTGCCCTTCCTGGCGCGACCACCGGAAGTCCGTGTTGTTGCGCCACATCCGGTGCAGGATCACCGCCAACTTACGCGCGACCGCGACGGTCGCCTTCTTGCCGCCCACCTTCTTGGCGAGCCGGGTGCCCCAGGCTTTCAGCGCAGACCAGCGCGAGACCCGGTTCAGCACGATCCCGGCCGCCTCAAACAGATACGTGCGCAGCAACGGATCGCCGCACTTGGAGATCCGACCGCTCCGGTCGATCTCGCCCGACTGATACCGTCGTGGCGTCAGGCCGAGATAAGCCCCTACGCTGGACGAGCGCGAGAACCGGTCTGGTGTGTCGATGACACTGATATAGGCCAACGCGACCAGAGATCCGACACCGGGAGCCGTCATCAGGCGTCGGGCCGTCTGATCCTGGCGCGCCAGCCCCATGAGGCGACGGGAGAGGATGCCGATTTGCCGGCTGACCTCCTGCAAGGCGGTCAGGAGTGCCTCAACAGCATCCTTCAGTGGCCCATCGGCCACCAGTTCGCGCACGCGGTCGATGAAGGGCTGACGGCCTCCCTTGCCAGCGACCAGACCAAAGGGCTTGAGCACGCCACGAATCTGGTTGATCAGGTCTACGCGTACCTCCACTAAGCGAGCGCGTGAGCTGAGGAAGCTACGGATCACCTGGCTGTCCAGGCTCTTGACGGTGACCTCCCGGTACCAGCCCGCGCGCACGATTTGTGCCAGCCCAAGCGCATCATTCGGGTCGGTCTTGTTCACCTGCAGCGACAGCGCTGCCTTAGCATGGCGCGCATCCAGGCAGATCACAGGCAAGCCGCGCTTCTTCAACTCATGCCAGTGCCATGTCGACAACGGGCCGCTTTCCAGGCCAATGCGCTCCACATGCGGCGCTCTCACTTCGACGACTGCCGCAATGGCTTCCGGCGTCGAGGCGCATTTGCCACGCCAGAGCGCCTTCCCTTGCTCGTCGACAATACAGACGGCTGTCTGCTCCAGCGATACATCCAACCCGACATACTGCTTCATGAGGATACTCTCCGTTGGCTTCCCGTTTGGGCCCGATCGCATCAGACCTCAGTTTGCCGTCGAAGGGCACTAGGCCCGGAATAACCCCATGTTGCATTAACCTCGGCGGTATAAGGAGGGGCGGCTAATCGAGGAGCCGTCCTGTTGTCCCTGTTCAAGCGCCGCCGCTTTCCAGTCGAGATCATCCTGCTGTGCGTGCGCTGGTACTGCAAGTACGACATCAGCTACCGCGATCTGACTGAGATGATGCAGGAGCGCGGCATCAAGGTCGACGCCTCCACGATTTTTCGCTGGGTGCAGCGCTATGCGCCCGAGATCGAGAAGAGAGTTCGCCAGTACCAAGGACCTCGCTCGGGCTCCTGGCGGGTGGATGAGACATATGTGCGGGTCGGCGGGCGATGGAAGTACCTGTTTCGAGC
>NZ_QDAH01000225.1 GCF_003075415.1 Microvirga sp. KLBC 81
ATGACGCGCTTGGCTCCGGCCACTAGGTCCATGGCGCCGCCCATGCCGGGCACCATCTTGCCCGGTACCATCCAATTCGCGAGGCGTCCGTGCTGGTCGACCTGCAGGCCGCCCAGCACCGTGAGGTCGAGGTGCCCGCCCCTGATCAGGCCGAAGGACATCGCGCTGTCGAACGTGGACGCGCCCGGCAGCGCGGTGACCGGACGCCCTCCGGCGTCGGTCAGCCACGGGAGCGCCATGCCGGGCTCCGGCACCGGCCCCGTGCCGATCAGGCCGTTCTCGGACTGGAAGAAGACATGGATCCCCTCGGGAACGAAATTCGCCACGAGCGTCGGGATGCCGATGCCGAGATTGACCAGCATCCCGTCCCGCAGCTCCTGCGCGATGCGTTTGGCAATGAGGGATTGCACGTCCATGGCTTCAGCCTTTCGCAACGAGGTAGTCGACGACGGGAGCGGGCGTCATGACGTGGTCCGGTGAGACCACGCCAACGGGCACGATGTTCTCCGCCTGGACGACGACGATGTCCGCGGCCATGGCCATCAGCGGGTTGAAGTTGCGCGCCGTCAGAGCGTATTGAAGATTGCCCAGGTAGTCGGCGATGAAAGCGTGCACGAGCGCAAAGTCGGCTCGGAGAGCAGGCTCCAGAAGGTAGTCGCGGCCATCCACCGCAATCCTCTGCTTCCCCTCCTCCGCGATGGTGCCGATGCCGGTCGCGGTCAGGATGCCGCCGAGCCCGAAGCCACCGGCGCGGATCCGCTCGGCGAGCGTGCCCTGCGGGACCAGGTCCACCTGCAGGCTTCCGGCAAGCATCTGCCGCTGTGTCTCCGGATTGAGGCCGATGTGGCTCACGACTGCACGGCGGAGCAGCCCGGCATCAACCAGCTTGCCGATGCCGATGCCTGGCGCCGCGGTGTCGTTGGCGATGACCGTCAGTTCACTCTTCTTCTGGCGCACGATCTCATCGACCATCGGCTCAGGTGTTCCGACACCCATGAAGCCGCCGATCATCAGGGTGGCACCGGCCGGGATCATCGCTACGGCGTCCTGAAGAGTGATCGTCTTCATTGCGGGTCTCCTCAGCAGCCGGTGCAGACGCTGCGCAGAGTGCGGTTCAGCCGGCGGTCCATCTCGCGCACCTTTCTGTCGGCGTCCGCACGGTTTTTGTCCGCGCTTGCCTGCAGGTCTTCCTGTTGCTGAACGGACTGCGGCGTGGGCTGACGGAGCCTCGGCTGATTAGGTGGCGAAGGCTCCTGATCCGGCGCCTGGGCCCATGCGCCACCCCCCAGAAGAAGCGCGATGGTCGCGACGCCGACGCGACTGCGTAGGGACAAGAGACTCGAAGTCATCGGGACCTCCTATTGCCCTTCCCACATCCTCAAATGCCATCACGCCATGATGCTGAGCCCGCCGTCGACATAGGTGGTCGTCCCGGTGAGCCGCCGGGCGAACGGCGTGGTCAGGTAGGCCGCCGTCAGACCCACGTCGTCGATGTCGACGAGTTCGCCGATGGGCGCGCGCTCGATGGCCTCGGACAGCAGGACGTCGAAGTCCTTCAGGCCAGAAGCCGCCCGCGTCTTCAGCGGACCGGGCGAGACGGCATGCACCCGGATGTGCTTCTCACCCAATTCGTAAGCGAGATAGCGGACGGCGCTCTCCAGTGCCGCCTTCACGGGGCCCATCAGGTTGTAGTTAGGCAC
>NZ_QDAH01000226.1 GCF_003075415.1 Microvirga sp. KLBC 81
TCGGCCAGCGAGATCACCCGCGACGACTTCGTCCCCGGCGCCGGCTCCAGCTCATACAGCGTCACAACCGGGCCGGGATGGACATTGATGATCTCGCCCTTCACATTGAAATCCCACAGCACGTTCTCGAGCGCTGCTGCATTTTCCTGCAGAACTTCTGGCGGCACCTCCACGCTGTTGGAGTCATCCGGCTCCGCGAGCAAATCCAGTGACGGGAGCTCGAAATCGAACGACGCTGCGGCCGGAATGGAGGCATGCACCTTTCCAAAGCTGTCATTGGCCGGGATAGAAGGCATGCGCACAGCCGATGCACGCGGCGCAGGCTTCACGACGGGAGCAGGAGCCGGCGCCTCCTCCACATCATCATCCGGAATGTTTTCAGCTTCCGCAGAAAAATCCTCCGCCTCATCTTCCCATGGCGGCGTCTCGCTTGGCTCAGGCCGGACGCGGGCAGCAGGAGCAGTCATGACATCTCGAATCGGAGCTGCAGGCTTTCTAACAGGTCGAGCGTTGCGCTCGCGCTTCGTCTCAACCGGCGCAGGTGCCTTTGTCGGTACGGCAGGGTCCAGCAGATAAGTGCCCGGTTGCCAGAGGAATGAATAGGATTGCCGAACTGTCGGCAGTTCGAAGCCCATGGCTGCGTATGGCATTGGTGCAGCTTGCTGCACAGGCGGTACGTTTGCCTGTGCAGGCGCCGGTGCACGCTTTGCTACCACAGGAGCATCTTTTGGCACAGGCGCGCTCACCGGTTCGGTCGCCGCACTCTTTTCTGGAGCGGCAGCATTTCTCAAACGCGATGAAGCCTGTGGCGTAATGCGGGTCGGCGTCCGTGGGGAGTGAACGCCAGGTGCGCTCTGCGGCTGATTACCCGGGCTGGCACTGGTCCTGACCTGAGGAGCGATCAGCGGGTTAGACGTTTTTGGAGGCTCAGGCGCCTTTTGGACAGCTGGCTGTACAGGCTGCGCGCTCTCGCCTGCAGGCGTCGAGGCCTGTTTCAAGCGCTCCCTCAAAACACGATCGGGTGTACGTGTGTAGCGCACCTCGGAAGACGTCGGAGGAGTGGGGCGCGCGAACTGGTTCTGGGAACCTTGAGCAGAATCGCCGTTCGCCGCCCCTCTGGAGCCGGAGGTCTGGTCTCTTTCTGGAAGAGAAGAATCGTGGCCGAGATCGGCGGGAGAGGAAGGCCGGCGAATGAAATGCATTGTCATTGTGGGTTTGGGGCTGAGACATTCAGCCCGAGAGGGTCCGTTCCCCTGCAGTTACACCCCTGAAAGGTAAAAAGAGGATTAGGAGCCGAGAGGTCGTCCCCACTCAGCGCCTCCTCCCCTTCGAACGGGCTCGGAGCGCTCCCATATAGGTTTAACGGGATGCCTCTGGACGGCCGTTTGAGCCTCCGCATTCCCCCTTGCATAAAAGTACGAATCGCTTATATCGGCGCAACCCAGCGCGGCCACCCTGTGGATTAGCGCTTTTCTCCGGACAAGACGGCGGATTGGTCAGGCAGCAATGCATGAGCAGGCACGCTCGTCCCCGGAGCCAGAGATAAAGTCTTTATCCCTGGCCCTATCCACGAGCCCTTGGTCACGAAGTCCTTCGTGAGTTCGACGGGCTCCTCTGGAGCACATCCGAGTATT
>NZ_QDAH01000227.1 GCF_003075415.1 Microvirga sp. KLBC 81
CCGGTGATCCTGCTCAATCCGATTGTTCAGATAAGCACTTTGCCGAATGCGAATGGGTTTCATACGACGCCGCGAGCGATCTTGAAGCTGGTCTGCGGTGTCGCAGCATAGGATCGCCTCGCGGTTGGTCTGGCTGCCGTCAATCACGATCCTCTCGGGCCTGCCATGCCGCTGGAGTGCCTTGCGCAGAAACCGCTTGGCCGCGGTGAGGTTTCTCCGCTCGCTGAACCAGAATTCGACCGTGTCCCCGTTGCTGTCGATCGCCCGGTACAAATACATCCGCCGCCCGCGGACCTTGATGTAGATACCGTCTGCGCGGTCAAGTCTGGTGGGCAACCGGACAGCAGTAATCGCCCCTGCCTTTGAGGACACCAAAGCAGAGGTGAACCAGCTTGCGCATGGCGGCCCCAAGGTCGACATCTTCGCCTTGCCGCGTTCAAGCAGCCGCTGGTGCTGGGCTTTGATGTCCGGGTTCAGCTTTGTCGCAACAACAGCCGCCATATCGAGCGCGGCATGCAGGCGGGAGTTTCCGGCTTTCGACAACCGCGGCCGCCCTTGAGCGCTCCGGCCCGACTGCCGCTCGATCGGCACCAGACCGAGGAAAGCCGCAACCTGGCGCGCTGTCTCGAACGAGTGACTGCGCAGCAGTGCGAGCATCCGCATGGCAGTTTTGGGACCAACAGCCGGGATGGTGCGCAGCCTCTTCAGATCGGCTTGCAGATCCTCGTGAGCGGCAAAATGCTCTGCAATCGCCTTCTGGAGCAGTTTACATTGAGCTTTAAGCGCTCTGATGCTCGCCGCAAAGGAGTGCTTGATGGCGCTGGAGCAGCCACGAACACGAGCCTGCTCATACCGGTTCTGCTCCCGACGTAGATCACCCTCAAGATCGTCTAGCCGTGCGAGGAGGGCTTGCAGCTCGGTCAGGGGCTTGGCGGGAGGGGTCCACGCTTTTGGCCGGGCCAGACAGCCGTAGCGCGCCAGCAGCACCGCGTTGATCTCGTCGGTCTTGCTCAGAACAGCCATACCCTTGGCAAAGCTGCGGATCTGAGCGGGATTGACGAGAGAGACCGTCATGCCTTTAGCAGCGAGGAGCCGGGCTGCAAGCGCGTGATAAGCCGCTGTCGGCTCGAGAATGGCATGGATCTCGAAGTGATCAGACTTGGATGCCTTCATTGCCCAAGCGGCCGCTCTCTCGATGCCGTCCGGAGTGTGGGAAAACGATTGCTGGCCGATGGGCCGCTGTCGGTCGTGAACGACGACCGCGCAATCAAGTCTTTCTTTTGCGACATCAATGCCGAAGAACACCGTCATAGAGCTTCCTCTCGTCAGGAGAGCCCCTTGCGCTGATCAACCTTGTGAATCCAGGTTTACCCGTCGTGGGATGACCTTTGATACCGTCCGATCTCAGCTGGGGCGCGTGGTGAGGCCGGGCACACCATCTACATCGCAGACTTCTGTCCTATGTCTCGTTCGAGCTATCCCGGCCTCATGCTGTGGGAATGGCCCGCAACACCCATCAAATACAATGTCTCATCAACATGCCATCTACCGGTGACGGCTCGCTTCCGGAGATTGAACTGCTCCAGCAGGAGCGGGGCATAGTGGACGGTCTAGCGATGA
>NZ_QDAH01000228.1 GCF_003075415.1 Microvirga sp. KLBC 81
CGCCGCCTGCGCGAGCGCCTGAAGATCCCGGTCTTCCATGATGACCAGCATGGAACGGCGATCGTCGCGGCTGCCGCCATCCTCAACGGCCTTGAAGTGATTGGGAAGCGGATCGAGGACATCAAGCTGGTGTGCTCGGGTGCCGGCGCCGCCGCCATCGCCTGCCTTGACCTGCTGGTGGGGCTTGGCGTCCGGCGTGAGAATGTCTGGGTTACTGACAGCAAGGGCCTCATCCATGTGGGCCGGGCTCAGGGCATGGACCCGCAGAAGGAGCGCTACGCCCAGTTAACCGATGCCCGGACGCTCGCCGATGTGATGCCGGGTACGGACGTCTTCCTCGGCGTCTCCATGGCCGGGGTGCTCAAGCCCGAGATGGTTCAAGCGATGGCCGACAAGCCGCTGATCCTGGCGCTCGCCAACCCCGAGCCCGAGATCCGCCCGGAAGCGGCCAAGGCGGTGCGTCCGGACTGCATCATCGCGACCGGCCGCTCGGACTATCCGAATCAGGTCAACAACGTCCTGTGCTTCCCCTTCATCTTCCGCGGTGCGCTCGATGTGGGGGCGACGACGATCAACGAGGAGATGAAGCTCGCCGCCACCCGCGCCATCGCCGCCCTGGCCAAGGAGGACGTGTCCGACGTGGTCGCGGCTGCCTACGGTCGGCATGACATCCGGTTCGGGGCTGAGTACCTGATCCCGGCGCCCTTCGATCCGCGCCTGATCACGGCGGTCGCCCCTGCCGTTGCCGAAGCCGCCATGACAAGCGGGATTGCTACACGCCCCTTCGAGGACCTGAAGGCTTATCGGGAGCGACTGCAAGGCTTTGTCTATCGCTCCGGCACGATCATGCAGCCCGTCTTTGCCGCAGCCGCGAAGGCGCGGAGGCGGGTGGCCTATGCCGAGGGTGAGGACGAGCGGGTGCTGCGGGCTGTACAGGTGGCGGTCGAGGAAGGCCTTGCTGAACCTTTGCTGATTGGCCGTCCGGAAGCCATCCGCGGCAAGATCAGCGAGCTGGGTCTCCGACTGACCGAGGGTCGCGATTATCAGGTGGTGAGCGTTGACGACGAGGCTCATCTGGCGGAACTGTCCGAGGACTATTACCAACTCCGGCGCCGCGCGGGCGTGGCCCGGAACACGGCCCTCGCGGAGATGCGCCGTAATAATACGCTGATCGGCGCGATGCTGCTGCGCCATCACGAAACGGATGGCCTTCTCTGCGGCACGTGTGGATCTTATGGCACTCACCTGAAGCACGTGGCCGATGTTGTCGGGCGGAAACCGGGCATCAACACCCTGGCGGCCATGAATGTGGTGATGCTGCCGAACCAGACGGTGTTCATCACCGACACCTACATCAACGAAAACCCGACCGCCGAGGAGATTGCCGAGATCACTCTCCTGGCAGCGGACGAGGTCCGGCGTTTCGGCGTGACGCCGCGCGTGGCACTGCTGTCGCATTCGAGCTTCGGTAGCGCCCAGACAGCTTCGGCTGTAAAGATGCGGGAAGCCCTGAAGCTGATCCAGAGCCAAGCCCCGGACCTTGAGGTCGAGGGTGAAATGCACGGGGATGC
>NZ_QDAH01000229.1 GCF_003075415.1 Microvirga sp. KLBC 81
CGTGCACCTGGAAGATGTGTTTAGCCAGATCCAGATCGGGTATTCGGCCTGACGGCAGAGCCCACCATGCTACGGTAAGTATTGCGCGTCAGGCTGATGTTAAAACGAGAGCTGTAGAGCATAACCTCAGTGGGAGAAGCACAGCATGAAGCACTATGCGGGTCTGGATGTTTCGGTCAAAGAGACATCGGTGTGCATTGTTGATGAGACGGGGAAGATCTGTCGTGAGATCAAGGTCGCCAGCCATCCGGACGACCTTGTGAATCTCCTAAAGGATGCCGCCTGGCACCTTGAGCGGATCGGACTCGAGGCAGGGCCGCTCTCTCAATGGCTCTTCGAAGGGCTCGTTACCGCCGGACTCCCTGTCGTGTGCATCGAGACGCGGCACGCCAAAGCCTTTCTCAAAGCCCAGGTGAACAAGACGGATCGCCATGACTCCCGCGGCATCGCCCAGATGATGCGGGTCAACCTGTTCCGGCCGGTGCATGTGAAGACGCTCTCAAGCCAAAAGCGTCGGGCGTTGCTGATGGCACGCAAGCTACTGCAGGAGAAAGCCCTCGCGGTGGAGAACGACATCCGCGGTCTGTTGCGCAACTTCGGGATCAAGGTTGGCATTGTGGGGGCGGTTCGGTTCGAGGCGCGCATCCGCGAGCTCGTCGAGAACATGCCCGATCTGATTGACATTATTGAACCGCTTCTTGAGGCCCGTCGGACCTTGCGCGAGCACTTTGCCACCTTGCACCGGAAGCTGCTGGAGCTGGTCCGGAATGATGAGGTGTGCCGGCGTCTGATGACGGTTCCAGGAGTGGGGCCTGTGGTGTCCCTGGCTTTTGTGGCGACGATCGACACACCAGCCCGGTTCCGGAGCTCCAAGGCGGTGGGGCCTGCTTTGGGGCTGACACCCGTCCTGCATCAATCAGGGGAGAGCAGCCGGGTCGGCCGGATCTCACTGTGCGGGGATGCCATGATGCGAACGCTGTTGTTTGAGGCGGCTCAGACCATGCTCACCCGCATGACCCGCTGGTCCTGGCTGAAAGCCTGGGCCATGAAGGTGGCCCAGCGGCGTGGCGGACGAAAGGCGGTCGTCGCACTGGCCCGCCGATTAGCGACCATCCTGCATCGCATCTGGTTAGATGGCACCGAGTTCCGCTGGACCCGAGAGGTTCGGGCTGCATGACCAGACCTGTCTGAGCCGAAGCTGTCGCGCCAGAGAGAAGCACAAGGTTCCGCCCTCAGGCGGATGTCTGTCCCTCGCGGGACGATGAATGAGGTGAGTCCGCACAGTCGGCTGTTCCTCCGGTCGAAGACAGGAAGGACGCGATCCAGATCGTTCCACTTCATTCTTCTGACCCCATAGTGGAAGGGCCGTTAGGCCGATTCCGGAGAGAAGCGAGAGCCCGCGGGACAGTTCCAGCCATGAGGTCGAGCCCGAAAGCGCTTGACTGGAGGCGGCCGAATAGAGAAGGCCGACTGTGGTAATCTGCATAGCGGACGCTCCCTCTCTTTGTGGCGATCTTCATGACGGCCACCCTTTGGCACTTTGATGCCGGTGAGCAGGGAGCGTCCAC
>NZ_QDAH01000230.1 GCF_003075415.1 Microvirga sp. KLBC 81
GCCCGGCTCTGTGGGTTATCTGTTGGTCAGAGGCCGGCGAGGCAGACATACTTGAGTTCGAGGAAGCCCTCGAGGCCGTATTTGGAGCCCTCGCGGCCCAGGCCCGACTGCTTGATGCCGCCGAACGGCGCCATCTCGTTGGCCAGCGCCGGCGTGTTCACCCCCACCATGCCGCTCTCCAGCGCCTCCGCCACGCGCCAGACCCGGGCCATGTCGCGGGCGTAGAAATACGCCGCCAGGCCGAACTCGGTGGCGTTGGCCATGGCGATCACCTCCGCCTCGTCCGCAAACGTGATGATCGGCGCCAGCGGCGCAAACGTCTCCTCCTGCGTCACCTTCATGGCCTGGGTGATCCCGGTCATCACCGTCGGCTCGAAGAAGGTGCCGCCCAATTCCGAGCGCCGGCCGCCGACCAGCACCTGGCCGCCCTGGGCGAGCGCGTCCCGGACATGCTCCTCCATCTTGGCCACCGCGCGCTCGTCGATCAGCGGCCCCATGGCGACGCCGGCCTCGGTGCCGCGTCCCAGCTTGAGGCTCCTGGCCTTGGCGGCGAGCTTGTCGGCAAACGCTTCCGCCACGCTGGCCTGGACATAGATCCGGTTGGCGCAGACGCAGGTCTGGCCGGCATTGCGGAACTTCGACGCCGTGGCGCCCTCCACCGCCGCCTCGAGATCGGCATCGTCGAACACGATGAAGGGGGCATTGCCGCCGAGCTCCAGCGACAGGCGCTTGATGCCGTCGCCCGCCTCGCGCATCAGCCAGCGCCCGACCGCGGTCGAGCCGGTGAAGGTGATCTTGGCCACCTGCGGGTTGCGGCAGAACTCCTCGCCGATCGGCCTGGCCTCGCCGGTGATCACCGAGAACGCCCCCTTGGGCACGCCCGCCCGCTCGGCCAGCACCGCCAGCGCCAGCGCCGAGAGCGGGGTCTGGGCGGCGGGTTTCAACACCATGGTGCAGCCGGCCGCCAGCGCCGGCCCGACCTTGCGGGTGATCATGCCATTGGGAAAGTTCCAGGGCGTGATCGCCGCGCACACGCCGACCGGCTGTTTCAGCACCAGGATGCGCTGGCTCGGATTGGCGCCGGGAATGATGTCGCCGTCGATGCGCTTGGCCTCTTCCGCGAACCACTCGATGTAGGCGGCGTTCGACACCACCTCGGCCTTGGCCTCAGGCAACGGCTTGCCCTGCTCGGTGGTGAGGAGCAGCGCCAGGTCGTCGGCATTTTCGATGATGAGGTCGTACCACTTCTTCAGGACCTGGCTGCGCTCCTTGGCGGTGCGCCGGGCCCAGGTCTTCTGGACCTCATGCGCCGTGGCGATGGCGCGGCGGGCGGCCTCCGGCCCGAGATCGGGCACGGTGGTGATCAGCGCCCCGTCGAAGGGGTCGGTGACCGGGATGGTCCGGCCGTCGGGGGCATCCACCCACGCGCCCGCCACATAGGCCTGGGACACCAGCAGGGACGCGTCCCGCAGCTCGGGCACGCGACGGTCCGGGCGATTGTGTGCTGTCAT
>NZ_QDAH01000231.1 GCF_003075415.1 Microvirga sp. KLBC 81
GTCGGCCCTGAACAATGCCGTTTAGGGTGGCCGGAGTTGGCTTTCAGACCACTTTGGAAGTATCCGGTTGCGCGGATGAACCCAGGAGAGCCGCTAGGAACCAGGCCAAACAAAGTCTGAGCCAGTTCAGGATTAGCCGCAGATTGTGTCCGGCCGCCACGAGCAGCGCATTGATCGCGTCGCCGGCGGCTCCGAGCAGGTGATTGCGTCCAAGTCGTCCGTCCGCTTTCATGTGCCCGATCATCGGCTCGATGGCCGATCGTCGCCTGAGCTCCCGTCTGATCGTCGGCGTTAGGCCCCGGCGCTGACCGGTGATGAAGACCCGCTCCTTCTTCGCATAGTCATGTCCGCGGTAGCCACGGTCGACGTACGTCCGCTCCGGCTCGACGCCCGTCAGGGCGATGACCTGGCCGATGGTAGCATCCAGCGTGTGGCCGTCATACGGGTTGCCCTCCAGCGCCTTGGACGCAAGCGCAAAGCCCTCCCGGTTGGTCACCGCCAGCGCGACCTTCGAGCCAAACTCGTATGGACGATGTGCTTTGCCTTTGGCGATGCACACCACCTCGGGCGCATGCAGGCTGTAGAGTTTGTTCTTGCTCGTGCGCTCTTGCGTCAGAAGACGCTCTGTCAGGCCCAGCAGACGGGCAAAGCGAAGGGCGAGGCTCTCATCCCCGGCGACTTTGCGGGCCACATCGCGATAGACCCGACCCAAATAGGTCTTCAGCCGCTTCAACTCGCGGCGCATGCGTCGCATCTGGCGGGCATGAGCATAGCGGCCCACCTGCACGGCGGCGCGTTTGGCCAGACGGGTGTGAGCCTGCCGCAGCAGGAGGCCATGCCGCTTGGCCTGCCGCACGAGGGCGAGGAGAGCCTTGAGATAGAGCTTCGCGTCCGTGGGATGAGTGATCGCCTTGGGCTGCACCGTGGTGTCGACGCTGATCCGCTCCAGGCTTGAGGGCCGCACCGCGCCGCTCTCCAGCCCAGCCTGGATGGTGGCGGCGAGCAGCTTCTCCAGCCCCTCGGGGCCGAGCCGCTTGCGCCAGCGCGTCAGTGAACTGGGATCGCACGGCAGCTCATGCTGGAAGTACTCGCAGCCGCAGAACCACTGCCAATACGGGTTTTCTGTCCAACGCTGCACCACCGCTTCATCGGACAGGTTGAAGGTGTGCTGGAGATAGGACAGCCCGACCATCAGCCGGGTGGGTTTGGCAGGCCGCCCCAGGGGCCGGTAGAAGCGGCCAAACTCCTGGTCGAACCTGTCCCAGTCGATCAGACTGGCCAGGCGAAAGAGTTCGTGACGCTGATCAAGGATCTGATCGAGCCGGCTGCGATAGAGGTCGCCGGAGCTCGGCACCATCGGCTTGGGTCCCATGGCAAAACACCGGTTTTGAGTGGGTCACTCCCCAGGAGCCGGCATTTTACAATGCTTCGCGAAGACGAAGAATCCTTCAGCCGCAACAAGTTGTGGGTTGTTCAGGGTCGACTA
>NZ_QDAH01000232.1 GCF_003075415.1 Microvirga sp. KLBC 81
CGCGGTGGCGAACGGCAGCGTCTGCATGACTTCATTGCAAGTGCTAGCCGCGGTCGGCCGGATGCGGTCCATCTCGACATCATCGGCTCGCCCCGGCTCGGCACGCAGGTGGCCAGTCAGGCCCGCGCAATGGGCGTTGGGGCTTACAACATCCGCCTGTACGACCGCCGCACTGACCAGCACGACAGCTTCGCCGTGCGAGTCGAGGCGGTCGTTTATGAGGCGCGCCCCCCCGTCTGTGCATCGCTGTCCATCGTTGGTCCTTCAGTTAATGATAATTCTTTCGACCAAACGCTTGGTTGCTCAATCCGCAACAATCTAGGCGTCATGATCAACGATCCGCGCGACTTGCTCGACAATGAGGCTGTGAGGGCGAGCAATGGCGATCGAGCGGCCATTCCCGTTGCCACATACAGGACCTTCGGGAGGGGTGATCACAGCAACTTGGACCACGGAGCGAACGATCGGGTACCGTCACAACCGGCGCCAGTGGGCACGACCGATGAACAGTCGCTGCGATAGCGGCAACGTCCTTCAATGATGTGAATGCGCTCACCCAGGCGATGATCTAGGCAGCGGACTCATAACTGCGGATCCAGATGCGGGCTGATGCGAGCTTGATCGCGGCGAGGAAGTTCTTGGGGCATTTGTCGTAGCGTGTGGCAATACCCCGGAACTGTTTGAGCTTGTTGAAGAAGCGTTCCACCAGATTGCGGTAGCGGTACAGAAAGGCGCTGAAGACAAACGAGCCCTTGCGGTTGCTCTTCGGCGGGATGTTGGCCCAGACACCCTGATCCTGGGTCTGCTCGCGAATGGCGTTGCTGTCGTAAGCTTTGTCCGCCAGCAGGGTCGTGCCTGGTTTCAGGTCGGCCAGAAGCTCCTCGGCTGCTGTGTTGTCATGGGCCTGTCCTGGCGTGAGTGCGATCCGGATCGGTCGCCCCTCAGCATCCACAAGAGCGTGGATCTTGGTGCTCAGGCCGCCACGGGAACGTCCCATGCCACCATCTCCACCCCCTTTTTACCCGTCGCGCCATGCTGGTGGACGCGCACACAGGAGCTGTCGATCATGGTGAGATCGCCGTCGTACGCGGCTGAGACCGCGTCCAGAATGCGGTCCCACACGCCCGCCTCACGCCAGCGCACGAAGCGATTGTAGCAAGTGGTGGAAGGCCCATATCGCTCGGGGATGTCGCGCCAGGGCGAGCCGGTGCGGAAGCGCCAGAGAATGCCGTTGAGCACGCGCCGGTCATTTACCCGCGATACGCCGCGCGGCTTGTTGGGCAAGAGCGGTTCGATGATCTTCCACTCAAAGTCGGTCAGCTCGTGTCGACGCATCAGATCCTCCCAGACGCGGGAGGTGAAGCATCAACCCACTGCAAAGAAAAGATCTTTTATGAGTTCACGACCTAGAGCATCGGACTGAAACGCGGAGTCAAAGGGTTCTCTCCGGGGCAAAGCTGTGATTCCCTTCTGGTTGCAGGA
>NZ_QDAH01000233.1 GCF_003075415.1 Microvirga sp. KLBC 81
GATCGTAAGCGGTGTTTTCAGGCCACGGCCTTGAGGTCTTGCGCGACCGCATAGGACCACGGCAGCAGGTCATCAAGGCGGCTGTTGGGATGTCCCTGGACAATGCGGGTGATCACGTCCGCCAGGTAGCCATAGGGCTCAACCCCGATCAGCTTGCAGGTCTCGATCAGCGACGCGACCACCGCCCAATGCTCCGCACCGCCATCAGATCCGGCAAACAGAGCATTCTTCCGATTGAGAGCCAGCGGCCGGATCGAGCGTTCGACCACGTTGGAGTCGATCTCAATCCGCCCGTCGTCGACAAACCGCGTCAGGCCCTCCCAGCGCGAGAGCGCATAGCGGATCGCCTCAGCCAGTTTCGTCTTCTGGCTGATGAGGGCGAGCTTGGATCGCAGCCATGGCTCGAGTTCATCGAGCACGGGCCGACTGCGCATCTGGCGGGCAGCACGGCGCTCCTCGGGCGAGCGTCCGCGGATCTCGCTCTCGATCGTGTAGAGTTCAGCAATGCGCGTGAGGGCTTCACTCGCAATCGGCGCCGGACCGGCCGCGGCCAGCTCGTAAAAGCGCCGGCGCAGATGCGCCCAGCAGAGCGCAAGCCTCACATCCCCGCGTTCGGCCAGCACCTTGTAGCCGCCATAGCCGTCGACCTGCAGCACGCCTGCAAAGCCCGCCAGATGCGCGATCGGCCGCTCAGCCTTGCGATCCGGCGCATACACGTAGACGACTCCGGGCGGGTCGGTGCCGCCCCACGGCCGATCGTCCCGCGCATAGGCAAAGAGCTGACCTGTCTTGGTTCGCCCTCGGCCCGGATCGAGCACCGGTGCGGTGGTCTCATCAGCGAACAGCTTGCCGGAGGTCTTGAGCTTCTCGAACAATCGCGTGTGCACGGGCCGCAGCAGAAAGGCGCCCCGGCCGACCCAATCGGCCAGGGTCGAGCGATCCAGGTTGATCCCTTGCCGCGCGTACATCTGAGCCTGCCGGTAGAGCGGCAGATGATCGGCATACTTCGCCACGAGCACATGCGCCACGGTGGCTTCCGTGGGCACTCCGCCCTCGATCAGGCGCGCTGGAGCCAGCGCCTGCACCACCACGTCTTCACAGCGACGGCAGGCGTATTTGGGCCGGCGCGTCACCAGCACCCGGAACTGCGCGGGCACGATGTCGAGCCGCTCGGAGACATCCTCGCTGATCCGGTGCAAGGGACCGGAACAGCAGGGGCAGGATAGATCGTCGATCTCCACGACGCTCTCGATCCGCGGCAGATGCGCCGGCAGAGAGCCGCGGTTGCGGCGGCGATGCGCCGCGCGGGCCGCACGCCGGTCCGGCCGTTCAGCCTCGCTCTGCGCATGATCAGCGGCTTCGACCTGCTCGACCTCTTCGAGTGCAAGCAGCAGCTGATCCTCGGGCAGGGTCTCGGCCCGGCGGCCGAAGCGATGACGCTGCAGTTCCTTGATGATCTGGCGCAGCCGCTCGCTCTC
>NZ_QDAH01000234.1 GCF_003075415.1 Microvirga sp. KLBC 81
TGGCCGGAGGCTGCAATGGCGGGTGCCCTCGGCCTGCGGCTGGCCGGACCGCGCATCTATGGGAATGTCCGCGTCGAAGATTGCTGGATGGGCGACGGACGTGCCGAAGCGACGGCGCAGGACATCGACAGGGCGCTCATGCTCTATCGGACGGCTTGCGGACTGTTCTTCGCCTTGGCCCTGGCCTTGATGGTGCTGACTTTGCTCATCGCGCGCTGAGCTCCAGAAGCCGGTTGCAATCCACGTGTTTCTCCAGGTGATCGGCGAAGCGGTCCAGGATATCGTCCACGAGGGCTTCGTAAACCAGATCGCTCGCCTCGGCTCCGAGAAGCCGCAGCCAGCGGGCCCTTTGGCGGTCATTGGCAAACAGGCCATGAACGTAGGTTCCGGCCACCCGCCCGTCCGCCGAGACGGCGCCGTCGAGGCGGCCATCCTCCAGCTCGGCGAACGCCTGCAGCGATGTGCTCTGTGGCGCAGTCTCGCCGACATGCATCTCATATCCCGATAAGGGGACCCGGTCCGGAATTGTAACTCCGGTGACTGCCTCCAGGCGTTTCGTTTCGGTGAGCGTGCTCGCCACATCAAGAAGCCCCAACCCTTCCACGGAGCGGCCTGCTTCACCTTCGATACCATGCGGATCGTCAATGCGTCGCCCTAGCATCTGATAGCCGCCGCACAGGCCGAGCACCCGCCCTCCCCGGCGGAGATGGGCCTTGATATCGATGTCCCACCCCTGCTCGCGGATGAACAGCAGATCGTCGATGGTGGTCTTGGAGCCGGGCAGCAGGACAAGGGCTGCTTCAGCAGGCAGCGGCTGACCTGGTTCGATCAGCGCCACATGGACACCGGGTTCCTCGCGCAGGGGATCGAGATCGTCGAAATTGGAGATGCGCGGCGTTACCGGGACGGCAATCAGAACGGTGTCAGTCCCGGACTTGACCCCGTCTCGGCGCAGGCCGAGACCGTCCTCCGCCGGAAGCCGTGCGGCGTCTGGGAAATGCGGCACAAGACCGAGCGCAGGCCAGCCGGTGCGCTCCGCAATGAAGCGCATTCCGTCATCGAACAGCGCCGGGTCGCCTCGGAAACGATTGACGATGAAGCCACACACCATGACGGCATCCGCTTCGTCGAGCACCGCCCTCGTGCCGACGAGGCTGGCGATGACCCCGCCCCGATCGATGTCGCCGACGATCACGACCGGCACTCCGGCGGTGCGGGCGAAGCCCATATTGGCAATATCGCCAGCGCGGAGATTCACCTCGGAGGCCGAACCTGCGCCCTCTACAAGGACGAGGTCGGCTTCATCGCCGAGACGCGCGAAGCTGTCGAGCACGGCAGCCATCAGGCGCGGCTTCCAGGATTGATATTCCCGCGCCTTGGCGGTCCCGATGCGACGTCCCTGCACCACCACCTGGGAACCGACCTCGCTCTGGGGCTTGAGCAGCACGGG
>NZ_QDAH01000235.1 GCF_003075415.1 Microvirga sp. KLBC 81
TGGCCGGAGGCTGCAATGGCGGGTGCCCTCGGCCTGCGGCTGGCCGGACCGCGCATCTATGGGAATGTCCGCGTCGAGGATTGCTGGATGGGCGACGGACGTTCTGAGGCGACAGCGCAGGACATCGACAGGGCGCTCATGCTCTATCGGACGGCTTGCGGACTGCTCTTTGCCTTAGCCTTGGCCTTGATGGTGCTGACTTGGCTCATCGCGCGCTGAGCTCCAGAAGCCGATTGCAATCCACGTGTTGCTCCAGGTGATCGGCGAAGCGGTCCAGGATGTCGTCCACGAGTGCTTCGTAAACCAGATCGCTCGCCTCGGCTCCGAGGAGCCGCAGCCAGCGGGCCCTTTGGCGGTCATTGGCAAACAGGCCATGAACGTAGGTTCCGGCCACCCGTCCGTCCGCTGAGACGGCGCCGTCGAGACGACCATCCTCCAGCTGGGCAAACGCCTGCACCGATGCGCTCTGCCGCGACGTCTCGCCGACATGCATCTCGTATCCCGATAAGGGGATCCGGTCCGGGATCGTAACTCCGCTGACCGCCTCAAGGTGTTTCGTTTCCGTCAGCGTGCTCGCCACATCGAGTAGCCCCAACCCCTCCACGGAGCGGCCTGCCTCACCTTCGATTCCGAACGGATCATCGATGCGCCGTCCCAGCATCTGATAGCCGCCACACAGGCCGAGCACCCGCCCTCCCCGGCGCAGATGCGCCTTGATGTCGATGTCCCAGCCTTGCGCGCGGATGAACAGCAGATCGTCGATGGTGGTCTTGGAGCCGGGCAGCAGGACGAGCGCTGCTTCTACTGGAAGCGGCTGACCCGGTTCGATCAGAGCGACATGGACGCCCGTCTCCTCGCGCAGCGGATCGAGATCGTCGAAATTGGAGATGCGCGGCGTTACCGGAACAGCAATCAGAACGGTGTCAGTCCCGGACTTGCCCCTGTCTCGGCGCAGGCCGAGACCGTCCTCCGCCGGAAGCCGTGCGGCGTCTGGGAAATGCGGCACAAGACCGAGCGCAGGCCAGCCGGTGCGCTCCGCAATGAAGCGCATTCCGTCATCGAACAGCGCCGGGTCGCCTCGGAAACGATTGACGATGAAGCCACGCACCATGGCGGCATCCGCTTCGTCGAGCACCGCCCGCGTCCCGACGAGGCTGGCGATGACCCCGCCCCGATCGATGTCGCCGACGATCACGACCGGCACGCCGGCGGTGCGGGCGAAGCCCATATTGGCGATATCGGCAGCGCGGAGATTCACCTCGGAGGCCGAGCCCGCGCCCTCCACAAGGACGAGATCGGCTTCATCGCCGAGACGTGCGAAGCTGTCGAGCACGGCAGCCATCAGGCGCGGCTTCCAGGATTGATATTCCCGGGCCTTGGCGGTCCCGATGCGACGTCCCTGCACCACCACCTGGGAACCGACCTCGCTCTGGGGCTTGAGCAGCACGGG
>NZ_QDAH01000236.1 GCF_003075415.1 Microvirga sp. KLBC 81
CCCGAGATAGGTGAAAAACGACAGCCCGAGCTTGCGGCAGGTCTTCTGCAGGCCCAGCATCACGTCGCGTGCCAGGCGGCCATCCACACTCATCGTGCCGCCGGAGATCTTGCGCTTGATCACGCAGGCGCGCAGGTCATTCTCGGACGCATTGGTGTGGAGCGGGATCTCCGGGCGCTCGAGCACCCGCAGCAGTTCGCCCTTGCGCCGCGCCAGCCGGGCCAGCAGCGCATCGAGATCCTTGTAGCCCGTGCGTAGTCCAAAAATCTTGTCGAATTGCTGCCGAAACACTCTCTCCCTGCCCGGTGCAGGGCTTTGCTTCCACAGCTTCAGACCGCGGTAAAAACACCAGATCGCCTGGCGGACCAGTTCCACCGCCTGGGCCTGCTTGGGTGAGGCGGGCATCAGCTTCTGCAGGTGCCGCTCCGCATGAACCCAGCACAAAGCATGCTTGGCGACGCGGAACTGGCCGGCATCATCGGAGACCACGACGGTGGTCTCCATCAGCCCGTGATGCCGGATCGCACCCCAGGTGGCGGCTTCGTTCAGTGTCTGGAGCAGGGGCCGGTCGAAGATGCTGATCGAGCACCGGGCCAGATGCTCCAGCCAGTCCATCTGCGAGCGGAACACTTGGCCCTGGAGCTTCGTCAACCGGGCGATCACGGCGGCCTCGACAGGCTGCCGGCGCAGATAATCCAGCGCCGCCTCGTTGACGACGTAGTCGTCACAGCCGGCCCGCAGCTGCGTCAGGAAGTTCAGGCGCGATTTCGACCGCCCGGTGCGGAACACGGTGAAGCGCTCGCCGCCGATCTGCGTGGTCACACCAGGACGGCGGGCATGGCGCGCACCAGTATCGTCGACGGTGAGGTAAGGCGAGGAGACCAGGCCGGCCTGCAGGATCGCGTGGTCTTCCTGCGCGAACGGCTCCAGATCAGTGGTGAGCAGGCGCACCACTTGCCGCTTGGAGATGGCAAGGCCGATCCCATTCAGAAGATCGGTGAGCCGCTCGGTGGTCACTTGGCCTTGCGTGTGCAGGGCCAGACAGAACCGCCGCACGCCGAGGCCGAACCCGCCCGCGATCCCGGCTGGCAACGGCGCGATGATGGTCTGGCCCTCGGGCGTCACCCAGCGTTCCCGTTTGTAGCGCACCACCTCGGCGGCCAACACGAGATCCCGGCGCACCACCGTCTTGTAGCCTTTGAAGCGCGAGCCCGCCGGGACCTCGGCCCGGATCGTGACCTCGCGGGTGACCCGATCCCGTTTGGCCCTGCGCCCGGGGCGCCGGCCCGGCTTGGCGAGCCGCGGCTGAGTGGCTTTCTCCAGGCCGGACGGCTTGAACGGCGGGCGCGGCGGCAGGTTCTTGAGCCGGGCGATCTCGTCCTTCAAGGCCTGATTGCTGGCGTGCAGGTTGCTGTTGTCGAGGCGCAGCCGCTCGACCTCCTC
>NZ_QDAH01000237.1 GCF_003075415.1 Microvirga sp. KLBC 81
CGCTTCTTCCGTCGCCTGCGTGAGGGCGTGTTCGACGAGGAGGACGTGCGCCGCCGGGCTCACGAGCTGGCTGACTTCATCGCCCAGGCGCGGGAGTCATACGGCCTCGCGGCACCCATTGCCGTCGGCTTCTCGAACGGAGCCAACATCGCCGCGGCTGTGCTCCAGCTCAGGCCCGAGGCGCTGGCCGGGGCCGCCCTGCTGCGGGCGATGGTGCCGTTGCAGGACCCGCCCATCGCCGATCTCACCGGCAAGCCGGTGCTGATGCTCTCGGGCGCCTCCGATCCCATCGTGCCGGCGGAGAACGCCAAGCGGCTGGCATCCCTCCTACAAACGGCAGGGGCCACCGTCGAGCACCGCGTGCTCCCGACGGGCCATGGGCTGTCGCAGACCGACGTGGCCCTCACGAAGGCCTGGATCGACCAACTCTAAACATTCCCGGGAGGCAGGCTGACCAGCCCACCTCGCCTGACAAGGACATCAATCATGCAACTCACCGGCATCCATCATCTCACCGCCGTCACCGGTAACGCCCCGGCCAATCACGCCTTCTACACCAACACGCTTGGCCTGCGGCTCGTGAAGAAGACCGTCAACCAGGACGACGTGACCGCCTATCATCTGTTCTATGCCGACGGGCGCGGCTCGCCCGGCACCGACATCACCTTCTTCGACTGGCCGGTGGAACGCGAGCAGCGCGGTACCCACAGCATCACGCGGACCGGCATGCGCGTTTCCGGCGTCGAAACGCTCACCTGGTGGAGGCAGCGCTTTCAGGATCTCGGCGTCACTCATTCGGACATCGTCGAGCGCGACGGTCGGCTCACCCTCGATTTCGAGGATTTCGAGGGCCAGCGCCTGAGCCTGATCGATGATGGCGGACAGGGTGAGGAGGCGCATCCGTGGGAGCGCAGCCCGGTCCCGGCCGGGCATCAGATCCGCGGCCTCGGGCCGATCACGATCAGCGTGCCCGATCTTCACTATACTGAACTCGTGCTCACGAAGATCATGGGCATGACGCGCGTTCGCGACTATGCCACGCTGGGCAACGAGGAAACCCGCACTCACGTCTATCAGATGGGGTCGGGCGGGGCGGCCGCCGAGCTGCATGTGTCCGTCGAGCCCAACCTTCCGATCGCCCAGCCCGGGGCAGGGGGCGTCCACCATGTGGCGTTCCGCATCCCCGATGCTGATTACAAGGCCTGGGCGGAGCGGCTCAACCACGTGCGCATGCCGTCGAGCGGCCCGGTAGACCGGTTCTGGTTCCGCAGTCTCTATTTCCGCGAGCCGAACGGGATCCTGTTCGAGATTGCCACCGACGGGCCGGGCTTTGCCACCGACGAGTCGATGGAGCATCTCGGCGAGACGCTCTCGCTGCCGCCGTTCCTGGAAGGCCGGCGCCAGCAGATCGAGGCAGATCTGCGGCCGTTG
>NZ_QDAH01000238.1 GCF_003075415.1 Microvirga sp. KLBC 81
AAATGCGGCGACGAACTGGTGCGATCCTACCTGTTCGAGGCGGCTGGTGTCTTGCTGACCCGGGTGCAGCGCTGGTCACCGCTCAAGGCCTGGGCGGTGCGGCTGGCGCAGCGGAGTGGGTTCAACAAGGCCCGAGTGGCCTTGGCCCGCAAGCTCGCTGTCATCCTGCATGCGTTCTGGCGGACGGGCGAGCCCTTCCGCTGGACCAAACTGGAAACAGCTGCAGCATGAGATCAAAAGATTAGCCCAGTGTTCGTCATGAGATGAGTGCTGGGCACCGTGCTTGCTCCTCAGGGCGAGGGTACGAGTCATTCCGCGAGCGGGGCTTGTGAGAGCTGGAGGCTCCAGCTGATCACGTTGTGGACCTTGGAAGGCTCGTGCTGTTGAACCCGATGATGCGGCGGCCAGTGCCGACCGCGGAGAGAACCGTGATCCGGGGAGAAGCAACGATGCCAGAGCTGTTTGCGCTTGACTGGAAGCCCGCGATTAGAGAACGGCCCCGTTCGCGCAAGGGATTTCTGAACAGCTTCGGCATGTGATCGGGTGCGGTTATGTATCAGGCCTTTCGTCGCGGCTGAAGTCATGCCGCTGGCCGGTATGGAGATACGCAGAGCAGGTGCAGATCAAATTCCCGAGCGCGAAGCTCTTTAGGTGATAATGCTTTTCCTGATCCCGATCTGACCGATCATTTTGCCCTTACTGTTCCTCGACCTCGTCATACGCCTGACGCACCGGCAGTTTCGACGCAGGATCTCCCGATCAAGAGTAAGCGGTGTTCTGAACCCACCTTACGTTCGTGTCTCTGAGCGGCGAGACTAACGATCTCTGATTGGGGATCGTTTTGTGTCGATGGTTGACCATATGCTTGAGCCGCCCCGGCCCGTGCGGCGTCTGGAAGTGATCACTGGAGCTGGCGGACGCCGGCGCTGGTCGGCGGATGAGAAAGCGCGGATCCTGCAAGAGGCAACCGCACCCGGCGCGGTGGTGTCTGAAGTGGCCCGCCGTCACGGGATGTCGCCCCAGCATCTGTTCACCTGGCGCCGTCAAGCCAAACAAGAGGCTGGTGATCCTCCTCTGGGCTTTACCCCGGTTGTTGTCGCTCCTGACACACCGCAGCCCACCCCGGCAGCCTGTCGTGAGGCGGTGATCGAGATTGCCATTGCGGGTGCCATCATCCGTGTGCCGCCGGGAGTCGACGGCGCAACGCTGGCCGCAGTGCTGCAAGCGCTCAAGAGCGTGCGATGATCGGACCGACCGGTGCCGTCCGCGTCCTGGTGGCGACCAAGCCCGTTGACTTCCGCAAAGGAGCCGAGGGGCTTGCCGCACTCGTGCGCGAGACCATGGGAGCGGATCCGTTCTCGGGGACTGTCTACGTCTTTCGCGCCAAGCGGGCCGATCGCATCAAACTCATCTTCTGGGACGG
>NZ_QDAH01000239.1 GCF_003075415.1 Microvirga sp. KLBC 81
GGGGTTGGAGCTGACCGACCCTGGCTTCGATGCCTCTGTCCTGAGTGAGTTCCGCAGCCGCCTTGTGGCAGGAGGCGCGGAGGAGCATCTGCTCGACATCCTTCTGGCGCTGTGCCGTGAGCACAAGCTGCTCAGTGGACGGGGCCGGCAGCGCACCGACCCATGTGCTCGGAGCCGTTCGCTTCCTGAACCGCCTCGAATGCGTGACCGAGACGCTGTGCGCCGCCCTGAATGCCTTGGCGACAGCGGCCCCCGAATGGCTGCGCGGCCATGCTGATCCTGCTTGGCTGGAGCGCTATGACCGGCGGGCTGGCGATCATGAGGTGCCGCCGGGCGAGGCGAAGCGGCGCGCCCACGCCGAGCAGATCGGGCGCGATGGTCATCAGGTGCTTGCGGCCATCATGGCTCCTCATGCGCCGCTATGGCTGCGGCAGATCCCGGCGGTTGAGTTGTTGCGGCAGGTCTGGCTCCAGAACTTCTGCCTCATCGACGATGCTCCGACCACAGGGACTCAGGCGCCCCTTCGGGTGCGGTGGCGGACTGACCAGGAGGGATTTCCACCCTCGCTGCTGATGGTTGCCTCGCCCTACGATCCGGAAGTGCATGACGCCAGGAAGCAGTCAACCATCTGGATCGGCTACAAGGTGCATCTGACCGAGACGTGCGGCGAGAGCGGACCACACTTGATCACCCATGTGGAGACCACCCTGGCACCCGTCGTTGATCGCGACGCGCTCGACGACATCCATGAGGCCCTTGATGCCAAAGGTCTGCTGCCCGACACTCCTCTGGCCGATGCCGGTTATGTTGCGGCTGACCAACTGGTGGCCAGCCGGAAGAAAGGCGTCACGCTGTTCGGGCCGGCTCCCAAGGATGATCAGTGGCAGGCCCGGTCAGGAGAAGGCTTCACGGTGCAGGACCTCGATTGGGATCGGGAAATGGCGACCTGCCCGGCCGGGCACCAGAGCAAGAGTTGGGCCCCCGACTACCATCAGGGGCGAACCGCCCTCAAAGTTCGCTTCTCGCCAACAGATTGTCGACCTTGTCCGTTGAAGACACGGTGTCCCCGAAGCGGGCGGCGCCTGCTCACGCTACGCCCCCGCGAGGAACACGAGACGCTGGAGGCGGCTCGCCAGCGCGAGGAGCAGCTTGCCTTCTCGAAAGAGTATCGACAGCGCGCCGGCATCGAGGGAACGATTTCGGCGGGCGTCCGGATCCTGCATCTGCGGCGCTCGCGCTACATCGGACTGGCAAAGACGCACCTGCAACACGTGCTGACGGTGGCTGCCATGAACCTCATTCGGCTGGGTGCCTGGTTCGCGGGCACGCCGCTCGCACGAACGCGGCAATCCGCATTCACCAAGCTCATGATGGCCCCTGTCCCAGCATGATGAATTCGCCAGCAGTATC
>NZ_QDAH01000240.1 GCF_003075415.1 Microvirga sp. KLBC 81
GCTCGCGGCGTCGTATGAAACCCATTCGCATTCGGCAAAGTGCTTATCTGAACAATCGGATTGAGCAGGATCACCGGCATAGCAAGCGTCGCATCCGATCCACGCTGGGCCTCAAGGCAAAGGTGCCGGCGGCAATTATCCTGTCAAGCTTCGAGATGGTTCATATAATGAGCAAACAAGCGAAGTACGTTTACAATTCAAATCTGGCATTGCCGAGCAAGTTGAAATTCCTGCCGCATGATCGGCACCCTGCACACCATCCTTCGCGTCAAAAGTCTGGACTCTCGACAGAGCCATGACATCGAGCGGCCGGTCGAAGCTACATCTGAAGGGTTGACGCGATGTCTAATGACGATATTGACCAAGGCTCCCTGCCACCGCCGATGGTGCTAATCGCTGCGGCAGACGAGAGCTTTCGCTCGTTTCTAGAATATACCGTAAAGAGCAAAGGCCTTGTTGTCGCGGGGGTGAGTGATGGGGAAGCGTTGGCCAAGCGCCTCCGGGAGCTGACGCCGGACGTGCTGCTTCTCGAATCATGGCTACCCGGTGTTGAGACGCAGACACTCTGTGCATGCCTGCGCCTGGACCGCCGGATGCAGTCGAGGTCGATTGTCGTGTTTGCGGCCGAAGGTGACGAAGCAAGTCAGCAAGAGATCCTCGAGTCCGGCGCCGACCAGTATCTCAGCAGACCATTCTCGCCCGAGACACTGATGATAAGTATTGGTGCGGTCTGGCACAAATCGCATCGGGGTCGCGTCCTCGGCCCACGAGACCTGCTGACCTTTCTCGATCTCGAACTGGATGTGACCAGTTATTGCGTATGGCGAAGCGGCCGCACGATTCGTCTCACTCCAACCGAGTTCCGCCTTCTGCACCATCTCATGAAGAGCCCACACAGAGTGCACTCCAGGGATGAACTGCAGAATGCAACTTGGCCGCGCGGTGTTCATGTTGGTCCCCGCACCATTGATGTTCACATTGGCCGCTTGCGCGCGGCGCTCAATGAGGCCGGCGGACAGGATCTCATACGGACCGTGAGGTCCGTCGGCTATGCGCTTTCCGAGCAGCCGCGCCCAGGTATCTCGACAGCAGGTACTGCGTGCAGCTACTGTTTCCGCGGAGGCCATTCGGGAGCGTCTCGATCTGTTTCGCAATCGTGACACTGTGTACTGAGAGCTTGATTGGAGGCTCTGACATCTCGACGGTTCCTGTCGTGAAACCAGACTTTGAACGCGAAGAGCAACGTACAGGGCGCCAATTATGCTGATAGCGCTATGTGGAGCGTCGCCGCTCAATAACACTTGGACTTGCTTCGAAAAAGATACTGCTGGCGAATTCATTATGCATTAGAGCTGTTGAGGCGCGGTCAGCGTTCAGGCTG
>NZ_QDAH01000241.1 GCF_003075415.1 Microvirga sp. KLBC 81
CCGCAGGCGACAGGCCGCCCGGCCTATCATCCGGCGGCCCTGCTCAAGATTTATCTCTACGGTTATCTCAACCGCATTCCGTCCAGCCGCCGCCTCGAGCAGGAGACCGGCCGCAATCTCGAGCTGATGTGGCTCACCGGCCAACTCCAGCCAGATCACAAGACCATCGCCCGCTTCCGCAAGGACAACGGACCGGCCATCCGGGCCGTGTGCCGCCCGTTCGTCGGGTTGTGCCGCAAGCTCAACCTGTTCTCGCAGGCGGTGGTGGCCATCGACGGCTCCAAGTTCAAGGCCGTCAACACCCGCGACAAGAACTTCACGCCGGCCAAGCTCGCCAAGCGCATCGCGCAGGTCGAGGCCAGCATCGCGCCCTACCTCTCCGCGCGTGATCCGGCCGACCGGCAGGAGAGCGAGTTGGCGCAGGAGAAGGCAGGCCGGCTCAAGGACAAGATCGCAGCGCCCAAAGAGCAGATGCGGCAGTTCCGGGAGCTGGAGCAGCAGGTGCTGGCGGCTCCCGAGCAGCAGATCTCCCTCACCGACCCGGATGCGCGGTCGATGGCTACCCGCGGCATCGGCACGGGGATCGTGGGCTACAACATGCAGGCGGCCGTGGATGTGCAGCATCCTCTGATTGCCGCGCATGAGATGACCAACAGCGGCTCGGAGCGGGGCCAGTTGTCGGGGATGGCCCAGCAGGCACAAACGGCTATGGGCACGCCGACGCTGGAGGCCCTGGCGGACAGAGGCTACTACCAGGGTGAGGAGATCCTGGCCTGCGAGAGAGCCGGCATCACGCCCTCTGGGCCCAAGGTCCTCACTTCGTGCGCCAAAGCCGAAGGTCGCTTCGGACCACCTGCTGTGGGAGGTGTGCTCTGAAAGAGCAGTGTACACCTGGCAAGGAGCGCCGGGTCAGACGCTGGGAGCACGAGGACGTGCTCGATGCGATGCAGGAGCGGCTCGACCGGGCACCGGAGACGATGCGCCTGCGCCGGCAGACGGTGGAGCATCCGTTCGGCACGATCAAGGCGTGGATGGGCGCCACGCACTTCCTGACCCGGACCTTGGCGCGGGTCAGGACGGAGATGAGCCTGCATGTGCTCGCCTATAACCTGAAGCGGGTTCTGGCGATCCTTGGCCCTGGACCGCTGCTGGCGGCAATCCAGTCCTGAGGGACGGCCGCCATAGGCACCCGAGCCCATCACGATGGCTCGGACACCATGGAGACTGACATTCCGCCTGGTCGAAGAGCCAAACGGCCGTTGTCACTCGCGCTCCCGCCGTCAGAGGACCACACGGGCGAGCTCAGTCGGTCGCGATCTGCGTTCTGACACG
>NZ_QDAH01000242.1 GCF_003075415.1 Microvirga sp. KLBC 81
GGTCTGGAAGAAGTAACGTAGAGGGCATCTCTCACAGTCGATCAGGACCGCAGTTTCCTCACCCGCGCACAGGTCTCTTTATACCTGCTCAGGGAATTGCTGACGCGGTCAGATACGGGTAGGCTGTCAGGGTTGTGAGGCGGCCAGTCTCGTCGAGAAGTCTGTTCCAGGCCCGGCAGACGGCCTCCAGCACCCCCTCATAGCCATCCAGGACGCGATGCGAGAGATAGCGCTCGCGCAGGTAGAGCCAGACCCGTTCGACCGGGTTCAGCGCGGGTGACGCTGACGGCAACGGCAGCAACGTGATCGTCTCTGGCACATGCAAAGCCCGCACGTCGTGCCAACCGGCCTGATCCAGCACGAGCACCGCGTGCACCCCTGGCTCAAGATGCTGAGAAAAGTGCTCCAGAAAGACAGTCATTGCCTCCGCGTTCGCCCGCGGCAGGGCCAGCGCGAAGGTCTCGTCCGTGCCGGGTCGGCACGCGGCAAACAGGTATAGGCTCTCAAAACGCTGATCGACCACGCCGGGCGGACGCACGCCGCGCTCGTACCACACCCGTGTCGTGCGACCCTTCTGGCCAAAGCGTGCCTCGTCCTCGCACCAAACCTGGAGACGTGCGTCAGGGTGCTTCGTCGCGATGCCTTGCAGCTTTGACGGGAGCTGGTTTTTTGAACGCCGCCTGCGCGGCCGGATTGCCCTTGGGGTGCGAGGGGCGCGTCTTCTGGCGGGAGAGACCGAGGCGCTTGAGCAGAGATGACAGTCCCCACTGACTGTAGCTGACACTGTAGGTTTGCTCGACGTACGCGCACAGATCGACCAGACGCCAAGCGCTGACCCCATCACGCTCCGGTTGGGGCCCACGCAGGATATGCGCCTTCAAGGCCGCCTGCTGACCGGGCGTGAGTTGCTCCGGGCGGCCAGAGCGAGGGCGGTCGTGCAGACCGTCAGGGCCTTCAGTATTGAAGCGTTGGATGGCATCATGCAGGGCCTGGCGCTCCATGCCGGCCAGTCGCGCCGCCTCGGCGCGGGTCATGCCCTCGAGCGCATTGGCAATGGCCAGGAGCCGCAAGGCGGCCCGGCAATCCTTCTCATGGGCCGCACGCGAGCGCAGCTCTGAAGGCGAGTAGTCCTGACGGATCGGAAGCCCGGCCATGCTGATCTCCATCAACACCGCCCCTGGCCATCAGTGAATCACGGCAGGCACACCGTCGCAAACCCGAGTCAGCAATTCCCTGAGCAGGTATAAAGGAGACCTGTGCGCGGGTGAGGAAACTGCGGTCCTGATCGACTGTGAGAGATGCCCTCTACGTTACTTCTTCCAGACC
>NZ_QDAH01000243.1 GCF_003075415.1 Microvirga sp. KLBC 81
TGAACCGCGCCGAATTTTCCGGAGGCTGATTGGCTTGGATTTTACGCGGCCATCGGCATGACCTCAAGCTGGGCACAGTAGGCGGCTTCCGCCTCGGCGGGCGGGATGTTGCCGATGGGCTCGAGCAGGCGCCGGTTGTTGAACCAATCGACCCATTCAAGAGTGGCGAACTCGACGGCCGCGAAGGAGCGCCACGGACCACGCCGATGGATCACCTCGGTCTTGAACAGGCCGATGACGGTTTCCGCCAGGGCATTATCGTACGAGTCGCCGACACTGCCGACCGACGGCTCGATGCCGGCCGCGGCGAGCCGCTCGGTGTACTTAATCGACACGTATTGAACTCCCCTGTCGCTGTGGTGGATGAGGCTGGCTCGCCAGGGCTGCCGGTCATGGAGAGCCTGCTCGAGGGCATCGAGTACGAACTCGGCCCGGGCCGAGCGCGACACACGCCAGCCCACGATCCTGCGGGCGAAGGCGTCAATCACGAAGGCCACATAGACGAAGCCCGACCAGGTCGCCACAAAGGTGAAGTCGCTCACCCACAAGGCGTTTGGTCGCGGCGCCGTGAACTGCCGGTTCACCCGGTCACGCGGACAAGGGGCCGAGGCGTCGCTGACGGTCGTCCGGATGCTCTTGCCGCGAACCACTCCTTGGAGGCCCATCTGCCGCATCAGCCGGGCGACCGTGCATCGCGCCACCGCGATCCCTTCGCGCTTCATCTGGCGCCAGACCTTGCGGACCCCATAGACGCCGAAGTTTGCCGCGAAGACCCGGCGGATCTCCTGACTGAGTGCGGCATCCCGGCGTTCCCGAGCCGGTCTGCGGTCGGGATTGGCCTTGCGGGCGGCGTGCTCGTAGTAGGTTGACGGGGCGATCGGCAGCACACGGCAGATCGGCTCGACCCCGTAGACCTCACGATGCTCGTCGATAAAGGCCTTCATGGCTTGGAGCGGCGGTCGAGCTCCGCCTGGGCAAAATACGCGCTGGCTTTGCGCAGGATCTCGTTGGCCTGGCGCAGTTCGCGCACCTCACGCTCGAGCGCCTTGATCCGCTCCTGCTCCGCGCTCGTCGGCCCGGCGCGCAGGCCCTGGTCGCGCTCTGCCTGCCGCACCCAGTGGCGCAGCGTCTCGCCCGAGCAGCCGATCTTTGCCGCAATCGACCGGATCGCCTCATACTGGGAGGCGTACTCGTCGCGGTGCTCGAAAACCATCCGGACCGCCCGCTCGCGGACCTCCGGTGAATACGGGGGTGTTCTCTTCGTCATGGCTCCATCCTGTCAGGAGTTGGAGCCTCCGGGAATCCCGGCGCGGTTCA
>NZ_QDAH01000244.1 GCF_003075415.1 Microvirga sp. KLBC 81
TCACGCTACCACCGTCAGTACATCCATTCCTGAGGATCACAAACCATGCACGTTCTCGTTCTCGGCAGCGGCGTCGTCGGCGTCACTTCAGCCTACTATCTCGCCAAGCAGGGTCATGAGGTGACGGTGGTGGATCGCCAGCCCGCCGCCGGCATGGAGACGAGCTTTGCCAATGCGGGGCAGGTCTCGCCCGGCTACTCCGCGCCGTGGGCCGCCCCGGGCATCCCGATCAAGGCCCTGAAGTGGCTGATGATGAAGCATCGGCCGCTGGTGCTCTGGCCCCGCACCGAGCTGCGCCTCTGGGGCTGGCTCGCCCACATGCTGGCGAACTGCACCGAGGAGGCCTACCGGCGCAACAAGAGCCGGATGGTGAGCCTGGCCGAGTACAGCCGGGACTGCCTGCGCGAGCTGCGGCAGGAAACCGGCATCACCTACGACCACCGGGAGAAGGGGCTGCTGCAGCTCTTCCGTACGCAAAAGCAACTCGACAGGATCGGCGAGGACACGGCCGTGCTCGACGCCTATGGCGTCCCGTACGAGATCCTGGATCCCGCAGGGTGCGTCGGCGTCGAACCGGCGCTGGGTCTGGTGAAGAACAAGGTCGCTGGGGGCCTGCGCCTCCTCGGCGACGAAACCGGGGATGCTCACCTGTTTACCCAGAGGCTTGCTGCGATTGCGGAGCAGTTGGGGGTCCGGTTCCGGTACGGCACGTCTGTCCAGAAACTGCTCACAGACGGCGAACGGATTATCGGTGTGCAGGTCAATGGTGGTGAGGTGCTCACCGCAGACACCTATGTGGCGGCCATGGGCAGCTACACGCCCCAGCTGGTAAAGCCCTTGGGCATCCACCTGCCGGTGTATCCGGTCAAGGGCTACTCCCTGACCATGCCCATCGTGAACCCGGATGCGGCGCCTGTGTCGACCGTGATGGACGAGACCTTCAAGGTCGGGATTACCCGCTTGGGCGATCGGATCCGGGTCGGCGGCACGGCCGAATTGGCCGGCTTCAGCCAACGCCTGCGGGTGCCGCGGCGGGCGACGCTGGAGCATTCGGTCACCGACCTGTTCCCGCAGGGCGGCGACGTCAAGCAGGCGAGTTTCTGGACCGGCCTGCGGCCGATGACACCGGACGGCACACCCGTGGTAGGGCCGACCCGGTACAGGAACCTGTACACGAACACGGGCCACGGCACCTTGGGTTGGACCATGGCCTGCGGCTCCGGGCGCGTGCTCGCCGACCTGATCTCCGGTCGGGTGCCGGAGGTGTCCCACAAGGATCTCGCCGCCGATCGCTACAAGGATGAGTGGCGCTTTCA
>NZ_QDAH01000245.1 GCF_003075415.1 Microvirga sp. KLBC 81
ACGCCGTCGGCGAGCTCGATCAGGGTCATGCCGGAGCCGCCCTTCTTGTCGATGGAAAAGACACCGAGATCGGTGATGACGAGATCCACCACGCCGGTGCCGGTGAGCGGCAGGTTGCACGCCTTGAGGAGCTTCGGCTCCTCTGAGCCATCCTTGCCCTTGGCGACGTGTTCCATGACCACGACCACGCGCTTCACGCCCGCCACCAGGTCCATGGCGCCGCCCATGCCCTTCACCATCTTGCCGGGGATCATCCAGTTGGCGAGGTCGCCGTTCTGCGCCACCTGCATGGCCCCTAAGATCGACAGGTCGATATGGCCGCCGCGGATCATCCCGAAGGAATCAGCAGAGGAGAAATAGCTCGTGGTCGCAAGCTCGGTGATCGTCTGCTTGCCGGCATTGATCAGGTCGGCATCCTCCTCGCCCTCATACGGGAAAGGCCCCATGCCGAGCATGCCGTTCTCCGACTGGAGCTGCACGTGCACGCCGTCCGGAATGTAGTTCGACACCAGCGTCGGGATGCCGATGCCGAGATTCACGTAGTAGCCGTCGCGCAGTTCCTTGGCGGCGCGGGCCGCCATCTGTTCACGGGTCCATGTCATCAGAGGATCTCCTCGCGTTTGCGGGTGGTGCGCTGCTCGATGCGTTTGACCGGGTTCGGCACATGCACCAGGCGCTTCACGAAGATGCCCGGCGTGTGAATGCAATCCGGGTCGATCTCGCCCGCCGGCACCAGATGCTCGACCTCGGCGATGGTCAGTCGCGAGGCGGTGGCCATCATCGGGTTGAAGTTACGGGCGGTCTTGCGGTAGACGAGGTTGCCCTCCGTGTCGCCCTTGAAGGCGTGGACGATCGAGATGTCGGCAAAAAGGCCGGTTTCCATGACGTAGTTCTCGCCATGGAACTCGCGCACTTCCTTGCCCTCGGCGATCAGGGTGCCGACGCCGGTCCTGGTGTAGAAGGCCGGGATGCCGGCGCCGCCGGCGCGGATGCGCTCGGCGAGCGTGCCCTGCGGGTTGAATTCCAGCTCCAGCTCGCCGGACAGGTACTGCTGGGCGAAGGTCTTGTTCTCGCCCACGTAGGACGAGATCATCTTCCGGATCTGGCGGGTTTCCAGCAGCCTCCCTAAGCCGACGCCATCAATGCCCGCATTGTTGGAGATGAAGGTGAGATCCTTCGCCCCCGAATCACGGATCGCCTCGATCAGCGTCTCCGGGATGCCGCACAGGCCGAAGCCCCCGGCCATGATGGTCATGCCATCCTTCACAAGCCCAGCCAGCGCAGACCGCGCATCGCTGTAAACCTTATTCAT
>NZ_QDAH01000246.1 GCF_003075415.1 Microvirga sp. KLBC 81
CAGCCGATCATGGATCCTTTGCCGCGCCTGCCCTGGATGTCGGGCCGCTGCTGGAGCGCTTCAAGGCCCACCAGGCGACCATTGGCATCATCGGCCTGGGCTATGTCGGCCTGCCGCTCGCGCTGACGGCCGCCCGGGCCGGCTTCACGGTTCTGGGCTTCGACATCAATGCCTCTTACGTGGCGCGGCTGAACCGGGGCGAGAGCTACATCAAGCATATCCCGTCGCAGCCTCTGGCCGCCGCGGTGGCGGCCAACCGCCTGGCCGCCACCGCCGATTTCAGCCGCCTGCCGGAAGCCGATGCCCTCCTGATCTGCGTGCCGACCCCGCTCACCCGGCACCGCGAGCCGGACCTGTCCTATGTTGAGCAAACCACCCGCACGATTGCCGAGCACCTGCGCAAGGGGCAGCTGATCGTGCTCGAGTCCACCACCTATCCGGGCACCACCGAGGAGGTGCTCAAGCCCCTCCTCGAGGCCACCGGCCTGAAGAGCGGCCAGGACTTCTTCCTGGCGTTCTCGCCGGAACGGGAGGATCCCGGCAATCCGGATTTCGGCACCGCGGCGATCCCGAAGGTGGTGGGTGGCGACGGCGCGGCGGCGCTGGCCCTGGCCGAGGCGCTCTACAGCCAGCTCGTGGTGCGCACGGTGCCGGTCTCGTCCGCCGCCACCGCCGAGGCGGTGAAGCTGACGGAAAACATCTTCCGGGCGGTCAACATCGCCCTCGTGAACGAGCTGAAGGTGGTCTATGCCGCCATGGGCATCGACGTGTGGGAGGTGATCGACGCCGCCCGGACCAAGCCGTTCGGCTTCATGCCGTTCTATCCGGGGCCGGGGCTCGGCGGCCACTGCATCCCGGTCGACCCGTTCTATCTCACCTGGAAGGCGCGCGAATACGACATCACCACCCGGTTCATCGAGCTGGCCGGGCAGGTCAACGCCCACATGCCCTCTTACGTGGTGGAGCGGCTGGCGCAAGCCGTGGATCGGGGCGGGCGGCCGTTCAGCGGCGCGCGCATTCTCCTGCTCGGCGTGGCCTACAAGAAGAACGTGGACGACATCCGCGAGAGCCCGGCCCTGAAGCTCCTCGAGCTGATCGAGGCCCGCGGCGCGCGCGTCGATTACCACGACCCGCATGTCCCCGAGCTGCCGCCGACCCGCAAGCACGGGGCGCTGGCGGGCCGCCGTTCCGTTCCGCTGACGGTTGCGACCGTGGCGTCCTACGATGCTGTTCTGATCGCCACCGACCATGACCAGGTCGATTACCGCCTGATCGCAGAGCATGCCCGGCTCGTGGTGGATACCCGCAAT
>NZ_QDAH01000247.1 GCF_003075415.1 Microvirga sp. KLBC 81
ATCGAAAAACACGGTTTCCTTCTCACCCTGCAGATGGATGTCGAAGGTATAGGTCGGCACGCCGTTCTCCTCGCCGCGCGAAGCGATGAGGGTCGGCACCCTCACCTTGTGCTCGATGCGCGCCAGCACGGGACATTCCGCATTGGCCTTTTCCTCATCGGAGAAATACATGCGGGTATGGAGGCCGATATTGATGCCGCGCGCGACGATCCAGAACGTGACGTGCGGTGCCATGAGGCGGCCATCCTTATACGGCACCCGGCCCGGCTTGATCGTCTCGAACTTGTACTCGCCCGTCGTGCCGTCCGTCGGCTGGCGTCCCCATCCGGTGAAATGCGGGTCGGCCTGGCCGCGCTTTTCCTGCGGGCTGTTGTAGAGGCCTTGCGCATCCGCCTGCCAGATCTCGATCAGCGCATCCTTCAGCGGCGTCCCGCTGCCATCGAAGACACGGCCCTTGACGACGATGCGCTCGCCCTTCGTCTCTGGGCCCACGAGAACGAGACCGAGATCCTCGTTCCACACGCCGGTGATCTCGACCCAGTTCGGCGTGGCGCCGATATGGACGTAAGGCCCTGCGGTCTGGGAGGGAGACTCTTTCAACCTGTCGAGTTTCTGAACCATCAGTTTCCCTCCATGCGGTTCTCGAACAGGGTCGAGCGACGGCCGCGCAGGACGATGTCGAACTTGTAGGCGAGAGCATCCATGGGCAGCGTGCTCTCGCGGTCGAGCGCCGCGATCAGCTGTTCGACGGCTCGCCTGTCCGGGATCGTCGAGACGATGGGGCATTGCCAGATCATCGGATCGCCCTCGAAATACATCTGCGTGATGAGACGCTGCGCGAAGGCATGGCCGAAGATCGAGAAATGAATGTGGGCTGGCCGCCAATCGTTGACGCCGTTCGGCCACGGATAGGCGCCGGGCTTGATGGTGCGAAACCAGTAGCGCCCCTCCTGGTCCGTGATCACGCGTCCGCAGCCGCCGAAATTGGGGTCGAGGGGCGCCAGATAGGTTTCCTTCCTGTGGCGATAGCGCCCGCCTGCATTGGCCTGCCAGAACTCCACGAGAGCACCGGGCACCGGTCGGGCGTTTTCGTCCAGCACGCGGCCATAGACGACGATGCGTTGGCCGATAGGATCGCCGGTCTTGGCGAAGTTGCGGATCAGGTCGTTGTCGAGCGGGCCGAGCTTGTCGTGGCCGAATACCGGCCCCGTCATCTCCGAGATCGTGTTGTCGAGCGAGAGCAGCGGATATCGTGGGGAGCGCAGGATGGAGGTCTTGTATTGCGGCGTGAAAGCCGGCGGGTGCCAG
>NZ_QDAH01000248.1 GCF_003075415.1 Microvirga sp. KLBC 81
TGTACCAATCGACCCATTCGAGGGTGGCGAACTCGACGGCCTCAAACGAGCGCCATGGACCGCGCCGATGGATCACCTCGGTCTTGAACAGGCCAATGACAGTTTCTGCCAGGCATTGATGCTCCTATAGAGGTCAAGAGGTCGAAGGGACCGTCGTGGGATCCCTTCTGGCTCGGCAGAGATAGCCAAAGATCTCCCGTGCGTCAAAGCGCTTGAGACAACGAATGATCTCCATCTTGCCTTTACCCTCTGCTGCTCGCCAGCAGGGTCATCGCGCCAAGGCGGGCTCCCAGCCCGTTGATGGCGACAGCCGCATGGGCCTCTTTGTGGGTGTCGATGCCGATGATGATCTCGGCGGGATCGGTGTCATGCAGTCCTGGTCCTCCGCGGCTGAGGCCCTGGCGGGATCCTGCGGGCGGACAGGACTGTGATGGGACGGTCTCCCTCAAGCTCCTATCAAGTCACGCGACAGCAGACCGTCAGGTGCCGCCCGGAGGACCGACACGTCAACGCAATGACATGCGGTCAATCGTAACAAGGGTCAGGCCTTCCGAGCGGCTCTCACATTCTCACAATCGAAGCAGTTGCCTGTCCCGGACATCGACATCCGGATGCTGTGTTTCCTCAGCACGGCTTGGTACTCCATAGCGCAATATTGGCTGCCGCGGTCGGCATGATGGGTCAGGCCTGGCGATGGTCGTCGGACTGCTAAAGCCTTGCGCAGCGCCTCCAACGCAAGCTCCTGGTGCAGCCGGTCGCTGACGGCCCAGCCGACCACCCGCCGGGCAAACAGATCGAGGATGACAGCCAGATAGAGCCAGCCCTCGCTCGTCCACACGTACGAGAGATCCGCATTCCATTTCTGGTTCGGGCCCTCGGCCGAGAAGTCCTGCTTGAGCAGGTTAGGCGCGATCGGAAAGGCATGATGGCTGTCGGTGGTGCGCGTGAACCGGCGCTGCTGCCGGGCCTTTAAGCCGTTCTCCCTCAGTAGTCGGGCAGTTCGGCGCCGACCAACATTCAGGCCCTCGTCCTGCAGCTCGCAGGTCAGACGCGGGCTGCCGTAGGTTGCGTTCGAACGGGCAAAGGCCGAGCGGATATGGGCCAGCAGCACCAAATCCTCGCGCTGACGGCTACTGGCCGGACGGCTTCTCCAGGCGAAGTAGCCGCTGGGGCTAACATCGAGGACCTGGCACAGGCGCTGGACGGGGAAGCCCTCTTTCGCCGCATCGATGAACTGGAACCTCATCGACTTCCCTCCTTGGCGAAAA
>NZ_QDAH01000249.1 GCF_003075415.1 Microvirga sp. KLBC 81
TGATCCTCCCTCGCGTTGGTGGACACCTTTGCTAAGCTCCTGAGGGAGTGGGAGGGGGTTCGATGACGAAGACGAGGCGAGACTTCACCCCGGAGTTCAAGCGGGAGGCCGTGGCGCTTCTGGAAAGCAGCGGTCGCCCCTTGATGCAGATCGCAACCGAGCTGGGGATCTCCCCCTCGATGCTGCGCAACTGGCGGGCGGTTGTGAACGGCGGCCCTCCTCGATCACGGGCTGGTTCGAGCCTTGCGAAGGCCAGCTCCGCGCCCCTGGCCTCTCCGGCTGATCAGGCGGCGGAGATTGCCCGTCTGCGGCGTGAGCTCGATCGCACCCGGATGGAGCGCGACGTTTTAAAAAAAGCGATCGGCATCTTCGCGGAGATGCCCAAATGAGGTTTCGCTTCATCGAGCAGCATGCCCGCACCTTTCCGGTGCGGCTCATGTGCCGCGTGCTCCAGGTCTCGGCCAGCGGCTACTACGCTTGGCGCTCCCGGCCGGAAAGCGCAAGAGCCCTCGCCAACCAGCGCCTGCTACAGGAGGTGCAGAGGCTTCACGGGCAGCATCATGGCCGCTATGGCAGTCCACGCATCCATGCCGCCTTGCAAGCAGAGGGCCACCGGGTCAGCCGCGGCCGGGTCGAGCGACTGATGCGCCGGCATGGCATTCGCGCTCTGGCCCGTCGGCGCTTCCGGCCGACCACCACAGACAGTCGTCACTCCTTGCCGATCGCGCCCAACCTGCTCCAGCAGAAGTTCACCGTCTTCGAGCCGAACCGGATCTGGCTGGCCGACATGACCTATATTCCAACTGGTGAGGGTTGGCTCTACCTAGCCGCGGTGCTGGATCTGGCGACCCGGAAGGTGGTGGGCTGGGCCATGCGCGACCACCTGCGCACGGAGCTGACCCTCGGAGCTCTGATCATGGCGGCCCAGCGGCAGCGACCAAGCCCTGGTCTTATCACCATTCCGATCGTGGAAGCCAATACGCCGCTGAGGCGTATGCCCGGCACCTTGCTGCGATGGATGCCAAAGCGTCCATGAGCCGGACGGGCTGCTGCTATGACACCGCCCCGATGGAATCCTTCTTCCATTCCTTGAAGGTCGAGTTGGTTCATCAGCATCGTTGGACGACCCGCGAGGAGGCGCGACGGGACCTGTTCGTCTATATCGAGAGCTACTACAATCGCCAGCGCATTCACTCGGCTGTCGGGTATCTCACACCCGAACAGGCCGAGCGGAAAATGAACTAACCCAGTGTCCGCGCAATCGG
>NZ_QDAH01000250.1 GCF_003075415.1 Microvirga sp. KLBC 81
GATACCTCTTGGCCACCCCTCCGGCGGCATTTGGGTTGCACGATGACGGCAGGTCTCCTGGCTCACGGGTCGATGCTTTGCGCCAACCGCCTTCCCGGGATGTGAGGCCCAGTGGCATGTGGAGCGCAGGCTCGCCGTTTACAGTTGCGGGGGCAGCCGCGGTGTCTCACCGCATTCCCTTTTCACCCCGTTGCCGGGGCACCGTCTTCAATAATGCTTACCGGTACAGGAGATATCTTTCAAGCCTGACCATGTCGTAACCCCGGCCTTGAAATCCGCACCGGCGCTGGTCATGGTGCGCTCCTCTCATAGGGATGAGGATCTTATGACCCCGGACGACGAGGCGCGCCATCGTGCCAAAATGATCAAGCGCAAGGAAGTGCAGGACCGCGAGGTCGCCTCGAAGACGGTCGAGAAGGGGCTTCTCATCGTCCATACCGGGCCGGGCAAGGGTAAGTCGACGGCAGCCTTCGGCCTCATGCTGCGGGCGCTGGGGCGGGGCTTCAACGTGGGTGTCGTCCAGTTCATCAAGGGAGCCTGGGAAACCGGCGAGCGCCTTGCCCTGGATCGGTTCTCCGACCAGATCGAGTGGCATACCATGGGTGAGGGGTTCACCTGGGAAACACAGGACCGGGCCCGCGACGTGGCAGCCGCCGAGCGGGCTTGGAGCAAGGCGCAGGAACTGATGACCCGCGAGGACATCCGTCTGCTGGTCCTCGACGAACTCAACATCGCCCTGCGCTACGACTATCTGCCCCTCGTTGACGTCGTGGAAACGCTGCGCCAGCGCAGAGCGGATCTCCACATCGTCGTGACCGGGCGCAATGCCAAGCCGGAACTGATCGAGGCCGCCGATCTCGTCACCGAGATGACCCTGGTGAAACATCATTTCGCCGCAGGCGTGAAAGCGCAGGAAGGCATCGAGTTCTGATGCGCGCGCTCATGGTGCAGGGCACCGGCTCGAATGTCGGCAAGTCGCTTCTCGTCGCCGGCCTCTGCCGCGTCTTCGCACGGCGCGGCCTCAAGGTCCGCCCGTTTAAGCCGCAGAACATGTCGAACAACGCTGCAGTGACGGCGGATGGCGGTGAGATCGGGCGGGCGCAGGCGTTGCAGGCACGTGCCGCCGGCGTGGCGCCGAGCGTTCACATGAATCCCGTGCTGCTCAAGCCCCAGAGCGAGGTCGGTTCCCAGGTGGTGGTGCAGGGACGTCGCATCGGGACCGCCAAGGC
>NZ_QDAH01000251.1 GCF_003075415.1 Microvirga sp. KLBC 81
GCTGTTCTGGTTGGCCATGGAGAGGGCCTGGACGCCGAGCTGCTGCTGGGTCTGCAGGGCCTGGTTGCGGGTCGAGGCCTCGTTCATGTCGGCATCCACGAAGGCGCTGACGCCGGCCGTGAGCGAGTCGGAGAGCACGCCGATGAACTCCTCCTGGGTCTCGAGCAGGGCCTTGTTGGCGCCCAGCATGGCCGAGCCTTCGGTCACCTTGGCGATGGCCGTGTCGATGTCGGCCAGGGACTGCGACAGGCTGTCCACATAGGTGGCCGACACTTTGGTGTTGTTGATGCTGGAGGCAATCGTCAGCGCCCCTGCCGCAGACCCGACCGTCATGGCGGCATCGCCCGTCGCGGCGCGGAATGCCGTCTGCATGTTGCCGGCCGCGGTCGTCCAGTCGGCCGCCGCAGCATCGGCTGCCGTGAGGGTGTAGCTGACGGTCATGTCGCCGATCTTGGCCGTGATCTTCGCCCCCTCGACGCGCTTCAGGTCGGCCTCGGTGAACTCCGCCTCGCCGGGCGTGGTGGCGGTTGCGGCCGTCTCGACAGCGGCGATGGCCGAGATGTCGATGGCCACGGCATCGTTCAGGATGGCGCTCGGGCCGCCCACCAGGTTGGTCTGCGAGGTGTTGATCGAGAGCGTGCCGACCTTGTTGTTCACGCCGTCATACGACGTCACCAGCTCGACGCTGCCGCTGGCGCCGGCAAGCCAGTTCTGGCCGTTGAACGAGGCCGAGTTGGCGGCGCTCTTCATGCCCTCGATGTCGGCCTTGAACTCGGTCTGGATCTTGGCCAGATCGGCGCCCGGCTGGGAGGCGGCCACGAGACCTTCCTTCATCTTGTTGAGGTAGGTCAGGGTCTTGTCCATCGCCGAGGTGAAGGTGTTGATCATCGCCTTCGACTGCTTGATCGAGTCCTTCACGGCCCCGAGAGCCCCGTTGTCGGACTTCATGCCGGTGGCGATCGACCAGTAGGACGCGTTGTGCGACGCCTCGGCGACGCGCAGACCCGTGGAGATCTGGTTCTGGTTCTTGTTCATGGCGGTCTGCGTGGCTTTCAGGGCCTGCAGAGCGGTCATGGCGGACAGGTTGGTGTTGATTGAAGACATGTGCTTCTTCCTTGAAGGATGCGAGGGTTCAGGGAATGCCGGAATTGAACCGGCCCAGCGGAGCGGCATCATGCCTCGAGCAAAGCTCGATCCGCTGCTCACATGACATCCGGGCTCAACCGG
>NZ_QDAH01000252.1 GCF_003075415.1 Microvirga sp. KLBC 81
CGGCTGGTCCTGACCCGTCAAACTGGTCCATTTCGAAGACAACTTTTTCGGGCAATTTGATCCTTGAGGAGGGTCAGTGCCATGAAGAAGACGCGCTACACGGAAGAGCAGATCGCCTTTGCGCTGCGCCAGGCCGAGAGCGGCACGCCGGTGTCTGAGGTGATCCGCAAGATGGGCATCACCGAGCCGACCTTTTACAGGTGGAAGAAGCAGTTTGCCGGCATGGGCGTGGCCGAGATCCGACGCCTCAAGCAGCTCGAGGACGAGAACGCCCGTCTCAAGAAGCTCGTGGCGGACCTGACCCTCGACAAGACCATGTTGCAGGACGTGCTCAAAAGAAAGTGGTGAAGCCCGCTGTTCGGCGTGAGGTCGCAGGCCATCTGCAGAAAGCCTACGGCATCAGCGAACGGCGGGCATGCTCCGCCACCGGTTTCCAGCGCTCCTCGCAGCGCTACCGCAAGTGGTCCGATCCGCAGATCGAGCTGCGCATGCGGCTCAAGGAGTTGGCCGCGGCGCGGGTGCGCTACGGCTACCGTCGGCTGCACATTCTCTTGCGCCGGGAGGGCTGGCCGGTGAACCACAAGCGCACCTATCGGCTCTATCGTGAGGAGGGCTGTCGATCCGGCCCAAAGCACCCAGGCGCAAGCGCGCCTGGCGCTACCGGCAGGGTCGACCGCAGGTGGGGGTCCCAACGAGGTGTGGGCGATGGCCTTCATGGCCGACCAACTCTTCGACGGGCGCGCGTTCCGCATCCTGACGGTGGTGGACTGCCACACGCGAGAGTCACTGGCGATAGTCCCGCGAGTGAGTTTCCGGGCTTACCAAGTGGTTGAGGCGCTCGATGAAATCGCCCGGATCCGTGGTCGGCCCAAGAGCCTGCGGGTGGACAACGGTCCGGAATTTGCCGGTCGGGCCTTGGATCAATGGGCGTATCTGAACCGGGTGGAGATCGACTTCTCGCGGCCCGGAACGCCCACGGATAATGCCTACATCGAGGCATTCAACAGCCGCCTGCGGGCGGAGTGCCTGAATGCCTCGTGGTTCTTATCCATGGCCGATGCCCGGGAGCGGATCGAAGACTGGAGGAGAGATTACAAGGAGACCAGGCCACATACGGCGCTCGGCGGCTTGACCCCGAACGCCTTCGCCCAACAAACTCATCAAGCCCGGAAAGTTGCATAGGTCGTGGATCACATATGGCGGCAGGTCCA
>NZ_QDAH01000253.1 GCF_003075415.1 Microvirga sp. KLBC 81
GTACATCTGCAAAGTCTGGACAACCGAGCCGGAACGCTTCAGGCTCGATCCGATCCACCAAATGCCGGGACTAAACATCTAGAGCAACGGACGGAAAGGCGGATTCAAGAGGTTTCGGCCTGGGCTGAAGTGTGATTCCCTTCTGAGAACAGGAGGTGGATCATGACCCAGAGCTTCTCCTTGGATCTGCGCGTGCGGGTTGCGGCCTTTGTCGAGGCGGGCCATTCCTGCCGGGCGGCGGCCCGCCACTTCGGGGTCAGTGACAGCTGCGCCATCAAGCTGATGCAGCGCCAGCGGCACTTCGGCTCACTCGCGCCGGCCCGTCAGGGCCGCCCACCGGGACGCGGCAAGCTGGTGGCTTATGAGAGCTTCCTGATCCAGACCGTCGAGGCGAGGCCGGCCATCGCCATGCCCGAACTCGCAGCTCGCTTGCTGGAGAAACACGGGATCGCCGCAGCCCCTGCGATGCTCTCGCGCTTCCTGTGCCGGCGCGGCTTCAGCTATAAAAAAACAGCTGATGGCGGCGGAGTGCACACGCGCCGATGTGCGTGAGGAGCGCCGCGTCTGGACCAGCCAGCGTCAGGCCCGCATGCGCCAAGAGCCGCACCGCCTGGTGTTCCTGGACGAGACCTACGTCAACACCAAAATGACGCGCCTGCGCGGGCGCTCTCGCCGGGGGCAGCGGTTACGCGCAAGCGCTCCTTCCGGCCACTGGAAGACCCATACCTTCATCGCTGGACTGCGTTGTCGCGAGCTGAGCGCGCCCTGGGTGATCGATGGTCCGATCACCCGCGAGGCGTTTGAGACGTACATCGAGACCCAGCTCGCCCCGACCCTGCGCAAAGGTGACGTGGTGATCCTCGACACTCTGGCCGTTCACAAGAGTGAAAAGGCTGCCCAATATCTGAAGAGACAAGGCGCCTGGTTCCTGTTCCTGCCGGCTTATTCGCCCGATCTCAATCCGATTGAGCAGGCCTTTGCCAAGATCAAAGCGCACCTGCGCAAAGCGGAAGCCCGCACCTTTGACGCGCTCTGGCGCGCCCTCGGCGACATCTGCGGTCTGTTCGAGCCAGATGAATGCTGGAACTACCTCAAGGCCGCCGGATATGCGTCCATGTAATTGTCCGATGCTCTAGAGCAACGGCAGTTCTGACGGAATCGTTGGGGCTATGCGGTGTGGCGGCTTCGTGATTCACTCATCTTGGCTCTC
>NZ_QDAH01000254.1 GCF_003075415.1 Microvirga sp. KLBC 81
CCGCCATTGCCTTCTTGAGGTTCTCGTCGATCTTGTCGAGGAAGCCGGTGGTGGAGAGCCACTTCTGCTCGGCGCCGACGAGGAGGGCGAGGTCCTTGGTCATGGAGCCGGACTCCACCGTGTCGACGCAGACCTTCTCCAGGGTCGCGGCGAAGCGGGCAAGCTCGGCATTGTCGTCGAGCTTGGCGCGGTGCGCGAGACCACGGGTCCAGGCGAAGATCGAGGCGATCGAGTTGGTCGAGGTCTCCTTGCCCTTCTGGTGCTCGCGGTAGTGGCGGGTCACGGTGCCGTGGGCGGCTTCCGCTTCCACTGTCTTGCCGTCCGGCGTCAGCAGCACCGAGGTCATCAGGCCGAGGGAGCCGAAGCCCTGCGCCACGGTGTCGGACTGCACGTCGCCGTCGTAGTTCTTGCACGCCCAGACATAGCCGCCCGACCATTTCAGGGCCGAGGCCACCATGTCGTCGATCAGGCGGTGCTCGTAGGTGATGCCGGCGGCGGCGAACTGCGCCTTGAACTCGGTCTGGTAGACCTCCTCGAAGATGTCCTTGAAGCGGCCGTCATAGGCCTTGAGGATGGTGTTCTTGGTCGAGAGATAGACCGGATACTTGCGCATCAGGCCATAGTTCATCGAGGCGCGGGCGAACTCGCGGATCGACTCGTCGAGGTTGTACATCGCCATGGCGACGCCGGCGTCCGGGAACTTGAACACCTCCTTCTCGATGACGGTGCCGTCCTCGCCCTCGAACCTGATCGTCAGGCGGCCCTTGCCGGGCACCTTGAAGTCGGTGGCGCGGTACTGGTCGCCGAAGGCATGGCGGCCGACGATGATCGGCTGGGTCCAGCCGGGCACCAGGCGCGGCACGTTCTTGCAGATGATCGGCTCGCGGAAGATCACGCCGCCGAGGATGTTGCGGATCGTGCCGTTGGGCGACTTCCACATCTCCTTGAGGTTGAACTCCTGCACGCGCGCCTCGTCCGGCGTGATGGTGGCGCATTTGACCCCGACGCCGTACTGCTTGATCGCCTCGGCGGCCTCGACCGTGACCTTGTCGCGGGTGGCGTCGCGGTGCTCGATGCCGAGATCGTAGTACTTCAGGTCGATGTCGAGATAGGGGTGGATCAGCTTGTCCTTGATGAACTGCCAAATGATGCGGGTCATCTCGTCGCCGTCGAGTTCGACGACCGGATTGGCAACCTTGATCTTCGCCA
>NZ_QDAH01000255.1 GCF_003075415.1 Microvirga sp. KLBC 81
GGCATGGCTCCGTGGCTGCGGGTTAATCCCGTCCTCTTATGCTCCACCCGGGAGCACGGCCGGTCCATGCCATTAGCTGTGATGCCGGGTGTGGAGCACCGCCAGCATCGCGGCTTGAACAATCGAGCCGAAAACAGTCACCAGCCGACCCGTCGGCGCGAGCGAATCATGAAGCGCTTCAAATCAGCCGGGCAGGCCCAACGCTTCCTGTCGGTTCACGATCAAGTTGCGAACCTCTTCCGCCGTCCCGCCAACATCACCGCTGCCGCTCATCGCGCGTCCCGAGCTCAGGCCCTCCGAGTCTGGAACGAAGTGACTGGAGTCGCCACTGGCTTCTGATCCGACGGTTGATGACAGGCCAACCTATCCAATGTCGTTAAGTTGACGATGCCCCTGCCGGAGCTGCCGTGGGAGGCCATCGCAGGCCGGCTCGAGCACATCACGATCCGCATCCTGCGCTTCGATGCCCGGCTGGAGGCCTCCGGGTTGGCCGCCGGCTGGCAGTCGCGCTGCGACATCACCGAGGCGGTGCGGGCGCTGATCCTCGACGGCCATCTCGTCGATGTCGGCGACCTGGTGCTGCACGATGCCGGCATGGACGTCCGCCATCCCACCCACGAGCTCACCCGCGCCGCCGCCGCCCTGCGGGCCCGCCGCACCGCCCTGGCGCGCCCCGCCCCGTGGCCGCTCTCGATCGATGGTCTGGCGGCCCTGCGCGGCATCGGCCCTGTGCGAGGAGAGGGCGCTCGCAAGCCAACACAGGGCAAACCCGATCCCGAGGACGAGGCGGCCTATCCGCCCTTCGCCAACGATGCCGATCCATGGCAGGCGCACTTTGCCGAAATCGATGCCCTGCTGGATCGCACCAGCAGGGTGCTCGCCGGCGAGACCCCGCTGCCGAAGAGCCGCTCGCATCTGGTCTACGATCCGGACCAGGACGAAGCCGAGACCGAGGATCTCTGGCTCGACGTGGTCAAGCGCACCGCCCACTGGCCGGCGGTGGCCGCCGCGGCAGTGGCGTGGAACGTCTGGCTGGATCTAAACCTCTACACCCGCCTGCCGTGGCTCGGCCTGATCATGGCCGCCGCGATCCTGCGGGCCCGCGGCCTGGACTTGCTCCGAAAAGATGGAGAGCCTCTCATGAAGCAGGAGGATCTCCATGCCCCAGACACGCTTTACGAAAGAATTTCAGGATGAGGCTGTT
>NZ_QDAH01000256.1 GCF_003075415.1 Microvirga sp. KLBC 81
TTAGTCCATCACGGCGGCGACGACGCCGGCGCCGACGGTACGCCCGCCCTCACGGATGGCAAAGCGCAGCTTCTCTTCCATGGCGATCGGGGCAATCAGCTCGACTTCCATGGTGATGTTGTCGCCCGGCATCACCATCTCGGTGCCCTCGGGCAGCTTCACCACGCCGGTCACGTCGGTGGTGCGGAAGTAGAACTGCGGCCGGTAGTTGCCGAAGAACGGCGTATGGCGGCCGCCCTCCTCCTTGGTCAGGATGTAGGCCTCGGCCTTGAACTTGGTGTGCGGCCGGATCGAGCCCGGCTTGCACAGCACCTGGCCGCGCTCCACGTCCTCGCGCTTCGTGCCGCGCAGCAGCACGCCCACGTTGTCGCCCGCCTGGCCCTGGTCGAGCAGCTTGCGGAACATCTCGACGCCGGTCACCGTCGTCTTCTGCGTGTCGCGCAGGCCCACGATCTCCACTTCCTCGCCGACCTTGATCACGCCGCGCTCGACGCGGCCCGTCACCACCGTGCCGCGGCCCGAGATCGAGAACACGTCCTCGATCGGCATCAGGAACGGCTGGTCGATCGGACGCTCCGGCTGCGGGATGTAGCGGTCGACCTCGGCCATCAGCTTGAGCACCGCGTCACGGCCGATCTCCGGCTGGCGGTCCTCCAGGGCGCACAGGGCCGAGCCCTTGACGATCGGAATGTCGTCGCCCGGGAAGTCGTACTTCGACAGCAGCTCGCGCACCTCGAGCTCAACCAGGTCGAGCAGCTCCGGATCGTCGACCATGTCGACCTTGTTCATGAACACCACCAGGGCCGGCACGCCGACCTGACGCGCCAGCAGGATGTGCTCGCGGGTCTGCGGCATCGGGCCGTCGGCCGACGACACCACCAGGATCGCGCCGTCCATCTGGGCCGCGCCGGTGATCATGTTCTTCACGTAGTCGGCGTGGCCGGGGCAGTCCACGTGCGCATAGTGGCGGTTCGTGGTCTCGTACTCCACGTGCGCGGTCGAGATCGTGATGCCGCGCGCCTTCTCCTCCGGCGCCTTGTCGATCTGGTCATACGCCGTGAAGGTCGCCCCGCCCGACTCCGCCAGAACCTTCGTGATCGCCGCCGTCAGAGACGTCTTGCCATGGTCGACGTGACCAATCGTCCCGATGTTGCAGTGCGGCTTCGTCCGCTCAAACTTTTCCTTCGCCAT
>NZ_QDAH01000257.1 GCF_003075415.1 Microvirga sp. KLBC 81
CCAGCCTGTGTGGAAACGCGTTGATCTGCTAAGCTGATGTTGATCAGCGGAGGGCCGGATGAAGCGTTTCGTTGAAGGGGAAGACCGCCGGCAGGCTACCCTGCTTCCTGATTGCCTGGACGACTATGTGGCGCCCGACAATCCCGTGCGCATCATCGAAGCCTTCGTTGACGAACCGGATCTGGCGGCTCTCGGCTTTGCCGGGGTGGTGCCGGAGGTGACAGGCCGTCCGTCGTACCATCCTGCGACCCTGCTCAAGATCTACATCTACGGCTATCTCAATCGCGTTCCCTCCAGCCGCAGATTGGAACGAGAGACCCAGCGCAACCTCGAGCTGATGGGGTTGACCAGCCGCTTGATGCCCGACTTCAAGACCATTGCGGACTTCCGCCGCGACAACGGCCCGGCCATCCGTGCAGCGTGTTCGCAGTTCATCGGGCTGTGCCGCAAGCTCAACCTGTTCACCCGGGCAGTCGTTGCCCTCGATGGCTCCAAGTTCAAGGCCGTCAACAATCGCGACAAGAACTGCACGGTCGCCAAGGTGGCCAGGCGCATCGAGCAGGTGGAGGCCGGCATCGCCCGCTACCTGGCGGCCCTGGATCGCGCCGATCGGCAGCCTGGTGAGGAGACTGAGGTCAGGACAGCCCGCCTGAAGGAGAAGATCGAAGGCCTGCGCCGACAGATGCAGGCCCTCAAAGACATGAGACAGCAGGTCGAAGCCGCGCCCGACCAGCAGATCTCTCTCACGGATCCGGATGCGCGCTCGATGGCCACCAGCGGCAAGGGCACGGGCATTGTCGGCTACAATGTGCAGATGGCGGTGGAAACCGAGCATCATCTCATCGTCGCACACGAGGTGACGAATGTCGGCAACGACCGCCCCCAATTGCTGGCGATGGGACAACAAGCCCGGGACGTGATGGCGTGTGAGGAGCTCACCGTGCTGGCGGATCGAGGCTACTATAACGGTGACGAGGTGCTGGCCTGCGAGGGCACCGGTGTTCTGCCCTATGTTCCCAAGATCCAGACCTCCGGCAACACCAACCGCGGTCTCTTCACCGGGCAGGACTTCGTCTACGACGCCGAACATGACCACTACACTTGCCCAGCCGGCCAGCATCTGACCAGGGGCAAGGTGCGCTCAGATCGTCGGGACACCATCGATCCTTACCGCAACCTGACGGCCTG
>NZ_QDAH01000258.1 GCF_003075415.1 Microvirga sp. KLBC 81
GTCCTTGAACACGGTGGGGTTCTCAGGCCCTTCCACCTGCAGAAGGCCCGCCAGCCCGCGCTCGACCCGGCTCAGGGCATGGTCGACCAGCACGTAGGTGCCGGGCACCTCGAGCCGGAACTCGACCACGCTCGCCCCGCCCGGCGGGGTGGTGATGGTCTGCACGTCCTTCATGGGCGAGTTCAGGGACGCCATCGGATAGGCGGTGTCGAAGATCTCGCCGATCACGTGGAAGGACGAGGTGTAGTTCGGCCCGCCGACGCCAAAATAGATCCGCACCGTCTCGCCGACCTTCGCCGTCAGCGGGTTCGTCTTCAGCGCATCGGCGCTGCCGTTGAAGATGAAGTACTCGGGCCGCTCGCCGAGCAGCTTGTCGAGGCTCTCGTCCAGGTGGCCCTTCGTGCCGAAGGCTTGCGCGGTGTAGAGCTCGCCCTGCATCACGTAGAACTCGTGATCCACCTGCGGCAGCCCCTCCGCCGGCTCGACCAGGATCAGGCCGTACATGCCGTTGGCGATGTGCTGGGCCACCGTGGGGGTGGCGCAGTGATAGACATACAGGCCAGGATTCAGCGCCTTGAACTCGAAGCCGCGGGTTTCGCCGGGGGCGGCTTCCGTGGCCTTGGCGCCGCCGCCGGGGCCGGTCACCGCATGGAAGTCGACATTGTGCATCATGGCGCTGTCCGCGTGGTTCGTGAGGCTGACCTCCACGGTGTCGCCGACGCGCACCCGCACGAAGGGACCGGGCACCTTGTTGTTGAAGGTCCAGTAATGATAGCTGGTGCCGTCATCGAGCCGGCCGGTGACCTCGGTGGTCTCGAAAGCGACCTTGACCCGCTGCGGGCCGCGCCGACCGATCGGCCCGGGCAGATCGCTGGGCAGGCGCACGACGCTGACGGGCGCGTCGGCGGTGCCGGCACTGGCCGGATGGCTGTGCCGGTGCGGGGCGGGGGTGGCCGCGGCCATCCTCTGGGCCTGGGCGGGCGCAGCGAGCAGGGCTGCGGCGCCGAGAGCCAGAACGGCAGCCGTGGCGAGCCGCGGCCGGCGTCCCGAGGTCATCCTGGTCTTCATCGTCATCTCCTGTGTGGGCCGCCTGGCGGATCGGAAGTGGTCCGTCATCGGATGACGATGTTCTACGCTGACGTCGGCGGACCTTATTTGTCCCCGAGCAAATAA
>NZ_QDAH01000259.1 GCF_003075415.1 Microvirga sp. KLBC 81
CGGTGCCTTATGCGTCCATCTGCCTTCTTCGGAAAGGGATGCTATGGTGAGCCCATCTGGGACGCGGGGCACCGGGAGCACGAAGGTGCGGGCAGGCCGCCAATAGACGTTGGGCTGAGAGCCCGAACTCGTTACATGGCCGCCCCCTTGCGACTTGCCCGGATGCGCTGCGAGCGCGGATCAGTAGGTGTCGTGTTGCCCGCCAGCTCCCGTTTTGAACGAGCACAGCTCAGAGGGAACCGGCATGCGCATCATCGGACTGGATATTCACCGCGCCTTCGCCGAGGCGGTTGCTTGGCAGGAGGGTAAGCTCAAGCGGATCGGGCGCATCGACATGCGCCGGGACCGGCTGTCTGGGTTCGCGGCCACACTGTCGCGCACTGACGTGGTCGTGGTGGAAGCGACCGGCAACGCGGCCGCCGTGGCGGCGGTGATCAGCCCGCATGTGAAGCGGGTGGTGATTGCTAACCCGAAGCAGGTGCGGGTGATCGCCCATGCCAAGATCAAGACCGACACCATCGATGCCGGAGTCTTGGCACAACTCTATGCCAGTGGCTTTCTGCCGGAGGTCTGGATCGCCGATGAGACGACCCAGGCATTGCGCCGCCAGGTCACGCGGCGCAACCAAGTCGTGCGTCAGCGCTCCCGGCTCAAGAACATCATCCAATCAATCCTGCACGCCCATCTGATCCCCGCATGCCCGACGGCTGATCTGTGCGGTCCCAAGGGACGGGCCTGGCTTGCGGAGCAGATCCTGCCTGACGACGAGCGCTATGCCATTGAGCGGCATCTGCGGGAATTCGATCGCCTGGGCGAAGACCTCCGGGTGATCGAGCGGGATCTCGCGCGCTCCGCTCTGGCTGACGAGAGCGTCGCGCGCTTGATGACCATCCCCGGCATCGACATGGTGGTGGCGCTCGCGCTGGTGGCGGCCATCGGCGATGTCCAGCGCTTCGAGGCGCCGCAGAAGCTGGTCAGCTATCTGGGGCTGAACCCGAGCGTGCGCCAGTCCGGTCCGGGTCCTGTCTATCACGGGCGGATCACCAAGCAGGGACGAGGGCATGCCCGTGGCATGCTGGTCGAGGCCGCCTGGGCCGCGGCGCGAGCCCCGGGTCCCCTGCGGGCGTTCTTCCTCCGGGTGAGCAGCCGGCGCGGTCAGCACGTGGCGGCGG
>NZ_QDAH01000260.1 GCF_003075415.1 Microvirga sp. KLBC 81
CCAGAGAGCATTGGAAACAAGAGGTTTGGCCATGCCAAACCAACGCACTCACTCCAGTTTTGTTAGGCACTCTAAGTCACTAGGACAATCTTATCCTCAGCGCCTCTGATGCCAGTGTGGTGAGCAACAACGGCCCATCCGTTCTGAGCAAAGAAGGCTATTGCCCGCAGCCATCGTGGGTTCGTTGTTGCAGGAGTTCCAATGATCCGGACCTTTACGCCATTGCTCGCCAACTGGCAGCGGGCTGTGACCGTCATTCTAGGTTTGGGTGCCGCTGCGGGATGGGGCATGCTTGCGATCTCAAGCCAATCCGCGGCTGAAACGGAACGTCAGTTGTGGGAGCAGATTGCCACCCTCCAAGACAGTCAAAAGCAGCTTGTACTGGAGCGGGACCGGTCTCAAGTTGCAACCACAGAACTTGCTCAGCTGCGCAACCAACTCAATTCCGCTCAGGATGAGATCGCTCGTCTTGCCCAGAGCCGAACTCAGGCTCAGCTGAAGGGACCTGCGGACCGGCTGCCGCTTAACGCGAGTTCATCCCTTGCTCGTCTACCGCAGACCAGCGGTTCCCAGACAGGCTCCATCCGGAGCCTGCCGCCAACTCCGCCACAGGCGCCAGTGCGTCCAGCGCAAGCAGTGCTCACGAAACCGCAAGGCAGTGTCATGGTCGCTCAGGCTGGTGACGGCAAGCGTCAGGCACCAGTGCAGGCTCCAGCGTTGAAGCCTGGACGATAGGTCGTCAGGTTTCATCGAAAATCAACGCTGAGGATGCACTGGGTTGAGCCGGTCGACTTGAAGCCTCGCAGCCTCGGTCGGCTGGGAGTTCCTCCACGTCGCTATAGCTCAGCGTAAACCGCAGGAAGAGCCAGATGGCACGCTGGATGATCTCAGGCGGGTACCGGTGCCGACGGTAAGGAATGGGCTGCATCCCCTACCCTACTGCGGAGCGCCCCGACTCGTTGGCTCTCCCTGTGGCAATGCCTTCTCCCGCATCATTCAGAAGCGGCGTTGTGACATTCCTACTTTGCGACATCAGGACATTTTAACTTTGCGCCTACAGACGAATCGCGCTGAACATTTTTTATGGAACTAGATGTTTGATCCCAGGGTTTGATGGTGCATTGTTTTCTCCGGAATGGAGGGATGCGCTATGGGCCAGGTTCTCCATGG
>NZ_QDAH01000261.1 GCF_003075415.1 Microvirga sp. KLBC 81
AACGCTTGCTCCTCCTATGCGGCAGCCTCCTCCCGACCCCAGCGGAAGGTGGTGCCATCGATCCACATGCGATGCAGAATGACCGCAAGTTTCCGGGCCAGCGCCACCTTGGCGCGCCGCATGCCGCGCCGTTCGCGACTTCCAGCGCCCAGCGCTTGAGCGCGGAGAAACGCACGGCCCGCGTCAGCAGGATGTGGGCGCCCTCATAGAGCGCCGTGCGCACCATCGGATCGCCCACCCGGCTCACCGCGCCCGTGATATCAGTCTCGCCCGACTGGTACTTCTTCGGCGTCAGCCCAAAATGCGCGCCCACAGCTCGCGAGCGGGCGAAGCGCTCGGGATTGTCCACCGCGGACGTGAAGGTCACCTCAATCAGCGCGCCGACACCCGGCACGCTCATCAGCCGCCGGCAGACCTCGTTCTCCCGCGCGATCGCCAGCATGGCGCGATGTAACCGGGCGAACTCGGTTTGCAGCGCCTCTCTGGCCCGCAGCATCGCCTCGGCAATCTTCTCCAGCATCGCATGACCGGCGACCAGTGAACGCACCCGGGCGGCGAACTGGCCCTTGCTGATCTCGCCGATCTTCAGGCCGAAGCCGCGCAACAGCCCTCGCAGGCTGAGTTCGACGTCCCGCATCTTGGCCTGCAGCTGCTTGCGGGCCATGAGCAGCGCCCGCACCTCCTGGGCCGGCGGCGACTTGCAGTGGACGGGCCGGAACCAGCCCATGCGCAGCAGCTGGGCGATGCCGCGGGCGTCGCGGCGGTCGGTTTTGACAATCATGGCCGAGAGCGCCGCCTTCACATGCCGGGTCTCGAGCAGCACGGTGTCATAACCGGCCTTCTGCAAGCCTGCATGCAGCCACTGCGACAGAGGGCCGGCTTCGAGGCCAACGCGGGTGAGCGGTAAGTTCAAGCCGGCGAGAAAGGTGGCGAGCGTCTCCGGCTCGCTGGCGACCTTCGCCTCGCGGATGATCTGTCCTGTGGCATCGAGGATGCAGACGCTGCTCAGTTCCAAAGACACGTCAATCCCGGCCTAATAGTCCATGGCTGTCCCTCATGATGCTTGGGGCCGATCCGCTCGGACCCCGTTTCAACACACATCACTCTGAGGGACAGCCACCCGCTCCGCTACTGCGTGAGCGGCAGGCCCATTACGGCATCTA
>NZ_QDAH01000262.1 GCF_003075415.1 Microvirga sp. KLBC 81
ATGAGACCTGTGCGCGGGTGGCCTCGACCAGGAGCCTTTTGGGTGGTCCAATAGGGCGGATGCGTATGACGGGAGCAGTCCCATGGCACGCCGTCAGATTGGACAGGAAGTCTTCGAGTTCGTCTCAGATCCGATCGCCCACCGCTCGTCCTTGGACCGCCTGTCGGAGTTGATCGATTGGCCCTCGCTGGATCGGCGTCTGCTCGACATTTACTCCGCCGACAAGGGCGAGCTCGCTTGGCCGCCCCTGGCCCTGTTCAGGGCCTTGCTGCTGGCCGTCTGGTACGATTTATCGGACGTGAAGCTGGCGGAGGCGCTGGAGGACCGCGCCTCGTTCCGACGCTACTGCGGCTTCTCCCTCCGTGAGGCCACTCCGGAGCGCACCGCCTTCGTGCGCTTCCGGCGGGAGTTGGTGGAGCGCTCACTCGACAAGGTCCTGTTTGAGGAAGTCACGCGCCAGCTCAAAGCCCAAGCCGTCACCATCAAAACAGGCACACTGATCGATGCGACTGTGATTGCCTCAGCAAGCCACCGGGATGAGGAGGCCGCCTGGGCAGGACACAAGCGGCGCAGAGCCATTTACGGCTTCAAAGCCCATGTGGCGGCCGACGCTGATACGGCCCTCGTTGAGGAATTGACCGTCACACCCGGCAACGTCAATGACGGGCGTGCTGGCGGCGAGGTTCTGCCGGATGATCCTGGCGACGTTTACGCGGACAGTGCGTACCGCGGAACACCTTTTGCCTCTGCGGTGCAGAGCAAAGGCGGGTCCCCGCGCGTGGTCCAGGCCGGCATGTGGGGCCGGCCTGGTGGCAATGCCTTACGCAAGCTGCGGGCGTGGAACCATCACATCCAGCACGTGCGCTGCCGGATCGAGAAGATCTTCGGCACCTGGAAGCGCAGCTACGGACTACGACGTATGCGCTGGCTGGGACTGGCGAAAGCAGCCCTGCAGGTCAGGCTAACTGCAATGGCCTACAACCTGAAGCGAACTGCTGTCATCCTGATGCCGGAGACTGCCTGATCGAAGGCGACGTGCGCGCTCAAACATTCCTAACGGGAGCATCGGGCGTTAACACTGCCGGTCTGGAAGAAGTAACGTAGAGGGCATCTCTCACAGTCGATCAGGACCGCAGTTTCCTCACCCGCGCACAGGTCTC
>NZ_QDAH01000263.1 GCF_003075415.1 Microvirga sp. KLBC 81
ACATGAAGATCACGGCAATCCGGTCCTACCCTGTCTGGGTTGGCGATCGAAACCAGCTCATCGTCAAGGTTGAAACCGACGAGGGTATCCATGGTTGGGGCGAGTCCGGCCTCTCCAGCCGCGAATTGGCCGTGACGGGCGCGATCGATCACTACCGTGAGTTCCTGATCGGTCGGGATCCCATGCTGACCGGAGCTCTCTGGCAGGAACTGTACCGCAGCCAGTATTTCGAGGGAGGTCGCGTTCTCACGGCAGCGATCTCCGCCATCGACATCGCTCTGCACGACATCAAGGGGAAGGCCTTGGGCGTTCCCGTGCACCAGCTTCTGGGCGGCCAGCAGAGAACCAGCATTCCAACCTTCGGGTGCGTCCGCGCGGACGACCCGGGCACCCTGATTGCCTCTGCCCGCAGGGCAATGGAGGCGGGATGGGACTGCCTGCGTCTCGGCTGGAAATCCGATGCGGTCTCGCCCTACGAACCGCGCGAGCATATTGCTGAGATCGCCCGCTGGATGATTGAGGCCCGAGAGACGCTCGGATCAGGCGTCATGTTGGGCGTGGACTATCATCACCGTCTCAGCATCGCCGAAGCAGCCTCCTTCTGCCAAAAGATGCCCAGAGGCACGCTGGATTTCCTGGAGGAGCCGATCCGTGACGAGACGCCGGAGGCCTACGCGGTTCTCCGGCGGATGACGGACGTTCCGTTCGCCATTGGCGAGGAGTTTTCGTCCAAATGGCAGTTTCTGCCTTACATCGAGGGCGGACATACGCAGTTTGCGCGCCTCGACATTTGCAACGTGGGCGGATTCACGGAAGCCATGAAGGTCGCTGGCTGGTGCGAGGCGCATTACATCGACCTGATGCCACACAACCCGCTCGGGCCGATCTGCACGGCAGCGACCGTGCATTTCTCGGCAGCAGTCGCCAACCTGTCGCATGTGGAATGCTGGGAAACGCCTGATGAGGACATGGCGCGGCAGGAATCACCGATCTTCGTCAAGCGAATGAAGCTGGCGGGCTCGACATACGTCGTGCCTGATGAGCCTGGGCTCGGCGTCGAAGTCGATGAAAGGGCTCTGGAGGCGGCTGAGCCATTCCGCTTTTCAGAGATGCCGCACCTTCGTAGGAAAGATGGATCGCATACCAACTGGTGATG
>NZ_QDAH01000264.1 GCF_003075415.1 Microvirga sp. KLBC 81
CGGGGAGCCTTGGCGGGTCGTGTTTGGCGCCCCGGCCTGGGTCCGTGTGTCGTGGCTGTTCGGGAGGAGGGAGTATTCGATATCTCCGCCACCTGCCCCACGATGAGTGAGCTCTCCGCAAAGGACAATCCGGCGCAGACGTTGAAAGCTGCGCAGGGCGAGAGGATTGCCTCGCTCGATGAGCTCATGGCGAACACGCCGTCCGACACGCGCGATCCGTCGAAGCCGTGGCTGTTGGCGCCCATCGATCTGCAAGTGATCAAGGCCGCCGGCGTGACCTTCGCCGTCTCCATGCTGGAGCGCGTCATCGAAGAGCGGGCGCGTGGCGATGCGAGTGCCGCCGCAGCCATCCGCGCGGAGGTCTTGCGCCTCGTGGGGGATGATCTCAGCCGTCTGAAGCCGGGCTCGCCCGAGGCGATGGCTCTGAAAGAGGTGCTCGTCGCCCAAGGGGCATGGAGCCAATATCTCGAGGTGGGTATCGGCCCCGATGCGGAGATCTTCACCAAGGCGCCCACTCTGTCGGCTGTTGGCGCTTTGATGGATGCGGGCCTGCATCCGAAATCCACCTGGAACAATCCCGAGCCGGAGGTGGTCGTCATCGTGACCGCCGAGGGTCGGATCGTAGGCGCCGCCTTGGGTAACGATGTGAACCTGCGCGATTTTGAAGGCCGATCCGCGTTGCTTCTTTCCAAGGCCAAGGACAACAATGCCTCCTGCGCGTTGGGGCCGTTCGTGCGCTTCTTCGACGAGAGTTTTTCCCTCGATGATGTTCGCGGCACCACTGTAACATTGACGGTGGAGGGCGAGGACGGGTTCAAGCTCGAAGGTTCATCGTCCATCACGAAGATCAGTCGCGATCCCGAGGATCTCGTTGCACAGACACTTGGTCCGCATCATCAGTACCCGGACGGCTTCGTCCTGTTCCTAGGCACGATGTTTGCGCCAACGCAGGATCGTGATGAGCCAGGCATGGGCTTTACGCACAAGACAGGCGATCTCGTCACGATCACGGCTCCGAAACTTGGGAAGCTCGTGAACCGCATGAAGCCGAGTTCGGAGTGCGAGCCGTGGACCTTCGGCCTCCGCGCTCTCATGAGCAATTTGGCATCGCGTGG
>NZ_QDAH01000265.1 GCF_003075415.1 Microvirga sp. KLBC 81
CGGCGTCCACATAGGAAGGCTCCTCCCGCGGAGCTCCATCATGCGGCGACAGCTGTCGACCGCGAAGACGACCCTGCTCTCGGCTGGCGCTCACATGGCACGAGGTTGATCCGCTAGAGCGTGTCTGGAAATTAAGCTGCTGCATGGGCTAACCTTTTGGTCATCAGGCGGCTCATCGCGAGATAAATCCAGGTTTCGGTGGTGGCCGGCAGACCCTCCCAGTCTTTGGCCAAGCGCCGGTTGCGCACGAGCCACGCAAAGGTGCGCTCCACAATCCAGCGCTGAGGAAGAACCGCAAACCCGGCCGGCATCTCGGGTGCAGGCTGATCGGCCGGCACCCGCACCCAGCGCCGGGGTCGCTTCACGATCAGCAGGGTCCATCCGAGTTCCGTCGTCAGCCAGGTGGCCAGAGACCCTGGTAGCCCATATCGGCAAACAGGCGTTCCACCTCCGGATAGCGGCCTCTCAGATTCGCCAGCACGGCTTCCGCCGCGCGACGGTCATGCACATCAGCGGGATGTACCAGCACGTGCAGGATCAGTCCTTGCGTGTCGACCACCAGATGCCGCTTGCGGCCTGAGATCCGCTTGCCACCATCGTAGCCGCGCTCACCACCGGCCTCGCTGGTGCGGGCCGTCTGGCTGTCGATGATCGCCGCATGCGGCTGCGGATCTCGCCCGGCGAGCATGCGGGCGCGTGGGCGGAGAGCATCATTGATGGATCGCCACGTTCCTCTTTGGCGCCATCGCCGGAAGTGATCGTACACGCTCTGCCACGGCGGGAACTCATGCGGCAGCAGGCGCCAAGGTTCTCCGCCGCGCAGAATGTAGAGGATCGCGTTCAGCACCAGCCGCAGATCGTGCTTGCGGGGACGCCCGCGGCGGTTTGCAGGGACAAGGAGGGGCGCCAGGATCGCCCAATCCCCATCGCTCAAGTCAGTATCGTAGGATGAGGCTGTCATGCCCCTTCAGATGGAGCTTGCCCGATTTTCCAGACACCCTCTAGAGCATCGGACGATTACACGAGCGCATATCCAGCAGCCCTGATGTAGTTCCAGCACTCGTGCGGCTCGAAGAGATCGCAGATGTTGCCGATGGCGCGC
>NZ_QDAH01000266.1 GCF_003075415.1 Microvirga sp. KLBC 81
TAGAGCAACGGCAGTTCTGACGGAATCGTTGGGGCTATGCGGTGTGGCGGCTTCGTGATTCACTCATCTTGGCTCTCTTTGGAGGCGATGAGCGATGACCAAATCCTACTCGCTGGATCTGCGCCGCCGGGTGGCGCGCTTTGTCGAGGCGGGGCACTCCTGCCATGCCGCGGCCCGGCACTTTGACGTGTCGGTCGCCTTCGTGGTCCGGCTGATGGCGGCCTATCGGGCCACCGGTAGCCTGGCGCCCAAGCCGGAGGGGGGCTGGCGCTACTCCAAGCTCGATCCGCATCGCGAATTCCTCCTCCAACGTGTCGCCGAGAAGGGCGATATCACCATGCCGCAACTCGCGGCTGAATTGGCAGCCCGCGGCACCAAGGTCATGCCCGCCTCCATCGCGCGCTGGTTCATTCGCCAAGGCTACAGCTTCAAAAAAAACGCTGCGGGCCAGCGAACAAGGACGCTCCGATGTGCGCCAAGCGCGCGATCATTGGCGCACAAAGCGTCAGCCCCGCATGCGCCAAGAACCGCACCGGCTCGTCTTTCTCGATGAGACCGGTACCTCAACCAAGATGACACGCCTGCGCGGCCGCTGTCCCAAGGGGCAGCGTCTGTACGCCAAGGCGCCGTTCGGCCATTGGCTGACCCAGACCTTCATCGCGGGCCTGCGCTGCTATGGGCTCACAGCACCGTGGGTGATCGATGGGCCGATGACCCGGCAGATCTTCGAGATCTATGTTGAGACACAACTCGCCCCGACCTTGTCGAAAGGCGACGTGGTCATCCTCGACAACCTGCCGGCGCATAAGAGTGCGAAAGCCGAGATGGCCGTACAGGCTCGTGGCGCGTGGCTCCTGTTCCTGCCGCCCTACAGTCCTGACTTGAACCCGATTGAGCAGGTCTTCTCACAGATCAAAGCGCACTTGCGCAAAGCCGAAGCCCGAACCAGCGAGGCGCTCTGGCGAGCGATCGGCGACATCTGCGATCTCGTTGAGCCTGAGGCGTGCCGCAACTATTTCACCGCCGCCGGATACGGATTCGTCTGAATGCCCGATGCTCTAG
>NZ_QDAH01000267.1 GCF_003075415.1 Microvirga sp. KLBC 81
GAGGGTCACACCGCATTCCGTCCGCACACCACCCCATTGGATCATCAAAGCGTGCCAATCAGCCTGTTTCCACACAGGCTCCCCGTGTGAGCAGACCTCCACGTTATGTCCGAGACGTGCCAAAAAGAGACGTTCGCCGACGATAGTCGGACTTGATGCAAGATTCTGATACGTGTCGTCGTCCGAGAGAACCCGCCACACCTCGGGACGTTCACGTGCCCAAGTGTCGGCCAAGAGCGTGGATCAGATTATCGACGACGCAATTGTGAGAACCGTGGCCGACTTTTAGATGAATATCAGCAAGGGAATAGATCGGCCGGCGCTCGTGATCGAGCGCTACGATCACACTGACAGGGTTGGCGTTCTGCAAGAGCGGGCGTGTCGTCCGACGCTGGACACGTCCGACAAGGGTCGCCAGATCGGCATCAAGCCAAATCGAGATCGCATTCGCCTCCACGACCGCTCTGGTTCGGGTGTCCTTCCAGGCCCCACCGCCCAAAGCGACCACTTGGCGAGGAGTTTGAAGTATGCGAGCGATTACCCGCCGCTCACAATCGCGGAAGGCCGCCTCACCGTAAATGTCAAAAATGTCGCTCACGCTCAGGTGGGCGGCTTCCTCGACGGCTTTGTCCGTGTCCAAGAACGGAAACTGCAGGCGGGCTGCTAGCCGCTTGCCGATGCTGGTTTTACCAACGCCCATCATGCCGATCAGCACAAGGGATCTGATGCCAACAGCTTCGCGAATGGCAGAGATCTCAGAACTCAGCGGCATTGTAGAGGACCCTACCCTCCTCAAGCGAGGGCATCGAGATGAAAATCATTCCCTCGCAACCAAGCTATCCAATCGAGATCTAGTTTGAGGCAGGTTCTTCCTCAGATTGTTTGGCATTACTGACCTCGGTTGCGATCGACTGGTTCTTGTCCAGCGCAACCTTGAACTCGGCTTGCGTCTTGGCCTTGATCTCATCGACGGTTACGCCGTCGGCGAGCTCGATCAGGGTCATGCCGGAGCCGCCCTTCTTGTCGATGGAAAAGACACCGAGATCGGTGAT
>NZ_QDAH01000268.1 GCF_003075415.1 Microvirga sp. KLBC 81
ATGTTTGATCCCAGGGTTTGATGGTGCATTGTTTTCTCCGGAATGGAGGGATGCGCTATGGGCCAGGTTCTCCATGGGAGCGCCACCTCGACAGAGGCAATCCGTCGAGCGATCCAGCATAGTCAAACGAGCCTGAGAGAGCTTTCGAAGCGCTACGGCATCAACCAGAAGACGGTCGCCAAGTGGAAGCGCCGGGCGTTCGTTGCCGACCTGCCAACCGGTCCCAAGGACGCAAGATCGACCGTGCTTACGGCGGAGCAGGAGGCCATCATCGTGGCCTTCCGCAAGTACACGCTGCTGCCCCTGGACGACTGCCTCTATGCGCTCCAGCCCACCATCCCACACCTGACCCGCTCATCCCTGCATCGCTGCCTGCAGCGCCATGGCATCAGCCGGTTACCCGAGGTGACCGGTGACAAGCCCGCCAAGAAGAAGTTCAAGGCCTACCCGATCGGCTACTTCCACATCGACATCGCGGAGGTGCACACAGAAGAGGGACGCCTCTACCTGTTCGTGGCCATCGACCGCACGTCCAAGTTCGCCTTTGCCCAACTGCATGAGAAAGCCACAAGGCGTGTGGCCATGGACTTCCTGCGGGCTTTAATTGCCGCCGTGCCGTACAAAATCCACACGGTCCTTACCGATAATGGCACCCACTTCACCACACCCGGCAATACGAGTTCAGCGGCTCCTCTGATCAAAGAGGCCATGGAGAGAGGCGAGCTCTTCCGCGCTCACGCCTTTGAGTACGTCTGTGCGCAGAACGACATCGATCATCGCCTGACCAAGCCGCGGCATCCGTGGACCAATGGGCAAGTTGAGCGCATGAACCGCACCCTCAAGGATGCAACCGTCAGACGCTACTATTACGACACCCACGACCAGCTGCGAGGCCACCTCAGTGATTTCCTGACCGCCTACAACTTCGCCCGCCGGCTGAAGACCCTGCGCGGCCTCACGCCTTACGAGTACATCTGCAAAGTCTGGACAACCGAGCCGGAACGCTTCAGGCTCGATCCGATCCACCAAATGCCGGGACTAAACA
>NZ_QDAH01000269.1 GCF_003075415.1 Microvirga sp. KLBC 81
GCGCATATCCAGCAGCCCTGATGTAGTTCCAGCACTCGTGCGGCTCGAAGAGATCGCAGATGTTGCCGATGGCGCGCCAGAGCGCGTCAAAGGTTCGGGCTTTGGCCTTGCGCAGGTGCGCTTTGATCTTTGCGAAGGCTTGTTCAATCGGGTTCAAATCGGGCGAATAAGCGGGCAGAAACAGAAACCAGGCGCCTTTTTGCTTCAGACACTGCGCGGCCTTCTTGCTCTTATGAACGGCCAGATTGTCGAGGATCACCACGTCGCCTTGGCGCAGCGTTGGCGCGAGCTGTGTCTCAATGTAAGCCTCGAAAGACAAACGAGTGATCGGGCCATCAATGATCCACGGCGCGCTCAGTTCATAGCAACGCAGGCCAGCGATGAAGGTGTGCGTCTTCCAGTGCCCGAAGGGAGCGCTCGCGCGGAGGCGCTGGCCCTTGCGGCTACGCCCCCTCAGGCGCGTCATCTTGGTGTTGACGTAGGTCTCGTCGATAAACACCAAGCGGTGTGGCTGCTCGCGCATGCGGGCCTGGCGCTGGTCTCGCCAGACGCGGCGCTCCTCACGCACGTCGGCGCGTGCGCACTCCGCGGCCATCAGCTGTTTTTTTATACGTGAAGCCGTGCCGGCACAGCAGACGCGAGAGGGTGGCGGGAGCGGCGGCGACCCCATGGTCCTCCAGCAAGCGAACTGCGAGCTCAGGCATGGTGATGTCCGGCTTGGTCTCGACGGCTTCGATCAGGAACGTCTCATAGGGCGCCAGCTTGCCCGAGCCACGAGGGCGGCCCTGGCGCGCCGGCGCGGGCGAGCCGGACTGCCTCTGGCGCTGCAGCAGCTTGATGGCGAAACTGTCGCTCACCCCGAAGTGGCGGGCCGCCGCCCGGCGGGAATGACCCGCCTCCACGAAGGCCGCGACCCGCACCCGCAGATCCAGGGAATAACTCTGGGTCATGATCCACCTCCTGCAACCAGAAGGGAATCACAGCTTTGCCCCGGAGAGAACCCTTTGACTCCGCGTTTCAGTCCGATGCTCTAGG
>NZ_QDAH01000270.1 GCF_003075415.1 Microvirga sp. KLBC 81
GCTCAGATCGGTATCGTAGGATGAGGCTGTCATGCCCCTTCAGATGGGCACCACCCGATTTTCCAGACATCCTCTAGACTGGGCCTCAGGTCAGGCAGCAGCGCTGAACAGAGTAGCAATGAAGTCTCTCTGAGCCCTCATGTCGTTTGCTGGTGCAGTCACGACCTGTCCCTTGCGGATCATCGCCATAACCTCGTAGCCGGCAATCGTCCGTGAGGCCGTTATGAAGCTCTGGAAGCCGAGGCCGGGCCTGACCAGTCGCTTGATCCGCCGGTGATCCTGCTCGACGATGTTGTTCAGAAATTTCACCTGTCGGAGTTTGGAGAAACGCCAGAGCGCTCCATCCCTCTTCATGGCCTTCATCGCGATTGGATAAGCGGCATTCTTATCGACCGTGATCGTCCGCGGATTGACCGTATGTGGCTGCTTCAACGCCTTGCGGAAGAAGCGTCGGGCGGCTGCCGCATCCCGCTTGGGTGAGAGCAGAAAGTCGATCGTCTGCCCCGTCGCATCAACAGCGCGGTAGAGATAAACCCACTGACCCTTCACCCGAATGTATGTTTCGTCCACGCGCCACGAGCCGTTCGTCATGCACAGATGAGGACGGATACGCCTGTCGATCTCAGGTGCATAAGCCTGAATCCAGCGAAAGAGGGTGGTGTGGTCTACCTGAACACCACGGTCAGAGAGCATGCATTCGAGATCACGATAGCTGATCGGGAACTGCAGGTACCAGCGCACCGCTCAGAGGATGATCTCCGCCGTGAACTGCCGACCCTTGAACAGGTTCTTATTATCTTGCTTCACCTTCGGCCCCTCTCAGCACCCTCTTGTCGTAGCTCAGGTGGAGGAGCGCTCAAAGCTGCAACAGAACCCGTGAATCCGCCAGGCGACTGGGTTTCCCTCAGTGCGCCAACTGTCAATTAATGTGATGGAGTCGTCTAATCGCGAACCATTTTGCAAGCCTTTTCTCAACAGCTCACCTGCTCGGGCCCAGGATTTGAGCCGAGGGA
>NZ_QDAH01000271.1 GCF_003075415.1 Microvirga sp. KLBC 81
TCTCCAGCGAGCGGGTGAGTTGACACCGGTCTGGGTGCCGGAATGAGGCGCATGAAGCCATGCGTGACCTGATCCGCTTGCGCAGCACTGTGCGACAGCTGGTGACGCGGGCTCGTCAGCATCTGCAAGGCTTCCTGCTGCGGCACGGCCGCTCCCAAGGGTCTGCGAGAGCCCGGAGTGTGGCCTACCGCCGCTGGCTGTCGACACTCGCCTTCGACCATCCCGCCCAGCAGATTGCCTTTCAGGATTATGTCGATGCGGTCAGCAATGCGGAACGACGGCTCCAGCGGGTTGAGGAGCAGATTCATGCGCTTCTGGGCCAGTGGACTCTTTGTCCTGCCGTTGAGGCCCTGCAGGCTCTGCGCGGCATCGCTCTGATCAATGCCGTGGTGCTGGTCAATGAGGTCGGCGACTTCACCCGCTTTGCCAACCCGCGTCAGCTGATGGCGTATTTCGGCCTGGTGCCGGGCGAACGCTCGACGGGCCGGACAGTGCGGCGGGGTGGCATCACCAAGACCGGCAATTCGCATGCCCGTCGAGCGCTGGTTGAAGGTGCCTGGGCTTACCGCCTGAAGCCGCGGGTCGGTCGCCACAAGGTTGACCGGATCGAGGCCCTGCCCAAGCCGGTGCGCGAGATCGCTTGGAAGGCGCAGGTGCGGTTGTGTGCCCGCTATCGGCGGCTGACCGTTCTGGGCAAGACCGCCAATGTGGTCACTGTCGCCATCGCGCGGGAGATGGTCGAATTTGTGTGGACGATTGCCTGCATGGTCCAGTTGCCAAAGGCCGCGTGAGCATCTTCCGCAACCATCCAGCAGGGGAGGATCACTGAACACAGAGCAGAACCCTCGGGGCGGTCCGTGGCGCTGGGGGTGGGACAATGCCGGGGAGCCCTCGTCTCCACTATGAGCCTGTGATGCTCACCCTCTAGAGCGAGGTAGCCCCAAACGCAGCAAGGTCATGCGGGTCAACCCGCAGATGAGAGTTTGTTGACCGACGTTGGCGTCCC
>NZ_QDAH01000272.1 GCF_003075415.1 Microvirga sp. KLBC 81
CGCCTGACCTTCACCACCAGCTTGTCCGAGGCCGTCAAGAACGCCGAGGCGGTGTTCATCGCAGTCGGTACTCCCTCCCGCCGCGGCGATGGCCATGCCGATCTTTCCTATGTCTACCAGGCCGCCCGCGACATTGCGTCCGCCATGGACGGCTATACGGTGGTGGTCACCAAATCCACCGTGCCCGTGGGCACCGGTGACGAGGTCGAGCGCATCATCCACGAAACCCGGCCCAACGCGGAGTTCGCCGTGGTCTCCAACCCGGAGTTCCTGCGCGAAGGCGCGGCCATCGCCGATTTCAAACGCCCGGATCGCATCGTCATCGGCACCGACGACCCCCGCGCCCAGGGGGTGATGAGCGAGATCTACCGGCCGCTCTATCTCAACCAGTCCCCGGTGCTGGCCATGTCCCGGCGCACGGCGGAACTCACCAAGTATGCGGCCAACGCGTTCCTGGCCACGAAGATCACCTTCATCAACGAGATCGCCGACCTGTGCGAGCAGGTCGGCGCGAATGTGCAGGACGTGGCTCGCGGCATCGGTCTCGACAACCGCATCGGCTCGAAGTTCCTGCATGCGGGCCCGGGCTATGGCGGCTCGTGCTTCCCGAAGGACACACTGGCCCTGATCAAGACGGCACAGGACTTCGCGGCCCCCATCCGCATCGTGGAGACGGTGGCGGCGGTCAACAGCCAGCGCAAGCGCGCCATGGGGCGGAAAGTCATCGCGGCCTGCGGCGGCTCCGTGCGCGGCAAGACGATCGCGGTGCTGGGCCTGACCTTCAAGCCCAATACCGACGACATGCGCGATGCCCCGTCCCTCGACATCATCACGGCGCTGCAGGATGCCGGCGCCCGGGTGCGGGCCTATGATCCGGAAGGCATGCAGGCCGCGAGCGCCATGCTGACGGACGTGGAATATGCCCGGGACGCCTATGGCTGCGCTCAGGGAGCCGATGCGCTGGTGATCGTCACCGAATGGGATATGTTCCGGGCACTCGACCTC
>NZ_QDAH01000273.1 GCF_003075415.1 Microvirga sp. KLBC 81
TAATGACGACGCGATACAGAGCCGCGTTAGCCTGACGATGGCCACCGCGGTTGAGCCGGTGACGTGAAGTCTTGCCGGACGAGGCTGGGACCAGGCTAACCCCGCAGAGCGCGGCAAAACTGGCCTCAGAGCGCAAGCGTTCTGGGTTGTCTCCCGCTGTCAAGAGCAGTTGTGCGGCGCCTGCATGACCAATGGAGTTCCGGGCCACGAGATTAGGAGCGAGCTCATCGACGATTGCGCCAATCATCGCATTCAAGTCAGCGATTTCATCGTGCAGTTCGAGATAGCGGCGGGCGAGCGACTTCAGGCTGATTCTGTAGGCGGATTCCACATTACGGTAGTCGGTCAGGTCAGGCCGCCATGCGGCTAGGGTTCTGACGAGTTGCATGCGGGTCATCTTACGCAGGGCCTCCCGCAATCCGTCCAGCGCGCAGACGATGGTGTTCTGGATCATCTGTAACGCGATGCGTCGTGCCGCCACCGCTGTCTTGCGGCACGCCTTGAGGACACGCAGGGACTCGATCATGCCATCGCGGCTTCTGGGTGTGACGGTCTGTTTGCCCGCAAAAGCTGCATGGGCTGCATTCTGGGCGTCGAGATCATCGTTCTTCCTCCGCCTGCGCCGGTCATGTTTGTCTGACGTCGTAACCTCCAGGACCTCGACGCCTGCGGTCTGCATGTAGCGCAGAAGCCCAGCCCCATAGGTTCCTGTCGACTCAATGCCGACGCGCTGAAGGTTTCCAAAGGAACGCATCCAGGCAAGCATCTGCCGATAGCCTTGTCGCGTTGTCGCAAAGCTCTGGGTTCCGAGCACCTGGTCCCGTTCGTCGACAACAGCGGCGACGTGAAGATCCTTGTGCGTGTCAACCCCGCCAACATGGCCGACGGCCATTCCAGACTTGAGACCCTCCGGTCCCTGAAACGCTACCTCGCTCGCGAAGTATTCACCTTGATCACTCAGCGACAAAAGGAGATCAACCAGGCTCGTATCACCGCTTG
>NZ_QDAH01000274.1 GCF_003075415.1 Microvirga sp. KLBC 81
CGTGATATTCGCGATACCATCTGACGAAGCGCTTCACGCCGTCTTCCAGCGATGTTGAAGGCGCGAAGCCCGCATCCCGGCGCAGATCGGTCACGTCCGCCCGCGTCTCCAGCACGTCGCCCGGCGGCAGCGGCACGTCCACGCGCCTGGCTTGCTGGCCCAATGCATTCTCGATGAGGGCGATGAGGCGGTTCACCTCCTCGGGCGAGTCGTTGCCGATATTGTAGACCCGGTGCGGGGCCGCGCTCGTGGCCGGGTCCGGATGCTCCGCATTCCAGGTCGGGTCACCTGCGGGCGCCTTCTCCACCAGCCGCACGATGCCCTCCACAACGTCATCGACATAGGTGAAGTCGCGCCAGACCTTGCCGGCATTGGCCACCTCGATCTCGCGGCCCTGGGCAATGGCATGGGTGAACCTGTAGACCGCCATGTCTGGCCGCCCCCAGGGACCGTAGACGGTGAAGAAGCGCAGGCCCGTGCAGGGCAGGCCGAAGAGAGCGGCGTAGGAATGCGCCATCATCTCGTTGGCCTTCTTGGTGGCGGCATAGAGGCTGATCGGATGCTCGGTGCCGTCATGTTCGGAAAACGGCAGCTTGCGGTTGGCGCCGTAGACCGAGCTCGACGAGGCATAGACGAGGTGCCGGATCTCGGCGTGGCGGCAGGCCTCCAGCAGGTTCATGAAGCCGATGAGATTGGACGAGGCATAGGGCTGTGGGTCGACGAAGCGCACGCCGGGCTGGGCGGCGAGATGGATCACGCGCTCGAAGCGGTGGCGCCGGAAGAGATCGCGCGTGGCCTGCGGGTCGGAGAGGTCGATGCGCTCGGCGACAAAGCCGTTGCGCGACGCGAGCCTGGCGAAGCGGGCCTCCTTGAGGGCGACATCATAATAGGGCGTGAAGCTGTCGACGCCTGCCACCTGATGGCCCTGGGCCAACAGCCGCGCGGCCACATGATAGCCGATGAAACCGGCCGCTCCGGTCACGAGAATGGGT
>NZ_QDAH01000275.1 GCF_003075415.1 Microvirga sp. KLBC 81
ATCAATGGAGGGATTTGCTGAGGGGGAGCGAGTGCAGAAGGGTGCCCCGGGGGCTGACGATGTCGAGCCGCCAGCCGGCCCAGTCGTCGATGGCGCCCTCGTGTTCCTGGCGCAATTCGCTGATCGCCCTCTGGGCTTCGGCCCTCGCGGTTTCCAGATCCGGGACCTCCACCCCGGTGTCGTCCGGGATGGTCTCGTGGCCGTTCATCAGGTGAAAGAAGCAGCGCATGTCCCCCCTTCGGCCGAGCGCTCAGGTCCGGTCATCGTCAGTCTGTGGCGGCAGGCTGGCGAGCGGCACCCAGCCCACCTCGGGCGGGGGGCACGGGACCAGATAGGCCCGGCCGTTCTCCAGTTTCGCCACCCGGCACGGGATCGCCCTCTGGTCGTTGGGCGGGCGGTACACCACAACGGCGCCGACCTGGAGCGGCTCTCCCGCGCCAGGCGCCGCGGCCTCAGGTCCGGCGGGCGTGGCAGCCGTCGGGCCCGGGGCCGCCTGCCGCGCCCGCAGGCGATCGAGGGCCGCGATGGCCACGCGGGCCCGGTCGCGGTAGCGGTTGCCGACAACCCGCAGCAGCAGGCCCCGGCTGCGGCCCGGATACCACGCGGCGCCGCCGATCTTGGCCAGCTCCTTCGCCACCGCGTCAACTTCGTCCTCGGTCATTCCCTGTCCGCTCCTCCCGCGGCTCCGGCGGTACCTCCGCCGAGCCAGAAGAATAACTCCCTAGCATCAGAAAGGATGCAGAGCGGAATGGCGGAAATCAGGCCTGGCCGTCCAAGGCCGGGGCGCCCCCCGTACCCGGGAGGTTGAGGAACCGGCCCGGCGCGAAGGGGATGGCCTCTCTGGCGGCTGTTCCCACAGGAGGCAAAGCAGATCCCGATCGGCCTCCCGTGGGGGCGCCGGGCCAAGGGCCGCAGACCTGAGGCCGCAGACCTGAGGCCGCAGACCTGAACCAGATCAGAGCTCAGGCGCGGCCCTTTTCT
>NZ_QDAH01000276.1 GCF_003075415.1 Microvirga sp. KLBC 81
GGGACTGTCGGAATTTCCGTGTAAGGGCCGGGTTCATCAAACCGGCCTGAAGCGGCCGTCGAAGAGAATGGCGAACTGGGCTTTCGCCATGCTCCATTCCCGTGGCGGCATTTTCCACTCTTTCTGCGGTTGCCTCAAGACCAGAAACAATAGCTTGATCGCACTCTCGTCGGTGGGAAAGTGCCCGCGGGCCCGCACCGCCCGGCGCAGTTTGGCATTCAGCGCCTCGATGGCATTGGTCGTATAGATGATCCGGCGCACCTCGTCAGGAAAGGCGAAGAGCGGGATCACCGCCGTCCAGTGGCGCCGCCAGGACGCTGCGATCGCCTCGTACTTGCGGCCCCAGGCCGATTGCGCGAATTCCTCCAGGGCCGCCTGGCCAGCCTCGGCATCCTTGGCCCGGTAGATCTCCTTCAAGGCTCCCGCCACGGCTCTGCGGTCCTTGTAGGAGACGAAGGCCAACGATGAGCGGATCAGGTGCACGATGCAGGTCTGGACTTGGGTTTCTGGAAACACCGCCGTGATCGCCTCGGGAAAGCCCTTGAGGCCATCGACCACCGCAATCAGCACATCCTCGACGCCGCGGGTCTTGAGCTCGTTCATCACCCGTAGCCAGAACTGGGCGCCCTCGCTCTGCTCGACCCACAGCCCCAGGATCTCCTTGGCGCCATCGGGGCGCACGCCCAGCGCCAGGTAGACGGCCTTGTTGCGCACCGTGCCTTCATCGCGCACCTTGACCCGGATCGCATCGAAGAAGACCAGTGGGTAGAGCGCCTCCAGAGGGCGGTTCTGCCACTCCGAGATCTCCTCCAGCACGGCATCGGTGACCGCACTGACCAGATCCGGCGAGACCTCGATGCCGTACAGCTCGCGCAGGTGGCCCTGGATCTCGCGCACGCTCATGCCGCGGGCGTACATCGATACGATCTTCTCATCGAAGCCGGGGAAGCGCCGCTGGTATTT
>NZ_QDAH01000277.1 GCF_003075415.1 Microvirga sp. KLBC 81
AAGGCCGTGGAACTAGCGGTGAAAGAGGGCACCATCGGCCCGAGCGTCATCGATATTTCGAAACTCTACGGTCAGACCGGGATGTTCACCTACGATCCCGGCTTCACCTCGACCGCGGCATGCGAGTCGAAGATCACCTATATCGACGGTGACAAGGGCGTCCTCCTCTACCGGGGTTACCCCATCGATCAGCTGGCCGAGCACGGCGACTTCCTCGAGACCTGCTATCTGCTGCTCTACGGCGAGCTGCCGACCGCGGCTCAGAAGGCCGATTTCGACTACCGCGTCACGCGCCATACCATGGTGCACGACCAGATGAACCGGTTCTTCACCGGCTTCCGCCGCGATGCCCACCCGATGGCGATCATGGTCGGATGCGTCGGCGCGCTCTCGGCCTTCTATCATGACTCCACCGACATCTCGGATCCGCATCAGCGCATGATCGCGTCCATGCGCATGATCGCGAAGATGCCGACGCTCGCCGCCATGGCCTATAAGTACTCCATCGGCCAGCCCTTCGTGTATCCGCAGAACGACCTCGACTACACCTCGAACTTCCTGCGCATGTGCTTCGCCGTGCCGGCCGAGGAGTACAAGGTGAACCCGGTCCTCTCGCGCGCTCTGGACCGGATCTTCATCCTGCATGCCGACCACGAGCAGAACGCCTCGACCTCGACGGTGCGTCTCGCCGGCTCCTCGGGCGCCAACCCCTTCGCCTGCATCGCGGCCGGCATCGCCTGCCTGTGGGGACCGGCCCACGGCGGCGCGAACGAAGCGGCCCTCAAGATGCTGGAAGAGATCGGCACGCCCGACCGCATTCCCGAGTACATCGCCAAGGCGAAGGACAAGAACGATCCGTTCCGCCTGATGGGCTTCGGCCACCGGGTCTACAAGAACTACGACCCGCGCGCCCGCATCATGCAGAAGACCACCCACGAGGTGCT
>NZ_QDAH01000278.1 GCF_003075415.1 Microvirga sp. KLBC 81
GATCCTCTTGGTTATGGTTGCGAATGCTACAACCTTGGCAGCTAGGCGCTGCCGGAGGGGCGTCCACCCCATTGTACCTGTGGCGGGTTGTCGATAGTGAGGGCGAGATCCTGGACATCCTTGTGCAGCCCAGGCGAGACAAGGCCGCCGCTGTGAAGTTCATGCGCAAGCTGCTGAAGAAGAGGGCTTCTCCCCGAGTGTTCTGGTGACAGACAAGTTGCCCTCCTACGGAGCCGCCATACGAGAGCTGGGGCTTTCGGCTCATCATGAGCAAGGCTTGCGAAAGAACAACCGCGCCGAGAATTCCCATCAGGTGGTGCGACGACAAGAACAGAAGATGCAGGGCTTCACGTCGCCTGGTTCAGCCCAGCGCTTCCTCAGCATCCATTCCGCGGTTCACAACACCTTCAACTTCCAGCGTTATCTCATCTCCCGTCGCACTCTGCGCCTCTTCAGAACCGAGGCGGCAGCCCAGTGGCAAATCGCGACCTCAGCGGCGTGACACGGCCAATTCTACCCTCGTTGCGGCTCAGTTCGAGCTCCCGTGACAAGGCCTAATACAGATCAGAGCGACGATATTCAGGTCGGCGAGAGTTTCAGGATCTCGTTCTCGCGCCGCAGCCGCTTCAGCTCGGCCGCCAGTCCTCCTGCCGCTCTTCGGGCGGATCCTCGATCTCACGCTCGTGACGGCGCTCGATCCAATGGCGCAGAGGCGACAGGCCGCCCCCAAGATCCGCAGTAATCTCGGCCAGCTGCGGCCGCCGGTCAGGGCAAGCCGCACCGCCTCATCCCGAAACTCTTTCGTAAAGCGCGTGTGAGGCATGGAGAACCTCCTGCTTCATGAGAGGCCCTCCACTTTTGCGATACTGCTGGCGAATTCATCATGCTGGGACAGGGGCCATCATGAGCTTGGTGAATGCGGATTGCCGCGTTCGTGCG
>NZ_QDAH01000279.1 GCF_003075415.1 Microvirga sp. KLBC 81
TATTTTATCGACACGTATTGAACCCCTCTGTCGGAATGGTGAATGAGGTTGGTTAGCCAGGGCTGCCGGTCATGCAGAGCCTGCTCCAGGGCATCGAGCACGAACTCGGCCCGGGCTGACCGCGACACCCGCCAGCCCACAATCCGGCGGGCGAAGGCATCGATCACGAAGGCCACATAGACGAAGCCCGACCAGGTCGCCACATAGGTGAAGTCGCTCACCCACAAGGCGTTCGGCCGCGGCACCGTGAACTGCCGGTTGACCCGGTCGCGCGGGCATGGCGCTGCGGCGTCACTGACGGTCGTCCTGATGCTCTTGCCGCGAACCACACCCTTCAGGCCCATCTGCCGCATCAGCCGGGCGACCGTGCAGCGCGCCACCGCGATCCCCTCGCGCTGCAGCTGGCGCCAGACCTTGCGGACGCCATAGACCCCGAAGTTTTCCGCAAAGACCCGGCGGATCTCCTGACTGAGTGCGGCATCCCGGCGCTCGCGGGCCGGTCTGCGGTCGGGATTGGCCTTGCGGGCGGCGTGCTCATGGTAGGTCGACGGGGCGATCGGCAGCACACGACAGATCGGCTCGACCCCATAGACCTCACGATGCTCGTCGATGAACGCCTTCATGGCTTGGAGCGGCGGTCGAGCTCCGCCTGGGCAAAATACGCGCTGGCCTTGCGCAGGATCTCGTTGGCCTGGCGCAGTTCGCGCACCTCCCGCTCGAGCGCCTTGATTTTCTCCTGCTCGGTGCTCGTTGGCCCCGGGGCGCAGGCCCTGGTCGCGCTCTGCCTGCCGCACCCAGTGGCGCAGCGTCTCGCCCGAGCAGCCGATCTTGGCCGCAATCGACCGGATCGCGTCGTACTGCGAGGCGTGCTCGTCGCGGTGATCGAAAACCATCCGGACCGCCCGCTCGCGGACCTCTGGTGAATAAGGGGGG
>NZ_QDAH01000280.1 GCF_003075415.1 Microvirga sp. KLBC 81
ATCTACCGGTGACGGCTCGCTTCCGGAGATTGAACTGCTCCAGCAGGAGCGGGGCATAGTGGACGGTCTAGCGATGAATGGGGATCTGTTGCAAACTTCGAGTATAGTCATTTCAGGGGCCATTCTGGCGCTTTGGTTGTCACCGTAAGTGGTTGATTTTCCAGTCACGAGCCTTCGAAGCTCAGTTGTAAAAGACAAGTAGAAACCGAATTTGCAACAGATCCCTTCATCGTCTCCGACGATCCTCGACGGGCCGTCTGCTGCGGAGCACCGACCCAGTTGGGCTCGAGCTGGTGCGGCTGGCACCGGAGGCTCGTCTACATCCCGGCGCATGGAAAAAGTGCAGCGCGATGTGCTGATGTTGCCGGAACGCCGTTAGGGGACAGCCACTACAGGCTCAACCCAAGCCAGTACCATCGTTCCCGCGCGGACGATCTGGATACTGGCCTGCTGGACAAGCGAACGTTTCCGCCCAGTCTCAGCGCCCCGGCGGAACGAACAGGTCAGGCTACGATCTGAGAAGCAACCCCATAGAGGATGCCCAAGACTCATAAGAACAATGGGAGCCCCCGTGGACATGAGTGATGTTCCGGTTCGCAACCCACCGCAGTCTCCGTACACGGTCTAATGTTGGCTAGCCATTGTGATGCCTGTTCTGTCTTGACATTGAGCTGCCTCAAGCAGCAGACACCTTGAGCCGCTGCGTTTGGCCATAAACCTCTGTCGGTTTTTTTTGGCGAGGTCTGGGCCAATGCGGATCGGTTCGCAATGCTTCGGATCGCCAAGATTCCGCTCGAGCCACTCCATCGTCACGAGAGGGCTTTCACTGGCGGCCTGCACACGGAACGCCGTAAGTGCGCATTTCAGTGCACGTCGTAAGGCGGGGTTCAGGCTGGCTGTTTTTTGCAGTTGAAGGGCAGCAGGTC
>NZ_QDAH01000281.1 GCF_003075415.1 Microvirga sp. KLBC 81
TCGAGATCCGCTATGCCATTCCAACCAGCCCAAATGGCGAAGCTACCCGCTTTTGTCATTTGCAGTCAGATTATCGAGAACATGTTCGCCAAGCTCAAGGATTGGCGCCGGATCGCGACCCGCTATGACCGCTGCGCCCACACCTTCTTCTCAGCCATCTGCATCGCTGCTTCAGTGGCCTTCTACCTTAATTAACGAGTCCTGAGCCTAGGCCTAAGTGGTTCATCCGGGAAGTCATGCTGCCCTCGGCAGGAGGGCAATGCCGGGGGAGCGACGCGGTCGATGCCGACGGCGGTTGCCCCAGACGAAGGGATGGCGACGCGCATTCCAATAGACTGTAGCGCGGTGGATCGCTTCGGTGATCTCGTCCCCGCTCTCGAAGCGCCGGTCGGCTAACGCCAGCGAGCGCAGGATCTTCCACCAGGGTTCGATCAGGTTGAGATAAGCGGCGTACTTGGGCTGGAACACCATCTCCCAGCGCGGATGCGCGAGCACAAACAGCAGCACGTCCGTGGTACGGTGGGAACTCAGGTTATCCATGATCGCATACACCCGCTTGATCGTGCGCGGGATCCCAAGCCTCAACCCGCTCCAGGAAGTTGACCCAAGGCGCACCGCCGCGTCCTGGGTAGGGATGCGTGAAGGCTTCGCCCGTGGCCGGACAGAACGCGCCAAAGACATAGCCCTTGACGCGGCGACCGTAGTCGATCTCCTGTCGGGCTCACTCGGCCGGTCGGGTCTTTGTCTGCACCAGGGCATGACCGGCATAACTCTTCGCACTCACCGGCCCCATCCCGTCGAGACAGATCACAACACTGCCCGCAGGTGGCTTGGTGTAGAGCGTCTTGAACCGCGCCGGCTTTTCCGGAGGCTGATTGGCTTGGATTCTACGCGGCCATCGGCATGACCTCAAGCTGGGCGT
>NZ_QDAH01000282.1 GCF_003075415.1 Microvirga sp. KLBC 81
ATCACCGATCTCGGTGTCTTTTCCATCGACAAGAAGGGCGGCTCCGGCATGACCCTGATCGAGCTCGCCGACGGCGTCACGGTCGATGAGATCAGGGCCAAGACGGAAGCTGAGTTCAAGGTTGCTTTCAACAGCAAGCAACCGAACGCTGGAGAGGTAAGTGCGCTCTTGTCGATCAGCGGCAGCCAAGCCCATGGGCTAATACTGGCCGCTGGATAGAGAAGAAGACGGGTGTCGCGACTGAAGGTTAGGCCTATGGTTTGGCTGATCGACCATCAGCGTGGAACTTCGCCCAACCACCAGCAATGCTAAGAATCTCGAATATGCCAGGGAGGGAATGCTCATGAACCAAGAAGCGAACTTCACCACCTCCGGTACGGACGAAACAGCTGTAGCGAGCTTGAACCAAGCTGCACTGGACTACCACCGTCTCCCGCGACCGGGAAAGATTGCTGTCCTGCCGATCAAGGGCATGACCAACCAGCGCGACTTGGCTCTCGCCTACTCCCCTGGTGTGGCCGCTCCCTGCATAGCCATTCACGCCGACTCGGCTACGGCCGCCCTGTACACCAGCCGATCCAACCTCGTGGCCGTGATCTCCAACGGCACTGCGGTGCTGGGTCTCGGCAATATTGGGCCGCTGGCCTCCAAGCCGGTGATGGAGGGCAAGGGCTGCCTGTTTCAGAAGTTCGCCGGCATCGACGTGTTCGACATTGAGGTCAATGAGACCGATACCGACAAGTTGGTCGATATTATCGCGTCCCTCGAGCCTACCTTCGGCGGCATCAATCTCGAGGACATCAAGGCGCCTGAATGCTTCGAGATCGAACGCCGCCTGCGCGAGCGCCTGAAGATCCCGGTCTTCCATGATGACCAGCATGGAACGGCGATCGTCGCGGCTGCCGC
>NZ_QDAH01000283.1 GCF_003075415.1 Microvirga sp. KLBC 81
AGATTTCCGCCGTGAGGGATCTGTGTCTCAACCATTCGATTCAACCCATGTCCTGGTCCGATAGCTTCCTGGTTCTGGTCCTCGCCCTCGCGGTGGAGGCTGCCTTCGGCTATCCCGGTCGTCTTTATACGTGGATCGGGCATCCCGTCACCTGGATCGGGAGGCTGATCAAGGCGCTTGACGGCTCATTCAATCGCGAGGCCTGGAGCGGAAGGCGGCGCCGCGCTGCGGGCGCCCTCGCCCTCCTGCTGCTTCTCACCGTGACCGGCCTCGCCGCTCGATCCGTGGAGTTCGCTCTCGCTTCAGTTGGAGCCATCGGGCTCGGCGCGCTGGTGATCCTGGCCAGCAGCCTTCTGGCGCAGCGCAGCCTCCATGAGCATGTGGCGGCTGTCTCGTCAGGACTGCGCGAGCGTGGAATCGAAGGCGGGCGCACAGCCGTGTCGATGATCGTCGGGCGAAACCCGCAGAGCCTGGACGAGGCCGGCGTCTCCCGTGCCGCCATCGAAAGCCTTGCCGAGAATTTTTCTGATGGGGTCGTTGCGCCCGCTTTCTGGCTCGGTGTCGGCGGCCTGACCGGCGCGGCTCTCTATAAGGCCGCGAATACCGCCGACAGCATGATCGGGCACCGCACGCCCCGACATGAGGCCTTCGGCTGGGCGGCCGCCCGCTTCGACGACTGGGTGAACCTGCCGGGCTCGCGCCTGTCAGCCCTTCTCATTGTCGCAGCGGCGGCCCTGAACCGGAATGCCTCCCCGCGTGGAGCCCTGCGTGCCCTGCTGCGGGATGCCTCCCACCACCGGTCACCCAATGCCGGATGGCCGGAGGCTGCAATGGCGGGTGCCCTCGGCCTGCGGCTGGCCGGACCGCGCATCTATGGGAATGTCCGCGTCGA
>NZ_QDAH01000284.1 GCF_003075415.1 Microvirga sp. KLBC 81
CTAGAGGATGTCTGGAAAATCGGGTGGTGCCCATCTGAAGGGGCATGACAGCCTCATCCTACGATACCGATCTGAGCGATGCGGAGTGGGCGATCCTGGCGCCTCTCCTGGCTCCCACAAACCGCCGCGGGCGGCCTCGCAAACATGGCCTGCGGCTTGTGCTGAACGCGATCCTCTACATCCTGCGCGGCGGTGAACCCTGGCGCCTGCTGCCGCACGATTTTCCACCGTGGCAAAGCGTGTACGATCACTTCCGGCGATGGCGCCAAAGGGGAACGTGGCGATCCATCAACGATGCCCTGCGCACCCGAGCCCGGATGCTGGCCGGCCGCAGTCCGCAACCGCACGCTGCTATCATTGACAGTCAAACCGCGCGCACCAGTGAGGCCGGTGGCGAGCGCGGCTACGATGGTGGCAAGAGGATATCAGGTCGCAAGCGGCATCTGGTGGTCGACACGCAAGGATTGATCCTGCACGTGCTCGTTCACTCGGCCGATGTGCATGATCGTCGCGCGGCTGAAGCCGTGTTAGCGGACCTGAGAAACCGCTATCCGGATGTGAACTGCCTATTCGCCGACATGGGCTATCAGGGTTTGGCCACCTGGCTGTCAGCTGAACTCGGGTGGACGCTGCTGATTGTGAAGCGACCACGGCGCTGGGTGCGAGTGCCAGCGGATCAGCCCGCACCCGTCATGCCGGCCGGGTTTGCGGTTCTGCCGCAGCGCTGGATTGTTGAGCGCACGTTCGCTTGGCTCATCCGCAATCGGCGCTTGGCCAAGGACTGGGAACACCTCTCGGCCACCACCGAGACGTGGATTTATCTCGCGATGTGCCGCCTGATGACCAAAAGATTAGCTCATGCAGCAACTTAAATATCCAGACATCCTCTAG
>NZ_QDAH01000285.1 GCF_003075415.1 Microvirga sp. KLBC 81
TGTCTGGAAAATCGGGAGGCGCCCATCTGAAGGGGCATGACAGCCCGGTCCTATGACACCGACCTCGACGATGCGGAGTGGGCGATCCTGGCGCCCCTTCTCGCCCCGACAACCCGGCGCGGTCGCCCTCGCAAACACGACCTGCGGCGGGTGCTCAACGCCGTGCTGTACATCCTGTGCGGCGGAGAACCGTGGCGCCTGTTGCCGCACGAGTATCCGCCCTGGCAGAGCGTGTACGATCACTTCCGGCGATGGCGTCAGCGCGGCACGTGGCAGCATCTCAACGATGTCCTGCGCCCCCGAGCCCGCAGGCTCGCCGGGCGCGATCCACAACCGCATGCGGCGATCATCGACAGCCAGACGGCGCGCACCAGCGAGGCCGGTGGCGAGCGCGGCTATGACGGTGGCAAGCGCATCTCCGGCCGCAAGCGCCATCTGGTGGTCGACACGCAAGGACTGGTTCTCCATGTCCTCGTGCATCCAGCCGATGGCCATGACCGTCGTGCGGCTGAAGCCGTGTTGGCCGAGTTGAGAGGCCGCTATCCGGATGTGGAAGGCCTGGTTGCCGACATGGGCTATCAGGGGCTGGCCGCCTGGCTGCCAGCCGAACCCGGGTGGACCCTGCTGATCGTGAAGCGGCCGCGGCGCTGGGTGCGGGTGCCGGCCGATCAACCTGCGCCCGAGATGCCGGTCGGGTTTGCGGTTCTGCCTCAGCGCTGGATTGGCGAGCGCACGTTCGCGTGGCTCATCCGCAACCGGCGCTTGGCCAAGGACTGGGAGCGCCTCTCGGCCACCACCGAGACGTGGATCTATCTCGCGATGAGCCGCCTCATGACCAAAAGATTAGCCCATGCAGCAGCTTAATCTCCAGACACCCTCTAG
>NZ_QDAH01000286.1 GCF_003075415.1 Microvirga sp. KLBC 81
GAGGCTGTGTGGAAACAGGCTGATTTGGTAGACTTGCTCTCCGACGTGGGAGGCCAAGATGACGCGCTTCATCGAGGGCAAGGACCGCCGGCAGACGCTGCTCCTGCCTGAATGCCTGGACGACTATGTCACGCAAGACAATCCGGTGCGGGTGATCGATGCCTTCATCGATGAGCTTGATCTACGCGCCTTAGGCTTCACCCGGGCCCAGCCTGCCGCCACGGGTCGACCCGCTTACCATCCGGCCATCCTGCTCAAGATTTATCTCTACGGTTACCTGCACCGGGTGCCGTCGAGCCGTCGCCTCGAGCGCGAGGCCAATCGCAATCTCGAGCTCATCTGGCTCACCGGCCAACTCGCGCCCGACTTCAAGACCATTGCCGACTTCCGACGCGACAACGCCGCGGCGATCCGCGCCACCTGCCGCCCGTTCGTCGGGTTGTGCCGCGGGCTGGGGCTGCTCGCGAGCGGCGAGGTCGCGCTCGCTGGCTCCAAGTTCAAGGCGGTCAACAGCGACGGGCGCAACTTCACCCGCGCGAAGCTGACCAAGCAGATGGCGAAGATCGAAGCGAGCATTGCGGGCTATCTGGCGGCTCTCGACCAAGCCGATCAGGCCGAGGATGAGAGCGCACCGACCCAGGTGAAGAAGCTGCAAGACAAGATTGCCACATTGCGTCAGCGGATGCAGGCACTCCAGGCCATCGGCGAGCAACTGGAAGCCGGTTCTGACCAGCAGCAGGTCTCGCTCACGGATCCGGATGCCCGCGCCATGGTAACCAGCACCAACCCACGCGGCATCGTGGGCTACAACGTCCAAGCCGCCCTCGACACGCAGCACCATCTGATCGTCGCGCATGAGGTC
>NZ_QDAH01000287.1 GCF_003075415.1 Microvirga sp. KLBC 81
CTTAGAGCATCTAACAAAACCGCTTGCATTGATTGAAGCAGATGAGTGCGCATCCGAGTGTCGTGAAGGCCAAGTGGATGTCCTCACGACGTTCATAGCGAATGGTGAGGCGGCGAAAGCGGCTGAGCCACGCCAATGTGCGCTCGACGACCCATCGATACCTTCCTAACCGCTCGCTGGTGTCGACGCCCCGGCGCGCAATCCGCGGCACAATGGAGCGCCGGCGGCATGCGATGCGGCAAGGCTGATGGTCATAAGCCTTGTCAGCATGAAGTTTCGTTGGCCTGCGTCGGGGATGGCCTCGCCCATGGCGCACCGGCGGCACCGCATCGAGCGTGGGTCCGAGCATTAGACTGTCATGGCGGTTGGCGCCACTCAGGCTCAGGCCGAGCGGCGTGCCTGCCCGGTCGACCACAATATGGCGCTTCGTGCCCGGTTTGCCGCGATCCGTCGGGTTCGGGCCGGTTGCTGCGCCCCCTTTTTGGCGGCAATCGCCGAGGAGTCGAGCGCGGCTCGGCTCCAGTCGAGTTGGTCGGCATCCGCCAGGCGCTCGAGCAGGGTGCGATGCAGGCGGGCCCAAACGCCAGCGACGTGCCAATCGCGCAGCCGCCGCCAGCACGTCATGCCTGAGCAGCCGATCTCGGAGGGCAACATCTCCCACGGAATGCCGGAGCGCAGGACAAAAATGATCCCGGCCAGCGCCGCCCGATCATCGACCCGCGGCCGCCCGCCCTTGGGCTTGGCAGGCTCCGGCGGCAGGAGCGGCTCAATCGCCGCCCAGAGAGCATCAGAAACAAGAGGTTTGGCCATGCCAAACCAACGCGCTCACCCCGGTTTTGTTAGGCACTCTTAGT
>NZ_QDAH01000288.1 GCF_003075415.1 Microvirga sp. KLBC 81
TAAGAGCGCCTAACAAAACCGTTTGCATTGGTTGAAGCAAATGAGAGCACATCCAAGCGTGGTGAAGGCCAGATGGATGTCCTCACGTCGTTCGTAGCGAATGGTGAGGCGGCGGAAGCGGTTGAGCCAAGCCAGTGTGCGCTCCACCACCCATCGATATCGCCCGAGCCGCTCGCTGCAATCGATGCCGCGGCGGGCAATCCGGGGCGTGATGGAGCGCCGCCGGCATTCGCTTCGGCAGCGGCGATGGTCGTAAGCCTTGTCGGCATGCAGCTTGTCCGGCCTACGCCTCGGGCGACCGCGTCCACGGCGCACTGGCGGCACCGCATCAACGGTTAGCGCGAGCATGAGGCTATCGTGGCGATTAGCCCCGCTCAGGCTCAGGCCAAGCGGTGTGCCCGTCCGGTCGACCACAACATGGCGTTTCGTGCCCGGTTTGCCGCGATCCATCGGGTTTGGACCGGTCGCCGTGCCCCCTTTTTGGCCGCAATGGCAGAGGAGTCGAGCGAAGCCCGGCTCCAATCGAGTTTGTCGGCATCCGCCAAGCGCTCCAGCAGGGTGCGATGCAAGCGCGCCCACACACCAGCCGCATGCCAATCGCGCAGCCGGCGCCAGCACGTCATGCCTGAGCAGCCGATCTCAGAAGGCAGCATCTCCCACGGGATGCCAGAGCGTAGGACAAAGAGGATGCCGGCCAGGGCGGCTCGGTCATCCACCCGCGGCCGGCCACCTCTGGGCTTGGCGGGCTCCGGCGGCAGGAGCGGCTCAATCACTGCCCAGAGAGCATTGGAAACAAGAGGTTTGGCCATGCCAAACCAACGCACTCACTCCAGTTTTGTTAGGCACTCTAAGT
>NZ_QDAH01000289.1 GCF_003075415.1 Microvirga sp. KLBC 81
GAGAAGCTCGCGGAAGGCTGCCGTTGGGCGGAAGGCCCCGCCTATTTCCCGGCTGGCCGCTATCTCGTCTGGAGCGATGTGCCGAACGACCGCATGATGCGGTACGATGAGACATCGAACGCCGTCAGCGTGTTTCGCACCCCATCCGGTTATTCCAATGGCAACACGGTAGACCGGCAGGGCCGCCTCGTCACCTGCGAGCACGGCAACCGGCGCGTGACGCGCACGGAGCATGATGGTTCGATCACGGTCATCGCGAGCCACTATGATGGGAAGCGCTTCAACAGCCCCAATGACGTCGTGGCGAAGTCCGATGGCTCGATCTGGTTCACGGACCCTGCCTACGGCATCGATTCCGATTATGAGGGCCACAAGGCCGACAGCGAAATCGGCGCATGCCATGTCTATCGCATCGATCCGCAGAGCGGCACAATCAGCATTGTGGCGGATGATTTCGTTCGCCCCAATGGCCTTGCGTTCTCGCCCGACGAGAAGCGCCTCTTCGTCGCCGATACGGGGGCAACGCATGTCGCCGACGGTCCGCGCCACATCCGCGTGTTCGACGTGGTCGAGAACGGCAAGCTAAAAGGGGGCGATATCTTCGCCACCTGCACCAGCGGGCTCTTCGACGGCTTCCGGCTGGACGATTCTGGGCGGATCTGGACCAGCGCTGGCGACGGCGTCCATTGCTACGAGAGCGACGGCACCCTCATCGGCAAGATCATGGTGCCCGAGGCAGTGGCCAACGTCGTCTTCGGCGGCGTGAAGCGCAATCGCCTGTATATCTGCGCCACTACGTCACTCTATGCCATCATGCTTCCCGTGAATGGGGCGAAGACGTT
>NZ_QDAH01000290.1 GCF_003075415.1 Microvirga sp. KLBC 81
TAATGACGACGCGATATAGAGCCGCGTTAGCCTGACGATGGCCACCGCGGTTGAGCCGGTGACGTGAAGTCTTGCCGCTCGAGGCCGGAATGGGACAGGCGCCACACAGTTTGGCGAAGGCTGCTTCGGAGCGGATGCGCTCGGGATTGTCGCCGACGAGGATCAGCATCTCGGCCGCCATACCGGTCGACATGCCATGGGCCTCTTTCAGGGCTGGGGCGCAGGCGGTGGTCAGAGCATCGAGAGCAGCATCGTGGCTTTTGATCTCAGCATCGAGCATCAGCCAGCGCCGGGCGAGAGCGCGTAATGTTGCTTTGGCTGAGGCTGTTGGTGAAGTCATCGCTCCCGGTCTCAGGGCGGCTAAATGGCGGATCAGGGTCATTTTGCCGGTGAGGCCGTCAAGGCTCTCGCGCAAGGCCGCGGGAGCATTGACGATGATCGTCTTGAGGGTGACCATCGCCTGGGTGCGGCTCTTGACGGCGGTGTCGCGCGCCACCTTGAGATGGCGGATCATTTCCACGGAGCTGGTGCCCGACTTCGGAGCCGCCCGGGCCTGACCACTGAGAACGGCGCGGGCCGCGTTCTCGGCATCGAGCGGATCAGTCTTGCCATGCTGATGCCGGATCTGGCGATTGGGGCGGTTGACCTCGATGACATTGTGGCCTCTCTCCTGCAGGAAGCGTGCCAGGCCAGCCCCATAAGAGCCTGTTCCCTCGATCCCGACGGCGCGAACGGGACCCAAGGATTGAGCCCAGCTCTCCATCTTGCCTTTACCCTCTGCTGCTCGCCAGCAGGGTCATCGCGCCAAGGCGGGCTCCCAGCCCGTTGATGGC
>NZ_QDAH01000291.1 GCF_003075415.1 Microvirga sp. KLBC 81
CTAGGCTGTAGTGACGATTTAAGGCAGGGGATTCCCAAGAGGACGCAAATCAGATTCAAGGCTGACTTTTTGGAGGTCAGCCTTGGAAGGTGACGTTCTTCGCGACGACCAATGGGAGCAGATCAAACCCTTTGTGCCGGGCGGGCGCAAGGGCAAGTGGGGTCCGCGCAGCGACGGTCGGCGCTTTGTCGATGCGCTTTTGTGGCTGGCGCGGTCGGGGGCGCGCTGGCGCGATCTGCCCGAGGATCGCTTCGGGCCGTATCAGACGGTCAAGCGGCGCTATTATCGCTGGATCGAAGCCGGGGTGTTCGATCGGATCTTCGCGGCGGTGGCGGCCGATCCCGACCTGGAATGGCTTGCGATTGACGCCACCGTGATCCGCGCTCAGGCGCAAGCTGCCGGAGGGCGGCGGAAAAGGGGGGACCGCAAGCCCAGGCTCTCGGCCGCTCGCGCGGCGGCTTTGGAACCAAGATCCACGCGGTAGTCGACGCGCTGGGGCTTCCGGTGCGCTTCGCTGGGGGGCCGGGGCAGCAGAACGACATGGCACCGGCCTGCGATCTGATCGATGGCCTGAAAGCCGGGCAGGTGATTGCCGACAAGGCTTATGATGCCGACAGGTTGTGCGACAAGATCGCGGCCCAGGAGGGGCAAGCCGTCATCCCGCCGCGGCGTCATCGCAAGCAACCGCGAGACTATGACCGCATCGCCGACAAGAACCGGTGGGGCATCGAGGGCTTCTTTGCCAAGCTCAAGCAATGGCGGAGAATTGCCACCCGCTACGACAAGCTCGCCACCAACTTCCTCGGCTTCGTCAAACTTGCCA
>NZ_QDAH01000292.1 GCF_003075415.1 Microvirga sp. KLBC 81
GGATCTGTCGCAACAATTTGTTTCAGAGTTTCAGCTAATCCTCCTTGAGCTCAGCGAAGGAGGGTAGCGTGTTCAAGGGCAGGCATTTTGATCAATCAGTGATCCTGCTCTGTGTGCGGTGGTACTTGGCTTACAGTCTGAGTCTGCGGGACCTCGAGGAGATGATGGCCGAGCGCGGCATCTCCGTTGACCACGCGACTGTTCACCGCTGGACTGTGCATTATGCCCCGCTCCTGCTGGAGCGCTTCAATCGGCACAAGCGCCCTGTCAGTCGGAAATGGCACATTGACGAGACATATATCAAGGTTCGCGGCCAGTGGCGGTATCTCTACCGCGCCATCGACAGCAACGGCGACACGGTCGAGTTCTGGTTCAGCGAACGACGCAATCTCACTGCTGCCAAACGGTTCCTCCGCAAGGCTCTCAAGCGACATGGCCGGCCCGAGCGGATCGTGATCGACGGCAGCCAGACGAACCGCGAGGCTATCCTCTCCTGCGACACGACAGACCGGCTCCAAGATCGATCTCGGCGCCAGCTGAAGCCAGTCCGGATCCGACGAAGCGCTTACCTCAATAATCGGATTGAGCAGGATCATCGAGCCATCAAGCGGCGGATACGACCGATGCTTGGGTTCAAGTCCACGAGCAGTGCCCGTGTGATCCTGGGTGGGATCGAGATGATCCACATGATGCGCAAACAGCAGGCGAAGTATGCCTGTAATCGCCAGCTATCTCTCGTTGAGCAATTCAACAGATTGGCTGCGTGAGGCCTACGGGCGGAATAGCCCTCTTTCTGTCAACATCGAAAATTCGCGACAGAGCC
>NZ_QDAH01000293.1 GCF_003075415.1 Microvirga sp. KLBC 81
GGCATCGTCACATTAACGAGATGCGAGCGGGAGCTGGCATATGAGGCGGTATGAAGAAGCCGCGCCCCTCGCTCTACGCTCGCCACCGTTTCCCTGCCGAGGTAATCAGCCTCGCGGTCTGGCTCTATTTCCGCTTTCCCCTGAGCCTGCGCATGGTCGAGGAGATGCTCGCCGCCCGTGGAATTCAGGTCAGTCACGAGACAGTTCGTCGTTGGGCCGAGAAGTTTGGCCGGGAATATGCCAATCGCATCCGCCGACGCGCTCCTCGGCCCGGCGACCGCTGGCATCTCGATGAGGTGGTGATTTCCATTGCCGGCCGGAAGCACTGGCTCTGGCGGGCCGTGGATCAGGACGGCTTTGTCCTCGATGTGCTGGTCCAGAGCCGCCGAGATCGCAAAGCCGCCAAACGCCTGTTGCGTAAGCTCCTGAAGAAGAATGCCATGATGCCGCGCGTCATGGTCACAGACAAACTTGGGTCCTACGGTTCGGCTCGCCGGGAGATGGGCCTGAGCATCGAACATCGGCAGCACAAAGGATTGAACAACCGGGCGGAAAACTCCCACCAACCAACCCGTCGACGCGAGCGCCAGATGAAGCGCTTCAAGTCGGTGCGACAGGCACAGAGGTTCCTCTCGATCCATGATCCGATCAGCAACCTGTCTCACCTGCGACAGCATCAGCTCACGGCAGCAGACTATCGCAACGCTCGCAGCGCAGCCTTTGAGAAATGGGCAGACATCACCTCTGTGGCGCTCGCCGCCTGGAAGATAGGCTCTTCACAGTCCAAATTCTGTCGAGTGCCCGTTAATGGGACGATGCC
>NZ_QDAH01000294.1 GCF_003075415.1 Microvirga sp. KLBC 81
TTTGCGACATGTGTGGACGCCCCGTGTGACGCAAGAAGAACCTTTGGATCGGTGCAGCGCGTGGTCAGGGCTGACATGTGTGCGGCCTCTGATGCGGCTCTTCCCATGCCGCGGGCCCGGATGGGAGTTCGCGGAGCAGGTCCCAATCAGCTCTACGCGCTCAAGGCGCTCGTTCCCAAGCTGGTTTTCCTGATCCCGTCTCAGTGACCGTTGCGCCATCTCTCTCCTGTGCTCTTCCCACGCCCCAACAGCCCCGCAGCCGCGACGGCTTATGCCACACAGCCGGAGCCCGATACACCCCGCCTCGCGCCAGCAGGGCCCAGACGATGCGAGCCATCTTGTTGGCCAAGGCAACCCGCACCAGCCTCGGCGGCTTGCGCGCGACCATGCGCGCCATCCACGAGCCTGCCGGAGCCCCGTTTCGAGACACCCAGCTCACAACGGCACTCGCGCCGATGATCAGCAGGCGGCGCAAGGTCCGCTCGCCCATCTTCGAGGTGGCACCCAGCTTCTGTTTGCCGCCGGTCGAATGCTGCAAGGGTGTGAGTCCTACCCAGGCGGCAAAGTCCCGCCCGCACCTGAAGGTCTCAGCGGGTGGAGCCAGTGCCGTCAGGGCCACTGCGGTCACCGGGCCGATCCCGGGAATGGTCATCAGCCGCCGCGCCATCTCGTTCTCTTTGGCTCGCCGGGCGACCTCACGGTCCAGATGCGCAATCTGCTCGTCCAGGCGATGGAGTGTCTCGATCAGCATCCGGAGGATGGGCCGGGCGAGCTCTGGGATCGGCTCGGCCTCATCCTCGACAGCCTGCAC
>NZ_QDAH01000295.1 GCF_003075415.1 Microvirga sp. KLBC 81
GGCATTGTCACGGGAACGGCTAACGGGTCGGGCTGATGCATGGTAGGGCAGGGGGATGCAACTCATCTCCTATGCTCGCCACCAGTTCCCGCCTGAGATCATCCAGCAGGCGATCTGGCTCTATCTTCGTTTTACCCTCAGCTATCGCGACGTGGAAGAACTCCTGGCTGAGCGAGGGCTGGAGGTTTCCTACGAGACGATCCGGCAGTGGGTGCTCAAATTCGGACCAGCCTTTGCCCACAACCTGCGTCGCCTGCGACCCAGACCTACTGGAACCTGGCACTTGGACGAGATGGTGATCGCCATCCAAGGTCGACGCCTGTATCTGTGGCGAGCCGTGGATAGCGAGGGCAAGATCCTGGACATTCTCGTACAGTCCCGCAGGGATAAGGCCGCCGCCCTGAAGCTCATGCGCAAGCTGCTCAAGAAACAGGGCGTTGCTCCGAGCGTACTGGTAACCGACAAGCTGCCGTCCTACGGAGCAGCCGGACGGGAGTTGGGGCTTTCCGCCCATCATGAGCAGGGCCTACGCAAGAACAACCGCGCCGAGAATTCGCATCAGGTGGTGCGACGACGAGAGCGAAAGATGCAGGGCTTCAAGTCGCCTGGATCAGCTCAGCGCTTTCTCTCCACCCATTCCGCCGTTTACAACACCTTTAACCTCCAGCGCCATCTGATCTCCCGCCGGACTCTGCGCCTCTTCAGAACAGAGGTGGCAAACCATTGGCATCAGGCGACAGTCGCGGCCTGAGAGGTCGAGGCTTGCGGGGCTTTACTTGGGCCCAACCAAGTTCCTGTGACAGAGCCA
>NZ_QDAH01000296.1 GCF_003075415.1 Microvirga sp. KLBC 81
CCTGCTCGAACTCGCCGGCCACTACGGCTTCCATCCCAGAGCCTGTGCGCCCTACAGGGCCAAGACGAAGGGAAAGGTCGAGCGCCCGTTCCGCTACATCCGCGAGGACTTCTTCCTCGCCCGCAGCTTGCGCAACCTCGAGGATCTGAACCGTCAGCTTCAGGATTGGCTCGACACCGTGGCCAATGTTCGCCTGCATGGCACGACGCAGAGGATCGCCTCGGAGGCCTTCGCGGCGGAACAGCCCGCCTTGCAGCCGCTGCCGGCGGCTCCGTTCCGTGCCGTGCTCAAACTGGAGCGGCGCGTCACCCATGAAGGCCTAGTCAGTGTCGGCGGCAATCTCTACAGCGTCCCGGACCGAACTCGCAGGGTCGTCGAGGTGCACCAGTTCGCCGACGAGATCCGCATCTTCGACGCCGGGCGCCTTGTCGCCGCTCATCCCGTGCTGGACGGCAATCGGCGCACTCTCGTTGCACCCAGTCACCGCCGCAGGCCGGTCTTAGCGCGGCACGCCAAGCCCACGGACGCCACACCCATCTTCGAGCGCACCGGCGATGTCGTCGCCCGTCGCTCTCTTGAGATCTACGCCGCCGTCGGCCGGCGTCTCGCCCGGGGAGAGCGTGCATGAGCCTGTCGGAATCCATCTCCACACTCGAGCGCATCCGCCTGAGCCTTGTCGGCCTGCGGATGCCCCGCGCTCTCGAGGTGCTCGACCAGACCCTGCGGCGGATCGAGACCGGTGACTTCTCCGCTCTCGATGCCATCGATACCCTACTGAG
>NZ_QDAH01000297.1 GCF_003075415.1 Microvirga sp. KLBC 81
AGTTCGCCATTCTCTTCGACGGCCGCTTCAGGCCGGTTTGATGAACCCGGCCCTTACACGGAAATTCCGACAGTCCCCTTCCCTGATGAATCAGTGACCTGACAATCTCCCATCAGGCTCCACTCTTTTGGTTGGACAGCCGTCGCTTTAGCGAACTTCTCTGGCCTCAGGTGAGGATAACGGCTCAACATTCTTGAGTCTCTATGGCCGCTCATAAGAGCAACCTCAGGAACGGCTCGCCCATATCCAAAGAAGTGCGATGCAGCCTCGTGCCTGAGGTCACAAAGCAGTGCTGGATAACGGCAAGCTCTCGCTTCACTGTTCACGGCTGAACGAGCTTGAGACGCTCAACAAGGTAGTGGGAGCCGGAGTGAGCTTTTCCAGGCTCGCTTGTGCTAACCCATGAGCTAAGGGAGTTCTGATCCGGCATCGCTCCCGCGCTGCTCCACGCTCGGCTGGGGTAATTGTCTCATGATAGCGGCGAAGGAGGTCGCCTACTGTCATGCCTCTCAGTTCCCTAGCTGTGGTCGGTAGTTCGGCGCGATCTATTGAGCGCTCCTTATCCCTAACCCACGCTGCAGCATCAGCTCTCGTCTTGAAGGATTTAGAGAGGGGAGGGTAGCCCTCGCGCCGGACTTGAGCCTGCCAAGAAGAACAGCGCTTGAGGATGACCGCCATGATCGTTTTCCATCTAGAGCAACGGCAGTTCTGACGGAATCGTTGGGGCTATGCGGTGTGGCGGCTTCGTGATTCACTCATCTTGGCTCTC
>NZ_QDAH01000298.1 GCF_003075415.1 Microvirga sp. KLBC 81
TGTCAATGCCGAGTGAATTTTCCTCAGAAGTGCCGAAGTAAAAATCCCCAGCTTTATCGGTTGGCTCATCGGTTCGAGGAATCGGGTTTTCGGGTTGTTGGCTTCGGCGGCGGAGGCGGTGCGATGACGGCCTTGGACCTGATGTGCTCGGACACGAGGCTGGCGTGCTGACGCAGGCGATAGCTCGAGCCTTCGATCTGGATCACAACCGCATGGTGAAGAAGCCTGTCGAGCAGAGCCGTCGCGACCACGGGGTCCCCCAAAAACCTCGCCCCATTCGGCAAAGCCGCGGTTGGAGGTCAGGATCATGGCGCCCTTCTCATAGCGGGCGTTGACCAACTGGAAGAACAGGTTGCCGCCGCCGGGGATGACCGGCAGATAGCCGATCTCGTCGACGATCAGCAGCGAGAAGCGCGCCAGAAAGCGGATGCGCTCGCGCAACGTCCCCTCGCGCTCGGCCTTGGCCAGGGAGGCGATGATCTCGGCCAGGGTGCCGAAGTAGACGCTGCGCCCGGCCTTGATCGCCTCGACGCCCAGCGCCACGGCGAGATGCGACTTGCCGGTGCCGGGCGGGCCGAGCAGATGCACCGCCTCGCAGCGGTCGATGAAGTCGAGTTGCGCGAGCGCCAGGATGCGGTTGCGGTCGAGGGAGGGCTGGAACGAGAAGTCGAAGCCGGCGATGGTCTTGGCGGCCGTGATGCGCGCGGTCAGCAAGGCCATCTTGATGCGCCGGGACTGACGCAGGGCCAGTTCCTCGCTCAGTAG
>NZ_QDAH01000299.1 GCF_003075415.1 Microvirga sp. KLBC 81
GGGCGACCGTTCATCCATCCTGTCACATCCTTCTCGCAAACCTCGGTGGGAACTCGATGGCCGAGATGCCTGCCGCTGAACAGCCTTACGGCACTTGGGTGGCAATCCCCGCCTCGTAGCCCCTTTCGCGGTACAACACGCTCCAGGCGATGCGCGCGAGCTTGTTGGCCAGGGCTGCGGCAAGCACATTCCGGTGCAGCCTAGTCCCCGCGGCTGTCAACCAGCCTCCGAAGCAGTGTCTTTGCCAGTGGTGCCGGTGCTGCAGAATAGCCTGTGCGCCGCCCACGAACAGGGTGCGCAAGTAGCGGTTCCCACGCTTCGAGAGGCCGCCCAAGATGGTGCGATTGCCGGTTGAGATCTGCTTGGGCACCAGTCCCAGCCAAGCGGCGAAGTCGCGGCCTTTGACAAAGGCCGCTCCAGTGCCGACCGCCGCCACCATGGCACTGGCGGTAATCACCCCGACACCTGGAATCCCCATCAACCGCCGGCAGCCTGCGTCCTCTCGCGCCAGGGCCGTGATGTCCTGGGTGAGCGTCTCGATGCGTTCGTCCAACTGCCGCCAATCCTCCGACAGATCCTCGATCAGGTGGATCATCCGCGGCGAGAGCACGTCCGTGCGTTGAGACAGAAGGGTGGGAAGAGCCTCGCGTAAACCGGCAAGTCCCTGACGCACTGGAAGGCCGCATTCGAGCAGAAAGGCGCGGATCTGGTTGATCACCGCCGTACGCTGCCCAATCCG
>NZ_QDAH01000300.1 GCF_003075415.1 Microvirga sp. KLBC 81
AAAGGCCCGGGTTTCCCCGGGCCTTGTCTGTCGCGGCTGCGACGGCTCTTAGTAGGTGCCGAACTTGAAGTTCAGCTTGGCGCGGGCCACGAAGAAGTCGGCGTCGTCCTCGCGGTCGGCACCAGCCACCTCGACCGCCTGACGGTCAGCCCCGGCAAACGGCACCGAGCTGCCGATGAAGGTGCCGTTGTCGTCCTCGTCGAGGTTGACCCACAGGCCTTCGATGCCGGCCGTCAGGTTGTTGGTGAAGGCGTACTCGACGCCGGCACCCAGCACCCAGCCGGTGCGCACGTCATCGTCGTTGTCGAAGAAGTCGTTGTCGTCGTCAGAGCCGCCGTACGCGAAGCCGCCGGTGGCGTAGATGAGGGCGCGGTCGAAGGCCACACCGGCACGGGCGCGCACGGTGCCGAACCAGTCGATGCCGCCGGCAGCGCCGGCCGGCTCGAAGGCGTAGGCGTCCCACTGCGCCGGAAAGACGGCCGTGCCGTCGCTGCCGCCGAGGTCGGCCCACTGCAGGTCGGCCTCGAGACCGACCACGAAGGCGCCGAACTGGTAGTTGTAGCCGATCTGGCCGCCGCCGACGAAGCCGTCGCCGTCATCATCCTCGAAGGTGATGGTGCCGGCCACCGAACCCACGCCGACTGCCTCGGCCGGCACGGCAACAGCGGTGGAGTCGTCGTTGTTGTTCCAGCCCCAGCCGGCGTTCACACCGGCGTAGAACCCGGTCCAGGTGAAGA
>NZ_QDAH01000301.1 GCF_003075415.1 Microvirga sp. KLBC 81
GAGGCCGCCGTGCAGATGATCGACGTACACAAGTGGTATGGCGAGTTTCACGTGCTGCGCGACATCAACCTGAGCGTGCGCCGCGGCGAGCGCATCGTGATCTGCGGGCCTTCGGGCTCGGGCAAGTCCACGATGATCCGCTGCATCAACCGTCTGGAGGAGCACCAGAAGGGCCGCATCATCGTCGACGGCGTCGAGCTGACCAACGACCTCAAGCGCATCGACGAGGTGCGCCGCGATGTCGGCATGGTGTTCCAGCACTTCAACCTCTTCCCGCATCTGACGATCCTCGAGAACTGCACGCTCGCGCCGATCTGGGTGAAGAAGATGCCCAGGAAGGACGCGGAAGAGATCGCCATGCACTACCTGAAGCGGGTGAAGATCCCCGAGCAGGCGAACAAGTATCCGGGCCAGCTCTCGGGCGGCCAGCAGCAGCGCGTGGCGATTGCCCGCTCGCTGTGCATGAGCCCCAAGATCATGCTGTTCGACGAGCCCACCTCCGCGCTCGATCCCGAGATGGTGAAGGAGGTGCTCGACACCATGGTGGGCCTGGCGGAGGAGGGCATGACCATGCTCTGCGTCACCCACGAGATGGGCTTCGCCCGCCAGGTCGCCGACCGGGTGATCTTCATGGATTACGGGCAGATCGTCGAAATGAACACGCCCGACGAGTTCTTCAGGAACCCGCAGCACGAGCGCACCAGGCTCTTCCTGTCCCAGATCCTGCACTGAGC
>NZ_QDAH01000302.1 GCF_003075415.1 Microvirga sp. KLBC 81
AGATGCGCGTGCGGATCGAGGAAGTGCGCGCCACGCTCGCGACCGAGGGTGTCGCCGCCGCGGGGCAGCTCCAGCAACTGCTACGGACGGTGACGGAGGCGCTCGCGGACTTGCGCGCCGCCCGGGTCGTCCCCGCGCCCGAGGGTCGGGATCTCTCGGCGGCGTTCCCGGGCGCGACCGACACCGGCGCGGCCTACGAGGTCACCGAGACAGAACGAGCGAAGGCCACGAACCTCCTCACCAATCTCCTGTTCACCGTCGTCGAGACGCCCACCCACGAGGACCGCCGCCGGGCGGACCGCGAGGGAGATGCTCTCGACGGCGACGACGAGGGGAACCCCGGCGACGACGACGTTCCCGACGACGCTCGCGACACCGCTCCCGACGACGCTCACGACACCGCTCCCGACGATGCTCGCGACAACGACGATACGGACGCCGAGGAGAGCACCGACTTCGGGGTCACAGGCTACGCCGGGCCAGAGTAGTCCGACGTAGGCCACCGGCTGCCCGGTGACACGGGCCAACCCCTCCCCGGCGACCAGAGCCAGTTCTCGCGCTCGGCGACCAGAGCCAGTTCTCGCGCTCGGCGACCCGAGTCGCCGATTTCGACGCGTTCCCTCTGCGTTCGACGCCACCGCGTCGGTGCATTCCGTGTATACACACGCTTAATATCGTCCCCGGGCCACGGAGTAGTATGAGTGTAGACACGACAGTGGAGAC
>NZ_QDAH01000303.1 GCF_003075415.1 Microvirga sp. KLBC 81
CGCGGCGCGAGCCCCGGGTCCCCTGCGGGCGTTCTTCCTCCGGGTGAGCAGCCGGCGCGGTCAGCACGTGGCGGCGGTGGCAACGGCCCGCAAGTTGGCCGTCCTCATCTGGCATTTGCTGCACAAGGGCGAGAGCTATCTGTGGGCCCGTCCAGCGCTGCATGCCAAGAAGATGCGCGAACTCGAACTCAAGGCGGGACACCCGGCTGCCCGCGGCCAGAAAGGAGCGGCCCACGCCTACAATCTCAAGAGCCATCGTGACCAGGAGCGGCGCTGGGTCGAGCAGGCCGAGGCGGCTTACACGCGGTTTGTCGCTGGCTGGAGCCCTCGTGGCTCGCGATCCGGAAAGGTGCGCACGGGCGCTCTAAAAGAGGAGCAACGATAAAGGCTGCGCGGCAGGGTTTGCACCTCAAGCCCTGCTCTTTGCCACAGAGTTGCCCGTGCGCGAGGAGAGAATACACCAGTTGAAGCAAAAAAGCTCTTGTCGATCACATCAGTGGTCTGTGGGTTCTTGGTCTTGGTGCGGGAATGATCCACGTCCTCGACGGCGAGATACAACTCGTACTCGTGGTGCTCGGGATTGCCGCAGTACTCGGTGCCTCGGTCGGTGAGTACCCGACACAGCTTCACGTCGTGGGCATCGAAGAACGGCAGGACACGGTCGTTGAGCAGATCAGCGGCGGTGAGCGG
>NZ_QDAH01000304.1 GCF_003075415.1 Microvirga sp. KLBC 81
ATGGCGATCGACGTCACCGGATGCGACGAGGCGCGGCCGGGCGAAATGGTCGAGCTGCTCGGCCCCGAGGTTCCGCTCGACGAAATCTCGACGGCGGCGGGCACCGCCGCCTACGAAACCCTCGTGCGGTTGTCGCCGAGGGCCGAGCGTATCTATGTCGGCGCCGCCGGCTAGGACGGCGCCGACGAAATCGCAGCCGAGATCAGCTGCTCGACTTGGCCAGGGCTTCCAGGCGACCGGCGTCGACCGCGTTCACCGCGTTGCGCAGGTCGTCGATGCTGGCCGAACCGTCCGCCTGCACCATGAAGCGGCCGCCGACGAGCACGCCGTACTTGCCGGTCTTGGCGGCGCGGTCGTACTCCTCGGTGGTCATGCGGCCGTTGACCTGCCCGACCTTCTCGTAGCCGGTGGCCGTCTCCTTGCTGGACTGCACGCTCAGCGCGCTGGCCATGCCGGCCAGACCCGCCGCCCCGCCCAGGTCGGTGATGTCGAGGGTGAACCGGTCGTCGCCCTTGGCGTAGACCGCCTTGGCCGACGAACCCTGGAGACCGGCGACGCCGCCGGCGGCGGTCTCGACGGAATCACGCGCATAACCGGCGACGCCCTCAGGCAGCAGGACCTTCAGCGTCTCGCCGGGCACGGCCTGGACGGTCTTGCCCGAACCGTCCTGGGCGGCCTGGGCGGC
>NZ_QDAH01000305.1 GCF_003075415.1 Microvirga sp. KLBC 81
CCGGTCTCAGTCATTCTGAAAGGTGTGGGGCAGAAGCCGTTCGAAGCGGTTTCGCGTAATCGCATAGCACTCGCAGACGGTGTTTTCGAGCCCCTGGCGATCCGTGACCGTGATGAGCCCGCGGCCCTGCCGGATCAGCCCGGCGGTCTGGAGCGCGCGCACAACGATGCTGACGGTGGAGCGCTGCACGCCCAGCATCTCGGCCAGGTGCTCATGGGTGAGCGGCAAGGTGCTTCGGCCGACCCGGTCCTGCATGCTGAGAATCCAGCGGCAGCAGCGCGCCTCCACGCTGTGCACCGTGTTGCAGGCCATGGAGTAGAAGGCTTGGGCAAGCAGCGCCTCGACGAAGCGCAGGCACATCTCGCGCAGCACCGGCCGGGTGTCGAAGGCCTGATGCAGGATGTTCATGTCGATGCGCGAGGCGCGGCCGGTGACATGGACCACGTAGCGCCCCAGCGCCTGGCGGGTGACCAGAGCGCTGGCCAGCCCGAACACGGCCTCGCGCCCGAACACCGCCATCTCGACGGTTTTGCCGTCGGCCAGAACGGTGATGAGGGCGACAATGCTGTCGTGCGGAAAATAGGCGTACGGCATCAGGTCCCCGGTCTCATAGACCACCGTGCCCTTCGGCAAGCTCACCATCTCAAGATGCGGCTCAAGGAAGGCGAAGTCGTCCG
>NZ_QDAH01000306.1 GCF_003075415.1 Microvirga sp. KLBC 81
AGGAGGTTGCACCACGTCCCGTCGTTGGCGGCGTCGACACGCATAAAGATCTTCATGTCGCCGCCGTTGTCGATGAACACGATCATGTGCTCGCAAGCCAGTGCTTCGCAACAACACGACAAGGATATCGGCAGATGCTCGCCTGGATGCGGTCCTTCGGACAGCTCCGGTGCATCGGCATTGAGGCCACAGGCACATACGGCGCCGGGCTCCTGCGTTACATGCAGAATGCTGGTGTCGAGGTTCTGGAGGTGACGACCCCGGATAAACATGACCGTCGCAAGCGTGGAAAGAACGATGATCTGGATGCTCAGAACGCAGCCCATGCGGCCTTTGCTGGCAAGCGGACCGTCACGCCCAAAACTCGTGACGGGATGATCGAGTCCCTCCGGGTCCTCAAAGCCTGCCGAAAGACGGCAGTTGCTGCCCGGCGCGTCGCGCTGCAGATGATTCACAACACGATCATCTGCGCACCCGATGATCTTCGGGACACCTTGCGCAAGATGACCCGCATGCAACTCGTCAGGACCTTGGCGGCCTGGCGGCCAGATCTGACAGATTATCGCACCGTCATCTCCGCCTACAGGATTAGTCTCAAGTCATTGGGTCGCCGATATCTCGAACTGCACGATGAGATTGCTGACCTGGACGCTATGATC
>NZ_QDAH01000307.1 GCF_003075415.1 Microvirga sp. KLBC 81
ATGTGAGGTCCGGCACGGTGTAGTTACTGTTGATCGGAAAATCACTAACAAGGGCAAGGGGCCCAACTTGCCGCGTCAGGGATCCATGATGCGGCAGGCTAGGAAGCCTGAGGAGCGCGTGTATGGTAACACCGAGTGCTTACATCGTCCCGGTCATTATGTGCGGGGGCTCAGGCTCAAGGCTTTGGCCCGCGTCGCGCGAGAGCATGCCCAAGCCATTTATCAAGCTGCTGGGAGATCTGTCGACCTTCCAGGCAGCAGTCCTGCGCGTGAGTACACCAGACGTATTCCTCCGGCCCATCATCCTGGCCGGCAACGATGTCCGGTTCATCGTCGCCGAGCAGTTGGCCGAGATCGGCGTCGAGGCGGATATTGTACTTGAACCCGTGCGGCGCGATTCCGCGGCTGCAGTGGCCGCGGCTGCTTGTTATGTTGCTGAGCGACATTCAGATGCTGTTGTGGTGACGTTGCCGGCCGACCACGTCATTGAGGACCGTGCCGCGTTTGCGCGAGCCTGCCAAAAGGCAGGTGAAGTTGCCCGAACAGGCGCGATCATGACGATTGGGATTCGCCCGAAGCATCCGGCAACCAGCTACGGCTACATCAAGCCGGGCGCATGTATTCAAGGCACCGATGCCTTTCATATTGAGCGCTTTG
>NZ_QDAH01000308.1 GCF_003075415.1 Microvirga sp. KLBC 81
CTGTGTGGAAACAGGCTGATTGGCACGCTTTGATGATCCAATGGGGTGGTGTGCGGACGGAATGCGGTGTGACCCTCACATCCTGATCCCGGCCAGGAGCGGCCGAACGCCCAGGATGCCGATGACCCGCTTCAGGTTGTAGGCCAGCACGTGCAGGGCCATCTCGGCTGCCGTGGTCTTCAGCCCTTTCGTGAGGAAGTGCGTGGCTCCCATCCAGCCCTTGAATGTGCCGAAGGCATGCTCGACCGTGCTTTTGCGAACCAGCATGGCCTCGGGTCGGGCCCGCAGCCGCTCCTCCATCGCGTCCAGCACCGCCTCATGCTCCCAGCGCCGGATCCGCCGCTCCCGGCCGGTGGTACACTGCGCCTTGAGGGCACAGTCCGCGCACCGGGTGGTCCAGTAGACATGAATCATCATGCCCTTCTCGATCGACGCAAAGCGCCGGGTCAGCTTCTCGTTGGCGGGGCAGCGGTAGGTATCATCGTCCGGCTCATAGACGAAGTCCTGTTTGCCGAAGCGGCCCTCGGCTTTGGCCGGTGAAGTCAGCGGCTTGGGCACCATCGGTGTGATGCCGGCTCTCGTACACGCCAGGATCTCCTCACCCGCCTAATAGCCGCGGTCCGCCAGCACGGTCAGTTCCTCTGTTTGCATGGCAT
>NZ_QDAH01000309.1 GCF_003075415.1 Microvirga sp. KLBC 81
GTGCCACATGTATGGTCCGACCGTGCGTCTCGAGATGAAGTTGGCAGGCTGACGAACATGAGAGCTGCGTCGATGTATTCGGCCTCGTGGTGGCGCCTGTGCTCCGGGCCAGCATGGGTCTCCGCGCGCATCCAGGACCTGCTGCCGGAAAGACCTCGGCGGGACAGCCGCTGTTTGGATCACCGACTTCATCGGCTTCTCCTCGGGGCCGAGGGTTACGGCAAGGGACGGAAGCGCTCTCATCTCGCACCGCAGGAGCGGCGCTCCTCGACTGCTACGCATGTCCGCGGGCCAGCCCTGCCCAGGCGATGCAGCCTCCGGCCCGCCGCCTCGGTCCAGGGCCATAGGCTGAGCCGGGCCCCGTGCGGGCGGCGCACCAGCACGATGTGTGCGGCCTGCACGAACAAGGTCCGCAGGTATTTGTTAGCGCGATGCGTGAGCTGGGTGCGGGGGAGCTTGACCCGCAGCACGATGGCGCCGCGTTGATCCTGTCCGATAAGGAGGCTGTTCTTGCCCAGAGCGATGCCCAGGGCGGCCAGGGCGGCAGAGGAAGAAGACCGTGACCTGGAACGTGCTCCTTGCGTGGCTCAACGCCCCACAGCTTACGAGCAAGCGGCGCAGGAGCACGGCCGGACCAT
>NZ_QDAH01000310.1 GCF_003075415.1 Microvirga sp. KLBC 81
TACGGTCACATCGAGACGATGGCGCAGGCCATTGCGGAAGGCGCGCGCGCGGTGCCGGGCACCGAGGTCGCCCTCAAGCGCGTTCCGGAGCTCGTGCCCGAGGAGATCGCGCGCCAAGCCGGCATGAAGATCGACCAGGAGGCGCCGATCGCGAGCCCGAACGAGCTCGGCGATTACGACGCCATCATCTTCGGCACGCCGACCCGCTATGGCGGGATGGCGGCCCAGATGCGCAACTTCCTCGACCAGACCGGCGGCCTGTGGGTGCAGGGGGCGCTGGTCGGCAAGGTCGGCAGCGTGTTCGCCGCCACGGCCACCCAGCACGGCGGCCAGGAGACGACGATCACCTCGTTCCACACCACGCTGCTGCATCACGGCATGATCATCGTCGGCCTGCCCTATGCGTTCGCCGGCCAGACCAGGATGGACGAGGTCACCGGCGGCACGCCCTATGGCGCGACCACGCTCGCCGGCGGCGACGGCGCGCGCCAGCCGAGCCCGAACGAGCTCGAGGGCGCCCGCTTCCAGGGCCGGCACGTGGCCGAAATCGCCGCACAGCTGGAGCGCGGCGCCGGCGAGCGCGGGCCCGCCCCGGCCGACCTGCAGAACCCGACCGAGACAACCGGCGGAACGGC
>NZ_QDAH01000311.1:0-232 GCF_003075415.1 Microvirga sp. KLBC 81
GTGCCGGCGAACGGGTTGATGATCTTGCCGACATCGATACCGGTGAGCAGGAAGTTGGCCGGGGCGCCGCCGCCGACGTTGANTGGTGTCTCCGCCCAGGAACGACATCAGGCGCTGGTTGTTGTCGAGCAGCAGCGATGCCTGTGCGCCTTGCGCGGCGGCATTGGTGTCGATGACATCTGCCCCGGTGCGGTCGACCAGCACGATGACGGCCGCCGTGCTGTTCATGGCG
>NZ_QDAH01000311.1:242-627 GCF_003075415.1 Microvirga sp. KLBC 81
CCGGATGATCGCGCGAGCCGTCGTCGATGCCGTCGGTGACATTGTCGACGTAGTAGAGGGAGACGTTGGTCGCGAGGTTCGATGTGTTGCCGACGAGCCTGGCGTCGAGGAAGTTGTAGCTGCCGCCAAGCGGCAAGGTGTCGGTTGCTGCGATCGGCGTCGCCGCCGTTATGGTCGAGCCAACGTCAGTGCCGGCCTCGCCGTCGCCGAAAATGAAATTCAGGCTGGTCGCAGCGGACAACAGCACGCCGGTTCCCGGACCGGCGGCATTGCCTCCAGCCCCGCCGATCGATGCATTCGCGCCGGCGGCGTTGGTGTCACCGAGCCGCACGGTGCCGATGCCGCTCGCGCCGACCAGGTTGATGCCAACCGTGCCGGTGGGCGT
>NZ_QDAH01000312.1 GCF_003075415.1 Microvirga sp. KLBC 81
CCATCCGGGCCTGGAGGTAGACGCCATCGGCCCAGACATAGACGTAGCGGCGGGCTGACAGATCGCGGGCCTGCCAGCGCTCGTATTCGGCCTGCCATTCACCGGTGAGACGGCGGAGGGGGAGAGGTTGGGCGCGTCCTTGCCCAGCAAGGCAGCCAAAGCCTCCTGGAAATCCCCAGTCGAGAGCCCGCGCAGATAGAGGATCGGCAAGAGCGCATCCAGGCTCCTGGTGCGCCGCGCCCATTTCGGCAGGATCGCCGAGGAGAAACGGATGCGGTCGGCATCGCTGCTGGCCCCGCGGTCGCGGATCTTGACCCGGCTGACTTCCACCGGGCCAATGCCGGTCTGGATCGTGCGCTCGGGCCCATGGCCGTGTCGGACCAGACGTTCGCGACCGTCCGGCAGCTTCAGGTCGCGCATGCTGGCGAGATAAGCCTCAGCCTCGCTCTCGATGGCCTGGGCCAGAAGCTTGCGGGCGCCGGCTCGGAGAATATCGGTCAGGGGATCATCAATCGTGTCGGGCTGACGAAGGCGGACAATGTTGGTAGTCTCGGTCATGACGTATCGCTCTTCTTGAAGAGGTTCTGGCAGGCTCGACACCCGCCTCGATACGTCGCCCT
>NZ_QDAH01000313.1:0-354 GCF_003075415.1 Microvirga sp. KLBC 81
TTGGCGAACTGGTACCTGCTGCGTTGCGGGCAGTGTGCAAAGGCGGGCGCGTGGTTTGCGGTGGCATCCATATGAGCGATATCCCTTCGATGCCCTACGAGCTGCTTTGGCAAGAAAGGGAGGTGCTTTCGGTGGCGAACCTGACGCGTAGCGATGCAAAGGAGTTTTTCCCGATTGCGCAACAGGCAGGAGTGCACACCTACACCACGACCTATCGGCTTGAAGACGCGAACCAGGCGCTCGACGACCTGCGCACGGGCAGGCTCAACGGGGCTGCGGTTCTGCAGCCTTGATCGCGCGCTTTTGCCTGATGGAGCTTGCATCTGCTCCGCCAAGAGCGCGCAAGGCATTGAG
>NZ_QDAH01000313.1:364-606 GCF_003075415.1 Microvirga sp. KLBC 81
ACATCAATGCCCTCCTGCAGCAGTGCGCCAGCCACCGGCGTAATCATGCCCAAGGCAGCCAAGATCATTGCCGCGCCGGATAGAACCAGCCCGACGGCGATGCTCTGAAGTGCGATCATCCGCGTATGCTTGGCGATCACCAATGCTTCTGCCACCAGTTGCAGCCTGTCGGTCAAAACGACGACATCGGCCGCTTCGGATGAAACGGTTCCACCTCTAGCCGCCAAAGCTATGCCGACATC
>NZ_QDAH01000314.1 GCF_003075415.1 Microvirga sp. KLBC 81
CTCGTGGCCGGCGCGCGTCAGAACCAAGCCTGTCGCATTCTCATGTCGATCCCCGGTGTCGGGGCGATCACCGCAACATCCTTTGCAACCGCTATCGAGGATCCGGGCAACTTCAAGCGGTCCCGTTCCGTCGGCGCCTGGCTCGGCCTGACGACCCGGCGCTACCAGTCGGGCGAGGTCGACTATGACGGCCACATCTCGCGACGAGGCGATCGCCAGGTGCGAGGGCTTCTCTTTGAGGCGGCAACGGTCATCCTGACCCGCAGCTCGGCCGAGAGCGGCCTGCGGAGATGGGGCCTCAAGCTGCGGGAGCGGGTCGGCTTCAAGCGCGCGGCCGTAGCGGTAGCCCGCAAACTGGCGGTCATCATGCATGCGATGCTCAAGACCGGCACCTTCTTCGACCGGAGCATCGGTGCCGCGGCTTGAGCGGTTGAGGATCGCGCTCAGCCTCTGAGCGTGCTGAGACGTCCCTGCCGGGACGTGGGCTGAGCCATTCCGCTTGATGGAATGCACCGCTGAAGCCGAGTGCGGCGTCCACATAGGAAGGCTCCTCCCGCGGAGCTCCATCATGCGGCGACAGCTGTCGACCGCGAAGACGACCCTGC
>NZ_QDAH01000315.1 GCF_003075415.1 Microvirga sp. KLBC 81
TTCCGCCAAGCGCTCTCGGCTCTCGGGTTGCTCTGGGCCGTCGGAACGGTTCGCATCCAGAAGGTCTATCCGACCGAGGTGCAGCTGGTCGCCTCCACCACCACACGCGGACGACCGCGCAAGACGCTGATCCCGGATCAGCAAGCGATCCCGGCGGAGGCGATGCCGGCAAAGGTTCAATGGCGCCGGATCACCTGGCGGCGCGGCACCAAGGGGCCGCAGCAAGCGAGATTTGCCGCCGTGCGTGTGCGGGTGGCCGATGGACCGGCGGTTCAATTGCGCGGACACGCCGCCCGGCATCTGCCCGGCGATGAGGTCTGGCTGGTCGGTGAGCATCGCTCGTCAGGCGAGCGCAAGTACTATTTTTCCAACCTGCCGCCCGACACAAAGCTGAAACAGCTGGCAGCCCTCATCAAGGTGCGCTGGGTGTGCGAGCAGGCCCACCAGCGGCTCAAGGAAGAACTCGGGCTTGACCACTTCGAGGGCCACTCATGGCGCGGCCTGCACCGGCATGCATTGCTGACCCTGATTGCCTGCCTGTTCCTGCGGCATCTGCGGTTGCAAGCCGCCGGTCGGGGAAAAAGATGCGGGGGGACCGCCGCCGC
>NZ_QDAH01000316.1 GCF_003075415.1 Microvirga sp. KLBC 81
CGGCGCTCGGTGCTGCCTGGCTGGCCGGCTCGAAGGCCGGGGTGTGGCCGAAGATGAAGGACTTCGCCAAGGCGTGGTCACTCGACCGCCGCTTCAAGCCGGAAATGGATGCGAAGATCCGCACAGCCAAGCTCAAGGGCTGGCACGACGCCGTCAGGCGAACCCTGACGGCCTGATTTCGACGCCCATGGGCGTTGTTTTTGCTGCGAAAAAGCTGGTTGTCCGCAGCGGTTTGGAAATCGGCTTTTTTCCGGTTGACCATGGGGGGCACTCTCCCTATGTTCCGCCCACTTTTCAGGCGGACCGGCATTCGGAAACGCGGTCGGCAAAAGCCGGGCGATGTTCCGGCCAGAAAGCCAGGATGGGCCGGTAGCTCAGCGGTAGAGCACGTGACTTTTAATCATGTGGTCGAGGGTTCGATCCCCTCCCGGCTCACCATCTTAACCAGCTGAAGAATTTGATATTGTTCTAATTTAGCGTGCTGCTACGCTGTGCAAAACGCGCGTGGCCCAATTGCCTCTTACGATGCCCGCAGCACAGTGGGCCCATCATGGCGGCGGAGTTGGATACAGTCCTGTTCGAAATGGCGGTTCGGGCTGCCAGC
>NZ_QDAH01000317.1 GCF_003075415.1 Microvirga sp. KLBC 81
ACGTCAGCACCCGATCGCAGTCCCAAGATCACGCGTAATGATTTTCCTTGCATTTGACGGGGCGTCCACACACATCCACCGCCCGCAGACCTCGATGTAAGTTTCATCAACGTGCCACTTGCCGATGACCGGTCGCTTGCGCCGATTAAACTGCTCAAGCAGGAGCGAAGCATAGTGAAGGGTCCAGCGGTGGATAGTGGCATGATCCACCTCCACGCCGCGTTCGGCCATCATCTCTTCGAAATTCCGGAGGCTCAGGCCATTGGCCAGATACCACCGGACGCACAGCAGGATTACCGAGCGATCAAAATGGCGGCCCTTAAACATCATGCACCTCCGGAGCGTGCCGGAGGCATAGGCCGAACGGAGTTACCGAAAGGTTTGCGACAGTTCCCTGGCGCCGACCCGAACCTCACGCTTTGCAGCCCTGGCCGGCTGATTGGTTCGCCAATAGTATCGACCGCCAATGTAAGTCGGCTTCGGGAACACCTATGCCCTCCTGTATTCGGGCTAATGCGATTTGTCGGCTGCAAGCGGGAGGGCGGCAAGCGCACGGTTGCGTAGGGCATACTCCGCTCTGGTGCCGGCGATCTGGCCC
>NZ_QDAH01000318.1:0-295 GCF_003075415.1 Microvirga sp. KLBC 81
GGGCCTTCGTCCGACGCCAACCTGCTTCCCGAGCAAGGTGGCGCTCCCGCTGGGAGGATGCGGCCGAGACGGCAACCAAACGGGTGATCCCAGTTCCGTCCCGCGTCAGTTCGAGATCACGGCCCAGGGACGTTTCATGCCGATCAGGATTCCGGACGACCTGCCCGCCCGCGCGGCGCTCGAGAGCGAGGGCGTGGTGGTCATGCGCGAGAGCACGGCGGCCCGGCAGGACATCCGCCCGCTGCGCATCGGCCTGCTCAACCTGATGCCGGACAAGCCCAGCGCCGAGACCCAG
>NZ_QDAH01000318.1:357-586 GCF_003075415.1 Microvirga sp. KLBC 81
CGGCCCCCTGCAGGTCGAGCTCAGCCTGGTGCGGCTGAGCAGCCACACGCCCAAGACCACGCCCCAGGCGCACATGGCGGCGTTCTATCGGGCCTGGGACGAGGTGCGCGACGAGAAGTTCGACGGCTTCATCGTCACCGGGGCGCCGGTCGAGACCCTGCCGTTCGAGGACGTGGTCTATTGGGAGGAGCTGACCCGCATCCTCGACTGGACCCGCACCCACGTCCAC
>NZ_QDAH01000319.1 GCF_003075415.1 Microvirga sp. KLBC 81
TGTGGTATGCTCTGATGGTGGTCGGTTTACTGCATCACGTCTTCTAAGCGCCGGAGGTTCGGTCATGGCCCACCGCGAACAGCATGGTAACCGCGAAAGCAAAAAGCCCAAGAAGGACAAGGGCAGCCTGAAAACCCAGCCCAGCAAGTGGGCCGTCAGCGAGGTCGTGGAGGCAAAAGCCAGTTCCAGGCACTAGCGCCGCGGGCGCCCCGAAGGGCCCGCCGGTGAACCGTGGCCCCGGTTTCCCGCACGATGCGCGGCCTGAAAGAGGAAGCCTCGGACCCAGAAGTGGGGGCGCCTTTTCACGTCCGCCCCTGCTGCCGGACCTCCCGCCGACGACCCGAAAGCTCAGGGTGGTCCAGGGTGCGCAGGATCGGGCGCGCCGGGGAACCCCGCCCCGGCATCGTTGTTGGCCCGACAGGCTCACGCAGGAACGGAGGCAAGGCGATGATCTGTCCATTCTGCAGGCAGGACGTGGAGGAGCCCTGTCAGAACGTTGTGGAGATGCAGCGGCGGGCCAGCGAGCAGATCGACCGTTGTGAGAGGGCTCTCAAGAGCCTCAAAGGCATCGTGTTCGGCTGAC
>NZ_QDAH01000320.1 GCF_003075415.1 Microvirga sp. KLBC 81
CGGGCGCCTCCCAGGCGACGTACTGGTCGATCCTTTCCAGCGTCAGCGGCAGCAGCCCGCCGAAATGCGGGATGATGATCTTGATATCGGGGAAGCGGCTCGGGATGCCCTTCAGGATCAGCTGCATGGCGGCGACCGTGTCTTCGACCGGCGCGCCGATCGACCAGGTCAGCTGATGCTCCGTGATCAGCGGCGAATGCGCGCCATGGCCGGCAGGGTGCACCGACAGCACGCTCTGCCGGCGGTTGAGTTCGCGGTAAAGTGGCTCGAATTGCGCGTCGGCGATCGAACGGCCGAGCACCGAGGTGGTGATGCAGGCGCCCAGCATGCCGAGCTCCGAGATCGCCCGGTCGAGCTCGGCAAGCGAAGCGTCGATATGGGGGAGGGGCAGCGAAGCGATCGCCCGGAACCGGTTGGGGTGTTGCCTGACGAGCGCCGCATAGTCGTCATTGACCTTCCGCGCCGCCGCGATTGCGGTTGCCTCATCCTCGAAATGCGGGGAAAGCGGCGTCGCCGTCAGCACCTGCAGGTCGATGCCGACGGCATCGAGCATGGCGAAGCGGGTGGCGAGTTCATC
>NZ_QDAH01000321.1 GCF_003075415.1 Microvirga sp. KLBC 81
GACCACCAGCGGGGCTGGTGGTCGGGGAGCTAGAAAGCCGCCTGAGACGGCTGCATTGGCCTTTAGGCTCTCGCCCTGGACATGCGCCAATGCCTCCCCGGCCGTAGCTGGGAAGGCACCGTTCACGGTCGATGCCAACCGCTCAGGAGGGGCTTCTAGACCCCGGAACCGGGTGCGCCCGGCTCCGGCACCGAGATAACACGCATCGGGGGCACAGGGTCAATGGACTCGCCGCGACCGAGCCGCACCCTCCCCCGTCATGGCCGGCCTCGTGCCGGCCATCTCGATTGGAAAGGCGCTGCGCTTCTCCTGATCGGGATCACCGGCCCAAGGCCGGTGATGACGTGAGGATGTCTCCCGGCCGCTCGCCCAGTCGGCCCCTCTCTCCCCGTCATGGCCGCCCCCGAACTTGATCGGGGATTGGCCCGTGGACTTCCTGTGGTCGAACTGCATCCTCCCCGTCATGGCCGGCCTTGTGCCGGCCATCCCGGTCAGGAGGAACGCCGCGCCTCACCGAAGCGGGATCCCCGGCACAAGCCCGGGGATGACGGAGAACTGGATTGGACAGCCG
>NZ_QDAH01000322.1 GCF_003075415.1 Microvirga sp. KLBC 81
CTCCAAGATGGGCGCAAGCTGAAACCGATCCGGATCCGGCAGAGCGCCTATCTGAATAATCGCATCGAGCAGGACCACCGCGCCATCAAGCGGCGGGTGGGGCCGATGCTCGGCTTCAAGTCGATTGGCAGCGCTCGCGTGATCCTGGGAGGGATCGAGATGATCCACATGATGCGCAAACACCAGGCGAAATACGCCTGCGCTCCGCGGCCATCATTGGCGGAGCAGTTTCACCGACTCGCCGCATGAATGGAGCACAGGTAGCTGCTACTTCCTCGTCCTTGCTTCGGATTTGCGACAGAACCCCCGCGGATCACCGAAGCGCTCTGGCGGGACACGCTGGTGACCGCAGCGATCCAGCGCGAGTGGACCGTCAATCTCGGCCAGCGCTCCGCCTTTGAGCGCCTGGGCCATTCCCTGTGTGAGCTGTTCATCCGCCTGAGAGCGGTGGGGCTGACACAGGGCAACGCCTGCGAGCTGCCTGTCACCTAGAGCAACGGCAGTTCTGACGGAATCGTTGGGGCTATGCGGTGTGGCGGCTTCGTGATTCACTCATCTTGGCTCTC
>NZ_QDAH01000323.1 GCF_003075415.1 Microvirga sp. KLBC 81
GGCTGGGAACCTTCTCTCCGGCCGAAGACGGCATCGAGCGCGTCGCCCTGGTACGCGACAGCCTGATGCTGTTTTGCGATGACCGCTCCATATTTGCGAATGCAGACACGGCCAGATGGCGCGATCTGGCGGATCAGCCGTTGATCACGCTGACGCGCGACAGCGGCATTCGCCTGCTGGTCGAAATCGGTTTCGAAACAAGCGAGATACCGCTGAAGCCAGCTTTCGAGGTCAGCCAGGTGACAACCGCCCTGGCGCTCGTCGAGGCGGGATTGGGGGTGGCGGTGCTCCCGGCCTACGCCTTGGCAGCAGCGCGTCACCGCAAGGTGGTCGGCAAACCGCTGATCGATCCCAACATCGCGCGCGAGGTGGCCATGATCCACGCCACCGGGCGGTCCGTATCACCGGCCACACAGGCTTTCGTCGCGGTCGTGAGACGCTATGCGCAGCGCCTCATCCCACGCGAGAACAATTAACGAGGCTGCAGGTCGCCATTGATCAGGCGCAGCAACGCCTTGGAGAGCGCGGCTTCGCTGTTCGCCAGATCAAGAACCACATCG
>NZ_QDAH01000324.1:0-259 GCF_003075415.1 Microvirga sp. KLBC 81
GGATCTCGACTGCGTCCATCATTTCCACTTCACCCGGTATCGCGACAGCATGATCGCCGTCACCATGGTCAGCAGCGAGGTCGCCACCATCACGTCGGCAATGTAGCTCGGCACGCCGGCGCTGCGGCTCATGGCGGCCGCACCCACGAAGATGCCGGCAACGAAGATCGCGGAAAACACCACGCCGATCGGGTTCAGCATGGCAAGCATGGCAACGACGATGCCGGTGTAGCCGAAGCCCGGCGACAGATCGAGCGTC
>NZ_QDAH01000324.1:269-559 GCF_003075415.1 Microvirga sp. KLBC 81
AAGCAGCGCCGTCTTCATCAGCACGCCGTTGACCGGCATGCCGAGGAAGCGCGCCGCCTCGGCATTGTGGCCGACGGCGCGCATCTCGTAGCCGAGCACGGTCTTCTTCATCACGAACCACAGGCCGACGGCCAGCGCGACGGCGATGACGAAACCATAATGCAGGCGCTTGCCGGTGATGACGCGCGGCAGCTGCGCCTCGGCGATGATCTTGTCCTTCTGCTGCTGGCCGTCGGCGACGTGCTTGTCGTGCATCTGCTGCGCCATGGCCAGCAGGCCGGCGGCGGATT
>NZ_QDAH01000325.1 GCF_003075415.1 Microvirga sp. KLBC 81
CCAGAGAGCATTGGAAACAAGAGGTTTGGCCATGCCAAACCAACGCACTCACTCCAGTTTTGTTAGGCACTCTAAGTGCTTACGTCTCAGGAGTGCCAATAGCGGTCATTCCCAGATCTGAAAGGTGCCCGATCTGTCCGGTGCCAGCAGTGGCGGCAAGCAAAAACTGTGCATCGGCGTGGCACTTGACCCGGCATTCGGCATTCGGCATTCGGCATTCGGCATTCGGCATGGACGGATGACCCTTCCTCTGACCGATCAAGCTGCTGTGCTTACATTTCTTTTCAGTCCTCGATCCAGGATTATGCTTGCACGCCTATAGCGGGTCACTCACTGCGCCGGTTCACAGCCGATATGGCCAGAGCCAACGCGCGCGCATCTTCAGCTACTCGTAAGGTGGCAACTCCTGGATTTGCGGATCGCGTTCTAAGATCGGCTTTCGTGATGGCGTGTGCGGCAGTCGTACTTTGGCTGCCGCACACGCCCCCGGTCAGCCTCCTTCCGGCGCGACGGTTTTTCCGGTCCACTCGGAGTTGACTTCCTCTCAATCCAGGTCTTT
>NZ_QDAH01000326.1:0-275 GCF_003075415.1 Microvirga sp. KLBC 81
GGCCATGCGCAGCGTCATGCTGACGGTCAAGCGCGGGACGGACTATCCGCGCAAGGACTATCGCCCCATCGCGGCCGACGAGGTGCGCGGCTTCCAGTAGGGAGCCGCCGCCGGTTGAGGCCGGCGCGAATTCAATCATGGGGCTTGCGGCCGGCGCTTCGTGCGGACAGCCTGTGGCCGGCCGCGTCCGGACCAACGGGCGGGCCAGGTGGAGGAAGACCCATGAGCGGAACGGATCGGCGGGCGCTGCTGACGGGCGGCGCGGCGGCGGGAGC
>NZ_QDAH01000326.1:285-553 GCF_003075415.1 Microvirga sp. KLBC 81
TCGGCCAAGGCCGCGAAGACGGCGACGACGAGCGGCGAACGGCCCTTGATCATCAACGCCCTGGGCGGCCTGGAGGACCCGGCCGCGCCGCCGACCGAGAGCGGCGACGGCGTCGACCTGGCGCATCCGGCGGTCAACGACCGGGCGATCCGCGACGCCCGCGATTCCGGCATGAACGCGGTCAACGTCACCCTCGGCTACGTGTCCGGTCCGATGGAGCCGTTCGAATACACGGTGCGCACCATCGGCGTGTGGGACGAGATCGTGC
>NZ_QDAH01000327.1 GCF_003075415.1 Microvirga sp. KLBC 81
CGGCTCCGGTCCGCCAGGGCCGCCCGCCTGGAGGCAGGAAGCTGGCCTCCTATGAGGCATTTCTGCTACATGCGGGGGAGGCCCAGCCCGCCATCACCATGCCCGAACTCGCGGCTCTGTTGCTCGAGGAGCACGGGGTGATCGCCGCCCCGGCCACTCTGTCGCGGCTGCTGTGCCGACACGGCTTCACGTATAAAAAGCCCTGATGGCCGCGGAATGCGCACGCGCCGATGTACACCATGAGCGCCGGGTCTGGAGAGGCCGGCGTCAGCGCAGGATGCAGCAAGAGCCGCATCGGCTGGTGTTTCTCGACGAGACCTATGTCAACACCAAGATGACGCGCCTGCGCGGGCGCTCTCGCAAAGGCCAGCGGCTCCGCACAAGCGCGCCCTTCGGGCACTGGAAGACGCACACCTTCATCGCGGGCCTGCGTTGCTCTGAGCTGAGCGCGCCCTGGATGATCGTTGGCCCGATTGCCCGCTCGGCCTTTGCCCCTATATCGAGACGCAGCTGGCGCCCACCCTGGGCCAAGGCGACGTGGTGCTCCTCGA
>NZ_QDAH01000328.1 GCF_003075415.1 Microvirga sp. KLBC 81
GGATGGTGTCGACGCCGGGGAAGCGGGCGAAGGGGAACACCGCCTCCTTCACCGCGATGTGGTCGTAGGGCTTGTCGGTCAGGCCGAAGCTGGCCAGGGATTCGCCGGCCATCACCTTGGCGGCGATCGAGGCGATCGGCTGGCCGATGGTCTTGGCCACGAACGGCACGGTGCGGCTGGCGCGCGGATTGACCTCCAGGACATAGATGCGCGGGGCGTCCGAGTGCGGCTCCTCGATGGCGAACTGCACGTTCATCAGGCCGCGGACCTGGAGCGCGAAGGCCATGGCCTCGGTCTGGCGCTTCAGCTCGGCGATGGTCTCGGGCTTCAGCGAGAACGGCGGCAGCGAGCAGGCGCTGTCGCCCGAGTGCACGCCGGCCTCCTCGATGTGCTCCATGACCCCGGCCACGAACACGGTCTCGCCGTCGCACAGGGCGTCGACGTCGACCTCGGTCGCCTTGGACAGGTACTGGTCGATCAGCACCGGGCTGTCGCCGGACACCTGCACGGCGGTGCGGATGTAGCGGTCGAGCTGCTCGTCGTC
>NZ_QDAH01000329.1 GCF_003075415.1 Microvirga sp. KLBC 81
GCAGGTCTGGATTTGTCGCGACGACAAGGGACACATCCAGGCCATCGGCAGGGATGCGCGTGGCCGCCGGCAATATCTCTATCATCCCGATTGGCTCAGCATGCGCGATGAAGCGAAGTTTTCGAGTCTGGTCCCGTTTGCGCAGGCCCTGCCTGCAATGCGACAGCAAGTGGATCGCGACCTGCGCCGGCATGGCCTGCCTCGCGAGCGTGTGCTCGCGGTGGTCGTCTGGCTGCTCGACAACACGCTGATCAGGATCGGCAATCCGGCCTACGCCAGGGATAATGGCAGTTTCGGGCTCACGACGCTGCGCGACAAACATGTCGAGATCGTCGGCTCGACGCTGCGCTTCATGTTCAAGGGCAAGTCCGGCAAGGAATGGAAGCTGAAACTGGCTGATCGTCGTGTTGCGGCGATCGTGCGCAACACACAGGATTTGCCGGGTCAGACCCTGTTTCAATATGTCGACGACAACGCTGACCGCGCCTCGGTCACATCGCATGCGGTCAACGCCTATAACGGCGACATCTGCGGTTTCAGTTC
>NZ_QDAH01000330.1 GCF_003075415.1 Microvirga sp. KLBC 81
CCGCCACCGCATGGAATTCGAGGAATTCGTGCCCGAATTCAACCAATGGCTGGCGCGCGACAAGACCACCGCGTTCCTGGTCGGCATCCGCTCCGACGAGTCGCTCAACCGCTATCTCGCCATCAAGCGCCGCACCAAGAAATGCGCCTGGACGCCGCCCGGCGCGCACAAGCCGCTGCCCTGGAGCACGCGCGACAAGCAGCGCGACAACGCCGTCACCTTCTTCCCGATCTACGACTGGAAGTTCGAAGACCTGTGGCGCTACACCGGCGAAAACGGCCACGCCTACAACCGCCTCTATGACCACATGCTGCGCGCCGGCGTGCCGTATTCGCAGATGCGCATCTGCCAACCTTACGGCGACGACCAGCGCAAGGGGCTGGACCTGTTCCACAAGCTCGAGCCCGAGACCTGGTTTCGCGCCGTCAAGCGCGTGCAGGGCGCCAACTACGCGGCGCGCTATTGCCGCCAACGCTTCCTCGGCTATCGCGGCGGGCTGGGCCTGCCGCCCACTTTCGATACCTGGCGCCAGTACAGCCAGT
>NZ_QDAH01000331.1 GCF_003075415.1 Microvirga sp. KLBC 81
GATTTATCTCGCGATGTGCCGCCTGATGACCAAAAGATTAGCTCATGCAGCAACTTAAATATCCAGACATCCTCTAGGACAGTGCGCGAGTAGATCGCTCCAGCCGGTACGTCAGCTTATGGACTGTCATATCTCACAGGCTGACACACCGCTGACCAAGGACAATCTAATCTCCTGACGGAACTGAGATTCTTACTCGAGCCGTTCGACACAACAGTCAGTTCGGAGATTTAACCATGCGCTCACTTCGACTTGTACCCGTTACCGCTGTCGCATTCATGGTCGCTTCCTCCATGGCGCAAGCGGCACCCATTTCTTACCATCACCATGCTATGAGGTCGTTAGCCAATGAACAGTCTTCAAATACGGCCAGCCAAACTTGGACAACACCCAGTGCTCCTTATCCAGCGTCAGAGTTGGCGCCGGCATGTCTGCAAGGACCACCCGCGTGCACTGCCGCCGGAATGGCTCTGTCACAGGAACTTGGTTGGGCCCAAGTAAAGCCCCGCAAGCCTCGACCTCTCAGGCCGCGACTGTCGCCT
>NZ_QDAH01000332.1 GCF_003075415.1 Microvirga sp. KLBC 81
TTCTCGACCTCCTCGTCGGAGCAGAACGGGCCGTGCACGCGGGTGATGCGGCCGCCGCCGGCCATGTAGAGCATGTCGCCCTGGCCCAGGAGCTGCTCGGCGCCCATTTCCCCTAAGATCGTGCGGCTGTCGATCTTCGAGGTCACCTGGAACGAGATCCGGGTCGGGAAGTTCGCCTTGATCGTGCCGGTGATCACGTCCACCGACGGGCGCTGGGTGGCCAGGATCACGTGGATGCCGGCGGCGCGCGCCATCTGGGCCAGGCGCTGGATCGCGCCCTCGATCTCCTTGCCGGCCACCATCATCAGGTCGGCCATCTCGTCGACGATCACCACGATGTACGGCAAGGCCTCGAGATCCATCACCTCGTCCTCGTAGATCGCCTCGCCGGTGTCGCGGTCGAAGCCGGTCTGGACCGTGCGGGTGAGGGTCTCGCCCCGGGCCCTGGCCTCCGAGACGCGGGCGTTGAAGCCGTCGATGTTGCGCACCCCGAGCTTCGACATCTTGCGGTAGCGGTCCTCCATCTCGCGCACCGCCCA
>NZ_QDAH01000333.1 GCF_003075415.1 Microvirga sp. KLBC 81
ATCGGCCTGACGCGCGGCAAGGGGTGCAGCCCCGACAAGCCAGTTCCGTTCGAGCATGATGGTCCCGATGCGGATACGCTGATTGATTGGGTCGCCCATCAGCCGTGGAGCGACGGCAAAGTCGGCATGTACGGCGGCAGCTACGGCGGTTTCACGACGTGGGCGGCGACAAAGAACAGGCCCGCCGCCCTTAAAGCGATTATGGTCGGCGCTCCCGAAGGGCCGGCGATCGACACCCCGAGCGAAAACGGGGTGGTCTGGAATTTCCTATACCCTTGGTCTCTTTACACCACGACGAACAAGACGCTGGATAACGCCGCTTACGGCGACACCGCACGTTGGAACCGGCTCAATCGGACCTGGTATCTCAGCGGGAGAGCTTATCGTGATCTCGACAAGATCGATGGCGTCCCCAACCCCTATTGGGATCGATGGCTGTCGCATCCCACCTACGATGACTATTGGCGCAACCTTGCGCCTACCCCGCCGGAACTCGCGAAACTCGATATACCCGTTCTGCAAACCGTAGGAT
>NZ_QDAH01000334.1 GCF_003075415.1 Microvirga sp. KLBC 81
GGCCGAGGGCGCCGCCGACCACGACGGCCAGGACGGTGCGCGGCAGGCGCAGCTCGAAGATGATCGCCCAGCGGGGATCGGCTCCCGGCGCCGCCCAGGCGCTGAACGGCACCCACACCTTGCCGGCCGCCAGGCTGACCAGGGCGAGCAGGCCTATGGCCGCGATCAGGGCACCCCAGATCAGGGGCGGCGGGGGCCGTTTCATGGGTGAGCCTCCAGGGCCTTGCGGCGGGCGTCGGCGAGCACGGCGGCGGTCTCCAGCAGCACCGGGCCGCCGCAATAGAGCAGCCGCTGCGGGAAGACCGCCCGGCGCATGCGCGGGCCGATGGCCTTCAGGGCCGGATGGCTGACCACCCGCTCGGCCCAGGTGGGCGGGCCGGGCGCGGCCTCGCCGGCCAGCAGCAGCTGCGGCGGGTCGGCGATCAGCCGCTCCAGCGGCACGTTGCCCCAGGTGCGCAGGCCATAGCGCGCGGCCATGTTGTCGAACCCCGTCCGCGTCAGCATCTCGTCGAGCAGGGTGCGGGGGCC
>NZ_QDAH01000335.1 GCF_003075415.1 Microvirga sp. KLBC 81
GGACAAGATACCTTCGTTGCGCCGAACAACTACTTCCGACTCAGCGAATCGCGGCGTGAGGAAGAGCGCAACAAGCTGCCGGAGCAGACGCCGGTATAAACCCCCCGCCTCACAGCGTCGATTCGCCTCCGACAATCGAAAAGGAAAAACCACCCCACACCCGTTTATTCCGTTACCAACCGCATGTTACACCAAGTTTGGGTTGACGTACAACACACACTGTTTGGAACCGATGAAGCTGAAGGATCACGGCTCGCGGTTGGTGCGTCGGCAGGCATGTTGCTGGCGACGATCGGTGCGTTCCTGTTTGCACCAGCCGCTGCCCTCCCCGCGTTAGCCGGCTTCGTTATCATCACCACGATCGGCTGGGTCACATACCAAGGCGCGATCGCACGCTTGCTGACACTGTTTGCGACCGTTCTAACCGTTCTCACCGTGTTTCTTATCACCGTCTTCTTGTTCGTAAGCGCGCTGCCGGCGTTCACTGAGCACGGAAGCGGCCTACTACTTCTCCCCGCTGAGAGTGG
>NZ_QDAH01000336.1:0-274 GCF_003075415.1 Microvirga sp. KLBC 81
ATGCGCAGGTTGCGAACGAAGGCGCCGCCAACGCCATTCTCGCCTCCCGGCCTGTTAGCCGCATAACCGAGGTTTCCGCCGTCGACGAGCGGATTGTCGAACAAGACGTTCTCGGAAGGAACGGGTGGTATGGTCCCTAAAGGCCCTTCGCTATAGGCGACGATGACGGCGCCGACGGATGAGGTCTGCGTGAGCTTGATGAAGCTGTTGCCGACCCAGGCGACAGTGGTGTTCGAGCGCACCAGCAAAGTATCGTTCACCTCGAAGTCGCCAT
>NZ_QDAH01000336.1:284-527 GCF_003075415.1 Microvirga sp. KLBC 81
GTCGATGGCTGCCTGGATGGCGGTGTGGTTGGCGGCGCCGTGGCCGGAGCCGGCAATGGCGCCATACCAGCGGATGTCCTTGCCGGTCATGGCCCAGCTGCCTTCGCGCACCCACACCTTGGTGGCGTCGAAAGTCGAGCGGACGAAGATGCCTTGCTGGGTGTCAGCGTCGACCTCGGCGGCAATGCCGGCATAGTCCTTGAGCAGGAACTGCCCCTCGCGGCCTGCCTCTTTCAGGTAGGC
>NZ_QDAH01000337.1 GCF_003075415.1 Microvirga sp. KLBC 81
GACTGTCGCCGGCCCTGCTACCGAAAAAAGCTGCGAGTGGCGACATTTTGACGTTTAAAGAAACTGCGTCTTTAATTTCAGCTGCCCAGCATTTTTCCCAAGAAGTTGACGAAGCCATAATTGCCGATCTAGATCTTCGAACTTTTTGTGAAGACTTAATTGAAGAACAAATTAATGGCCCCGACCGCTCTGTAAGCTTCACCTCGAAGTACTTCAGCATCACCCCTTCCGACAGATCTAGGTTTGTCAGTAATTGGCTTCAAAATAACTATGGCATATCGGGGGTAAGCAGCGATATCCTTGCCGCATGCTGCAGCGTCAAGAAAAGCAGCTCCTCATAGGAAGATCGTTTAGCGCGCTCGGCCTCTGCTGCGCACCTCCCTCTTCCCGCCCTCCAACGACTCACATGGCCAGCCGCGGCAGGTGCGTTCAAACCTCGACGCGCAACACTAAAATTCCTAGCAGCGCCATTCGGATAAATTGATCCGGATTACCGATCTTTCGCCTAAAACTCAGCAATGACC
>NZ_QDAH01000338.1 GCF_003075415.1 Microvirga sp. KLBC 81
AGCACCGAGACGATGTCCCAGTTCGACCAGGCGAACAGGCCGCTTTTCTTCTTTGGAAGACGGAAGTCGATCTTGCTCATGACAGTCGCGCCTTGTTCAAAGTCCGGACAGGCCGATGCAGACGACGCCCGCCGCCACCAGGGCGGCGCCGGCGATCTGGCTGCGGCTCAGCCGCTCACGCAATAATATCACCCCGGCCAGCGGCACGGCGGCGTAGTTCAGGGTCATCACCGGATAGGCCAGGCTGAGCGGCGCGCGTTGCAGCACCAGCACCCAGACCACCGCCTCGACCGACCAGATGACGATGCCCAGCCAGACCAGCGGCTGCACCGCCACCCCGACCAGCGGGCCGCCGTCGCGGCCGGCCCGGCCGGCGCCCAGCTTGAAGGACACCTGGTAGGCGATCTCGGCCAGGATGCAGAACACCAGCAGGCCGATCACCGCCGGATGCAGCAGCGCGTTCATGCCGCCGCCTCGGCGAACAGGTCGTAGAGCCGCAGGTTGACCGCCTCGTTCAGCCGCC
>NZ_QDAH01000339.1 GCF_003075415.1 Microvirga sp. KLBC 81
CCGTTTCGAAAGCCTGCTGGACCGCCTGAAGCCGCGCGCCCAGGAAATCGACGAACTGGCGCAGATCGACTACCGCGACCTGGGCAGCCTGCTGCTGGTGACCCCCGGCATGCCGCTGATGCGGCGCATCCCGCCACTGCCGGGCATCGACGGTTGCAACGTGCTGGGCCAGCCGGTGCTGCCCGATGAACTGCCGGACACCCCGTTCAACGCCGAAATGTCCGGCGTCGAGATCGATCCGGAAGACCCCAACCTGCTGCGCGCCGCCATCGCCGGCTCTCCCAAGCTCATCCATCAGGGCGCGCAGGTCAATCCGGTGGTCGAGGTCGACGCGGTCGACCTGTCCACCGGCAACATCAACTTCCAGGGGTCGTTGCAAGTGCGCGGCGATATCAGCGCCACGATGGAAGTGCGCGTGACCGGCGACGTGGTCGTCAACGGCACCATGGAAGCCGCCCTGGTCGAAGCGGGGGGCAACGTCACGGTCAAGGGCGGCATCATCGGCATGGCCGAAGCCATGCAG
>NZ_QDAH01000340.1 GCF_003075415.1 Microvirga sp. KLBC 81
GCCCGTGAAGGCGGCCGCCCACTCCGGCGTCTTGTCGGCGAGATGCGCCTCCAGTCCCTTCGGATCGTCGGTGTATTTTTCAAGATACGCGCGGTCGGCCATGTTCTCGCGAAACAGCACGTGCATGACCGCGCAGGCCAGCGCGCCGTCCGTACCGGGCTTCACCACCAGGCCAATATCGGCCTGCTTCATCGTCGCGTTTTCATAGATGTCGATGACGACGATCTTGGCACCGCGTTCCTTGCGCGACGACGCAGTCGGACCGGCCCATTTCGCGTGGATCGGAGCCGCGCAGCGCGCCCGTGCCCATGACATAGCCGGTCCATGCCAGATTGGTGCAGATCGATCCGAAGAAGCCGGAATATTTCTTGGCGTGCCGCAACCGTTCGATGCCGTCGCGCTGCACCAGCCCCATGGTTCCGGCATAGAAGTACGGCCAGACCGTCTCCGAGCCGTATTTCTCTTCCGCGGCGATGAATTTTTCAGCAACAAGGTCGAGCGCGGCTTCCCAGCTCGCTTCCT
>NZ_QDAH01000341.1 GCF_003075415.1 Microvirga sp. KLBC 81
TGGTCCTGCTCGATGCGATTATTCAGATAGGCGCTCTGCCGGATCCGGATCGGTTTCAGCTTGCGCCCATCTTGGAGCCGGTCTGTCGTGTCGCAGGACAGGATAGCCTCGCGGTTCGTCTGGCTTCCGTCGATGACGATCCGCTCTGGCCGACCGTGCCGCTTGAGCGCCTTGCGCAGAAACCGTTTGGCAGCGGTGAGGTTGCGCCGTTCGCTGAACCAGAACTCGACGGTGTCGCCGTTGCTGTCGATCGCCCGGTACAAGTACATCCACCGCCCGCGGACCTTGATGTATGTCTCATCGACGTGCCACCTGCTGGTGACAGCTCGCTTTCGGCGATCGAACCGCTCAAGCAGGAGCGGCGCGTAATGGACTGTCCAGCGGTGGATCGTGGCATGGTCGACCGAGATGCCGCGCTCGGCCATCATCTCCTCGAGATCGCGCAGGCTGAGACTGTAAGCCAAGTACCAACGGACACAGAGCAGGATCACTGATTGATCAAAATGCCTGCCCTTGAACAC
>NZ_QDAH01000342.1 GCF_003075415.1 Microvirga sp. KLBC 81
GATGTCGGGGTTGGCGCAGATGAACGGCAGGTTGCGGGCGCGCAGCCTGGTCAGCATCTCCGCATAGTCCTCCGGTGTCTCGGCCTCGTCATCGAACATGCCCGTGCAGACGACCACCTGCGCTTCGAACTCTTCGGAGATTTCCACGTCGAGCCCGTCATAGATGGTCATGTCGCGGTCGGGGCCGAGGTGGAACACCTTGCGCGGTCCCTCGGCGATGAGATCGCGCGTGACATCGCCGGAACTGACGACACGATCGAAAGTGCCATCCGGCACGCCGATCAGCCGCATCTGGGTGATTACATCCGCACTGCGGCGCGGCGAGTTGGTGATCAGAACGACTGCAACACCAGCGTGGCGCGCTTCGGCCAGGGCAGCCGCCGCCGCAGGAAAATGCGTTTCGCCATTGTGGACCACTCCCCACACATCGCACAGCAGCGCGTCGTAGCGGCCTGACACAGCGGTCAACGTCTCGATCGTCTCAAAAAGGTCCGTCATGGCATCCCAGGAAAAAGGCCGCG
>NZ_QDAH01000343.1 GCF_003075415.1 Microvirga sp. KLBC 81
TCAGCTTGGGCAGGTGCTTGATGTCCAGATGCACGAAGCCGAGGTCGTAGTCTTTGAATGTGCCGCTCTTGCACTGGTGCTGCTGCGCCAGCGGCAGGCGCCCGAGCCCCTCAGCCTTGAGGATGCGGTAGACCGCGTCCCGGTTTAGATGCGGCAGGAAGTGCGTGACCACGAAAGTGAGGCCATCGAGCGGAAGACCGGTGGCCTGGCGCAGAGCGCAGACGATCGCGCTCTTCCACGGGGGCTTTCCAGAGCAGCTTGTGCGGTCGGCTGCTATGGTCCGGGCAATCCTGAACTCCGCGCTTGCGCTACTTGCGGATGGTCTCGGGGCTCACGCTATAGCGCTGGGCCAGCACGCCCGTGGGCTCGACTGAGCGGGCGATCTCCTGGCGGACAGCTGGGGTGGTACGGGCTTGCGGGTGGATGGACAGCTTCACGGCCTCCTGCGGTGAGGAGCTCGGCGTCGCAGGCCGTCAAAGCGCCAAGCGTACTCCTCAATCGCGCAACGCACCCGGTCCCAA
>NZ_QDAH01000344.1:0-243 GCF_003075415.1 Microvirga sp. KLBC 81
AAACCGTTCGGTTTCACAGCCTACTATCCAGGCCCAGGACTCGGTGGCCATTGTATTCCCATTGATCCGTTCTACCTCACATGGAAGGCGCGCGAATACGGACTGTCCACCCATTTCATCGAACTCGCCGGTGAGATCAACCGCGAAATGCCACAGTGGGTGACCAGCAAAATTGCGGACGCACTGAACGATCGTGAAAAGTCCATAAAGGGCAGCCGTATCCTCGCACTTGGAATTGCGTAT
>NZ_QDAH01000344.1:253-518 GCF_003075415.1 Microvirga sp. KLBC 81
GATGTTGACGATATGCGGGAATCTCCATCTGTGTTGGTGATGGAGAACCTCCGAGATCGAGGTGCTATTGTAGAATATTCAGATCCAAATGTGCCCGTATTCCCGAAGATGCGTGAGCATAAGTTCGACCTAAAATCAGTTCCGCTCACCGCTGAGAACATCGCATCGTATGACTGTGTCGTTCTTCTCACCGATCACAGCGACGTCGATTATTCGCTTATTCTGAATTCTGCCAAGCTTATCGTAGATACACGCGGCAAATTCC
>NZ_QDAH01000345.1 GCF_003075415.1 Microvirga sp. KLBC 81
ATCCAGTGCCAATCTCCTGCCGCGTTTAACCTGCTTGATGGTGCCGTCAGTGCAGAGGCGTAGGTTGAGGGCTCTTCTTCCTCCCAAACTCCCTCTGGATCCTGCTCCCTCCCGACCCTCCGGCGAGGGAGCTTCTTTGCGGTGCAGCCCCAGGCAGGACGGCTGCCCGACCGCGCCGGTCGTCAGGGACGATGAACCTGAGACAGCTCGGACCTTCAGCGATCAGGCTTGTTGCCGCGCTCCCGCCTGATCCTCTCGGCCATGCCGGGGGACATGGGGCCGAGCCCGTCCGGATCACGCTCTTCCTGCGCGAGCTCGTGCGTCATGTTCACGAGCGGATCAAGCGAGGGTTCGAGCGTCGGTTCATCCGCGGCTTGGCGTGCCTCCTTGGCCGCGCTGTTGGCCTTTTCGGCGTTGTCCCGGGCCATGGCCTGTCTCCTATGGCATGTCTTCTCTTTGCCCCGCCAACGCGATCTCTGCGGGATCGTTCCGGCGGCCGTTGTGCGTTAGGACAGGCG
>NZ_QDAH01000346.1 GCF_003075415.1 Microvirga sp. KLBC 81
ACCTGGTGCAGAAGGCGCTGGCACGCCCCGAAACCCGCGACAAGCTCGCCAAGCTCGGTCTGACCCCGGTCGGCAGCAGCGCCGCGGACTTCGCCAAGTTCGTCGACGCCGAACAGGTCCGCTGGGCCGAGGTCGTGAAAACCAATAACATCACCGTGAACTGATCGGCCGGGGCGGGCAGCGCCGTTGCCCGCCCCGCCGACGCAAGCACCCAAGGGGAGATGCCGCAATGAGCCGGGAAGACGATTTCGAGCGCGGCCTGGCCAACCGCCGCGCCGTGCTGGGAGAAGAATGGGTGCAGCGCTCGCTGGACCGCGCCACCACCTTCACCGCCGATTACCAGAACCTGATCACCCGCTACGCCTGGCACGACATCTGGAGCCGTCCGGGCCTGCCGCACAAGGCGCGGCGGATGATGGTGCTGGCTGTGACGCTTTCGCTGGGCCGCTGGGAGGAGTTCGAGCTGCACGTGCGCGCCGCGCTGACGGCGAAGGACGAGTCGCGGCTGAGTCCGGAT
>NZ_QDAH01000347.1 GCF_003075415.1 Microvirga sp. KLBC 81
GCTGGGCGTGCGCAAGCTGCGCCTGACCGGGGGCGAGCCGCTGGCGCGCAAGGGCTTCATCGACCTGGTCGCCCGGCTGTCGCGCCATCTGGCCGGGGGCGGGCTCGACGAGCTGACCCTGACCACCAACGGCGTGCGGCTGGCCGAGTTCGCCGCCGACCTCGCCCGGCTCGGCGTGCGGCGGATCAACGTCTCGCTCGACACCCTGAAGCCCGACGTCTTCCAGGGGCTGACCCGTCGCGGCGATCTTTCCAAGGTGCTGGCCGGGATCGACGCGGCCCAGGCCGCCGGGCTGGCGGTCAAGCTCAACGCCGTCGCGCTCCAGGACGCCAACGCCGCCGAGCTGCCCGACCTGATCGCCTGGGCGCACGGGCGCGGCATGGACATCACCCTGATCGAGACCATGCCGCTGGGCGAGGTCGAGGCCGACCGCACCGAGCAGTTCCTGCCGCTGTCGCGGGTGCGGGACGAGCTGGCCTCGTTCTGGACCCTGACCGACCTGCCGCTGAACACCGGC
>NZ_QDAH01000348.1 GCF_003075415.1 Microvirga sp. KLBC 81
CATGCCCTGTTCGCGCAGATGCTTGGCGAACTCGACGATCAGGATCGCATTCTTGGCCGCCAGGCCGATCAGCATGACGAAGCCGATCTGCGAATAGACGTCCATCTGCATGCCGCGCAGCCAGATCGCCAGCAACGCTCCGAACAAGGCGGTCGGCACCGACAGGATGACCATGAACGGCATCGACCAGCTTTCATACTGCGCGGCCAGGATCAGGAAGACGAAGACGATGGCGAGCGCGAAGACGAAGATCGCGACCGAACCTGCCTTCAGCTCCTGGAAGGTGATGCCTGTCCATTCGAAGCCGAAGTCGTTCGGCAGCGCGGTGGCCGCCGCTCTCTGCATCGCCTCGATCGCCTGACCCGAAGAGAAGCCGGGCGCGGCGCTGCCGTTCATCGGCATCAAATAGCGGCGGCGCTGCCGCTGTGCGCGGCGGCCGGCATGCGCCGCCGCGCGAATTCCACCAGGTGCTCGCCTGACAGCGCCTTGCTGTAGAACCAGCCTTGCACGATGATC
>NZ_QDAH01000349.1 GCF_003075415.1 Microvirga sp. KLBC 81
AAGTACGTGCACATGCGGCACCACGCCGGCAATTCCGACCGCAAGGCGGCGGACGGCACGACCATCGACCCGATCTCGCTCTACCGCTACGGCGCCGACGGCAAGGCCGAGCCGATGCTGTCCTATGTGTTCATGCAGTTCTGGCGCGACGACGACCCGTTCACCGTGGCGCGGCTGATCCGCGCCAAGCGGCCGGACGAGGCCCGGCGGGCGATGACCGAGCTCTGGGTGATGGCGGCGGTCTATGCGGTGTTGGCGCTGATCAACTGGAAGTTCGTGCTGCTGCTGGCGCCGTTCTACTACCTGGGCCAGTGCATCTCGTTCTTGATCGCCTATTACGAACACCTGGGCGCCGAGCCGGACGTGCCGGTGGCCACCGGCGTTTCGACCTATGAGCCGGTCTACAACTGGGTCTTCCTCAACAACGGCTATCACGCCGAGCACCACCACCGGCCCAAGTGGCACTGGTCGCAGATGAAGGCCCTGCGCGAGGAGACCCGCGAAGAGCAGAAGGC
>NZ_QDAH01000350.1:0-259 GCF_003075415.1 Microvirga sp. KLBC 81
TCGCCGTGGACGGATCGCCCGCCATCTCGATCAATGAGCCGTGCTCCGGATCCCAGGCGTACAGCTGCTTCGTTCCGTTCGCGACGGCGTCGAAGTGCGCGATCTCGCGGTCGAGGCGCGCGCGTTCCGCCCGGCGATCCAGGACCTCGAGTGCGTTCGCGCGGGAGCGAGGGGCGCGCAGCGCCTCGAGAGCCTGTCGTCGTGTGCGCAACTCGCGCAGATACTCGCTCGCGCGACCACGGTTGACCGTGACGCGTTC
>NZ_QDAH01000350.1:269-514 GCF_003075415.1 Microvirga sp. KLBC 81
GACGAGCGAGGGCGCTGTCGTCGCGAGAGCGTCGGCCGTCCGCCGGTCGAGGCGGGACCACCACTCGGCGACCGCGGCGGGATCGGTGCCGCGGATGATGCCCGCCCATTCGGGGTGCTCGGCGAGCAGCCGTGCGGGATCGCGTTCCGTGGACAGCCGTTCGAGCAGAGCGAGGCCCGCCGCGTCGGAGAAGGAGCCCACGGGCTGCGACGCCTCGGGACCACTCCATGCCGCGAGCGATGTCC
>NZ_QDAH01000351.1 GCF_003075415.1 Microvirga sp. KLBC 81
CCGCTATCGCCGGCGAGCGATGCGGTCGATCTGGAAGCGCCTGATGCCGAGGTCATCGAGTTCCCGATCGGAGAGCCTGGACAGCTCGGTGACGGTCGCGCGGTAATGCATGTAAGCACGGATCTGAGCAAGAATCTGGGACACGAACATTTGGAACTCCTGTCAGTTCGCTGGCGTGAGGGCGGCTGTTGTTCCTGCCTGTGCAGTGCAATAGACATATCTGTGCGATGCACAAATGAGCAGGGATGCGAGACCCGAGGCAGGCATGCTCACGATGCATGCTGCTGTCATAAATCGTTAATCGGAGAGCTCACGGGGCATTGCCGGGACGTTCCGGAGAAGGATTTTTCTGCCCATCCCTCCTTTCCCGGGAGAAAGGCAGTGAAGCGCACAGAATTGTTCAGAGTGGGCTCTGCGGGGAGCATGAGAGTTTGCGGGGCAGCCGTTAAGAGGGTCCCCTCCGGAAGGCGGCGATGAAGCCAATCGACAGCCGTGCACGTCGAGCCGAGACC
>NZ_QDAH01000352.1 GCF_003075415.1 Microvirga sp. KLBC 81
CGACACGGCCGCCAAGCAGCCGGAGCACGGCCTCGGAGGTCCGCTCGCGCAGGTCGCCGGTGCTGATGACCTTCTCGCGGTTGCGGCGGCCGAGCTGGTTGGCCGCCTCGATCAGCACCGAAAAGCCGATCGCGGCATAGAGATAGCCCTTCGGAATGTGGAAGCCGAAGCCTTCGACCACCAGGCTGAAGCCGATCATCAGAAGGAAGCCGAGACAGAGGATGACCACGGTCGGGTGCCGCGACACGAACGCCATCAGTGGCCTGGAGGCGGCGATCATGACGGCCATGGCCACGCAGACGGCTGTGATCATCACCCACAGTTCGTCAACCATGCCGACGGCAGTGATGACGCTGTCCAGCGAAAACACCGCGTCGAGCACGACGATCTGGACGATGACTTGCCAGAAGACGGCCTGGACGATCCTGCCTTGTTTTGGCCTGTGGTCACCCTCCAGGCGCTCGTGCAGTTCCAGCGTGCCCTTGGCGATCAGGAAGACGCCGCCGAGAAT
>NZ_QDAH01000353.1 GCF_003075415.1 Microvirga sp. KLBC 81
GCCGGGTTGGCGATCCACAAGGAACTGCGGACATTCCCCAAGTCGCTGGACGAACTCGAAGCTGAGGGGCCGGTCGGCGAGACTGAGGTGCCAGGGGTCTCCCCGGATCTCCGGGATGCTGCCGCAGCGTTTAGCGACGACTGACGACACTGAATCGGTAAGGTATTAACGGCCCACCGGAAAGAGGGTGGTGCGTGCCGGTGGTCTAGTGGTAGGACCTGAGCCTTCCAAGCTCATGGCCCGGGTTCAAATCCCGGCCGGCACAGTACGCGCCGCGTGGTTCTTACCTCGCCGATTTGAACCAGGGAGCGATGTGAACGAAGTGGGCAGAGCGACTGAGGTTCAGATCCCTGCCGGCACATACCGCCGAAGACAACACTGCGAGCGACTGCTCTGTCGCTCGCCTCTCGTCTGCGGCTGTCTGTAACACGCCGGATTTGAATCGCCCAGACCGGTCGGTTCACATTCGCAAACAGCTGGTGGGATCCTGATATCGACCAATTTGGTTG
>NZ_QDAH01000354.1 GCF_003075415.1 Microvirga sp. KLBC 81
ACGAGCCAGCTTCGATCTCCTGCGCCGCCGGGTGCTCCTGGCAGCGTAATCCACGCAAAGTGCGGGAGAGCCGATTGTGTGGACACCGGGTTAGTTCATTTTCCGCTCGGCCTGTTCGGGTGTGAGATACCCGAGAGCCGAATGAATGCGCTGCTGCCGATTGTAGTAGCCCTCGATGTAGCCGAACAGATCCCGGCGAGCCTCTTCGCGCGTCGCCCAGCTCCGCTGGTGAACGAGCTCTACCTTCAAGGGTTGGAAGAACGACTCCATGGGAGCGTTGTCATAGCAGCAGCCCGTCCGGCTCATCGATGCCTTGGCCTTCATGGAGGCCAACTGCCGGACATAAGCCTCGGCTGCATATTGGCTGCCGCGGACGCCCTTCTAAATGTCAAGCGGTGATACGAGCCTGGTTGATCTCCTTTTGTCGCTGACTGATCAAGGTGAATACTTCGCGAGCGAGGTAGCGCTTGAGACACCGGATCGCCTCCAGCTTGGAATGGCCTTCAGCC
>NZ_QDAH01000355.1 GCF_003075415.1 Microvirga sp. KLBC 81
CCTGCACGCCGAGGCCGTGGCCGCGCCGGTGCTGCTGCTGCACGGCCGCCGCGACACGGTGGTGCCGCCGGGCCAGTCGCGCATGATGGCCGCCGCCCTGCGCAAGGCCGGCAAGACCGTCGCCCACAGCGAGTTCGGCGCGGGCCACCACGGCTGGGACCGCGAGGTGTGGGGAACCATCCTCTCACGGACCATCGAGCACCTGAGGCCGGCCCTGGACGGTTGAGCGGGGCCTCCCCTCTTACAGCTTGCCTCAACCGCCGCCGCAGACCGGGCAGGCCGGGTCGGCCCCGACGCGGACCGTGCGGCTCTCGGCGGCCAGGGCGTCGTAGATCAGCAGCCGCCCGGTCAGCGGCTCGCCGGCCCCGGCGACGATCTTCACCGCCTCGAGCGCCATCATCGCGCCGATCACCCCGGCCAGGGCCCCGACCACGCCGACCACGGCGCAGGTCTCGGCGTCGGGCGGGATCTCGGGCGTCAGGCAGCGATAGCAGGGCCGGCCGGCGAAC
>NZ_QDAH01000356.1 GCF_003075415.1 Microvirga sp. KLBC 81
AGATGCCGGCAGCCTGGCAGGACGCCCCGACCACCATTGCCGGTGTCGACATGAAGAAGGCGGTGCAGAACATCCAGCGCATCCTGGCCAAGAACGGCTATGATGCTGGCGGCACCGACGGCGTCATGGGCGACCGCACCAAGAAGGCGATCATGGCCTTCCAGACCGACAACGGCCTGCCGGCCACCGGCTCGGTCGACGAGCCGCTGGTCAAGGCACTGCTGGCGAAGAAATAAGGCTCGCGCTGACGTTTCGGCCAGCACCTTCTCCCCTTGCGGGAGAAGGTGGCCTCGCCACAGGCGATGTCGGTTGAGGGGTGCTGGACGGATCGCGAGTTTGCTGGCCAGACGAGGCAGCCATGCCTCAATCCTCCGCGTTCAGGCAGTGCAACTACAACCCAGAGAGCAGCATTTGCGTAACGGAATTGCAGCGTTTCCGCCATTCAAAGAAAAGCAGAAACGCTCCAGGCTCCAAGACTGGTCTGCGATCTACTGCAGGTCTTCCGGAT
>NZ_QDAH01000357.1 GCF_003075415.1 Microvirga sp. KLBC 81
GAAGAGGCGGCCCAGGGCTATGCGCTGGCCTGCCAGGCGCGGCCGCGCAGCGATCTGTGCATCAGCGTCGCCAACCCGCGCCAATTCGCCGAGCCGCGGCGCCTGGACGCCACCGTGCATCGCATCGCCGCGCTGTGCGACGACGTCATCCACCTGACGCTGGCGCTGCCGCCGGACACGCCGCTCGATTACGCGCCGGGCCAGTACATGAACGTGGTGTTGCCCGACGGCGCCACCCGCAGCTTCTCGATGGCCTCGGCGCCCGCCGGCAACCTGGTGGATTTCCACGTGCGCCGCATTCCGGGCGGCCGCTACACCGACCAGTGGCTGGGGCAGGCGCGGCCGGGCGCGGCGCTCGAGATCGAGGCGCCGCTGGGCGTGTTCAGCTATCACGAGGAAGATTGGCGGCCGATGATCATGATGGCCACCGGCACCGGCATCGCGCCGATCAAGGCGATCCTGGAATCGTTGCTGGACAACGACGACTGCCCGCCGGTGAC